>NZ_JBFRFO010000006.1:0-377729 GCF_052114865.1 Hyphomicrobium sp. 2TAF46 | reverse complement strand
CAGCACGTTCTGCGCCGCCCGCGCCGCCCGCGCCGCCTCCTGCTGACCGGACTGCGCCGCCGCAATCGCCGCCGCCGACGGCGTCGGCAGGTTGTTCCCGCTCGCCAGCGGATTGGCGGCAGCCCCCGGCGACGCCAGCGCCAGAGCGGCGGCGCTGGTTCCCGCCCACAACGCGCGCCGCAAGGCCTCGCCACCCAGGCTCGAAAAACCCACCTTCGGCGTGCGGATATCGTGACGAACCTGGTTCCGACGGGCTTTATCGCTTGGCATTATGAGTCCCTTCGCGCGGAATTGCTTTCCATTCACAGCGAAGACGGATTGAGATCGTCGAATCCACCGCGTCGGCGAAAAAACTTTTGGTGTCGTCGGCTGGGTTGATTTCCATACCCAGAAGCCATTTGGTCCGAGGCCTCAGCCCACCAGAACCACGCCGCCGGGCAACGACCGGGTGCGGATATTCATGGCCTTCGACATGAAATCGATGACGTCGTCGATGCGGTCGAGACGAAAGTTGGCTACGACCTGCCGTTGCCCGAGCTTGGCGTCGAGAAGGACGATCCGGCCGGAACGGTAACGATTCACCTCGTCGATGACATTCGACAGTGATGCTCGCCGGAAAATCAGCAGGCCACGCTGCCAGGCCGTAATTGCCTCCGGGTCGATGACCGCGGCCTCGCCCAGCCCGCGTTCATCATAGGCAATCTGCTGACCGTCGCGAATAGTGGCGGTGCTGTTCAGACACCGAACCTGAACTTCGCCATTGATAGATGTGACTTTGACCAACGAACCGTCCTTACGAATATTGAAGGACGCCCTGGTTGCTGCGGCACGACCACTTCCGGCAACGACCACCAATTCACGCAAGGCATCATCGCGCTTTGCGATCGCCGCCTCTCCCGCAAGAAGCTCGATTTGTGTGGCACCGCCAGAAGTGGCAAGCAAATCGATGCTGGTCCGCGTATTTATTTCAACCGAAACGTGAGTTGCGACATCGATCTGCTGTCGTTCACCTGTCCGCGTCCGATAATCCGCGGCGAACTCGGAAAAGGATGGCCATAGATCGAGGGGCGGCCGAATGACAAGGGCACCTGCTGCCGATGCGGCCAGCGCACTGCCGCCGACAAGAAAAGCGCGCCGTGCCAGACGCGGAGTCCCCGCCGGAAACGCCTCTACCGTCGAGCGCAGAGAATGAGAACGATCGGCTTCGGCTTTCTGCGCCGCTTCCCCCAACACAGTCCAGAGCAAGGCCGCCCCGGCAAATTCCTTGGCATGCGCCGGACTTTTAGCGCGCCAGGTTTCCAGTTCTTCGAGGTCTCGCGCCGTCGCTTCGCCGCTATTGAGCCGCCGCAACCAAGCCAACGCCTCGACGCGCAACGCTTCGTTTTCCGGATTGCGGCGGTTGGAATCATTCATGACTGTAAAGGTTTCGCCCATCATCGCGGGACCGCTTGAAATATCCGTGTCATATCTTAGACGCTTCGGGAGCGCCTGTTCCGCCCCCTGCTGGTGGATTTTTGTTCAGAACCTCACTGAGATGATCGAGCGCGGCCTTCAATTCACGGTCGACCACCCGCAGCGTAATCCCGTGGCGTTCGGCGATCACCTTGTACGGCAGATGTTCAAGGCGCGCCGCAATGAAGACCGCACGGCGGCGGGGCGGGAGTTCGTTGATCGCGTTGGCGAGGGCATCGAGTTCGAGGCGCGCTTCCACGATGCGGGCGGGATCGAGATCGTCCTGTGCCCGCCGATAGAGCGCCTCGATCTCGATCTTGCTGAGCCAGCTCTTGTCGGCGCGCTGCCGATCCGTCGCAACGTTCAGCGCGATGCGATAGAGATAGGCTTTGGGATTATGCACGGCTGCGCTTGAAGCATTCGCATCAATACGATCAAGACGCATCCAGGCTTCATGCAGCACTTCACTGGCAAAGTCGGCGGATCCGAAACGGCGTGCGAGCCGCTGTTTCAAGCCGTAGTAGTCGTCGACCAGGAGCCGACGCAGCATGGTCAGGATGGTTTCCGTCATCGTGCGGGCTCACCATGCATGGCCGCACGAGAAAGGGCGCGGCGAACGCCGGAACAGTATCCGGCTGATCGCGCATCAGATGTGACAAGCAATGTAACGGGCTGAGGCATATCAGCGGGCGGTGGAGTGCCGATTGCAAGACCTCGAAAGACAGCCACTAGCAAGGCATCGCGTCGACCATCTCCCGTAGACGTCACGAGTTCGGTGCGTGCGACCGCGCCGGAACCACCGATCCAGAAGCGCACGAGAGCCCGATAGGATCCTGGTGCCGTTTCTTCACGCTGACAGAGCGCGCTGCGCATGGCATCTTGAAGCGCCGCGGAATAGCGATTGAACCGCAGTACCATCGGCGATGCCGCATCACGAGCCGGCGTTCCTGCGGCGCTGGTCGAGAGAGACACCAGCGTAAATCCCTGGTCATCGATGGCGCGAGCGGCAAGGCCCGTCCCGGCCAGCAGATTGTTCAAAGCAATCTCTGGAACGAAAATGCCTTTCAGCGCTGCCGACTGGCGGCCCGCGGTCAATTCGGCATCAACAAATAATTGTATCTGTGTCGTGGCGCCGAAGGTACTCAACGCCAGTTCAAGAGACTGGGCTGGAATGTCGAATTCCATCGAACGCCCAGTTTTGCTTTTTTCCTCGTATGGCGGCGGCGATGTCTGTGCCTGCACGGATTCGATCGCGGGCGTGGCACAGACGATCGCGAGGAGTATGGCGATGGACCGCCGCAACGCTCTTGCTCCGCGCCATCGCGCTGCTCGTCCCATAAGATCTTTGGTGAGCGCCTGGAGACGCATGAATATGGCTCCGTGCGGCATTTGACCGGCCCAATCCCTACCCGCGCGGATGCGGCCAAACCTCAACCAATACATACACCAACACCCGACCTGCGATCGGTACGCAACTCAACGCCGAACCGGCACGCAATTCCGTTCTCCATTCGGACATGGAGAGGCGATCACGTTGTTCTGGATGGTTGCAACGAAGGTGACCGGCCTCCCCGACACAAGTTAGCCAGCAGAAGGCAACTCCTCACATTGACCCTATCGGGTGAGGATGACACTTATGTTACGGTCGTTGCGCTCCAACCGCAGTCGACGGGCCGCCGATTGGGATCGGCTGCCGAATAGGGCCGGGGCTCAACCTTGCATACATGCATGCATTGCATTTGGGTCAGATGCCGGCATTACCGGTACCGCGCGGGCGACTGAGGTTCAGCTCAGACGTTACCTTGATCGTTCGCGAAGCGCGGCCTGTTTCGCGCGGTTACCGCAGACAGCCATGCTGCACCACCGCCTTCGGTGACTCTTGGTGCGATCGACGAACATCAACGTACAGGCATGTCCCTCGCAGGCTCTGACGAGGTTGAAATCCTCGTTGCAAATCACGTTCGCCATTTCTCGCGCGATCGGCTGAAGAAGGCTTTCCGGTGAACGCCAACGGCGCTGCTCTACCCACATCAGGAATGACCCTTGAGTCACCGTGGTGTTCTGGTCGCGCGGCGCGACTTGGCCAAAGACCTCGTCACGCTCCAGAATTCGATTGAGGGGGTCGAGCTGCTGTAGAGCACTCGGCTTTAGTGCTCTACCCTTGTGCTTTCGAACGAAGCCGCGGAACCACTCGCGCAGCGAGCGGGCCTGCGCAGCGACTGCATCCAATTCACCCGGCAAGGCTCCGGCCTTTAAAGTTTTAAGAACATCCGTTGGAACGAGATCGGCCGCTTTGAGCCACGCCAAGAGGTCGTCGCCGGAACCAAGCCATTCGACAGGGGTATCAACCGGCGTGGCAAGGGAGTTCAGGAAGTCCAAACCCTTGGCATCGGCGATGAAAATGGGTGCTGGGCGGATGTTACTCATGGCGGTTGACCTGCAATCAATAAGGCCGCAACGGCATAACCAGCAAAACGTCTATTGACAAGTTATTGGCCGTCGTTTTACACACCCGATCGTTGTAACCGTCTATATATTGTTTCAATGGTTATTCCTGATCTGTTTGCTGCGACACTACAATGGAGGATCGGCGCGTGACGAAAGGGAACGTGAATGTGGTTTTAGCTCACGGCGCGTGGGCCGATGGCTCGAGTTGGAACGATGTGATCACGCCCCTGCAGCGGCAGGGGATTTCGGTCATCGCGGCTCCTCTTCCGCTAACCTCCCTCTCAGACGACGTTGCGGCTCTTGACCGGGCTATCGCCCGAACGGAAGGGCCCATCGTTCTTGCAGCTCATGCCTATGCAGGTGCGGTTATCTCAGCTGCCAAAAGCGAGCGGATCGAAGCGCTCGCCTACATCGCGGCGTTGACGCCCGATGAAGGCGAGACTGTCGCCGATATCTTCTATCGCGCGGCGCCTCATGCGGACGCGCCGAAACTTGTGCCCGATGCCGACGGATTTATCTGGATGCCGGACGCCGGCTTCAAATCGGCTTTCGCGCAGCACGCAGCGGCAGAGCGATTAGCCCTACTCGCCGCAACGCAAAGGCCGATCAACGTCGCCTGCATTCAGGAGAAGGCACCCAAACCCCTATGGCGATCGAGGCCTTCCTGGTTTCTGATCGCCGAAGAAGATCGCATGATCAATCCGGCGACCGAGTACTTCATGGCCGCACGGATGGCCGCAAAAGTCCGCTCCGAGAAAATCGACCACACGCCTTTGGTGACTGCTCCAACGACGGTCACCGACACGATCCTTGAGGCCGTGTGCTCGGTCGCAGGATGAGATCGCGGCCATGCGCAGACAGCGCGCGCATATAGATAACCCCTAAAAGTCTATTTAAACGGATAGAACGGAGAATAACGATGACCAAAGTGAGCTTTGAGAAGGTCAATGTCGACGGCTTCAATGTTTTCTATCGTGAGGCAGGCCCGAAGGACGGATCGACAATCCTCTTGCTTCATGGGTTTCCGAGCTCAAGCCATATGTTCCGCGATCTCATCCCTCTTCTCGCCAGCCGCTTTCATGTCGTGGCACCCGATCTTCCGGGCTTCGGCCAATCGGACATGCCGTCTCGAGAAAAATTCAGGTACACATTCGACAACATAGCAACCGTCATCGACCGCTTCACGGAGGTGATAGGTCTCAAGAAGTTTTCGATTTACGTTTTCGACTATGGTGCCCCCACAGGCTTCCGCCTCGCCTTGAAGCACCCTGAACGCATCACCGCAGTCATCTCGCAAAATGGCAATGCCTACGAGGAAGGTCTGAGCGAGGGATGGAACCCCATTCAGGCCTACTGGAAGAATCCCTCTGACGCCAATCGAGCGGCGCTTCGTCAGTTCCTGACGCCGGAAGCGACGTTCTGGCAGTATACGCACGGTGTATCGGATGCGACTGCTGTCTCCCCCGACGGCTATTCACTTGATAACTTTTACCTTGCGCGTCCCGGATCAGACGAGGTGCAGCTCGACCTCTTCGGCGACTACAAGAGTAACGTCGCGCTCTATCCGAAATTCCAGGACTACTTCCGCATGCATAAACCGCGCATGCTGGCGATCTGGGGTAAGAACGATCCATTCTTCCTGCCGCCGGGGGCCGAGGCCTTCAGGCGCGATAACCCGAATGCGGTGGTCAAATTCTTGGACACAGGTCACTTCGCGCTCGAGACACACGCTGACCATATCGCCGAGGAAATTCGCAACTTCCTTTCCTGATCTTCAATCGAAAGCGCGCTGAGTTCGCGATATGCCAAGCGGTCAACGAGCCCCAACGGGCATGCAGAGATAGCCTGAAATGCGGACATCGACTTTGCAATTGGGCCCGGACTTCGATCCGCCAGCTCGGGCTTAGTCGATGTCTGCGGCAGCTCCACAATCGTTATCCCAGGACGACTGTGAATAGCCGAGCGCCGCGGCAGCCTGCCTTTGTCTCGCGGTTAGCTGGGACCAGCTTTCCCCCTCCGAACGCGTTGTTCCATCTGAATCCCAGACGCTGCGACTATAGCCAAGCATAGCCCAAGCCCGTCGCACCCCATAGGGCAACTCGTCCCAACTCCGATTATCGTAACCACAGCCAGCAAATGCGTCAGCAACGACAATGTGCCGGAACTGCGGGTTGAGAGCCGAAAGCATCATGATTGAGGAGAAGGCGATGGCGTAGCCAAGCGCCCGAGTTTTTATGGCCATTTGAAAACTCCTACTCATCGTTGTCACAGGTTATCCGTTTGTGGCTATGCGCCGGCCAGCAGGCATTTGACTGCTCGCGGGCTCATTTGAAAAAGGGCAATTGAAGAAGCAGCAGCACGATAATTCCTGCTTCGAGGAAGTGTCCGATCATTGCGGTTCTTCGTTCTTTCGCCGCATTTTTTTCTTCGAACAGCTTTGAGTTGGCGATCTCATACTGCTCTAATGCGAACTCGATTGGGTCTTCCAACTCTTCGACGCGCTCGTACAGCGCACCGGCGAGTACCAGCTCCGAAAAGACGCGCCGAGATAGCTCATCAGAATCCGTATCGAGCTGTTCCAGTGCACGGCAAATTCGGAGATGCTTGGCTTTCATGCGCGCCGAGCGTTCGTTCATTTCGTCCAAATGCTTTTGATATGCCTGCCGGTGCCGCGTTACAGAACGAGTCAGCGGGACGTCGGCGTCGATCGACGACCATGCGGCGTTCATTGCCTTCTCGAGCTCAATCGTTTCGCGTTGTGCGACGGTGAACCGAACAACGGCGTCTATGACGGAGTGAATATGATCAGAGGCTGCGTAGATCAAAGCTCGGTCGTGCGCACAGAACACCCTGACTGTGCGCACGCCTGCTCTGACCGTTTGGCCAGCGGCGTCACGCATCCAAGTCTCCGCGTCTCGCTCGATGTTTTTGGGGCTACTCACGCCGAGCGGCAGGCAAACGATGGTCAAGGCACCCGGAGTCACCGTCGACATCGAAGCGGCGATCTGCTCAGTTTCGAGTTCGGTCATCACGGCAATCAGATTGCGCGGCTGCGTGATGATAATCGAGCCAGAATCGGGCGGATCGCTCCCTTCTTCGAAGGTGATTGTCCAAGCCCGCGCCGATATGCCTTCATTTTTTCGCACGGGAACATCTAGCATAGCGTGCTCCTTGAACTATTCGGCGGCGATCGAAACGTCATCGCGTGAGATGAGGCTTGGGAGTTCTTTTTGGACTTCAACTTTTTTGGACTCGTAGATGCAGTACATCAGGCTTTCCGCATCTTCGAACCAATGTCCGGGCCCGGCTCCCGCTGCTTCAGCGATCTTCCAGGCGTCGTTGAGTAGCACCGGGTCCATGAGCGCGTGACTGAAGCCGGCTTCGCAGAGCTTCTCTGACCAGTCCCACCGAGAGCCTAGCGTCTCAACACTATTGAGAAGTTCGTGACGCTCGATCAAATCAATCGGCAAATCTGTTGCAACGGATCCAAGTACGAGACCATGCCGTGTTACGCGCCGAATTTCCTCAATCGCTTTTGAAATCCTGTTTTGTGGGAGGCGGAAAAGCCCGCACTCGATGACCGCGTCAAAGGACTGGTCTTTGAATGGCAAGTCGTCGAACTCACAATAGACATTAACGTCACCAACTTCAGGTGAAGTTGGTGCGATCGCAGGTCTGTTGCACTCCACACCAATCGCGTCGTAGCCAAGAGCCCTCAGTGCGGCGACCGTTCGTCCCTGCCCAGCACCGATGTGCAGTATCCTTGAATTTCTGTCTAAGCCCCATGTCACCTTCAGTAGGTCGGCGAGAATCGAGACGGGGCACAGCTGCTCCAGAGTTTCAGCTATCGGTGCTGGTTCCCTGTCGGACGCACCAAGCTCCACGCGGCGGCGGATCAGAATTTCGGCCATTACGATGTCTGTCGCGGCGTCCGCAGAATCAAAGGCGCCGTTGAGCGTCGCATCAAAAATATAGTCACCAACCAAGACAAGTCCGGGGAGATTTTCGGGATCCGGGCGGTGACTATCTGTGCGTTGTCGTACGGGCAGCCCGCCGGGTATGGCGTTGACCGACGCCATCCAGCGATGGATTCGCCGATCGATGATGAGATCTTTTCCTTCGGCGAGTTCAGGCGGCAAGGCATCGAGGCACAGTCGCTCGATGCGGTCATCGGACAAATTCGCAAGCGCCAGCGCGGCATTGCCAGCGATCAAGAAGGCTAGGGCTCCGCAGGCCGAAAAATCATTTCGTGCGCCTTCATCATAGACGCAGCTACCATCGAACGCGTCGAGGTACCACCAGTCTGTGGGAAGATGCTCACGCCAAAACGGTCTCTTGAAGAGCAGCGTGGCTCGAACATAGTGAGCCGGACGATCGTAATATGCGACGTGTCTAGCGATCGCCTGCTGCAGCGGCTCGGATCGCCAATAGATTGTCGAAAGGGATGTGAGCGGCAGTGCCACAATGACGAGGTCGGCAGTTGTTATCTCTTGAACGCCATTGGCCTGTAATTCGATTTTATATGTACCGTCGGGCAAGGGCTCAACCGCGACGACGTTGGAACCAAGGCGTATTTCCGCATCGAGTTCTTCGACGAGCCCCGTAACGATCTGCTCATTGCCGCCGACGACGGAGAAGATATCCATATAGCCGTCAATATCGACGACGACGTTCTTCAGAAAATTGAGCCCATTCGTCAGATGGGGAGGAGCGGCAACGTCGCTGTGAGCTGAAGCACGCACATACCGCCGGGCCGCATCATCCTTGATCTCTGTCGCTAGAACGTATTCGGCAGAGACGTTTGCCCAACAATGTTCGTTATCCATTCGCGCATTGGAAAGATAATAGTCTTCCGGGCTCATCAAATCGACGCAGCGCTTCAAAAATGCATTCACTTCATCTTGCGTGCGTTCCCCAAACTCTCGCCCAAGATCGTCGGAGGTCGGAACGATCTTGCCATCAAGAACGCATGGGCCGCCCTGCAGATATTTGACCTTTAGACCGAGATAATTGACGATTAAATCGCGTAGTGGATCGGGTCCGATGCGTGAGTAATCGTAGATCTCGGCAACGCCGGCTTCGTATGGTCCAATACCGGAGAATTGTCCGGTGGCGATCTTGCCTCCCAGACGCTCGCTTGCTTCGTAAATTGTGATTTGGCAGCTGGAGCCGGCCTTCTCTGCCAAATGCCAAGCGGAAAATAATCCACCAGGCCCACCGCCGATAATCGCTACACTGACTTGCTTCGGCATCGTGAGGACGCTCTCTCACTGAAACCCGTTACTAGGGCTGAACATTTAGCATCGAAGGTTGAGCTATTATTTTTATCGTTCAGATCTCATTTGTTTCGCATGGAGGGCGCGCGAAGCGGATCTGGCTAAAATAAATTCGGTTTTGCAATATCGGATGTCGGGGCGGCGCACTTCGATGAAAAGCAACGCCTCGGTGATATCGAGGGTTGATCGTCACTTTGGCAATGGACATCGTCAGTTCAAGCTAATCCCTACTTCATGGGCCTTGTAAACTTTGGCGAGAAATTCCTCAGACTTCTAAAATTTGCTGTGTACGGACGAATCACGATCTCGCCGCAGATTTTCCCCTTCGGTGGCTTGTTTGTTGTGTTATTCGTGCTGGAGCATTCCCGCATTATCAAGCGGATGCTCTGCGATATATCCAACGTCATGACGGCATTGCCGGTATTTATCAATGCTTCGAGTATACGGGGCGCTCACCCGCATACTCAGGTTGATACTAACTCATTGCTTGCGTCGGCGCGTCATCGCTCCACGGGGATCATTTCGTCCTTTCGAGCTTTGATCCGGAAGAAAATCTCCGGAACAAGTTTGCAACAGTTGCAAATGAAACGATGCCTCAGCAGAAGCGGCCTCTTGCCGGGAAAAGCTGGCAAAGAGATTGCGCGTAATTCCAATTTCTCGCGTTCAATCTCGGGAGCATTTCGGGCCTAGGCTACGAGGCCTATCCTCCGTGCGATACATCGGTGGCAGTTTTGTTCGATTCTTAGAGGTGCTCCGTGATCCGCTTCTTCGTTACGCTCGTTATCACCGTGTCGACGGCCACGTGCTGTTTCGCCGAACCAACGACCTGGTCGTGCAAGCCGGTCTGGAGCTTCAGCGGCATGGGCAAAAAGGTTTACGAGGGCCTTAGTGGAGACGAATCCGGAGCAAGAGATTCAGCACGCGCGAGCTGTGTCAACGAAAACCGCGGCCTGGAACTCGATGACTTTTGCCTCGCGGCACCAATAGACAACGACTGGCATTGTGCGCAAGGTCAGGCCGGAGCATCTCAGAAAAGCTGATCGGGCTCACTCTTCCTGTCGGCTCAAAGCTTCGCCGATTCCTTCAGAATTTTTTGACTTTCCGGGAAAGAGGCGCGCCGCTCTCGACTACGATGGGTTTCCAGAGCGGCCACTGAATTTCGTTCCCATCGAGTCCTCAGCCGTGACATCGATTGAATCGCTTGGCTTCGCCTCATATGAAAACCGGAAATGCGGATCTTCGCTGATCGAGATACCGCCTTCCAACGCGAAGATGAGTTTCCCGCCGGTTGTCACAGAAAGCTTCGAGATAAAGCGCGCTGGCGGGTAGCCTCCCGAGAGCTGGTCAATCGCCATTCCCGAAATATTCGGATGGCGGATCATCACCTCGCCGAGGCTCGATCCGTCAGCTTGAATTGCGGTTCTTACCCGCATTTTTCCCATCGCTTTTTCGGCCTCTTCCGGATCGCGGCTCGCGGGAGCCGAGCACCCGCCGGAAGCTTTGATAAAGGACCGCGTCATATAAAGCTGACCGTCACGCGTCTCAGCTATCGCACGTATGAAGGTATATCGATCGACGCGAACCCGAGTTCCCATAATCCGCTCGCCGTCTCCCGACGCCTCGCCATAGGTGAATTTGGCGACGACGGGAGACGGATTTTGATCGATGATGAGCGTCAGAGACTTCACCTTGTTCGCGATGGCCGGCGCCAAACGAACGGTGATCGGAACAATGGCCGCATCTTCCGCTCGGTCAGGCGCCTGCAGCGTGACAAGGCCATTTCCGTCGGCGATGGCACTTGCGCCGAAAACCTCCTTGCGTAGGCTCGCCCACGCGGACCCATCGTCGGGCAACTGGTTCTCGGCTCGAATGCCACCCGAAAGAACGACCGGCAGCATCAGTGCGAAGATGGCCGAAAAAATACTGTTTAGGCGAAACACGACACCCTCCTTTTTCGCCGTGACGATGGCGTCTTTCGCCTGATATGGCGTTTCTTCGGCATTTTATCATCTTCCCAATATCATTTCCAATGCCCATCGCCAGCATTTCGGCGGCTATCCCTGCGTAAATGCAAGAGTCGAAGTTTCCGTGGGCTTTCCGCGGGATGGACACGATCAGTCAGTTCGAAGCCTTATTGATCGGGCGAGACAGCCCCGGGGCATAAGCTGGCGATGATGTGCGCGTCGGCGAAGGTTAAGGCTAAGCAATCCTTCCATCGCGCGATAGAATTTGAACAGCACGCGCAATGGATACAATTCGATAATCAATAGCGCGCTTGGCAATAAATACTTTCATTTAAACAAGAGACATTCGCCGCGCGCGCTCTCTACACTGCGCTCAGTGGTGTTCAAGTTTCAACGTGAGCGACGATGGCAAGCGCAAAATCCGAAGCTCGCAAGGAACTTGGCCGCGATGTCTGTTCCGTGGATCTCGCCTTGCAGGGCGGCGGTTCGCACGGCGCTTTCACTTGGGGCGTGTTGGATCGCCTACTGGAAGAACCCTGGCTGAAGATCGACGGCATCTCCGGCACATCGGCCGGCGCCATGAACGCTGCCGTTTTGATCGATGGTCACACGCGCGGCGGTGCAGAAGGGGCGCGCGCCGCCTTGGAGACCTACTGGCGCCACGTATCTCAAGCGGCGCTGCTCAGCCCTTTTCAGCGTACGCCGCTCGACGTCATGCTTGGGCGCTGGACGCTCGACACCTCGCCGATGTTCATTGCGATGGATTTGATGTCGCGCGTGTTCTCTCCCTATGACCTCAATCCTGGCGGTGCCAATCCGCTGCACGAGATTCTGACCCAGAACATCGATTTCGAACGGCTGGCACGCGCGCCCATCAAACTGTTTGTCACCGCAACGAACGTGCATACCGGCCGCGGCCGAGTGTTCCGCAACGCGGACATTACTCCGGAGGTGCTGCTCGCTTCTGCCTGCTTACCGACGCTGTTCCAGGCTGTCGAAATCGACGGACAAAGCTATTGGGATGGCGGCTATTCCGGCAATCCCACGATCACGCCTCTCGTTCGCGAATGCACCTCCAAAGACACGATCCTCGTTCAAATCAATCCGATCGAGCGGAGCGAGATACCGCAATCGGCGCGCGACATTCTCAATCGGCTCAACGAAGTTTCGTTCAATGCCGTCCTGATGAAAGAGCTACGCATGATCGCGATGCTGCGGCAGATCGCGAACCCAGGGAACTCCGAAGGCGCGCTATGGGCAGGCATGCGCATCCACCGCATCGCTAGCGAGGCAATGGCCACGCTCGGTTACTCCTCGAAGCTAAACGCTGAATGGGAATTCCTGTGCATGCTGCGCGACGAAGGACGCCGTTCGGCCGAGTCCTTTCTTGAGAAGGATGGGACGAACGTCGGCCGACGTCCCACATTCGATCTCGACGCGCTGCTTGAAGGAGTATGACGCGATGGGTCTTATCGGTATCCTGATCGGCCTCGGTCTGCTTGTCTGGTTTGCCTTCAGAGGATGGAGCGTTCTTATACTAGCTCCCGCAGGCGCCCTTATTGCAGCTGCGTTCGCGCGGGAACCATTGCTCGCCCATTGGACGCAAACGTTCATGGGGAGCGCAGCACAATTCCTCGCGCAGTTCTTTCCGATATTTCTGCTGGGCGCGCTTTTCGGCAAGCTGATGGAAGACAGTGGCTCGGTTACCGCAATCGCCAACACCATGACCGAACGGCTCGGAAAGGAGCACGCGATACTCGCCGTCGTGCTCGCCGGCGCCATCGTGACGTACGGTGGCGTCAGCCTTTTCGTAGCGTTTTTCGTATTGGCGCCAATGGCTGGGGCCCTGTTTCGCGCTGCCGCCATTCCTCTCCGGCTCATGCCAGCGGCGATCGTCCTCGGCACATCCACTTTCACGATGTCGGCGTTGCCGGGGACGCCGGCTATTCAGAACGCAATTCCGATGCCGTTCTTCGGCACGACACCTTTCGCCGCCCCAGGGCTTGGCATCATTGCTTCAGCTATCATGCTGGGTTTTGGCCTGTGGTGGCTCAACCGCGCCGAAACCTCTGCGCGCCATTCTGGCGAAAGCGCCGGCGTTTCGACCGCAGCCGCCGATGACGCGGTGGATAATGCACTGGTCCGCGAACTCGCCACGACTGCGCGTGAATTCGATCCCGCGGAAATACGTCGCGGTCATCTCAGTGAAACCTCACCGCCCATTTTCGTGGCGGCGTTACCGCTGATCGTAGTCGTTGGCGTCAACTTTCTGATGTCGATGTTCGTTTTGCCGCGACACGACGCGACGTTCCTGGCGGAGCCCCGGTGGGGAGCCACGTCTCTTTCGGCAGTGGGTGGCGTCTGGTCCGTGGTGGTCGCGCTCTTTACCGCAATCGTGACGCTCATCATCATCAACCGGCAACGTCTGCCGGCTCTCCGCGAGAGCATGGACGCTGGCGCTAATGCTTCGGTCTTGCCTGCCTTGAGCGTGGCAAGCCTCGTCGGCTTCGGCGCTGTCGTAGCGGCGCTACCTGCTTTTGCGGTTGTGCGAGACTGGGTGCTATCGATCGGGGGCGGTCCGCTTGTCTCGCTCGCGGTCGCAACCAACGTTCTCTCCGCGCTGACGGGTTCGGCGTCGGGAGGATTGACAATTGCACTCGACGCGCTTGGACCTACTTATATGGACCTTGCGGCACAACACGGCATTGATCCCGCTCTCTTGCACCGCGTTGCGGTGATCGGCGCCGGTACGCTCGATAGCCTACCCCACAACGGCGCAATTGTTTCTGTGCTCGCCGTCTGCGGAACGACGCATCGGGAGAGTTATTTTGATATCGTCATGGTTGCCATCGTCGGTGCCATTATCGCGTTGGCAACAGTGATCATCCTAGGCACGATGTTCGGATCATTCTGAAAAGCTATCGGAGACAAGCAATGCGCCCGATCGTCGATCCGCGCGAAGGCGATGTCGAGGACGACGCATCGAGCACCAAACGGCGGACGCTCGTCTCGCTAGCCGGAAGCCTGTTGGCAGAGATCAGCATTCCGAAGCTCTTGGCTGCGTGGGCAATTCTCATCGTCTTGCCGGCTTTGTTGCTCGGCGTGGCTCCGCTTCTTGCCTCGATATGGATCGGCACGGTCTCGTCGAAGGCGGCGGCGATTTTTTCGGGCGTAGTGCCAGCCCTGCTGTTGATCGTCCTGATCGGATTGGCTTGGTTCGGCGGAAGGCCGCTGTGGCGGCTGATGGAAGCGAATTTCTGGACATTGAATGCGCTCGCCGTGCAGCCTGCCTACGCACTCTCGCGCGAGGCGCTCCGTCAGTTCGCCGAGAGGTTTCTGCCCGTCGACGCCGATCAACGCTCGCGCGACATGACGCGCGCGCTCAGCGCCGCCGTATCGGGTCTCTTGATTTGCGGGCTTTCGATTTTGATGGTCGCGCTCGCCTGGCCAAGCACGCGATGGACCGGTACGCTGGCCGATCTCTCTTCGCCAGCCACTCTCGTCCACATAGCTTTGCACAATAGCATCGTCATCGTTGCCGGTTACCTCGCCGTCGCCGGACTGATGTGGGGCTTGGCGGATACCTTGATGCCGCAGCCGCGCGATCTTCCGCGTTTCGAATCGGCGCCAGCGTCAGGGAAAATCTGGCGGGTAGCGCATCTTTCCGACATTCACGTCGTCGGAGAAAGGTTCGGCTTTCGGATTGAAGGCGGCCGTTCCGGTCCGAGGGGGAACGAGCGCTTCAAGGCGGCGTTGGCGAAGCTCGACGCAATCCATGCGAACGATCCGCTCGATATCATCTTGATCAGCGGCGACATCACCGATGCGGGACGTTCATCGGAGTGGGCGGAGTTCCTCGATGCGATCACGCCTTACCCGCACCTGACCGAATTGATGATCATGCTTCCGGGCAATCACGACCTGAATGTCGTCGACAGGGCGAATCCAGCGCGACTGGATTTGCCGACAAGCCCGAAGAGGCGTCTGCGCGAGATCCGCGCTCTCTCAACTATCGCGGAGCTGCAGGGCGAGCGCGTGCATGTGGTCGATGGCACGACGGGCGAACCTCGCTCCACTCTCAATGCATTTCTCGAGCCCTATGCCGAACGCATTGCCGATTTTGCCGACCGGGGGACGATGCGCGGCACATGGGAACTCGCGAACGTTTGGCCGCAGGCGTTTCCGATGGTGATGCTTCCGAAGACGGAGGACGGGCTCGGCGTCATACTCCTGGATTCAAACGCGCAAACGCATTTCTCATTCACCAATGCGCTCGGGCTCGTGACACGTGAACAGACAAAGGCCATCGAGACGCTGGCGCGACGCTATTCGAAAGCGAAATGGATCATAGCGTTGCATCATCACGTCGTCGAATATCCCCGGGCCGCAAAGGCTCTTTCGGAACGCATTGGCACCGCGCTCGTCAATGGAACGTGGTTTGTGCGGCGGATGCAGCAGCTGGGCGGACGGGCAATACTCATGCACGGGCATCGTCATATCGACTGGATCGGAAGTTGCGGCGACGTCGTTATTGTCTCCGCTCCGTCGCCCGTGATGGATGTGACGGACGACCGCGACACGCATTTTTACATTCAGAGCGCCGGCACCGGAGCAGACGGCAATTTCACGTTGTTCGAACCGCAACGCGTCGTTCTTCGTGGCAGCATCGATCCAACGCGCGAGGACGGGGCTATGCCAGCCCGCCGCGATCCGGCTCAGGCGCGCCGAACAGGTCAGAAATCCAGCGCGTCGACGGATTCTCCTCACAAAATGTGAGAAGGGCGATCACGATCGGAACGCCGATGAAGGCTCCGGCCAGACCCCAAAGGAAGGCCCAGAAGAAGACAGCGAACAGTACAATGAAGGGCGAAATGGATAGCGCGTTGCCGACGAACCGTGGCTCGAGATAGCTGCCGACAATGAATTGAATGACATTGAGGCACGCGAAAACGACGACGGCCATCTGCCATGACTCGAACTGCGCGATGGCGAAGATCGTAGGAAAGACGGTCGCGATCAGCGGGCCGATGAAGGGAATGAAGTTCAGCGCGAAGGCGATGACGCCCCATTCGGGAGCGAGCGGCAGCCCGACAAGCCAAGCGAAGCCCCACACCAACAGGCCGGTAATCGCGCTCATCAGCGTTCGCACCAGCATATAGCGCCTGAGTTTGTCGGCCGTTTTTGCACTGCCGGCAAGCAGCACTTCGCCCAACTTGCCGTGCTGCCAGGTTCGAAGTCTGATGCCGGCGTCATCGACCTCCAAAAGGCCGAGCAGCACATAGATGAAGACGACGATCAGGAAGCTGACCGCCGTATTGAGACGGGCCGTCACCTGCTGAGCTAGGCGCAGCATCTGATCGGGGCTGAAATAATTCGCCCACACGCCCGCAAGCTCGATGCCATGTCCTTCCAGCCACGAGGTCATCTGACCGTAAAGTGCCTGAAGGCGAGCTGCGTCGCTCACGGCGAAACGTCCGACGCGTCCCGCCGCCCAAGCCACCAGAGACGCGAAGACGATCACGACGAGAATTGTCGCCATCATTGTCAGCGCAAGGGCCACAAGCCGCGGGATGCCGGCCTGCAACCGATCCTGCAGCGGCCATACCATGGCAATAATGAACAGAGCGAAGGCGAGCGGCGCAAACACCGATTGCGCCACCGCCAGTGCCCAGACCGCCAGCACGACCGTGCATACGCCGAGCATTGCGACTAGCGAGCGATTGATCTGCGGAGGGTTCGAGGGTGGGGACATGGTCAAATCGAAGTGTGGCGCTGAGATACCCAACGGTCAAGATCATCACTTTGTGCGCATGGTAAATCGATGGGCTACTCGACGCCTTCCCGATGCACCGCGATCACCACGCGCAACAGTGACGCCGTAGACTCCACCCAGCACTCGGCCCGCTAGTTCAAAGGTAACGTCGCTTGAGGGTTTCGAGGAAGCTTCCGGTCGGGTATCGAGCGTTCTTGTCCAGACCCTTCCGGCGCCACATGTCGTTATGCAGATGGGTCGCGTACGAGCGCAGGAATATGGGCCTAAGCCGCTCGAACCAAGCAATCTGAGGCGCGCCTGAAACGAAACGTTCGGTGTAGGGCCAATCGATCGTGGTGAACTGGCAATGCCCGGACACGAACCGCGTCAAATCGTGGCTTCGGACAGCCGATTGCAGGAGGTTAGGGCCGATCTCTCCCCAGACAAGTTCATCAGGGACTTTTTCGCTCGCTGTGTCGTAGCAGTATTTCATTACAGGCGCGCCGGGCGGTGTGCGGATCACACAACTCTGTATGAACTGCTCCCGTCCGCCCCAGCTGAACCGCCGCCCTTTGTAGGCACCCGAGAAAACATATTCGCTGTCGAGCGTGAACGGCCTCAAACAAACGACGTCGAGATCAACCCAGTAGTTTCCAAGATCGAGCAGCAGCTTGTAGCGAAAGACGTTCGAAAAGCCTGCGTAGCTGCCCTCTCGCTTGTATTTGAAGACGCGATCGGCGCTTAGGATCTCGCGTCCGTCCTTGATCTCGGTACCCTTGGGGGCGCCAGTCACGCCCTCATAAGTGTAGAGGTGCACGCGGTGGCCATTCTTGAGAAACGATGCAATGGAAAGCTGTTCGATGATGGTGAGCTGGCCGCCGATCCACAAACATTGGATTACCGGCAGGTCACGCGCGCTTCCCTCCATCGTGCGCTCCCAACTTTGGCTTGGTTTGCCTATGGCGTCCGCTTGCACATGTCATCCGCTGGCGCGTCAGCATGAGATACGGCAGAATTCCTCAATCCATCTCGCCCGTGACCGCGAGGACGAAATCGGTTTAACACGGACAATCCGCAAACACTATTTCGCTCTTCTGTCGTCAATTGCGTTCGACGTAACGCGTGGCTTTCTCGGCATTATGCTCGGGATTGATTGCATCCCGGCAGCGGAACTGGATAAGCCGAGCCTAGGTCGATTGGCGATCCGCCACGAGATGTGGTTGACCGGTGCATGACAGGGAATTAGCGTCCACTCATAAAACAGGGCACTTTGTTTATTTCGTTTTGATCACTTGAACAAATTCCAACGCGTCTGTTGCCGCTTTGCGCCAACTGGGCTTCGGATTCGTGATGCCCATTTTTTTACCGAGTTCAAACTGCAACATTTAACTCGTGAGCCCTGCCTACTTCACGCGGCGGTCACTCAATGGGTCCCGATATATGAAATTCCTCGCGGAGAACGTCACGAAAGTTTTTCGTGCTCTTGAAGATGGCGGCGTGCCCGTTTGGATCGATGGCGGGTGGGCAATCGACGCGTTACTCAAGGCAGAGACCAGGGAACATACGGATCTGGATCTCATCGTTCCGATAGACTGCGTCGAACCCGCAGAAGCCATTCTCGGCCAGCTCGGCTTTCAAAGAGACGACCGCGAAACCGATATGCCGGTGCGAGTCGTCTTCAAGGATTCCGACGAGCACGAAATCGACATCCACCCGATGACATTCAATCCCGATACCACCGCAATACATATCGACTGCGATACTTTGGGTCAGAAGTACGTCTACATCTCCTCGCCGGCTGGCTTGTCCGGAGTGGGCACGATTGACGGCCGGGTTGTTCGCTGCACCACCGCAGCCGAGCAAATACGTCAAAAGATCGAACGACGTTACTCGCCGTGGTCGCCCGAGCGACTTCGCCCGAATGGCGTTTCGGCCGACCTCGAGGATATATTTTCGCTGCTCAAAGTGTACGGGACCGGCGAAGGCGGACTTCGGGAAACCGCGCCATCCCGGTCAACAAACAACTCCGTTGTCAGCGCCGCCGAGCAGTTCTCGATGCGACGTCTTGATTCACTCAGCGTGAAGCATGCGGAACTCACGCTAAAATACGCCGAACTCAGCGCGCAGCATTCGCAACTCAACGCTCAACATACCGACCTTATAAATCAACATGCGGCTCTCCGCGCGCGGCTGAAATCGATGCGCCGAACGATATCATGGCGGCTAACCGCTCCGATGCGGCACGCCGCGGAATGGGTGGGCGCCGGCTGGTCCAAGCTCAGAACACATTGAGGCGGGTTGGCGAGATCTGTTCACTGAGGCGCTAAAGCGAACACCCGCGGCAAGGGAAGAATCTAGGACGAATGACCGTCGAAGCTCGCATCGTCGATTTTGACCAGCCCCGCACTCACAGCAAGCCAAACGAGATGCGCATCATTCTGCGCTCCGATCTTGCCTTTGATCGCATAGTGGTGGTTACGAACCGTTTTCGTGCTGAGATTGAGCATCTCGGCGATGGCTTCGCTCGTCAGCCCTGAAGCCAGCAACCGAAGAATTTCGGTTTCGCGTGGGCCGAGCTGGTCGATCACGCGCTCGGGCCCCGCAAGGCGATCCGCTGCGATGGCGCGCGAAACGTCTTCGCTCAAGAAGCGGCCGCCCGCAGCCACGGCTTTAACGGCGCGCACCAGTTCCCCCGGTGCGCTGCTTTTCGTTACGTACCCTGATGCACCGGCTTCGAATGCCTTGAGCGCGAATGCGACGCCCAAGTGCATCGTGAAGACCAGGATCTTGGCGTCCTTGTCCCACTGGCGAATGTGGCGCACGCCTTCGATCCCACTCGCACCCGGGAGCGCGAGGTCCATGACGACGACGTTCGGCCGATGTTCCTTGTAGGCCCGGTAAGCTTCCTGTGCGTCGCCGGCCTCTGCGCAAACGTGAAATTCCGCCTGCCGCTCGAGAAGGCGATGGTATCCTTCGCGAACAATCGGGTGATCGTCCACGAGAAGAATCGTAACCGCGCTCATGCGGTCGCCTCGCCGAACGCCAGTTCGCTACGCGATCCGAAAAGCGGGATGAGAGCGGCCACGCGCACGCCCTTCGCGGCCTTGCCGATGGACAGGCTACCGCCGAGAGCGGAAATGCGCTCGCGCATGCCGAGGATTCCGTGTCCGTCACCGTGACCACGATTGATGTTGGCTGCATCTCCACCGCCATCATCTTCGACGGTCAGGCTGATCGTATCGTGTTCCATACCGATGTGCTCGACTTTGAGACGAACCTCGGTCGGCGACCCGTGTTTCATGGCATTGGTCAAACATTCCTGAGCAACGCGATAAATGTCGATCGCGACCTGCTTCGGCAGGGCCGTCAGTTTGCCGATGACGTTCAGCCGGACGACGGCGTGAGAAGCCTGCGCATTGTGATCCGAGACGAGTTGATGAAGGCTGGCTTCGAGTCCGATCTCATCAATATTCTGCGAGCGCAGGCGCACAAGCGCGCCGCGAAGGTTTTCCATCATGCGCTGCTGGGCTCGGGTGATCGCACGCGCATCGTCCGCAAGATCCTCGCGGTCAGCCGGTACTCCCGCTTCGATGCTTGCCGCGAGAGCTGCCGTTGCGGTCAGGCACTGGCCGAATTCGTCGTGCAGATCCCGTGCAAGTGCGCGGCGTTCCTCTTCCTGCACCTGGAACAGGCGCGTCGTAAGCGCAGTGCGCGCTGCGTTGGTGCGTGCCAGCTCCTCCGACAGATCGTTGACGGCACGGGCGATGAGATTGAATTCCGCCGTCCGGAATCTCGGCAAGCGCCATCCCAAGTCGCCTTGCTCCAACTTCCGCAAGCCTTCGATGATGGTACGCGCCGGGATCAGTGCGTGGCCGATCATCAATGTTGCGAGAATGGTAATAGCTGCCGCCATGGCAATTGCGACGCCAACGACGATCGAGACCTGATGCCAGGAGAGGCGCAACGCGGCGTCCGGCTGAGCAGAGGACAGGACATATCCCGCGTCCTTGTCTCGGACGGTAAGATAACGCTTTTGCTCGGTCTGCGGACCGAAGAGGAAATCATACGTCGCCGCGAACCAACCAGGGGCGGGCTCGCCGAGCGCTTCGATCTGACTGCAGAGCTGGCGAGGATCGAGGCCGGGAAGTTTGGCCGTCACGCAAATTCCGGGCGAAACGATGCTTGCGGTCGCCAATGTTTCCCAGTCGGGCATCGGCAGCAGCGTCTCCCTGCTCGCGCCGTTGCGCCATACCAGTTTTTGCCAGTAAAGGCCCGCGAGACGCTGGCTGACGCGGTCCGCCGTAGCCGCTGTCTGGGCATCAATCGAGCGATGGGCATCGATCATGACCCAACCGATCGCGCCAGCCAGGCACAACAGCACAACGGCCAAAAGGCGCCCTACAAGGTGGAACATCAAATGCACGGCACGGCTCCATTTTTCGCGTCATCCGATTTGGCACCGACAAGGGCGCCGTTGGCAATACCCTAGCCCATCTTCGGGCATTTTGCCCAACTCTTCGCGGGGCCGGTGCCCTTCTCGAAATGGCCGTGTTGTCCTCAATCTCGGCGCAAACAGGGACTTCAACCGGCGTGGGACATGTAACTTGGAATATCGCAAGGAATTTCCGACCGAGGCAGCGACTTGGGTGCGGCGCACGCCCCTCTTGTACTGGCTGATCTTCACTGGTGTGACCGCCTTCGCGGCGGTGCTGCTCTGGCACTTCGGCCTCATCCAGCAGATGGTCGTCAGCGATCGGACGCACATTTCGTCGTTGATCGCGCTTCTCTATATCGGCGCCTCTCTGCATTGCCTGTGGCGAACCATCATCATTTCGCGGGAAGAGGATGCGGCGCGGCAGGCAGGAGAACTCGTGGCCGCAGACAGCCGCTTTCTCGCCTTGGGCAAGGGCGGTCCGAGCGCCGCCGGAGAACTTCCCGATGGATTAATCACCGCGCACATCCGCAATCTGGCGACGAAGGCCAGCCTGCAGGGCGGCGCGCGCCTGGACCAGACGCTGCTGCTGAGGGGTTTGGCTGGACAGCTCAGAGGCTCCAACCACTTCGGCTCGTTCGCGAGCGACACATTGATGAAACTCGGCCTGCTCGGCACGATCATCGGCTTCATCATGATGCTGGCGCCGATCGCCGGTCTCGATGCGGACAATCGGGGCGCGCTCAAGTCGTCCATGACGCTGATGAGCGACGGCATGGCGGTTGCTATGTACACGACGCTTGCGGGTCTCGTCGGGTCGATCCTGATCAAAATACAATACTACATGCTGGATGACGCCACGAACCGGGTGTTCAACCTCGCGGTCGGCATGACTGAAGTCCATGTCGTCTCGGCATTGGAACGGCAATCGGCGGCAAGCCAATGATCGACGAATTCGATCTCGTCCCTCGCGACGAGCCCTTCGATCCCTTTGGCGTCATGCTGTTCAAGGCGCTTCAGGTCATCGCCTTTCTGTTCTTCATTACGCTGGTGATGGTGGCGCCGGACGCGAAGAGCGGCAAGGTCGACACCAAAGCGGAATTTCTGATCACAATATCGTGGCCGGACAATCATCCGGACGATATCGACCTCTTCGTGCAAGATCCGCTCGGCCATATTGCTTTCTATCGCCGGCGCGAGGCCGGGTTCATGGTGCTCGATCGCGACGATCGCGGCGGCGCGAACGACTTCATCATGGTCGGAGACACGAAGGTCGATTCGCCAATACGACAGGAAATCGTGAGCATTCGCGGCATCGTCGCGGGCGAATACACGGTCAACGTCTACCATTTCACAGCTGTCACCGGGAAACCCGTGCCCGTTTCGGTGAAGGTCGAAAGGCTCAATCCCACCGTACAGGTCGTGCACTACGACACGATCGAGCTCAACGAAGGCGGTGAAGAGAAGACGGCTGTCCGCTTCACGATGGATAAGGCAGGGCAGGTCACCGCCATCAATCGCGAGCAGAAGTCGTTGTTGCGGCAGCTCGCCTCTTTCAACGGCACGGTGTGGACCGGCATGGGCATGGATAAAGGCGAGAACAAGTGAGCTTGCAAAGTGAAATTCTCGGCCTTGCCATCGCTTATGCGGCGCTCGGTGTCCTGCTCTTGATCGCGCTGACGCGGACCAATCTGCCTGTGAAGGCCAAGACCGGCGCGATCATCGCGACCAGCGTCCTCTACGTCTTCGTCTTCTTCAGGTTGCACGGGCTGCTCGGATGGTCAGCCTACGAAGCCTTGCCACCGCGGTTTGAGCTCCTGTGGGGGCGGGTCGTCGAACGGAATTTCGTCAACAACGAAGCGGGCGCGATCCATCTTTGGGTTGAGGAGCTGGACGATAAAAATCGGCCGAGCCAGGTGCCGCGGGCATTCGTGCTGCCCTATTCCGCCGCCCTCGCGGAAAAGGTTGAAGCGGCCAAAAATCAAATCAACCAAGGTCACCATCAATGGGGCAAGCCGAAGGATTTCGGCTTGGGAGGCGGAGAAGATCATCCCGGTGGCGCGACTGAAGTTCGAACTGGTGGCGGTGCCGGCGGAGATCCTTCGGGCGGCGGACTTCTTGACTCGAAGTTTCTGGGCGGAGGCGCACCTTCGATCGAATTCGCGCCTCTGCCGCCGCCGATGTTGCCGCCGAAGGACGGACCCTGACACAAGGCATCCGGTGCGGGTATTCCTGCCCGCCCGCTTCGCCGCGCAAATAAGCACACTCGGCGACATTGCACTTCCGCGACCGCGCCATCTGGCATAAGAGCGCCCAAACTCTTCATAGGCGCGGCCCCGGATGATTCGTCTCGACAGCATCAGCAAGCAGAATGGTCACCAAATCGTCTTCATCGAAGCGTCGGCCGTGCTCAATCGAGGCGAGAAGATCGGGCTCGTCGGGCCTAACGGCGCCGGCAAGACGACCCTCTTTCGACTGATCACGGGACAGGAGCAGCCGGACGAGGGGCAAGTCTCCGTCGATCGCGGCATCACGATCGGTTATTTCAGCCAGGACGTCGGTGACATGCGCGGGCGCAGCGCCGTCGCCGAAGTGATGGACGGCGCCGGGCCAGTCAGCACGGTCGCCGCCGAGCTCGTCGAACTCGAAGCGGCGATGGCCGATCCGGACCGTGCTGACGAGATGGAAGAAATCATCGAGCGCTACGGCGAAGTGCAGGGGCGCTTCGAAGAACTCGGCGGCTATGCGCTGGAGGGCCGAGCCCGCGAGGTTCTTGCTGGACTGAGCTTCGACCAGGAAAAGATGGACGGCGACGTCGGCGCCCTGTCCGGCGGGTGGAAGATGCGTGTGGCTTTGGCCCGCATTCTGCTCATGCGCCCCGATGTGATGCTGCTCGACGAGCCGAGCAACCATCTCGATCTCGAAAGCCTGATCTGGCTCGAGGACTTCCTCAAGGGCTACGAGGGCGCTTTGATGATGACCTCGCATGACCGCGAGTTCATGGATCGCATCGTCACCAAAATTGTCGAAATCGACGGCGGAACGCTGACGACGTACACGGGTGACTACGAGTTCTACGTGCAGCAACGTGCTCTCTCCGAGAAGCAGCAGCAGGCACAATTCGACCGGCAACAGGCCATGCTGGCGAAAGAAATGAAATTCATCGAGAGGTTCAAGGCGCGCGCGTCGCACGCCGCCCAGGTGCAAAGCCGGGTCAAAACACTCGAAAAGATCGAACGGGTCGAGCCGCCGAAGCGCCGCCAGAATATCATATTCGAATTTCCGTCAGCGCCACGATCCGGCGAGGACGTAGCGACACTCAAGAACGTACACAAAAGCTATGGTTCGCGGAGCATCTACGAGGGGCTGACCTTTCAGGTGCGGCGCAGAGAGCGCTGGTGCGTGATGGGCGTCAACGGCGCCGGCAAGTCGACGCTATTGAAGCTCATCGCCGGCTCGGCCAAACCGGACGAAGGCACGGTTGCGATCGGCGCAAGCGTGAAGATGGGCTACTTCGCTCAACATGCGATGGATCTTCTCGACGGCGAACAGACCGTGTTCCAATCGCTCGAGTACTCGTTTCCCCAGGCGGGCCAAGGTTCCTTACGCTCGCTTGCCGGTTGCTTCGGCTTTTCCGGCGACGACGTCGAGAAGAAATGCCGTGTGCTCTCTGGCGGCGAAAAAGCCCGCCTGGTCATGGCGAAGCTGTTGTTCGATCCGCCGAACTTCCTCGTTCTCGACGAGCCGACCAACCACCTCGACGTCATGACGAAAGAGATGCTGATCACCGCGCTTTCTCAATATGAGGGCGCGATGCTGTTCGTTTCGCACGATCGTCACTTCCTAGCCGCGCTGTCGAACCGGGTTCTGGAGCTCACTCCCGAAGGCATTCATCAGTACGGTGGGGGATACACTGAGTACGTCGAGCGCACGGGCTATGAGGCGCCGGGACTGCGCAGCTGAGCTCGAAGCCGGTTCCGTGCTGGAATCGCGGCGATGCACTCGACAGAAACGACGGTACATCCCTCGTTAACGACGAAGCGCAGGCCGGCGGGTTCACAAACCCTGTTTCGCGTAGGTTCGCACCTCAGCTCGCGCCTTTATTCTTCGCGCGTCGATTTCGATGAGGTGAACCATGTCCTATTCGAACAAGGACGAACAAAGGCTGCTCAGCCACGAGGAATACGAGGCCGTCAATTCGGCCCATCATCCGGCGATCTATAGCCTCGACAAGGACGGCCTGCGCAATCTCGCGTTGCGACTCGAGGGCTATCGCGACAAGGCGCAGACATTCGCACGTCAAAAGCGGCGGGAAGCCAAGGGAACAGCCGACGCCCGGGGGAAGAGCTTTCCAGGCACGGCCGAGCAACCTACACGGCGAAAGCAAGTTTTCGCCCAAGCTCTGAAGCGTGTAAAAAAGGAGCGCGCCCGCCTTTACAATCTGGAAGCGCGGACCGCGAACGTGGAAGCCGCACATCGTGCGTTGGCACTCCACCGTGCAAGCCAATTCGTGCATCATCCTGAGGCAGGTCCAACTGCCAATCCCGGCCAAAAGGCCAAAGGCGGTAGGCCGAAGCGCGTTCGCACACCCGGTTCGAAAGTCGGAAGCATCCTGAAGGCGAACGCCAGGGCTCAGGCGAAACGCGATCAGAGGCCGAACTGACGCCTTCAGAAATTCTACTCCGGTGATCGGTGAAGCTTTGCTGCCGGGCCGTTCGCGGTAGGCCGTGTGGCCTACAGCAAGTTTTTTTGTGGCTCGATGTAACCTTGGCCCGGCCGGGCTCGAATTACGGGGAAGCAGCGTGCGCGCCGGCCATGGGGTCTGGGTGGTCACGCGCCGGTCCCGGAGATCGTTTATGCTTCACCCAATTCGCAATATTGCTTTTGCAATCGCTCTTGCCGTCGGTGTTGGCGCTTCAAGCGCAGCCTTTGCCGAGGATTCGATGAGCAAATCGGGCGATTCCATGCAGAGTGACAGCATGGCAAAGAGCTCGGACTCAATGAAAAGTGATACTGGCGCCATGCACAAGGACAGCATGGGAAAAGATGCCAAGGGCTCAGACTCCATGAAGACGGATAACATGGGATCCGACGCCATGGCCAAGTCACATGACACGATGGCTCCCGAAAAGAAGTAAGATTTCGGAAGTTCAAAGTTCCGCGCTTCAGTCCACCGTCTTTTCGGTCATGGGGCAAGCGCGGAACTTGCCTCGCCGCACTTTCGCGAAGTGGAAGCGCCAATGTCTATAGCTCGTGAGAATGCACAGTCTGTCGATGCTCCGGCGCTTGGACCGCTCGGACCGCTCATCTACCGGCAGAGCGTCGTGACGCGGATCACGCACTGGATGTGGGCGGTTTGTCTGTTCTTCCTGCTGCTATCTGGTTTGCAAATTTTCAACGCGCATCCCGCTCTCTACATCGGCAACGAGAGCGGCTTTGGATACGACAATGCCGTGCTCAGCATGCGCGCGGTGGATACGCCGCAAGGGCCGGAGGGTCGGACCAAGATTCTTGGACACGACTTCAACACGACGGGCGTTTTCGGTTTGAGCGGCCCCGCCGACAACCCGAAGGTTCGCGGTTTTCCATCGGCACTTACTATCCCTTCCTATCGGGATCTCGGCACCGGGCGCGTCGTTCATTTCTTCTTTGCGTGGCTGCTCGTTGCAACGCTCTTCGTTTGGCTGCTCGCGAGCTTTTTCAATGGTCATCTGCGCCGTGACCTCACGCCGACGGGCAAGGACCTGCAGAATTTTCCGAGGGACGTCGCCGATCACGCGCGCTTCCGGTTTCATCACGGGCGCAGCTACAATGTCCTGCAAAAGCTTGCCTATTGCGGCGTGTTTTTCATTTTGTTTCCGCTCATCATCGCAACGGGGCTGACGATGAGCCCGGGCTTCGACGCCGGATTTCCGTGGCTGCTCGAGCTGTTCGGCGGACGTCAGAGCGCGCGCACGCTCCACTTCCTAGCAATGTTTTTGCTCGTCTCGTTTTTCGTCATCCATATTTTGATGGTCTTGGCCGCAGGTCCCTTCAACGAACTGCGCTCGATGATAACGGGATGGTATCGCGCCAGCCCCGGCACGCCGGAGATCGAAGGAGACAAGCGATGAGCCAGAGCAAGATCATGCTCAACCGCCGAAGCTTGTTATCCGCGGGCGCCGCGGGGGTATCATCACTCGTTCTCGCCGGTTGCGACACGTTCGATTTCCTGGGAGAGGGCGAAAGCAAGGTGCGTTCCGTCCTCGAGAAAGCGAACGATCTTACCTACCGCGCTCAGCGGCTGTTGATCCGCAACGGCGCGCTCGCGACCGAATATTCCGAGACCGAGATCCGTCAAGGGCAGCGTCCCAACGGATCGACGGATCCGCAAACGGCCGAATATCTGGCGCTGAAGAGCAATTCGTTCGCCGACTATCGTCTGTCGATAACGGGGCTCGTTGAACGGCCGCGCAGCTATTCGCTCGCGGAGCTGCGCAACATGCCGTCGCGAACGCAGATCACGCGGCACGATTGCGTCGAAGGCTGGAGCTGCATTGCCAAATGGACCGGCACACAGCTGTCCCGCGTTCTCGACGAAGCCGGCGTGAAGCCCAACGCGCGCTTCGTCGTGTTTCATTGTTATGACATTTACGACGAAAGCGATCCGGCGGCCTATTATGAGAGCTGCGATCTGATCGACGCTCGCCACCCGCAGACAATCTTGGCCTACGGGCTCAACGGCCAAAGCTTACCCGTTGCCAACGGCGCGCCGATCCGCGTCCGCATCGAGCGCGCGCTTGGTTACAAGCAGCCCAAATACGTTCACACTATCGAGTTGGCGGATAGCTTCAGCCGGTTCGGCCTTGGCAAGGGCGGATATTGGGAAGACCGTGGTTACGACTGGTATGCAGGGATTTGAGCGGATCCGGCGCGGGGCCGGGGTACTGGGAGGTCAACGGCGATCACAACCGCGCCGATCCCTGGTTCGAACAGCGTTATTCCGACGATTGAGGAGCCTTCTGTCGGCCAATCGCTCGATCGGTTAACATCCTCTAGACGATTGTATTTCTGGCACGATCGCCGGCAAATTGCGTGGCGCCTTGCAACGCAGCATCGGCCGGGTAACTTCTGCCATCGTTTCGGCGGAGCACACGCGCTAGTGTCTGACTCGATTACGGGCATTTCGAAGAGGGTGATTTGTTTCCCTACAGACGTATTTCCGGCAAGAGGCCGGCCCTATTGCCGATCCTGGCCGTCGCTTTTGCTCTCGTCGGCCCTGCAGCCGACGCGCAGGCGAAGGACGCTGCAGCCGGTTGCGAAGCCGCAAACGGGATCTCAATGCTCGCCTCGCCAGTCGCGCCGTGGAAGGGCGCGCCGTTGCGCGTCGTCTTCTCGTCCGAGCAGCCGCTCACCGCGGAGTTTTCCCTTGTCGGTCCCGATGGGGCGGTTGCGATCGCGTCGCGAGAGCGTCACGGCGGCCCGCCATATTTCTGGTTCGCGGAAATCGCGGCCCCCGCTGCTGGAACATGGCATGCCAAGCTTGCGCGTGACGCTGGCGACGGGGACTGCGCGACGATCACCAAGGAGATCACCGTTGGGCGCGCGGCGTCGGCGCCGATTCGGGCGACGGGCAAAAGTGTGTGGCCTGTACGCGCTCAATGGAATCGCATGACGGAGAACCTCTATTCCGCATGGATCGAAAAACTATTCGATGCGCCGATCGAGCAAGAACTCTCGTGGCCGGCGCTGCACGAGGTGCTTCGCGATAAATCGCGGAATTTTCTCTTCAACCATCTGGGACTCGGCGAAGACGATAAGAAATTAATTCTGCAACCGGATTGCGCCGACCTTCCGTATTTCCTGCGCGCGTATTTCGCGTTCAAGGTGGGACTGCCATTTGGATATTCGAAGTGCTCGCGCGGCGGTGGCGGCAAGGCGCCGAGGTGTCCGCAGTGGTTCAACATTCAGCGCGAAGAGTCTTCTCTGACGGCAACGAGCCAGAAAGATGGGCAAGGCGGGGCCGGTTCCATTCTTGCTGTTTTTGGAGCAACTGGCGCCGAAAGTGCGCCGGCGAAAGCATCGTCGCGGCCCCAGGGACTCGTGCCGGGTTTCGGCTATTACCTGCGCACGACGGTTGCCAATGCCGTTCATTCCGGTTCGGGCCGCACTGCGGCGGCTGACGACAATACCGACTATTATCCTGTTCCGCTCAAGGCCGAAACGCTCCGCCCCGGAACGATCTACGCCGACCCCTACGGGCATGTGCTCGTGCTCGTGAAGCGCATCGCACAGACGAATGACTCTGCTGGAGTGTTTCTGGCCGTCGATGGACAGCCGGACGGAACCGTCGCGCGGAAGCGCTTTTGGCGCGGCAACTTTCTCTTTGCGCAAAACCCATCACTCGGAAGTCCCGGCTTCAAGCGCTTCCGGCCAATCGTGGCCGATGCGAACGGCAGCTTGCGGCGACTCGTCAACGCAGAGATTTCGAAAGATCCACAGTACGCCGACTTCTCGCTCGAACAATCGACACTTGGGGTCGAAGATTTTTACGATCACATGGACGATGTGATGTCGCCCGATGCACTCGATCCCATGCGCGCGATGAAGGAGACCATCACGGCGCTCGAAGAGCAGATCAAGACGCGCGTTACGTCCGTCGAGAACGGCCGGAAGTATCAAAACGGCGGCGGCGCGGAGGTTGCTATTCCGGCGGGCTCGGCGATCTTCGAGACGACTGGCGCGTGGGAAGACTACTCAACGCCCTCGCGGGATCTGCGATTGCTTATTGCCATCGATGTCGTGCGCAGTTTTCCGGATCGCGTCGCTCGGCGCGCTGACCGGTATGCCATGCCCAAGGATAAAACACCGGCGGAAGTCAAAGCCGAATTGGAAGGCACGCTTGCAGCAGAGCTTGCTGCGCGAAAGTTCTCCTATCCGCGCAGCGACGGGTCCACATGGACGCTGGCGATGAAGGATGTTGTCGACAGGGCTGCGGAACTCGAGATGGCCTATAACGTCAACGACTGCGTCGAGCTTCGTTGGGGCGCGCCGGAGAAGAGCGACGAGGCTGCAACGTGCAAGCGTCGTGCTCCCTCGGCGCAACGTACCAAGATGGCGGCGGAGTACCGCACCTGGTTTCATGAACGCCGCCGTCCGGCGCGTGGTGAATAGGGGGTACCTTCCAGCGAAGCGCTGAACCTGAAGGCGTTGCTTGCGCGAGCCGCTATTATGGAAAAGACCCCGACGGTTAAACGGCAATATTGCCGTGTCGACGGGGTCAAGTTCGAAGATTGATAAAATTAATACGTAAGAAAAAAATCATTGCTGCAATATACAATTGGCAGTGTACCGCCTATTCGCCGTTATTAATAGGGGGCCAAATCAGTCCAGAGTTGTCCAAACCAAAAGTCATAGATAGAGAAAAACCGCATTTCTCTTGAGGAACCCTGCGAAGGCCGCGAATGATGTCGAGGGAAAGGCAGCACAAAAATGCGGTGTAGATCAGATTATGCGATCGTTCATCTTGTGCGAATAAAGTTACGGCGATATCCAAAAAAAATTCAGCCTATAACATTTGCGTATCAGCTGAACGGCCGGGCTCAAACGCGAACCGCAATAAACTCCGGAAATGAATTTTATTGGTCCGACTGGCTTGACGCGCGCGAGCGATGGGGCAGCGCGGTCGGATAGCGCCGCCGCCGATCGAACCTCAGCCTGTAGAGCGAATTTGCTACTCGTTGCGAGCAGTCACTTTTTGGTCCGCACGGTGATTGCGGTTCGTCAGGAACACGACCACGCCGGTTCCTATGGCGCCAAATACAAGAAGTGCCTCGACTGCGAAGATCATCGTGTAGGCTGAATCGGGCATTGGGCTTCCCCCTTTATTTTTATGGCGGTGATCAAACGCCGATCGCTCGGAAAAAGCCAATCATCTCTGTCGCAAACACCATCATTTTTTTAGATTTGCGCCGCGCTGCACAAACCGGATCCAAATGGGTTCAAAGTTGCGGGATGCCGTTTTAGATAAAAATACCATCCGCTTGTGGTCACGACGAGCCATGAGAAATGCACAAGCCAGATGAACAGCCATTCCGCGATGCAACAGGGAAAGGCTTGGCCTTATGCCCGCGGTGCCGAAAGAGATTGATGCGCAGCCAGGAACTGCTGAACCTCGTTTTGTGTCGGCAAGGCAGCGCGAGCGCCTAGTCCGCGACAGCTCATGGCGGCGACTGCGGAAGCGATGCGTGCGCATTCCGCATCCTCCAACCCCTCTGTGATCGCCCATGCGAAAGCACCGTGAAACGCATCGCCGGCACCTGTCGTGTCGACGACGGCGATGGGGAATGCGGGCTCAAGACCTCGCTCTCCCTCGCGGTTCATCCAGAGATATCCTTGCGCGCCGCGCGTTACGCCGGCATGGCGAACTCCTGAATGGACGAGTGCTGCAAGGCGCTCTTCATCACTTCCACCTTTGACAAACTGCCTGAAGGCAGGTGCCGAAAAGATCGCGTAATCGGTTAGCGCAAGAACCTTCGAAAGCAGCTGCCCACTATTTAAATCGATATCGAGCACGGTCGGAATGGCGCGCGCGCGAGCGGCGCCAAATGCGGCGACTGTGCCTTCAAGCCATGTCAGGTCACTCGATATGGCTTTCGCATATTGGATATCGGCAATCGGAAGCCAATCGGCGGGTAGAGGAAATTCGTGATCGTCCTCGCTAATGACGAGCCGTTCGCCATTGCGATCGACGATCACCGCGGCCGTCGCCGATGAAACGCCGGCGCATGAACGGACATGGGTGGTGCCGACGCCCACCGCATCCAATTGCTGGCGAATTATTGCGCCTGACGGGTCATCGCCAATGCGCGCCCAGAGCGACACGTTGCCTCCGAGGCGCGCTATGGTAGCTGCGGCGTTCGCTGCCATGCCGCCGCCGCTCGCGATGTGATCGAGTGCGCGGATTTTGGTCGGAAACGACGGAAAAGCCTCGATCCGATAAACATAATCGAGTGCGGCATGGCCGACCGCAATGATGTGTTTTCCTGGCATGATGCGCGTCGCGACAAAAGCTGATTTCAGGGGAGCATGCGATGCTCATCGGTCCTGTCGGCAAGCGAACTTTTCGTGCCAGCGAGGACGTTCAAGCGCGCATGCAGTTGCTCGATCTCGTTCAGCAGTTCAAAAGCCAGCGCAATGCCGGCGGGGTTCACTCCGAGATCGCGTTCAAACCGCTTTGCCTTCGCAATGCGGACGATGCTCAGGCTTGAGAACTTCCATTCGGATGGCTTGCTTCCCTGCGGCTCGACGATGCCTTGCGCTACAAGCTCCGAGATCCATGCCACCTCGACTTGGCAATTCTGGCTCAGTTCTTCGAGTGAATAGACTGCTGCCGGACCGATCAATTCAACGGGCATGGGCTCACGCTCTCCATTTGCCATGTCTCAAACTCCAAGCCTCAGATTCCGAGGCCAGCGCGCGGATCGAACGCCAGCTCCTTCGCCATTTCCTCATAAACCTGCCGAGCCTTTTCGTTGTTCGCCGGTGGCCAGACAATCTTGAGAACCGCGTAGAGATCGCCAGGCGGCGTCGCCGGAATTCCGCGTCCCTTCACGCGCAGCTCGCGTCCGTGTGCGGAACCGGGAGGAATTTTGAGCATGATGGCTCCCGCGGGGGTCGGCATCTTCACGCTTGCACCCAATGCGGCTTCCCAAGGGGCAATCGGAAGATCGAAGTAAAGGTCCTTGCCGACGACGCGGTAGAGGGAATCGGGCTTGAAGCGAATTTCGAGGTAGAGATCGCCGGCCGGTCCGCCGCCGATACCGGGCGAGCCCTGTCCCTTCAGCCGTATGCTTTGACCATCGGTCACGCCTTTCGGAATCTGCACCGTCAGGCTTTTGTCGCGGACCAAGACGTGGCCCCCATCGTCGACCTCGGGCACGCGAAGGGTAATGGTGCGCGTTGCGCCATCCAACGCATCCTGCAAATCAACGATGATCTTGGCGTGATGATCTTCGCCTCGCATACGGAACGTCGTGTGCGTCTGCGTGCGGCCGGGCCGCTGGGCGCGAGCAGCTCCGAAAATCGACTCGAAAAAGTCGCTGAACTCGCCCTCGGCGGGCCGGCCGGAGAATTCGAATCCGGCGTCCCAGTTCGGCGGCGGCCGGAAATCTTGTCCGGCCTGATAATCCTTGCCGAGCTGATCGTAAGCTGCTCGCTTTTCGGGATTGCTCAGGACGTCATTGGCTTCGCCGATTTCTTTGAACTTCGCCTCGGCGCCGGCCTCTTTATTGATGTCGGGATGATACGTCCGCGCGAGCTTGCGGTAGGCACGTTTGATGTCATCCTCGGTGGCGTTCCGCTCGACGCCCAGGATTTTGTAGTAGTCCTTGAATTCCATTGGGGCTCACATCATCGGATGAGGTTCAGCGCGTCAGTGATAATTTCCCGGTGATCGAAGGCGATTGCAACGCCATCGAAATCTTTTATCCAGTCGAAAGCTTCCGCATCGTCACCCGCTTTCGGCTCCCCTCGCGCGTCGCTCGTCAGGAATGCGACCGAGCAGACGTGGCCGCGCGGATCACGATCGGGGCGCGAGTAGACGCCGACGAGAGCAAGGTTCATCGCCTCGAGGCTCGTTTCTTCCTTGAGTTCACGACGCGCCGCATCCTCGACGGCTTCGCCGATTTCGACAAACCCACCGGGAAGCGCCAGATAACCCTTGTAAGGCGGATTTTTTCGCCGGACCATCAGCACGCCGCGGTCCGGGTCGACGACAACGCAGTCGGCAGTGAGAGCTGGCGTTCGAGGAAGCGACATGGTCATCCTATTTACGTCGAAAGCGATAACGTGAAAACTGCGACGAGCGCTGGCGTATTGTTGTATCGCGACCGGAACGGGCTTGAAGTCCTGCTCGGGCACCCCGGGGGACCATACTGGCGCAGAAAAGATGAAGGTTCCTGGACCGTACCCAAAGGCGAGGTTCTGGATGGAGAAGACTTATATAAAGCCGCATTGCGCGAGTTCGCCGAGGAGACAGGGTTTCAGCCGAAGGGCGCGGTGACGCCGCTCGGGTCGGTCCGGCAAGCCGGAGGAAAAAGCGTTCACGTCTGGGCGATAGAGGCTGACTGGAATCCCGAGACGCTCGTTAGCAATACATTCAGCATAGAATGGCCGCCGCGCTCCGGCCGAATGCAAAATTTTCCCGAGATCGATCGCGCCGATTGGTTCGATCTCACCACAGCCCGCGCGAAAATCCTGAGAAGCCAGGGCGATTTTTTGGACCGGCTCGACCTATTGCGGCGGTCCGAATGAGGGCCGCCGCCCCGATTTCGATCCAATAAGGAGCAGCGCTAACCGCATTTTAAGCAACTCCGCATCGGACCAGCGAAAGCTTTGAAGATCTTAGGGAATATCGCCGATATCGAACATATGCGCGCCGATCGACTCGAAGATTGGGATGGCCGGACAAGCGCGAAGAAATCAACGGGATCGAGTGGCGTCATGGTTGAATGCAATTCCAAGATCGAGCTTTCCGCGGCCTATTCCGAGCGGCTTTCCGATGACGAAATCGCGGACATGATGGCGGAGGCTGCCCGGGTCGACGCGATGTTTCAATCCGGAGAAATTTCGACGACCTATCTCGTCGCTCTTGCAGCTGCGGCCGATGCATCCGGAGCGTGGCAGCCGGAAGTCTCCGAGGCCACTGCGGCGTAACAGAAGCAACCTATGCTGATCACAAATAGAGGGCGGACGTGGCGACGTCCGCCCTATTTCGTCGCCTCCTGGCGCGATCCGCCGAGAGCCATCACTTCACGCTATATTCCGGGACATATTCCGGGATCACCGGTACTGACCCAGCGTTGAAGAGATAGGTCAGGCCAATACGAGCTACCCAAAAGCTGTCATCCCAGCTTACGTGCACGTTGCAGGGTCCGCCATCGCAGGCACCGAACGAAAAGTTCTGGCTGTCGCGCCCCAGATCGACGAATAGGGCGTCGCCGCGGAGCGCCCAGTTGTCCCTCAAAAACATTTCGAAGCCGCCGCCGACCGTCCAGCCCAACTTCGTATCGCTATTCGACTTTCCAAACGGTCCGCCCGGCGCGAATGGATCGCTGAATTGGTGGTCGACAGTTGAATAGGCGAGACCGCCGGTGGCGAACAAAAGAATGTTGTCATCCGCGACGATGCCCACTCTGCCGCGAAGCGAGCTGAACCAGTTCATCGATGAGTTGAAGGCTTCACCGCATCCCGGGCATCCGGGACGGGTTTCGGCGCCGAAATAGCTGAATTCCGATTCAATGCCTATGAGTGCATCACCGCATTGGTAGTTGTAACCACTGTACTCACCAATAGTGAAGCCTCCATCATTCGCGCTGATGGACCCCAGATCCGCCGCTGCCTTCGTTCTCATACTGCCGCCACCGAGCTCTCCGCCAACGTAGAGACCGGAATAAATTCCGCCGCATGGCGTTCCGGGCGGCCCACCCCAGGGAAGATCTAGGCCATCGGCATGTGCCGCAGAAGCTCCGAGCAGGCACAGGACTAGCGCTGTAAACAGCTGAACGATTTTCATAATATAAGAACCTGTCTGAAAACGGATTTGAGAAATCTGACATTCGTCGTCTGAAAAATCGGAAGCTTGGAAATTCAAAAACTGAGAAGATCGAGGTCAGAAAAACGATAATTGCAATGAATGTTTGGCTTCACCTATAGGGGATGTGATTCGCAACAAGACGTCGAGCCTCGCGCAGCCGGTTGGCTCTCATTACAGCGCGGCGTTGCCCAACCTCCACGCTCATCGATGCCTCGAAGCCCCTGCCCAGCGCAGCACTTCCGGAAAATCGTCCGCATACGCATTTAATTTAAAATGATGCAGCGCCGCTTTACGCATACTCCACGCGACGGCGTTACAATCAAAAATGTTTTAGAGCCTCTTTATACTCCGGATTTATTTTACAGTGCTGAAGGGCGTATTAGCGCAGATCGTGCCGGATCCGGCGGCGATCGTCGAGCGAGACAAGGGCGTCGCATTTCTTTCTGCCACGCGTTCGATTTATCATCTCAATGATCTTTTCTATTTGTGTGTGAATATCCCCCGGCATTCGAGCCGTGCGTTCGTACATTGTGCGTTCAGCAGTGATTTTGCGAGCCAGGCGATTACGCCTTATCCCATTCCGCCTGCGCAACTCGCGGACTTGGAAATCACGAAACTCGCGCAGCGTTGGAAAGGCTGCAGCACCAACGAAGCTTCAGAGTCCGCAATTGAGCTGACGGCCCGCGGCCGTGAGATCGCGATTTTAGGATACACGCGCAGCGTGCCTCTGGCGGGCGACACGGAAGCGGAAGGCGCGCCTTCCTGTGCAGAGCTCAAGACGCTCGGTGACTATTTCCATAGCCATATGCTCCGCCGAAACGGCATCGATACATCCGATGCGCTCGTGATATCGGCGAGAGAACTGGATTGCTTGCGATGGGTGGCGGCCGGCAAGTCGGCTTGGGAGGCAAGCGTGATCCTCGGGATCAGCGAACGCACCGTACGATTCCACCTCAATTCCGCGCGAGAGAAGCTGAACTGCACGACGACGACGCAGGCTGTCGCGAAAGTCGTTGCTCAGCAACTCATCGCGATATGACGGCTTTTCTGTTTAGAGTTCCCAAGCGGCAGCACATTTGCCATCGCAAACTTGGGCGGAAGTGACGGCGAAGGCGAGACCTCCGCAACGGCGGAAAGGTTTTCGAACTTTGCTCGAACGCGGACATATGCTGTCCATGCGCACGTCGCCATCTTCCATCCCCCGATCACGCCTTCAAATGAGCGAAGCGCGCGGCCGGCAATGATGGCTGCTGCGATCGTCGTTCCGATGGTCAGTGTGCCTCCGAGCAAGAGATGCGCACTCCAGCCAAGGATCGCGGCCGCCGTCAACGCCTGCGCGACGTAGGAGGTCCGGCGCGTGCACTTTAGAACAATGGTCCCAGATACGAGGGCTGAGATCAACACGATCGCTCCGAGACCGGGATCAATGAGGACGAGTCCAGTAAAAAAAAGTGGCAGCATCGGCGCATCAGTGAGGTGCAGCATTGTCGGGCTTCCGAGGAAAATGCGCACTTGGTGTACGTCGCGTAGCCTTTCCACATAGCCACGTTCCTGCGTCGGCCCGGAGGCCAGCATCGCAGAAAGTAGCGCGTTGCCGAAGAGCATTTCCATCGAGACCGCAAGGCCGTTCAAAATCGTCCTTCGACGAATGTCGAGCATGGACATCGCGGCGATCAGGATCAGCGTCAGAAGCGGCAATGACAGAAGCGGCGCAAGCCCTCTATCCGGCAAAACGAAATCGGATAGTTGAAGAAGAGAGAGCGGCACGATCAGCACCAACAGATTGGCCAAAATCGATACCATCGCAACGCGAATGAGCGTCCGCTTTGCCATCTGCCGCCAACGCACCAGTGTTTCGATGGCGCGCTCGGGCTGTAGCGATGCGGTTTCTTGGGGCGGCTTTTGTGCGAACGATTGCTCGAACTCGCGCTGAATGTTCACAAGTCGCCGTAATGCCGGATGTGGAATAACGGTTCCGCTTGCGTCACAACCACTTGTCAGTGAGGCATTGTGCTCAGCCGCTGGCATGGCCGGCCTCGAAGAGGTCGAGCGTGCTGGTCAGATGATCGAGATCGATGTTCGATGCCGTCAAATGATGTGCGGGAAACGGCTGCGGTGCAGCGCCAATCTCTTGCCGAAAGATCGATCTTACCCGGCAGCGGCCGCGCGTCATCCGCTGGCTGATGATATTCCGGCGCAGGCGATAGGCGAGATGACGATGGAAGCTGCGGCCGACTTTCCGGTATTGCAACGGATTCTGATCGTTCATCCACCTCTCCTATCGGTGCAAGGCGACGTTGCTGGCAAGCTTTGCTGGGCGCGAACAATGCCGGAGAAGCATCGTTCAAGAACCTGATCGGAACGACAGTGGCGCTTCGAGAATTCTGCTCAAATTGAAAATAGAACGCTTGCGCGACTTCTACGTAACCACCGGACGCAAATTTGCCGGTGGCATTGGCGGGTTGATCTGTACAGAGAGAATTGCGAGAGCTTCTCGCTTGCGGGCGCCTCGGTCTGGGAGAGAAACGAGACGCCCGCTATCCGGCCAACGCGCGGACGGAGGCTTCGCTGGCCCGCCCAGAGTCTCACATAGGCGCAGCCAATCAACTGTCGAAACCGTCAGGGGCATTTGCTGGAAAAGCCCATAGCGTGCGCGCGTTTTGTAGGTTCAATTGGCATGAGGCTTCGACTGCCCCGTTTCGCCAACTTTTTTGCCCGGAAAGATCGATCGATGAAAGCCATGGTCTTCCACGCCGTCGGACGGCCACTGGAGCTCGAAGAGCGGCCCGATCCTATACCCGAGAGCGGCCAGATACGCATTCGCGTCGAGGCTTGCGCCGTCTGCCGGACGGATCTTCACATCATCGACGGCGAATTGCCGTTTCCGAAGCTGCCGATCATTCTTGGTCATCAGATCATCGGCATCGTGGATGCGGTGGGTCCTGGTACGACGGATCATCGGGTTGGTGACCGCGTTGGTGTGCCTTGGCTCGGACACGTCTGCGGACACTGTCCCTATTGCGCCAGCGGACGAGAGAACCTCTGCGACGTCCCGCTCTTCACGGGCTACACGCGTGACGGCGGTTTCGCGACACATACCATCGCGGATGCCGATTTCGCGTTTCCCATGGCGAATTTCGATGATCCCGTCGCAGCAGCGCCCTTGATGTGCGCGGGCCTCATCGGCTGGCGATCATTGCGGCTCGCCGGTGAGGGCGAGCGGATCGGCATCTATGGCTTCGGGGCGGCGGCGCACATCATCACGCAAGTGTGCCGGTGGCAGGGCCGCGAGGTCTATGCCTTCACCCGATCGGGCGACGAAGCCGCGCAGCGGTTCGCCCTCGCTCTCGGCGCGCGCTGGAGCGGCACATCCGACGCTATGCCGCCGGACCCTCTCGATGCCGCCATCATCTTCGCGCCGGTCGGATCGCTGGTCCCCGCGGCGCTGAGGGCCGTCCGGAAGGGCGGCCGCGTCGTCTGCGGAGGTATCCACATGAGCGACATTCCCTCGTTCCCCTATTACATACTCTGGGAAGAGCGGGAAATTCGATCGGTCGCCAACTTAACCCGGCAGGACGGCAGGGAGTTTGTCGCCATTGCTCCGAAGGCCGCGGTCAAGACAACGACGACAATCTATCCGTTGACGGCCGCGAACGAGGCGTTGGCGGATCTCAGGGCGGGACGCTTTTCCGGCGCGGCCGTGCTTGTTCCTTAAGCCGCCGCGCCGCCCCATCGACTGCGCTTCTCAGAGACAACCAGAAACGCTCGAGGCGTTACGCCCGGGTGTCGATGTTCCGTGCTTGCAGCGCCATTGCGCTCAAGGCGCAGCCACCAAAGATCAAGTTGATGCCGACCAGAAGGCCGATTGCCCAGCCCGCTGAGGATGGCAGACCAAAGAAGATCAAGCCCGCCAGCACCAAGTCGACAATTCCGCTCAACAGCATGGCCCACCAGCTTCCCGGCAATTCGGCGCGATGCTCCAACGCGAACAGGATCGAAGCGATACCTTCGAGAATGAAGAAGGCAATCAGGACGAGAGTGAGCGATATCACGCCGGATATCGGCCAGAAGAGAAGCATCAAGCCGGCTGCGATCCCGATCAAAGCCGAGAAGAGCGACCACCAGAAACCCGGCATCGGACGAATCGAGAAGGTCGTAAAAAGACCGGCTATGCCGCTGAACAGCAGGAGCCAGCCAATGAAGAGCTCGACAGTCAGCGTCGCGATTTGAGGAATGAGGATTGCGGCTATGCCAAGAATGATCAGCACGATGCCTTCGAACAGATAGAGCTTCCAATGGGCCTGAAGCGACGACGCGAGTTCCATTCTGAAGCTGCGGACACCCGATTGATCGAACGTCATTTGTCAAACTCCCGTGGGTTGGAGTGAGAAATCATACCACGGACATTACGACAAAACCCAACGTCCTGCCGCAAGAGCCGACACGTCGTGAATAACTTATGACCGGCGCTTGGAAATTCCGTTGCCTTAGCCTCGACCGGCGCGCCTGTGGGTCGAAAGTCACCATGGGATTTAGCGAGTTGCGCTTGCAAGCTTCGCCGTTGACCGAGAGGGTGCAGAAGTGGCGCCTCTATCGGCTTCGCAATCGACACCTCCGCCGCGCTCTAGCGTGGCCGATGCGCGGCTTGGCACATCATTGCCCTCGGCGTTGCGACGCGATCTGCTTCGAAACAAAGCCACGAGTTTGGAGATGTCGCGCATTCATTCCGCTAAAACGGCAATGGCCATTTTTGCACGCGCATGCATGACGAATACGTGTTTTAACCAAATCATCGGCCACGATTTCGCCGCAACCTATTCACGCGGGCTTCATACGGCTGCCTTTATCCCTCAGCGTCGAAGGGATAGCTTCGGCGCCGTCGGATGCGGCAATTGCCGGAATTCCAACTAAGAAGAACGTCGAAGCTAAATCGATTCGCAACGTCATCCGGGGACGCTGCAATAATTCGAGGGATCAGCATGACATCTACCCGAAAAGCGATCTTGGCGACCGCTTCGCTATTGGCAGTATTTGCCGCGGCGCCGACGCTCGTTCGCGCCGACGATCAGCGTCAACCGCCGGCAGGCGACAATAACGGCAAGGACGACAATTCGAAGCGCCACGGGAAGGACGATCGCGGCGGCAACGACCATAGGCAGCAACCTGGACAGCCGGGCGGCGGACAAGAACAGAACCGGCAAGATCGGTCTTGGGGCCAGAAGCAGCAGGGCCAGCAACAGGATCAACAGCGCCCGCAGCGGGAAAGACCTTCAAGAGAGTTCGGTGGCGGCAACCAGCCTCAGGGCAACCCGAATGCGTTCGGCAATCCGCAGAAAAATCAGCCTCAACAGGGCCAGCAGCAGGATCAGCAGCGCCCGCAGAGGGAACGACCTTCAAGAGATTTCGGTGGCGGCAACCAGCCTCAGGGCAATCCTAACGCGTTCGGTGATCAGCAGCAGAGAAATCAGCAGCAGCAGGGCCAGCAGCAGGATCAGCAACGCCCGAAGCGGGAAAGACCTTCAAGAGAGTTCGGTGGCGGCAACCAGCCTCAGGGCAACCCGAACGCGTTCGGCAATCCGCAGCAGAAAGATCAGCAAAACAAGCCGCCGGTTGTGAATAACCCGGTCAAGGCTCCGCCCCCGCAACAGCAGCAGGCTGAACCGCAGCCACAACAACAGCCGTTCAACGGCAAGCCGAAAAACCTCAACGATCAGTTCGGCGGCCCGGGCAACGACCGGAACCGGCCCGACAAATCGAAGCAGTTCGGTGGACGCGATCGCGACCACGATCAGGCGCCAAATCCAGGATCCAACCAGCCTCCGCCCGGACGTCCTGTCATCGACAATCCCGGCGGCGGAACCCAGCCACAACCGCCGGCGCAGACGAACAATTTCGGTGAGCCGAACAGGCCGCTTTCGCCCGCAGACGCCAAGCGCAGGTTCGAAAACCTGCGCGAACAGCGCAAGGAAGTGAAAATCGACGGCGGCAAGGGAGTCGTGATCGAAGAGCCGGGCCAGCGCCGGATTTTCAAAGAGAACAATCGCGTCGTCATCCAGCACGACGAGAACGAGCGCTTGCGGCGTGTGGACCCGCGTGCGCGCTTTGAAAAAGGCCAGGGCGGCACGAACGTTTCGATCATCGACCGGCCGGGCGGTTTCAAGGTTTATTCGGAAACCGACGCGAACGGACAGCTTCTGCGCCGTTATCGTCGCGGGCCGGACGGGCGCGATGTCATCATCATCGACAATCGCCGCCGCGGGGGTGATGGCATCGGCAGAGGCATCGCGACAGGCATCGGCATCGGTATCGGCGTCGCTGCCGGTGCGGCGATCCTGAATTCGGTTCTCGACGTGCCGCCGCCACGCGTCCTTATTCCGCGCGACAAATACATCGTCGATTACGAACGTGCGAGCGACGACGACGTGTACGAGGCCCTGAGCGCGCCCCCGGTCGACGATTTCAGCGATCGTTACACGCTGGACGAAATCCGGGCGACGGTCGGTCTTCGCGACCGCATGCGTCGTGTCGATCTTGACGATATCACCTTCGAGTTCGGTGCGTGGGATGTCGATCCGAGTCAGTATCGCAAGCTCGAGCGGATCGCGCGGGGCATGAACCGCATCATCGATCGCAATCCCAACGAGGTCTTCATGATCGAAGGCTACACGGATGCCGTCGGCTCGGTGGAAGACAACCTTTCGCTATCGGACCGGCGCGCGGAGTCTGTTGCCACAGTGTTAAGCGAACAGTTCCAGGTGCCGTTCGAAAACATGACGACCCAGGGCTATGGCAAACAGTATCTGAAAGTGCCGACATCAGCCCCAGAACGGTTGAACCGCCGCGTCGCCGTTCGCCGCATCACGCCGCTTCTCGCGCGTGATGGTGGACCTCCGCCGCCGCCACCGGGTGGAGACCGGCCGTATGGCGATGATCGGCGCGGCGATAACGGACCGTATGATGGCCCTCCGCGCGATCCGCGGTACTGAGATCGTGAGGGACGGCCGTGCCTCGCCGCATCATGCTGATAGGAGCAACAGGCTTCTTCGGGCAACGGCTGGCACGGCGGCTTGCGACGATCGAGGGCGTGGAACTCACGCTCACGTCACGTAGCGAAGAGCGCGCCAGGGCTCTTACGCAGAAATTGAAAGGGGGTGCGCGTTGCATCCCCTTTGCTTTTGACCGGAACGATCCGTCGAGCATGGCCCGGCTGCGGTCGCTATCGCCGTGGCTCGTCATCGATGCCTCGGGCCCGTTTCAATCCGCCAACTACGATCTTGCACGCGCGGCTATAGGCCTTGGCGCGCACTGGATCGATCTTGCCGATGCGCGCGATTACCTTCTCAACTTCGGAACGGCACTCGACGCCGTCGCGCGCTCCCGGGGCGTCGCCGCACGTGCCGGGGCAAGCTCGACACCGGCGTTGTCGATGGCTGTCGTCGAGGATCTGACCACGGGATGGCGGCGCGTCGACAGCATCGATATCGCGATCATGCCGGGAGGCGGCGGCGATGTCGGCGAGGCTGTCATTCGTGCAATTCTCTCCTATACCGGCGCACCGATCACGGTCTTCGACGAAGGCAGACAACGTGGCATTGCTGGTTGGGGCGGCGTTCGGCGCACCAAGATCGAGCGGCTTGGAACGCGCTATCTCTCGCCAGTCGAAACGGCCGACGCAGTGCTGATGCAGCGGCGCTTTGACGTCCGGTCACGGGTGTCATTCAGCGCCGGGCTTCAGTCGCGCATCGAGCATTTTGGACTATTCGCGCTCGCGCAGCTCAGGCAGCGCGGCGTGATTACGAAAATCGAATCCTTGGCGCCGTTGCTGGAGAAGGCGCGACGCATCACGCGTCTCTTTTCGACCGATCGCGGCGGCATGACGGTGACGTGCGCCGGCATCGATGCGAGCGGGCGACAGACCCGTGCGCGCTGGCTTCTCATTGCCGAAAAAGGTGCAGGTCCGGACGTTCCGGTTCTTCCCGCCGTTGCGTTGACGCGGTCGTTGCTTCGCGGCGGCGAGAGGGCAGGCGCCGAAATCGCAGCATTGCCGCTCGCGTCGATCGAGGCCGAGATGTCGCCGCCGTCGCTTACGACCTCGCGGACCATTCAGTATGCTGACCCGGATTGCCTCATCGCGTCCGCGTCCGGAAGCGCGAGCTACAGGCGATTGCCCCACGCCGTTCGTGCATTTCACGATCAGGACGCGCCGCCGGTCTGGACGGGCAAGGCGGACATCGATGCTGCGACCTCCCTCGCCGGACGCCTGGTGAGAGTGTCCGCCGGTTTTCCGGCGTCGGCCCGCGGCGCCGACGTGACGGTTACGGTCGATCGTGGCGGAGGGGAGGAAATCTGGCAGCGGAATTTCGCTGGGAGCCGCTTTGCGTCCCGCCTCAGATACGAAGGCGGCACCGTTATTTCTGAGCGCTTCGGGCCATTCGATATCCGGCTCGGGCTCAGCACCGAACGCGGCGAAGTGCGGATGCCGGTCGTCGGCTGGCGTATCGGCCCAGTGAGGCTGCCGCTCTTTCTGGCGCCGACGTCCGACACGCGCGAGTTCGAAGGCGAGGACTGGCGCTTTCACTTCGACGTCAGAATTGGACTGCCGCTCATCGGGCTACTGGCGCACTATCGCGGGTGGCTCGAGCCAATGAAGAAGAACGCTGCCGAGCCGAACGTGGATGAGACGTCAATCAGCGCCCGTCCCACGGCATGTGATAGATGCGGCCGTGCGACGAGACATTGCCTTTGATCGCGCAGCCTTTCGGGGCGGCGACTTCGGCGACCTGCCATTCGTTGCGGCGAAAATCCCAAGGCGCCTCGGCCGGGCCTTGCCACACGCCTATGTTTCCCTTTCGCGCTTCGGCTTCGATGGCAACGTAGACCGTCGAATATTTGACGAAGGCCCAGGCGAGCCCGGCGCGCACCATCGCTTCGCCGATGTCGACGCCTTCGACGAAGCAGGTCGCGAGCGTTCGATGATAGCGATCGGTGCCCGTGCGGTCGCAGGCGACGTCCTGGCGCTCGGACAATTTGCGCATCATGGCCGTTGCAGCTTTCCCGCATGCCCAGGATTCCCCAGTTGCGGTCTGGCAGGTCTGCGCCGTTTCCGGGGCATCGATGCCTTCGAGGCGAACGCGCGTGGCGCCCACATCGAGTGTGTCGCCATCAACGACTCGGCCTAAACCTGAGATGATTGCCGGCTGACCGTTTTCCGGCGCTGTCGTCGCGATGGCGGCAATTGGCGGAACGGACAGGAGAAAGAGCGCACCTGCCCGAAGGCAAGTGCGCGATAGTCGTAACGGGAAAGACGGTTCTGGCATTGCCAAAGTCTGCCGGGAATATGCGTCGCAACCTTGGCGAAGTTATGACTTAATTATGCAACCTATGAGGGATTCTACGATCGCGAAAATAGAAATCCCCGCACACTCGCCTCGGGGTAAAATCCGAGGTGCTTAAAAAACGAGGAAAGAAATGGTCCAGCCTGCAGGTAGCCCGCTGACGCGCCTCCCGGGGCATTTCGACTTTGCACCCCAGGGGTTTGCGGCCCGTAAGTGACATAATTCGCATCGATATTTTGCGCCGCTTTACGCGGCCCGTTCGCCGCTCTTAAGAGGACTGCATGTCGTACAATTCCGCGCCGCCGCCGCTGCCGCCTATAAGGCCGAGCTTCGAGCGCGCGCCCCTCGGTTCTGGACCCCGCCGTACGCCGCCACCACCGGGCGGCGGAGGAGGTGGACGGCGGAGACCGCCCGCTCCTCGGAGCAGCCTCTGGGCCGGGGTGCTTTACGTCAGCCTTCTCATCCTCGCTGTCGTCGGCGCCGGCGTTGGTTATCTGCTGCTCAACCCGCCAAGCGACTTGATCCGGCAGACGATCACCGAGCAGGTCAAAGCTCGTACCGGCCGCGATCTCGTCATCGCGGGAGGAGCCGCGTTCACTTTCTTCCCCGTTCTCGGCATCTCGCTGAAGGACGTGTCGCTGTCGGGTCCGCCAGGAATGGAGGGCAATTTCCTCAAGGCGCAAGCGCTCGAGGCGAGCGTCGATCCGATGACGCTTTTGCAGCGGCAGCCCAAGATCAATGCGGTGACGCTCAAGAGCCCCACGCTCGACCTGCGCGTCGATAAGGACGGCCACAGAAATTGGGAGTTCGCAGCCGTCAACGCGCCGACGCGGCTTGCAGAGTTGCAGATGCGGGGAACCCGGCTTGACGCGGCGCCGATCGCAGTCGCGATGGCGGACAACAGCGGCGCGGGCGACAATGCGGCGGACGTGCAAATCGAGAACGTGACACTGCAGAATGGAACCTTCCGCTTTACCGACGAGCGTTCGGGGAAGGTTTCGGAAGTCTCCGAGGTGAACGTTTCGCTCAGGCTGCCTTCGCTCGAAAGTCCGCTCGTCGCCAACGGCAATCTCGTCTGGCACGACCGGCGGCTCGACTTCGACGGCAAGGTCGACGATGTCCGCGGGCTCGCCGCGGAAAAGCCCACTCACCTCGCCTTCAACGCGAACAATCCGTTGATCACCGCATCCTATGACGGCGGCCTCGTCGTCAAAGACGGCGCCTTCCTCGACGGCCAAGTCAGCGCGCAATCGAATTCGACGCGCGGACTTGCCACCTGGTTCGGAACTCAGCTGCCGCCCGTCTCTGGTTTCGGCCCCATGTCGATCAAGGGACGGCTCAAGACATTCGACAACATCACTGTGTTCACGGATGCCGAATTCGGACTCGACGGCGCGGCTGCGAGGGGCACGATCAAGGTCACGACGGGCGGTATCAGGCCCTACGTCGAGGCCGACCTCGGCGTTTCGGCACTCGATCTCAACAAATACCTGACCAGCGCGGTGACCGGCCCGCTCGCGACCGAGGGAGCAGCGGCCAGCCACGATGCCACGCCGGCGCCAGAGCCAGCTCCAGTGCCTGAACCAGAGGCAGCGCCAGCGGCGCCCGCGAGGCAGCCGACGCCGGCGACGCCCGATCAGATCGAGAAACTGCTGCAAGGCTCGAAAGTGTATGGCGTCGAACAGCGGCTAGGCTGGTCGAGCGAGGCGCTGAACCTGACGCTTCTCGGCGTCGCCGACGGCAACGCACGCGTGAGCGTCGACAAGCTTCAGTTCAAGAACATCGCAATCGGCAAATCCTCGGTCGAGGTCGCGGTCAAAGATCTGGTGATGCAGGCGAAGTTCAACGACGTCGCGCTTTACAAGGGGCACGGCAACGGCGTCCTCACAATCGGTGGGTCGGCAGGAAGCGCAAATGTCGGCGCGAACTTCAAGCTCGACGGCGTTTCAGCGCTGCCGTTCCTGAAGGATTCTGCGAATTTCGGGTGGATTTCGGGCAACGCCAATGTGGCACTGCAGCTGACGGCGAACGGCGTCAGCCAGTTGCAGCTGATCGAAAGCCTCAACGGCACGGCCGGCTTCCAGTTTGCGGATGGCGCCATCGTCGGCTTCAATCTGCCCGGAGCGATACGCGGCCTGACACAAGGCAACCTCGGAGGATTTAAAACGGCGCCGTCGGAAAAGACCGACTTCAGCGCGCTCGGCGCGACGTTCACGATCGTCAACGGCGTGGCGCAGAACCAGGATCTGCAGCTCATCAGCCCGATGCTGAGGGTTACGGGTTCGGGCACCGCGCGCATGCCCGAGCGCACCGTCGATTACACGATCCGGCCGAAGCTCATTGCCGCGGCGGAGGGTCAGCCGAGCGATGCGGGAGCCTCCGGGATCGAGGTTCCGGTCCACATCACGGGCTCCTGGGACAAGCCTTCCTATCGTCCAGACTTCAAAGCCGTGCTTTCCGACAAGGACAAGACGGTGGAGACGATCAAGGAGATCGGCAAAAAGTTCAAAGGCAAGAATCCCAACGAGATCGTCGATCAGCTCTTCGGCAAGAAGGCCGACGAGGATCCGTCGAGCACCGCTGCGACCAACAAGAAGAAAGCAAAAGATCTGCTGAACAAATTCCTCGGCAAACAGGACGAGTAATTTGCGCAATTGTCGCGCTTGGATCCCTCAATCAGATCGATTGTTTTATCTTCGGTTAAGTCGATGGAAGCCCTCGACGAAAAAAAATCCGCATGAGGGTCAAAAAGCTCTTGCGTGGGGGGGGCATTGGCCTCATATGCAGCCTCTCTCGTCTGTCCACCTGCCAACATGGTCGAGGTTTTCCAGAACCAATGAGGTAAGGAGCGGGCGAGTCAAACCTATCTGCTGGTTGGGGAGGGTCACATGGCCTTTAATGACACCCTCTTCCAATTGGGGATGGACTTGACTCGTTCAAGCACCGCCCAAGAGGAAGATTTTTCGCGCGCTGCGTTCAACACGGAAGCTCTGGACTCGACTAGGAGTCCGACTGCTGAGCATAGCGTCAATAGTGCAGGGACTACGATCTTTATCGATCTCCACGGCGCGGAGCGCCTCGACGACGTCAAGTCGGCCGAGCGTGCGACAAAGCGTGCCGTCGAGAGCTTGGGCCTCAAGCTCAAGAGCCTCCACCTCGATCGCGTCGCCGGCGGCGGCGTGTCGGGTGTCGCGGTCTTGAGCTCCGGGCACCTGTCTTTGCAGGCATGCTCGCGGACTGGCTTTGCCGCCGTCGACGCGCGCGGATGTGTGGGACTGAAGCCGTCATCGGCTCTGCTCGCCCTCGCGCAGGCGTTCGGCGCTCGCGAAGCCGTCATCCGTCGCAAGCGGACGGTCACGGACTTGACCGTTCCGGCCCTTCGCGTGGTGCCTGAGGCACCGCGCAAGGCTCCGCGCCAGAAGGCCCAAGCGAAGAAAGCGGCTTAAACCGCTTCCGCTCTCCACGACCAGCGATAGTGGCCGCGATCGGACCTCCGATCGCGGCTTTCGTGCTTGGCTAAGCCTATCCGACGTGGCCTTCGCTGAGGCGGGCGACTTCCTTCGGCGGCTCCGCCGCCTTCATCGCTTCCGTCGGCAGGAGCGACGCGCCGGCGGATAGCGAAAGCTTCCTGAAGAACAGGATCGACGATACTGAGACGATTGCGATCAGGATGAAGACCGGCGGGAAATGTCCGGCGTCGATGGCAGTGCCGCCGACGAGGTGCTGCATGCCTTCAAGGCCCATCGCGGCGATGGTGACGCCGACCGAGCCGGACAGTTCCTGACAGACCACGGCGAAGCTCGTCGCCGAGCTCAAGCGCTCAGGCGGCACGTCGGCGTAGGCGAGTGTGTTGACGCTCGTGAACTGAAGCGAGCGGGAGAGGCCTCCCAGGAGGAACAGTCCGACGATCAGCAGCGGCGGCGTGGCGCTCGAGAACAGCGACGGGAAGGCCGCAAAGAGGCTCGATATGACGGCATTCACCATCAGCACCCGCCGGAAGCCGTAACGCCGGATGATCGTCGCGGCCTGCGTCTTCATGAACATGGCGCCGATGCCGGTTGCGAAGGTCATCAGCCCCGATTGGAATGCCGTCATGCCGAATCCGGATTGAAACAGCAGCGGCAATAGAAACGGGCCGGCGCCGAGGCCGGTGCGGAAGAAAAAGCCGCCGACGACACCCGCGCGGTAGGTCGGTATGGTCAGCAATCGCAAGTCGACGATCGGTGCAGGCACCCGCAGGGCATGCCAAACGTAAGCGCCGAGAAGGACCGCTCCGGTTGCCGAAATCAGAAGCACGGTTTCTCTGTCGACGATGCCGAGCCCCATCATCGTGATGCCCGTCAGGAACATCGACAGGCCGGGCCCGATCAGCAGGAAGCCTCGCAAATCGAAGGTGCGCGTCACCTTCTCGCGCACGTCCGGAATGAAGCGGGTGATCAACGCCAACCCGACAACGGCGACCGGAATGTTTATCCAGAAGATCCAACGCCAGTTGAAATAGGTGGTGATGAAGCCGCCAAGCGGGGGGCCCATGACGGGACCGACGAGGGCCGGGACGGTTAACCACGCGATGGCGCCGATCATGTCGGCCTTCGGGATGGTGCGGAGCACGATCAGCCGGCCGACCGGCGTCATCATCGCGCCGCCGATCCCCTGAAGGATGCGTGCGGCAACGAGCGAGCCGAGATCGGTCGAGAGGCCGCAGGCGATGGAACCGGCCGCGAACACTACCATCGCAGCGCGAAAGATGTTCTTGGCGCCGAAGCGGTCGGCCATCCAGCCCGACGCGGGGATGAAAACGGCCAGCGCCAGGAGATAAGTCGTCAGCGCGAGTTTAAGATGAATCGGATTTGCATTCAGATCCTTAGCAATGGCCGGTAAGGATGTGGCAAGCACCGTCGCATCCAGGTTCTCCATGAAGAGAGCCGTGGCAACGATGAGGGGAATTAGGTTGCGGCGGAACAGTTCTGTCATTGCTGGTGTCTGGTATGCATGAAACGATCACCCGGCAACCTTTCCGCCGTGCGCCTTTCGCAGGTCTCATGTGCAATAAGGTGCGGCATAAGCCACGCGTTCCCCCTCGGATAGGGGCTGATTACCCCCTTGAGTGGTGCATGCCCATTCGAGCTGAGCTATGCGCGAATGGCGGTCCGGCCACCAATCCGGTATCCGAATATAAAACAAACAACAGCACGGCTCTGCAGGGACCGCTCGACGTCTCGCCGAAGCCGGAACTGTGACTCTCGGGGAAACGCATCGCATGACTACGAGCAAGGTCATTTCGGCGGACGAAGCCATCGCACGCATCGGCGATAACGCCGTCGTCACGACAACGGGGTTTGTCCAGAGCTGCATTCCAGAAGCCCTGCATGCGGCTCTGGAAAAGCGCTTCGTCGAAACGGGTGCTCCGCGCGATCTGACCCTGATCATGTGCGCGGGCGCCGGCGACAGCAAAGGGCTCGGCACCGGCCGGCTCCATCACGAAGGCCTGCTGAAGCGCGTGATCGCGGCGAACTTCGGTCGGATGCCCAAGGTCGCGCAGGCGGCACAGGACGACAAGATCCAGGGCTACAACCTTCCCCAGGGCGTCATCTCCAAACTTTATCGCAGCTGCGCATCCGGCAGCCCCGGTCTTTTCACCCGCGTGGGTCTCCATACGTACGTCGATCCGCGCCTCGGTGGCGGCAAGGTCAACACGAAGACGAAAGAGGATCTCGTCAAGCTCGTCGAGGTCGATGGCAAGGAGTGGCTGTTCTATAAGGCGACCCCCATCAACGTCGCGCTCATCCGTGCGACGAGCGCCGATCCGCTCGGCAACCTCAGCATGGAACGGGAAGCGCTGACGCTCGACGTGCTGGCGCAGGCCATGGCCGCTCACAACAACGGCGGCATCGTCATCGCGCAGGTCGAGCGCATCGTCGCGGAGGGCTCGATCAAGCCCAAGGACGTGAAGGTTCCAGGCATCCTCGTCGATTGCGTCGTCGTCGCCGATCCGCCCGAGATGCACCGCATGAACTACGGCGTCATGTACGACCCGGGTCTTGCGGGCGAAGTTCGCGTGACAGTCGACAGCCTGCCGACGATGGAACTCGACGAACGCAAGATCATCGCACGCCGCGCGTCGTTCGAGCTGCCGCCGAACGGCGTCATCAATCTCGGCGTCGGCGCGCCAGACGGCGTTGCCAACGTCGCCAACGAAGAGAAGGTCACGCCGTACCTCGTCATGACGACGGAAGCCGGCGCGGTCGGCGGCGTGCTTGCTGGCGGATCGAGCTTCGGCTCATCGGCGAATGCGCACTCGATCCTCGACCAAAACCAGATGTTCGACTTCTATCACGGCGGCGGTCTCGATCTCACGTGCCTCGGCATGGCGGAATGCGACAGCCTCGGCAACGTCAACACCAGCAAGTTCGGCGGCAAGCTCAACGGCTGCGGTGGGTTCATCGATATCTCGCAAAACGCGCGGGCGGTCGTTTTCGCCGGCACGTTCACCGCCGGTGGTCTCGAGGTCGCAATCGAGGACGGCAAGCTGCGCATTATCAAAGAAGGCCGCGCGCGCAAATTCGTGAAGCAGGTCGAGCAGGTGACGTTCTCCGGCAAGTACGCGGCGCAGAAGGCGCAGCCCGTCATCTATGTCACCGAGCGCTGCGTCTTCCAGCTCACCGATCACGGTCTCGAGCTCATCGAGGTGGCGCCGGGCATCGACATCGACCGCGATATCCTCGCCCATATGGCGTTCAAGCCGCATATCCACTCGCCGGTGACGATGAATCCGCGGATCTTCGTCGATCAGCCGATGGATCTGCTTGCCGATCTCCTGAACCAGAATCTCAAAGATCGCGTCAGCTTCGACACCCAGCAGAAGATCCTCGTCCTCAATCTCGAAGGCTGGAGCGTACGCAAGAAGGCCGACATTGCGGACCTCAAGAAGGTGATCGTCGAGGCCTGCGAGGGGATCGGCAGCCGCGTCAACATCATGATCAATCAGGCCAGTTGCCGGATCGCGGAAGATCTCTACGACGAATACGCCGACATGGTCGCTTATGTCACGAAACACCACTATGGACGCTCCGCCCGCTATGCGACGAGCGCGCTTACCCGGCAGAAGCTGCTGGAAGCGCTGAGGCGGCGCGGCCTCGATACGCACGTTTTCGCCAACGCGACCGAGGCTTACGATTTCCTGCGGCAGCAAGCGGCGGCGGAGTAGCAGTCAGTCAGCGGAACATCCGTTCGGCGGCAAGTTTGGCCGAACGGTGACGCATGCCTGGAATGCGCCGCAGTGCTGTGCGGCACTTGATGGAAATGAGGCTCGTCGCCATTTGTTCGCGACCTCAATTCCTCGGGTGCAACATGGAACACAGCTTTTTCCGGGTTCTCGACGATAGCGGCATCGAACGCGACGGCGCTCGCCAGGACGGCGTTCAGCGCGATGACACCGCGCTCATGGATGCCTACAGCAACGCCGTGGTCGATGTCGTCGATGCGGTATCGCCTGCCGTCGTGCATGTTCAGGTTCGCAGCTCGCGCGGCGGCCGTACGGGGCAAGGGTCCGGCAGCGGCGTCATCGTTTCGCCTGACGGCATCATTCTCACGAACAATCACGTCATCGACGGCGCGCAATCGATTTCGGTTGCGCAAGGCGACGGCCAGCGTTTTGGCGCGCGGCTCATCGGGCGCGATCCGGACACGGACATCGCGGTGTTGCGGGCAGAGACGACGGAGCGGCTGAAATTCGCGCGTCTGGCGGATTCCAAAAAACTGCGTCCTGGCCAGATCGCGATCGCCATCGGCAACCCGCTCGGCTTTCAATCGACGGTGACGGCCGGCATCATCAGCGCGGTCGGGCGTTCGCTTCGCGCCGAGAACGGCCGCCTGATCGACGACGTGATCCAGACGGATGCGGCTCTCAATCCCGGAAACTCCGGCGGTCCGCTCGTCAATTCTTCGGGGCATGTGATCGGCATCAACACTGCGACCATCATGGGTGCGCAGGGGCTTTGCTTCGCCGTCGCGTCGAATACGGCCGAATACGTGCTGACTCAGATCCTGAGCCATGGCCGCGTGCGGCGTGGCGTGATGGGCATCGTCGCCGAGCACGTCGTGTTGCCGCAGCGCATTCGACGCGCGCTTGGCCTCACGCAGGCGGGCGCCATCGGCATTCGCAGCGTGCAGAACAATGGCCCAGCGGAGGCGGCGGGTCTAATGGCTGGCGATATCCTGATCGCGCTCGACGGCGTAGCGATCGCTGGCGTCGATGACGTTGCGCGCGTTCTCGACGCTGGCCGCATCGCCCAGAAGACGATCGTCACGATCTTGCGGGCTGGAGAGAAGCTCGAGTTCTCGATCGTGCCGGAGGAGCGGAGCTAAAAATCCCGCTTCAAGTCCCTCACCTGCCCTTCGGGCATCCTCTCCCGTTCCGGGAGAGGAGACGTGAAAATTACTTCCTTCTCCCAACGGGAGAAGGTGGCCGAAGGCCGGATGAGGGGTGGCTTACCCCTCGCCCTGACCCTCTCATGCAAGGAGAGGGTATGAGCGCCAATAGAGTCTGTCATCCTCGAGACAAGCCCGAGGATGACATTACTCGCGCGTCAGTCCTTTGGCGGCGAGCTCTTCGAGATATTCACCCCAGCGCGTTTCCTTTTCGCGGCCGATGAGGTGGAGATAACCCCATGTGAAGAGCCCAGTGTTGTGGCCGTCATCAAAGGCGATGCGCGTCGCGTAATTGCCGATCGGACTAAGGCCTGTGATCTTGACGTGCTTCTTCCGCGGCACCGTGATGCGCTGCGCGGGCGAGTGGCCTTGCACTTCGGCGGAAGGACTGACGACTCGCAGGAATTCGGCCGGCAGATCGAACGAGCGGCCGTCGGGGAATGCCGCTTTCAGAAGCTTGCCGCCGTCAGCGATTTCGAGAACGGGTGGCGGGGTCAGTGTTCCCTTCGCACGCTCGACCTCAGTCCAAGTGCGCGCCGCCAATTCGCGGAAAATACCCGCGTGAACGCTCTCGGGCGCGGCAACCGTCACGGGCTTGCCGCTATCGGACGTCTCGCGGATGTCCATGTGCAGCGGCACTTCGCCGAGGAACGGCACGCCGAACTTCGCCGCTTCGTCGCGGGCTCCGCCATGGCCGAACACATCCGAGCGCTCGCCGCACTTCGGGCAAAGGAAATAGCTCATGTTCTCGATGATGCCGAGGATCGGGACCTCGACACGCTTGAACATCGCGATGCCTTTGCGGGCGTCGATCAGCGCGAGATCTTGCGGCGTCGAGACGATCACGGCGCCGGAAAGCGGAACGCTCTGCGAGATCGTCAACTGCACGTCGCCGGTGCCGGGCGGCATATCGATGATGAGAACATCGAGATCGCCGGCGGTGCCTGCCCAATCGGTATCGCGCAGCATCTGTCCCAGCGCCGAGACGACCATCGGTCCGCGCCAGACGACGGGTGTTCCTTCATCGACGAGGAAGCCCATCGACATGACTTTCAGGCCCCAGCCTTCGAGAGGCTTGATGACCTTGCCGTTCGCAACCTGTGGCTTTCCGGTGATGCCGAGCAGACGCGGCTGCGATGGCCCATAGATATCGGCATCGACAATACCGACCTTCATGCCGATCGCCTGGAGGCCAAGCGCGAGATTGACGGCGACCGTCGATTTGCCGACGCCGCCTTTGCCGGAGGCGACGGCGATGATGTGTTTGACCCCTGGAATGTTCTGGGCTTTCGCGGCGGGGTTGGCTCCAGCAGCTGCTGCCTGACGCGGACCCGCAGCATCGCCCGTCGCGCCCTTGGCACGCGCCTCCTGCACGCGCGGATGCTCAGCGCGCGGACCGGACATGGCCTTGATCGCTCCGGCGGGGGCGCGCGGTGGCGGCGGCGCTGGCCGCGATTTTCCCGCTTCCGCTTCGGCGGTCAGCACGGCCGTCACGCCGGCGACACCCGCGATATCCGCCACGACTTTCTCAGCTGCGAGCCGCAGCTGTTCCAGCTCTTCCGCGCGGCTCGCTGGAATCGTGATCGAAAAATACGGATGGTCATCCTTGATGAATATCTCGGACACGAGGCCAAGATCTACGATGTTGCTTTCAAGGTCAGGACCTTTGACCCGACGCAGGGCGGCAAGCACCTGTGTCTTATCGACTGGCATGAGCGTCTCCCGGGGCGCCAAAGCAGCGCCGCTTTCCATCCGCGCGATATAAGTCCGGGCGGCTTGAGTGGAAAGGACCATTGTGGCGGCTAAACCGCCGGGGCTCAAATATTTCCGCGACTTGCAGACTTTCGGCGAGAACCCTAATCGTTGCGCATGCCCACTTCCAATCAGATCCTCGGCGTCATTCTCGCGGGAGGCCGCTCGCGGCGCTTCGGCGGCGGCGACAAGGGATTTGCCGATCTCGGAGGACAAACGATCCTCGCGCGGGTCATTGCGCAGTTTCGCCCGCAGGTCGGGCGGCTCATTCTCAACATCAATGGCGATCCGGGGCGGTTCGCGGAATACGGCCTCGTGACCGTCTCGGATGATGAAAATCCGGAGCTTGGTCCCCTCAGCGGTCTTCTGGCAGTGATGGATTGGGCAGTGCAGCATGCGCCGGACTGCACCGCGATCGCTACGGTTTCCGCTGACGTTCCGTTCTTGCCCAACGACGTCGTGGCGCGGCTCGACGCCGACAGGGCGAACGGTGTTGCGATAGCGACGTCGGGCGATCGGCGTCATCCGACAATCGCGATTTGGCCGATGAGCACGCGGCCGACAATTGCGGAAGCTCTCAACGCCCGTGCCTTGAGTGTCGATAAGCTCGCGGCCAAGCTCAAGGCTGTTGCGGTCGCCTTCCCGATGCGCGACATTCGGGACGCGAAAGTCGATCCTTTTTTCAACATCAATACGCCTGACGATCTTTCAACCGCCCGCGCTCTCTTCGCCGGACCCACAGAAGGATAACAAACCTTGGGCAAAGCGTTTCGGCAGACACCATCGTTGCCGCTCTTCGGCGTCGCCGGTTGGTCGAATTCAGGCAAAACCACGCTGATCGAAAAGCTGACGAGGCACTTTTCAGGCGAAGGGCTGCGGGTCGCGACGATCAAGCATACGCACCACAAATTCGATATCGACATGCCGGGAAGCGATACGGCGCGGCATCGTGCGGCCGGGGCTGCGGAAACGGCGATCGTCTCAGGCTCGCGTGTTGCGGTGATCGAAGAAATCGAAACCGCAGGCGAGCCTGCGCTCGAGGTGGTCGCAAGCCGGCTCAATCCGTCGGACATCATCCTCGTCGAAGGCTATAAGGCGGCCAACATTCCAAAGATTGAGGTCCGGCGTGCGGCGGTCGCGCCGGAGAAGCTGCTGGCCCCGACCGACCCGCTCGTTCTCGCTATCGCGGCCGACTACGAGGTCGATGCGCACGGCAAGCCCGTATTCGATCTCAACGATATCGACGGCATCGCGGCGCTAATCGTCAGGACGCTCGGCCCGTTCAACAAGGTCAGGCAGCGGGCCTAGGAATGGCCGCTAAAGCTGGTAAACGTGCGCAGCAGCTCGGCATTCAAAAAGGCAAAAACGAGCAGCCAGAGCACGGATGCCGTGACAAAGCCGAGCACGAAGTAAGCCGTTGGACTTTTCATTTTTCCCTCCCGCCAGATTGTATTAATACGATCTAAGACACCCTGACGCGAGGGCCGAGCTTGCCCTTGACGCCCGGAGGTACGATATGAAACGTCTCAGGCGTCTTCCGGAGATCTTCGCATGCTGGGCGAGCCTGCCCATAAGACCGAACAACCGCTGATCGATCCCTTTGGCCGGGCGATCGAATATCTGCGCGTGTCCGTGACGGACCGGTGCGATTTTCGCTGCGTTTACTGCATGACCGAACACATGACGTTCCTGCCGAAGCGCGATCTGCTGACGCTCGAGGAACTCGACCGGCTGTGCGCGGTCTTCATCCGGCAGGGCGTGAAGAAGTTGCGCATTACCGGAGGCGAACCTTTGGTGCGCCGCAACATCCTTTGGCTCTTCCGGGCTCTCGGGCGGCATCTCGAAACCGGCGCACTCGAAGAGCTGACGCTCACGACGAATGCCAGCCAGCTCGAGAAGTATGCAAGCGAGCTTTATTCAGCTGGCGTGCGGCGGATCAACGTTTCGCTCGACACGCTCGATCCGGTGAAGTTCAAGGCGGTGACACGCTGGGGCGATCTCGCGAATGTTCTGCGCGGCGTCGATGCGGCCGAAGCGGCCGGCATTCGCGTCAAATTCAATGCCGTTGCCCTCAAGGGCATCAACGAAGACGAGATCGAGGGTCTCATCCGGTTCGCGCATGGCCGCGGGGCCGATCTCACCTTGATCGAGACGATGCCGCTCGGCGACATCGGCGAAGACAGGACGGATCAATATCTGCCGTTGTCGATCGTGCGCGCCCGGTTGATGGACCGGCTGACGCTCCAGGACATTCCTTATCGGACGGGTGGACCTGCCCGCTACGTGACCGTCAAGGAGACGGGCGGCCGGCTCGGCTTCATCACGCCGCTCACGCACAATTTCTGTGAAAGCTGCAACCGCGTGCGCGTGACGTGCACGGGTCAGCTCTATATGTGCCTCGGCCAGGAAGACGATGCGGACCTTCGGGCTCCGCTCCGGGCATCTCCGGAAGACACGCTGCTCGACGCCGCCATCGTCGAAGCCATCTCGCGGAAGCCCAAGGGCCACGACTTCGTCATCGACAGGCGAACGAAGAAACCTTCGGTTGCCCGCCATATGAGCGTGACCGGCGGTTAATCGCGCAATCGCCTCGCCATCTCACACGCTGAAGCTTGCGTGGATCCCGGCCTTCACCGGGATGACGTTCAGTGTTCTCCAGGAGTTAGCGTGTCCTAAGACAATACGCTTTTCACGACCTGCTTGATCTGGTCGAGTGTGAAAGGCTTCGAGATCGACAGCAGGCGGCGCACCCTGAGACGGGCGGCGCGCTCCAGCTGGTCCGTGAAGCCCGACATCAAGATAACGGCGAGCGCGGGCTTCATGATGAGCGCCTTCTCGGCGAGGGAGATGCCGTCGAGCTGGGGCATATCAACGTCAGTGATCAGGATATCGAAGGCGACGCCGTTGGCGCTAAGCGACTCCAGCGCCTCGACGCCGTCCTGTGTGACGTGGACGGTATGGCCATCAGAGCTCAGAGCCCGTCTCACGAGGTCACGAACCGCAGCATCGTCGTCTGCGAGCAGGATCATCGCCATTTCTACCGCCCCTCCCCCTCTTGTATTGCGCATGACGACTCGCGTTCCGCGAGCCGGCCGTCATGCGCGGAAAGAACCCGTCATTCCAGTCTAGTCGACGAGGCGGCCTACGAAAGGCAGCTCCCTGTACCGGTGCGCGACGTCCATGCCGTAACCGACGACAAACACGTTCGGGCATTCGAAAGCACAATAGTCCGGTTCGATCGATACGGCGCGCGGTGCCTTCTTGTCGAGCAATACGCACGTTTCGATGCGCGTCGCGCCGCGGGCCGAAATCAAATCCTTGGCAAAAGCCAGCGTACGGCCGGAATCGAGAACATCGTCGATCAGAATGACGTGCCGGTTCTGAACATCGAGATCCAAATCGCGCAGAATCGTCACTTGACCCGACGATTCCCGGCTTTTCCGGTAGCTTGAAAGCGTCAGGAAATCGACTTCCGGCGCAAGGCCAGCGGCATAAAGGGCCCGCAACAGATCGGCGGCGAAGACGAAACTGCCCTTGAGAACAGGCACAACCAGAAGGTTCTGGGGGGCTTTGGCCGCGATTTCGGCGGCAAGGACCCGGAGACGAGCGCCAATATCCTCAGCAGAAAAAATTGTTTCGATCGTCAGCTTGGCGTTTGAATCGGGCATTTGAACATCCTGTCGTTCAGGGCGATCGTCGGGCTGGACCCTGAAGGATCCTGTGTACACGACCGCGCCACAATCGTAATCGATTGATCATTGTGTCTGCGACGTGTCTATACGTTGCGGGCTTCGCAAAGTGCTTCGAATATCCACTGTCAAGGCAAATACCTCTTGATTCGCTTGACGAATGTCGGACTGAAATACGACAGAGGGCCTGAGGTGCTGCAGGATGTGACGTTCCATCTGCGGCCAGGTTCCTTTCACTTTTTGCATGGGGAATCCGGGGCGGGTAAGTCATCGCTGCTCCGGCTGATGTTCATGTCGCTGCATCCGAACCGCGGGGAAATCCGCATGTTCGGCGAAGATGTCACGAAAGTCCGGCCGCAGAAGCGCGCCCAAATGCGGCGGCGCATCGGCATCGTCTTTCAGGATTTCCGGCTGCTCGACCATTTGACGGTCTGGGAGAATGTCGCGCTGCCGCTACAGGTGATCGGCAAGAAGCCGTCCGACTACCGGGAGGACGTCACGGACCTGTTGCAATGGGTTGGGCTGGGCGACCGGATGTATGTTAATCCATCCGTGCTGTCGGGCGGCGAGAAGCAACGCGCGGCCATTGCCCGGGCGGTCATCGGCAAGCCGGAAGTTCTCCTCGCCGACGAACCGACAGGAAACGTCGATCCGCAGATGGCCCGGCGCCTTCTCCGGCTGTTCGTCGAGTTGAACAGGCTCGGCACCTCCGTCGTAATTGCGACGCACGATCATCAGCTGATGCGGCAGTTCAAAGCGCCGCGCATTGAGGTGCACAAGGGCCATGTCCGGATCATCTAGCCGCTTTCCCGGGCGTGTCGAGCCGGCAATGCCGCTGCCGGCCTACGATCCCTATGACGAGCCGACCACGGGCGTGACCGCGCGCACGGGGGGCTATCCGCCGCAGTATGGCGACGCTGAACAGACGGTGACGGCGGAAGATCCGCAACGCAATCTGAAGCCTCCCGCGCGTGACAGCGACCGGGCGCGCAAAATGAAAGTGACGGCTCCGGTCGTGCCGCCGGGCTCGGTCACCGGCCGGTCGCTGACGCTGGTCATCGGCATCATGTGCTTCCTCGCGTGCCTCACCTCAGGCGCGGTCTGGATGATCAAGGAATCCTCCGACGCCTGGCTCAACGATATCGCGAGCGAGGTTACGGTTCAGGTCACTCCGCAAGAAAATGGCGACATCGACAAAGTCGTCGCGGACGTCGTGGCCTATCTGAAGAAACAGCGGGGCGTTGCGAGCGTCAACGCCTTGAGCCTCGATCAATCGGCGGCGCTTCTGCAGCCTTGGCTCGGTTCGGCCGATGCGCTGAAGTCGCTTCCGGTGCCGCGTCTGGTGGCGGTCGAGGTCAACCGGACCGACCCGCCGGATCTCGCCGAAATCGGATCTGCTCTCGGACGGGATTTCAAAGGCGCTTCGCTCGACGACCATCGGCGCTGGCAGGCGCAGATCCGGGCCGTCACGCGATCGCTGGCGTTGGGAGGGCTTGCGATCCTTGTACTCGTCGGCGCGGCAACCACCGCTATCATCGTGTCGGCGACGCGCAGCGCCATGGCCTCGAACCGCGAGATCGTCGAGGTTCTGCATTTTGTCGGCGCTACCGATAGGTTCATTGCCCGCGAATTCGAGAAACACTTCTTGAGGCTCGGGATCAAGGCCGGCATCGTCGGCGCGAGCTGTGCCATGCTGGTTTTCATTTGTATGCCAGCGATTACTGAATTGCTGGGCGGGGGGGCCGTAAGCGCCGTCGAGATGCAACGCCTGATCGGTACGGGGGCGCTCGATGCACTCGGCTACGTCATTCTGGGATTTGTCGTCGTAACCATAGCCGGGCTCTGTATGGTCACATCCCGCGTCGGCGTCTATCGCATTCTGAATGGGCAACACTAACGGCCACTGCCGAAAAATCTCGCTCCCAGCCGCGTGCCAACGCGCGTGATTTCGTGTAGGGCAACGCCGTGACTGAACGGCGGGGAGGCTGCGTGACCGGTTCAAATCGGTTACACTTCGTCCCGCTGAGCCACTGACAGACAGGCGACACGAACAAGTACATCCCGCGAATGAAGAAGATCTCTCACGCGCTGGTTCTCTTGCTGACGCTCGGCGCTGCCGCGTTGGCATTTGGCTTCGTGCTGTTTGCGGTTTCGGTCACCCGGGACGATGCCGCCAACCTCGACAAGGCGGACGGCATCGTGGTTCTGACGGGCGGCGACAACCGGATCGAAGCCGGCGCGAAGCTGATGAGCGAAGGCCGCGCGAAGCGGATGCTCATCTCGGGAGTGAACCGCAAAGTCAGCCGCGAAGAGATGCAGCGCATCGTCAAAATCGACAGTCAGCTTTTCAATTGCTGCGTCGATCTCGGATACGAAGCGCTCGATACGGTCGGGAATGCCGATGAGACGCGAACGTGGGCCAATACGAACAGCTATACGAAGCTCATAATCGTGACGTCACGCTATCACATGCCGCGCAGCCTCGCTGAGCTCGCTCTCGTCATGCCGGGCGTCACGCTGCTTCCCTACGCGGTCACACCGAAACGCTTTCCGGAAACCGCCTGGTGGCTACACGTTGCGACGACGAGGGTGCTGCTTTCCGAATATCTGAAATTTCTTCCGGCCGTCGCGCGTCTCACCGCGCAGCGCGTCATCGACTGGCATGACGGGCAATCGGTCGCGATCATGCCGCAGAAGCGCGTCGATGGCTGACAGCACAATGGACCAAACCTTGCCCCGGCCAAGCGCGCTGGTCATCGCGCGGTCGCTTATTTATTTCGTCGTCTTTTACGTCGTCACCGCGCTTTATCTCGTGCTCGGCTCATGGCTGCTGATCGGGCCGCGCCCGTGGGCGATGAAGGGGCTTGAGGTGCATGGGCGAACCTGCGTCTGGCTGCTCGATTTGATCTGCGGGACCAAGCTCGAAGTTCGCGGCCACGAGAATTTGCCGAAGACGGGATGTCTGGTCATCTCCAAGCATCAGTCGGCGTGGGACACCTTCGGCCTCATTTCGCTCTTTCGCGATCCGGCGATCGTGCTCAAGGACGAGCTGAAGTGGATTCCGTTCTACGGCTGGTTCTGCGTGAAGTTCGAGCACATTCTCGTCAAACGCGAGAAGGCTTCGGCGGCGCTGAAGTCGATGATCCGTGACGCGCGGCAGCGCATCAGCATCAATCGCGAGGTCGTCATCTTTCCGGAAGGCACGCGTACAGTACCGGGCGCGCCCCCCGATTATAAGCCGGGTTACGTCGCCCTTTACGAGGCCCTCGGCGTCGTCACTGTTCCACTTGCCCTGAACTCGGGTCTCTTCTGGCCACGCCGGAGCCTCTGGCGATATCCCGGAACGATCGTCGTCGAGTTTTTGCCGCCGCTACCACCCGGATTACCGCGTGCTGAATTTCGTTCGCGTATCGAATCTGCGATCGAGGCGGCGAGCACGCGGCTGATCGAAGAAGCCGCGAGAAGTCCCTCTCCGCCACCGCTTGCACTGGCCTATCGGGGCACGCACGCCGGTTGACGTTTTCCAGGTTTTCCGGATGCGGATGATGTCCGGATGCCGCTACGCCGCGGAAATCCGCATCGCGGCCATGGTTTGTTGTACGCGGACGCCTCGCCGATATGGCACGGTCGAGTTCTCGTACATTTCCAAGCATGGAGACGTCCAAATGCGCACTGCCGCCCGATTGATGTGGGCCGTTCTCGCCGTCGGAGGCGCTGCCATGGCAGCCGCGCCAGCAGAAGCCAAAAGCTGTTTCAAGAAAGCCGCCGAAGGCGTCGCCCTCAGCGAGCAGCTCGCGCACTTCCAGGTCGATGCCGCCCTGCTGCAGGCGACCGATTGGAGCATCTATTTCACCTGGGTATCCGGCAACGGCACGCCCGGCTATTCGTTCGGTCCGCGCCATTACAAGTGCAGCGCCGGAACTATCGGCTGGCAGTGCAAGGGCGAAGCGACGCTCTGCAAGCTCTGAGAGCGCAGATTTCCGAAGACGTCAGTGCCGTCTGCTTGTCGTTCGGGTCACCCCGGGCGCTCAGGCAGGCGGCATTTTTCTGGCTGCAACGTGCATCGCGATTGACAGCAGGTTGCTAAGAACATATAGTGAACGCAATTTGAAAACGGGGTTTGCGTTCCTATATTCCGGGCACCTTGATGAGCGCGATTTTGTCAGATTTGCCAGCCATTTCCGACGCTATTTGGCGGCGTAAATACCGCTTTGCCGGATCGTCCTCCGCAGCGGCCGACAAGACGTTGGAGGACACCTTCCGGCGGATTGCGAACGCTGCGGCTTCGGTCGAGAAGCCCGATAGCCGAGAGGCGTGGGCCAGCGCCTTTTACGATGCGGTGGCCGACTTCGGCTTTCAGCCGGCAGGGCGCATCCTCGCGGGCGCCGGCACCGACAGAAACGTCACCCTTTTCAACTGCTTCGTTCTGGGCCGGATCGACGACGACCTTTCCAGCATTTTCGAGAACGTCAAAGAGGCGGCGCTGACGATGCAGGCGGGCGGCGGCATCGGTCATGATTTCTCGACGCTTCGGCCGCAGGGCGCGCCTGTCAAAAGCATTGGCGCGGACGCCTCGGGGCCCGTCAGCTTCATGGACGTCTGGGACGCGATGTGCCGGACGATCATGTCGGCTGGTCAGAGGCGCGGTGCGATGATGGCGACGCTCCGGTGCGATCATCCCGATATCGAGGCATTCATCGCGGCGAAGGCGGACGCGCTACGGCTCAGGAATTTCAACCTTTCTGTTCTGGTGACCGATGCGTTCATGAGCGCCGTCAAGCGTGGCGCCTCGTGGGATCTCGTTTTCGAAGGCAAGGTCTATAAGACGGTCGAAGCGCGCGCGCTTTGGGACAAGATCATGCGCGCGACCTACGATTACGCGGAGCCGGGCGTCATCTTCATCGACCGGGTGAATGCCGCCAACAATCTCGAATATTGCGAGACGATCTCGGCGACGAACCCGTGCGGCGAGCAACCGCTTCCTCCCTATGGCGCGTGCCTTCTGGGATCGATCAATCTTGCGCGCCTCGTCGAACATGCCTTTACGCCTGCGGCCGGCATCGACCGCAACAAGCTCGAAGCGCGCGTCTCAACGGCTGTCCGCTTTCTCGACAACATCATCGATATTTCACGCTATCCCCTCGAAGCGCAGGCGCAGGAAGCGCGTGCGAAGCGCCGCATCGGTCTCGGCATCACGGGGCTGGCGGATGCTCTGATTTTTCTCGGACTTCCTTACGGCAGTCCAGCAGCGCGCGAAAAGGCCGCCGAATGGATGGCGGCAATTCAGAATGCCGCCTATCGCGCCAGCGCCGCTCTTGCCGCCGAGAAGGGTGCGTTTCCGCTTTACGATGCGGAGGCTTTTGGCGCGCGTCCGAACGTGTTGCGGCTCGACGCCGACGTGCGCGAGGCGATTGCGGCGCACGGCATCCGCAACGGCTGCATCACTTCGATCGCTCCGACAGGGACGATCTCTCTTCTCGCAGGTAACGTATCGAGCGGCATCGAGCCCGTTTTCGATTTCGTCTACCGGCGCCGCGTCCTCCAATCTGGACAAACGGCGACCGAAGAAACAGTCGAGGATTACGCCTACCGCAAATTTCGATCGCTATCGGGAGAAGGCGCGGCATTACCGGAAGYGTTCGTCACCGCCGATACGCTTTCGCCCGTCCAGCACATCGCGATGCAGGCAGCGCTGCAGCCCTACGTCGACAGCGCGATTTCGAAAACGATCAATTGCCCTGAGAACATTTCCTTCGAGCAGTTCGAAGACATTTATGCGGAAGCTTTTGATCTCGGTCTCAAAGGCTGCACGACCTACCGGCCCAATGCGATTACTGGTGCCGTTCTCTCGCGTTCGAGCGATGGCCCAGTCGAAGCCGAGGTTCCGCCCGGCGAGATTCCGGCCGCTCGGCAGGCATCGATGCCCAGAGTGCTCGAAGATCCGGCGAAGTCGGGCGATGTCGTCTATATGACGAAGCCGCTCGAGCGCGATGCGGCGCTCGAAGGCGTCACCTACAAGATCAAATGGCCGGCGAGCACGCATGCGCTTTACGTGACGATCAATGACATCATCCGCGATGGACGGCGGCGCCCGTTCGAGATCTTCATCAACACGAAGAACCTCGAGCACTACGCCTGGACAGTCGCGCTGACGCGCATGATCAGCGCCGTGTTCCGCCGCGGCGGCGACGTCACGTTCGTTGCCGAAGAGTTAAAGGCGGTTTTTGATCCCGAGGGTGGGCGCTGGATGGGCGGGCGTTACGTTCCGAGCCTCTTGGCGGCCATCGGCGACGTCATCGAACAGCATATGATTCACATCGGGTTTCTCACCCGTGACGACGAGGTCCGCGACGACACTTCGAAACGCCAGCCTATCGCCGCGGTGCAGCGGATCTCCGGGGACGGGGCTCTCGGACCGCAGGAGCACGTTTCCGCGCTCGCCACGGCCCGCATTTGTCCCAAATGCGGAGATCGGGCTTTAAGGCATATCGAAGGCTGCTGGACGTGCGCCAATTGCGATTATTCGCGGTGCGGCTGATCTCCGGCAATTAACAATACCGAAGCAGCCGCAATCTCTTCTTGCGGCCCCGCCACGCCTCAAATCGCTAACGCGCGTTGACGTTTGCGCCGATGAACCGCGCATACTCGGACGGAGTGTTTGCAATCCGCTCCGTTCTCAACACTTCATTGACCATCGGGGCGCGGATGAGGCAATCGCGTCAAATTTTCGGACCAAAGTTCACCATTCCTCACGGCCGGGCGGGTATCACTGTTGCAAAGACAGTCATCGGCAAGTGTCGCCGATAAGGGGTGTGCGTTATGAGTGCCGAAATTATTCAGCTTGCTGCGTTCCGAGCTAACCGGCAGGCGGCCGAACCCGCTCCGCTGGCGAACCTGGGAACACCGCTTCCTGAAGCTCCGCCGAGATTTCATTTCTGGACCGGCGCGTCGGGCAAACGCTACGTGCACACCGTCTACAGCCTCTTCGACTGCCCGACGTTGGAAGACGCCAACTACATTCTCGTCCGCCGGAGCGACCGCTCACGGCGTACGGTTCTCGCGATCGGCCGTCTCGCCAACCGCTGCCCGACGCAGAACCTCGCGGAGATCCGCCAGCATTCGGCAGCGCTCGGCGCCGATGAAGTTCACGTGCACCTGCTCGCATCCTCATCGCAGGAAGCAGAAGCGGTCGAGGCCGATCTCATCACCGCGCAGTTCCTGATGGAACCGCACTCGGCTTAAACGCCGAGCGCCGCAAATTCACTTCGAGCTATCTTTTGCGCGAGCGGGGGACCGGCCGAAGTCGGGCTGCGCCGTATCCTGCCCTGCCTGAATGATCCCGCGCCGGATCGCGCGCGCTTCGGTGAAGAGACGTTGCAGCGTGTCGCCGTCAGCAAAACGGATGGCGCGTTGCAAAGCGGTGAGATCTTCCGCGAAGCGGCCGAGCATTTCGAGTACGGCGTCTTTGTTGTTCAAAAAGACGTCGCGCCACATCACCGGATCGGAAGCGGCGATGCGCGTGAAATCGCGAAAGCCGCCGGCCGAGAATTTGATGACCTCGCTGTCCGTCACGCGCTCGAGATGGGCTGCCGTATTGACGATGTTGTAGGCGATCAAGTGCGGGACGTGGCTCGTGATCGCGAGCACCATGTCGTGATGCTCGGGCGTCATGATCTCGACGTTCGAGCCGAGCTTCCGCCAGAACTCTTCCAGTTTTGCGAGCGCTGCGGGATCAGCTGTGTCGCCCGGTGTCAGGATGCACCAGCGTCCGTCGAAGAGTTCGGCAAAGCCTGCGTCAGGGCCTGATTGCTCGGTTCCCGCGATCGGATGTCCTGCTATGAAGTGAACGCCCGCTGGAATGTGCGGCGCAATGTCGTTGATGGGTGCGGCCTTCACCGAGCCGACGTCAGAGACGATCGCTCCCGGTTCGAGGTGCGGTCCGATCGCTTCTGCAATTTTCTTGTAGGCGCCGACGGGCGTGCAGAGGATGACGAGATCAGCGCCTTTCACGGCGTCAATTGGATCAGCGTATGCCTTTCGGACGAGGCCGAGTTCTTCTGCCCTGGCACGCGTCTCGGGTGCAAGCGCGCAGCCGACGATGTCGCCGACGAGCCCAGCGCGGCGCGCTGCATGGCTGATCGACGAGCCGATGAGGCCAATGCCGATCAGCGCCAGACGCTTGAACATCGGCTTGGCCGTGCTCACGTTTGTACTTTCCGGTTTGGCCATCAAGCCGCGCCCTTCAGGTAACGGGCGAGCGCTTCGATGACGCGCTTGTTGTCGTTCTCGGAGCCGATCGTCATGCGGAGCGCGTTCGGGAAGCCGTAAGCACCGACTTTGCGCACGATGATGCCGTTGGCTTTCAGGAACTCGTCAGCTTCGGATGCGGTCTTGCCGCCGATGCCGTCGAAGTGGATCAGCACGAAGTTCGCAACGCTCGGCGTCACGTTGAGACCGAGCTTCTCGAGTTCACCCACGACCCATGGCAGCCATTTATCGTTGTGAAGCCTGGCGCGCTCCGTGTGCTCGATGTCCTCGATCGCGGCGGCGCCTGCGGCAATCGCCGGAGACGACAGATTGAAGGGGCCACGGATGCGATTGAGCACGTCGGCGACCTCCGGCGGGCAATAGGCCCAACCGATACGGAGTGCGGCGAGCCCATAGATTTTCGAGAACGTGCGCGTCATGACCGTGTTGGCGGTCGTGGCGACGAGCTCGAGCCCGGCTTCGTAATCGTTCTTGCTGACGTACTCGGAATAAGCGGCATCGAGTACGAGCAGGATGTCGCCGCGGAGGCCGGCGCGCAGGCGGCGTATTTCCTCGATCGGGATGTATGTGCCCGTCGGGTTGTTCGGGTTGGCGATAAAGACGACGCGGGTCTTCGGCGTGACGGCTCTGAGAATCGCATCGACGTCCGTCTTCAGGTCGCGTTCGGGCGCCACGACCGGCGTCGCGCCGTTCGTCAGAATCGCGATGCGGTAAACGAGGAAGCCGTGCGCGGTGTAGATGGCCTCGTCGCCGGGACCGAGGTAGCCGCGCGCCAAGAGGCCCAGGAGCTCGTCCGAGCCCGATCCGCAGACAATGCGGCGTGCGTCGAGGCCATAACGCCGGGCGATGGCATCGCGAAGCAAGGTCGCCTGACCGTCCGGATAGCGCTCCAGCTCGCCCGCCGCCATCTTGAAGGCCGCGATTGCCGCAGGGCTCGCCCCAAGAGGTGTCTCGTTCGATGATAGCTTGACGGGGGGCAAAACGCCGCCCGCCTTGCTTTCGCCGGGGATGTAAGCGGCAATGTCCAGGATGCCAGGACGTGCAATCGGCGCAGTAACCACCATATATTATCTCGAATTCTTGAACGGTCTTGTCGATTTCGGGCGCATTGATAGGGTCTTCACCACTTGAAATCAAAGTTTAAAGTTGACTTTATCTGCGGCCAGCCTAGCAAGCCCGCCCTACCCGTTTAGCTCCTGGGACATCGAACCGAACCGATGACTGGCGCCTCGCCCAATCTTGTTGCCCCTGTCTCACTGCGGCATCCCCAGGTGGATACGCCGTCGAGCCCGGTCGTGCATTTCGACGCTAGTGCGCCGCTCCGCCTTGCCTGCCAGCAGGATCTGGCGCCGTTTTCCATCGCCTATGAGACCTATGGCGAACTCAATGCGGCGAAATCCAACGCAATTTTGATCTGCCACGCGTTAACCGCCGATCAGTACGTCGCGAGCCGCCACCCCATCACCGGCAAGCCAGGGTGGTGGAATAGCATGGTCGGTCCGGGGAAGCCGATCGACACAGACCGGTTCTATGTCATCTGCTCGAACGTCGTTGGCGGCTGCATGGGCTCGACCGGTCCGGCATCGATCAACCCGAAGACGGGCGCTCCCTACGGCCTCACCTTTCCGGTCATCACGGTTGGCGACATGGTCGAGGCGCAGGCGCGCCTCATCGACTATCTGGGCATCGACCAGCTGTTCGCGGTGATCGGCGGCTCGATGGGCGGCATGCAGGTTCTCGAGTGGGCGTCGCGCTACAAGGATCGCGTGTTCGCGGCCGTGCCGATTGCGACGGCGGCTTGGCATTCCTCTCAGAACATCGCGTTTCACGAGGTCGGCAGACAGGCGGTCATGGCCGATCCCGAATGGTCGGGCGGCAACTATTACGCTGCGGGAACCGTGCCGAAGAATGGTCTCGCGGTTGCGCGCATGGCCGCGCACATCACGTACCTTTCGGAAGAAGCGCTGCATCGAAAATTCGGCCGGAACTTGCAGGACCGGTCGTCGCTGTCGTTCTCGTTCAACGCCGAGTTCCAAGTCGAGAGCTATCTGCGTCATCAGGGATCGACGTTCGTCGATCGCTTCGATGCCAACAGCTATCTCTACATCACGCGCGCTCTGGATTACTTCGACATGCGCGAAGGCGCAGGCGGTGTTCTCGCCAATGCGTTTCGCGGCACGCGGACGCGTTTCTGCGTCGTGTCGTTTACCTCGGACTGGCTATATCCGACGCGCGAGAGCCGCGAAATCGTGCAGGCGCTGAACGCGGTTGCCGCCAACGTCTCGTTCGTCGAGATCGAGAGCGATAAGGGCCACGACGCGTTTCTTCTCGAAGAGCCGACGTTTTTCGCGACGATCCGCGGCTTCCTCAATGCCGCCGCAACGAAGCGCGGCCTCGGCGCGGCGGAGGCGCGGAAATGAACGCTCCCGATCTCGGAAAAATCGTTGGCGGACCGAAAGTCCCGCGTGTCGACCATGTGCTGATCGCCGAAATGGTGGAAGCGGGCTCGCGGGTTCTCGATGTCGGCTGTGGCGACGGCGAGCTTCTGCAGCTCTTATCCGAGCGCAAGGGCGTTGACGGACGCGGCGTCGAACTGCAGCGCGACAAGGTCAACGCGTGCGTGGCGCACGGCCTTTCAGTCATTCAGGGTGACGCCGATCGCGATCTCGACAATTACCCCGATCAGGCCTTCGACTACGCCATTCTTTCACTCACGATCCAGGCGACGCGGCAGCCTAAAAACGTGCTCGAGAATTTGCTCCGGATCGGGCGCCGGGCCATCGTTTCGTTCCCGAACTTCGGTCACTGGCAGGTGCGCACGAAGCTGCTTTTTTCCGGCCGCATGCCGGTCAACGATAACCTGCCGGACCAGTGGTATCTGACGCCCAACGCGCATCTCTGCACGATCCGCGATTTCGCCGATCTCTGCGAACTTGTACATGCGAACGTCGAGCAGGCGGTCGCATTCAACGCCTATGGTGCGCGCCTGCCGATCAAATGGTCGCTGTCGATGCAGAACATGTTCGGGGAAAAGGCCGTGTTTCTATTGCGCGGCCCGGGGCTACCCCCCGCCAATCGCTAGAAGCGGCGGACGCCGGTCGTGCTGCGCGTCTCCACCGGTTTAAGACTTGCGGGTTGAGCGATCCGCTTGCCGGTGCCGACGGGCGCCATAACTTCCTTCTTCGCCTCGACCAAGATGACGCCTGCGACGCCGATCGACATACTCGATCCGAAACGCTCCAACGGGTTCGCGACGCGCAGCAACAGGCGCTGGTTGACGGGCGGAAAATAGAGCGCCTCACCCCAATCGACGGGCGTGAAGAGCGCGTCGGTGAGCTGGGTTTCGAGCTGCCCGCGGCTGAACGGCAGGCCATGTCCGAAGGGCGTCCGGTCGATGCGCGACCAGAGACCCCGGCGATTGGGAACGACGAACAGCGCCCGGCCGTCCGGCTTCAGCACCCGCCACATCTCGCGGAGCAAGGGTCCGGCGCGCTCGGCCTGCTCCAGGCAATGGACGGCCAGGAGCCGATCAACCGAATTGTCAGGCAATGGCCATTGGTTCTCCGTGACGAGAACCGAGTGACAGTGGCCTGCCCGAGGCCAGACGATTGCCCCCTGCCGGGCCGGCATCAAGCAGGCAAGGCGGGCTGCTTCGGTCCGGAAGGTGCCGAGGAACGGCGAGGCGAACCCGACGCCGGCGACGGTCAAGCCGTTCACCCGGTTCCAGCGCAAGCGTATGGCCGTCGCAAGCTGCCGCCGAACCACCCGGCCTAGGGGGGTTCTGTAGAAATCTCTCAAGGTCTTTGCGTCGAGAGGCATCTTGGCGCTTACCAGGATTGAAAAAAATCGGTTCTACCGGGTCTGTCTCTAAACGATCCGGGGCGACAGAGACAGCCCGAGCTCGCAAAACCCTCCACTTCTCTGCGTCGTTTCGTTACGTTTGACACGGCAGACGCGTCCAACCAAAGTCCCCGCCATGGGAGCTCTCGATATCGTTCTACTGCCGTGCCTGGCGGATAATTACAGCGTTCTTCTGCACGAGCCGGAAACCGGCGAAACGGCCGTCATCGACGCGCCTTGCGGAGCCGCGATCAAGTCCGCCTTGGCCGAACGGGGCTGGCGGCTCAATCACCTCTTCATAACGCATCATCACACCGATCACACGGCCGGTATTACCGAACTCAAGGCGCACTACGGCGCGAGCGTGACGGGTCCGGAAGCTGAGGCGGACCGCATTCCGGGGCTGACGCGCGTCGTAAAGGCGGGAAGCAAACTCGAATTTGCCGGTCACCCGGTCGAAGTTCTCGAAACACCGGGCCACACGCTCGGCCACGTCACGTACTACTTCCCGAAGGATGGACTGGCCTTCACCGGGGACACGCTCTTTTCGCTCGGATGCGGGCGCATTTTCGAGGGCGACCCAGAGACAATGTGGGAGTCGGTCTCGAAAATCGCGGGCTTGCCCGGCGATACCCGGATTTATTGCGGCCATGAGTATACGCTCAACAACGCCCGCTTCGCGCTGACCATCGAACCGGAAAACGATGCGCTGAAAAAACGGGTGGCCGAGGTCGAAGCCATGCGCGCGGCCGGACGGGCGACGCTGCCGACCACGATCGACGTCGAACGGGCAACCAATCCGTTCCTGAGGCCAGGATCGCGTGCGATCCAAGCTCGTCTCGGGATGCTCGGCGCGCCGGATTGGGAAGTGTTTGCGCGCCTCCGCCAGTTGAAGAACAAGGCCTGACCGGCCGCCCGAGGAGGATCCTTTGAAGCGAGATCTCTCCGGCGACGATGTGATCGAAATGCTCGGCCTTTCTCCGCATCCGGAGGGGGGACATTTCCGCGAGACGTTTCGCGATGCGGCCGAGCCTGGAACGCGCGGAGCTTCAACCGCCATCTACTTTCTTCTGAAGGCCGGCGAACGCTCGCACTGGCACGCGGTGGACGCAGCGGAGGCCTGGCACTTCTATGCGGGCGATCCCTTATTGCTCGAAGTGTCGCCGACGGGCGGCCCTATCACGCGCATTCGTCTCGGCGCCGACCTCGGCGATGGCGAACGACCCCAAGCCGTCGTTCCTGCCGGTCATTGGCAGCAGGCACGCAGCCTTGGAAAATGGACGCTGGTCGGATGCACCGTGGCACCGGCCTTCATGTTCGAAGGCTTCATTCTGACGGCGCCGGATTTCTCTCCGGACGCGCCGCCATCCGTCGATTGAGCGGCGAAGCTGCAACAGCAGAAAGCCTTTCGCCAACAATCCACACGTCGTCCCCAACTGCGTTTTCCGGAGCCGTGGCGCGATGGCCTTCCATCCACGGGTTAATTGCCTCTTTCCTCCGGCAGTTAGGTGGCGCTTCTTGCTGGAGGCCTTCGACTCGTCAACAGTGACGGCGAATCATGTTCCGATTCACGGGGGTTGCAGTCCATGAAACGCGAGTCCTCAGGACCCGTCCTATCTACGGTGTTTGTCGATTACGACAACATCTACCTATCTTTGAAACGTAAGAACGAAGACGCTGCGAAGCGTTTCGCCAAAGACAGTGCTGTGTGGCTGCAAGGAATTGCGTCCGGCGAACTCATCACGTCGACGAACTCGTATTCATTGCCCGGCGAGCGCCGCATCGCGATGAACCGCTGCTACGGCAATCCTGTTCCCCGCCGCAATGCGCACGACAATTCGACGGACATGAACTCGTTCCCGTTCATCCGCCATCACTTCCTGCGTGCCGGGTTCGAGGTCATCGACTGCCCGCCGCTGACGGCGCAGCTGAAGAATTCGGCCGACATCCGCATCGTGATGGACGTTCGTGATATTCTCAATCACGATACGTATTTCGACGAGTTCATCCTGCTGTCGGGCGACGCGGACTTCACACCGCTGCTGCATCGCTTGCGCGCGCACGCACGCCGCACGGTCGTTTTTGCAAACGATCATACCGCGCAGCCCTATACGGCGATCAGCGACGGCGAAATTCGCGAGTCCAACCTTATAACGCTGCTGACCAGTGGTGCCCGCGCGATTTCAGGCGAAAGTCCGCGCGAGATTTCGGCCCCCGCTCCGGTGATTGATGTCGAGGCGGCACGGAAAGCCATTGTTGCTGAGGTCGTAGAATTCGTGCGCCTTGCGCCGCAGGCCGTGCCTCTCGAAACGCTGGCCGACCGTGCGGTGCGCGTCATCGGCCGGGATAAGACAGTCGGCACGAACTGGGGCGGTTACGGTTCCTTCCGCGATCTGCTTCTTGCCGATCTTCCGGACGACATCCATCTCAGCGACACGGCCCCCTACACGGTATTCGACGGCAACCGTCACATCTCGGCGTCCGGACTGATCGCGCCGCAGCTGGCGCCGCCTGCTGCCGAGCCGCGTCGTCGCGAACCTGAGCCTGAGCCGATGCGCGCCGAACCGCAGCCGCAACAGGCTGCGTTGTCGGCACCGGCTCGGATGCCTTCGCCGGCCGCACCCGCTGCCATGCCGCAGAACGCCTATCCGGCGACCATGCCCACGTCGCGTTACATCGACCGGATGACGCCTGCCGCGCCTCCGGCGCCGCCGATGCCGGCTCAACGCATGCCGGAACTCACCGCCATTGCTCCGGCGGCCGCGCAAGCTTCGATCGCCCAGGCTGCGGCAGCTCCGGCGTTGCCGCCACGCCGGCAGCCAATCGCGCCGCCGCCTCAGCAGGCGAACTATCAGCCCGAACCACGCCGTGAATTGCCGCGGCCGCAGACTTCGCAGACGCCTCCGCCGCCGGCAACCGCCGCACCGCGCGGAGCCGATCACGCCACGCAGATCCAGCAGTCGATCGCGCGGATCCACGAGGCTTGCCAGGCTCCTGCGCTGGCTCCGGCAGAATATCGCGTTCTCTTCGATGTCATGTCGCAAGAGATCTCGACGAACGGTCTGCAGGGCGCGCAGACGCTCGTCAACATTACGCAACGGGCGCGTGAATTCGGCCTCGACATCAAGCGCGACGATCTGCGTTTCATCTACGACGTGGTGAGCGAGAGCGATCCGTGGTTCGAGCAGGGAACGTCGGCGAGCCTCTTCGCGGGGCGGTTCCGCAACTTCGTTGTGGCGCGCTGCCGTAGCCAGGGGCTCAGCCTCTCTGCCGACGAACTGGATCTGATCGAGGCCTGGTTCTCCGCGCCTCAGCCGCAGCAGGCGGCGCGGCAGCAGCCGGCGTACGGTGGGCGTACCGCTCCCGGGGCCGCGTTGCAGCAGCAGACGTCTGCGCCGATGCCAGCGGCTTCCGCGCCCGCAAGCGAGCGGTGGTGGAACAACGAAGAGGGCCGGCAGCAGATGGTCGAGCAGCAGCGGGATGCCGAGCGGCGCACGACCAACGCCTATGCGCATGCCCAGGGCGACAGCGAGGAGGAGTTTCCGCGCATCGTCACATCGCGCTTCCGCGGCTGACGTTTCGCTCGCAGCAATGCCAAACAAAAAGGCTCTACCGGATTTCCGGCAGAGCCTTTTTCATGTGCGTGAGTTGTTACCGGCGAACGCGCCGCCGGGATCGCGAGGGCCGATCAGCCCGCGAGATACTGGCCGCCGTTTGCGGTGAGCGTCGAGCCGGTGATGAAGCCAGCATCGTCAGATGCGAGAAACACCACGCAGCGTGCGATCTCGTCGGGTTCGCCGAGACGGCCGACCGGAATTTGCGGAAGAATGCTCTTCTCGAGAACGTCCTGCGGGACTGCCTTGACCATCTCGGTTGCAATGTAGCCGGGGCAGATGACGTTGACGGTGATACCGGCGCGTGCGCCTTCCTGCGCCAACGCCTTCGTGAACCCGATGTCGCCGGCTTTCGACGCCGAGTAGTTCACCTGTCCCATTTGGCCTTTCTGGCCGTTGATCGACGAGATGTTGATGACGCGTCCGAACTTTCTGGAGCGCATCCCTTCCCAAACCTGACGGGTGACGTTGAACAGGCCGTTGAGGTTCGTTCCGATGACTTCATCCCACTGCTGCTTCGTCATCTTGTGGAACATGACGTCGCGCGTGATGCCGGCGTTGTTCACGAGAACATCGATGGGGCCGACGTCCTTCGTGATCTGCTGGACGGCTTTCTCCGTCGCCTCGTAGTTGCCGACATCGAACTTGTAGACGGGGATGCCCGTTTCGGCCTGGAATGCCTGCGCGGCAGCGTCGTTGCCGGCGTAGCTCGCAGCAACACGGTAGCCTTTGCTCTTAAGTGCGATCGATATCGCGTGGCCGATGCCGCGCGTGCCTCCGGTGACGAGGGCAACCCGTGCCATAGTATTATCTCCTGGATTTTTTTGTTTCTGCTTGTGATTGGATGGGAGGACGCAGCCGTTCCGAAGAGCGGCTGCGCTCAAGAATTGAAGAGGCTTAGTCGCGCGCGACGCACATGGCGACGCCCATACCGCCGCCGATGCACAGCGTTGCGAGGCCCTTCTTGGCATCACGGCGCTGCATTTCATAAACGAGCGTATTCAAGATGCGCGCGCCCGATGCGCCGATCGGATGACCGATCGCGATCGCACCGCCGTTGACGTTGACCTTTTCGGCATCCCAGCCGAGGCCCTTGTTCACCGCGAGCGCTTGCGCCGCGAACGCCTCGTTGGCTTCGATCAAATCAAGATCGTGGATCGTCCATCCGGCCTTCTCGAGCGCCTTCTTCGAAGCGGAGATCGGGCCGGTGCCCATGATCGAGGGATCGACGCCCGTGGTCGCCCACGAAACGATGCGGGCGAGCGGAGTGATGCCGCGCTTCTTGGCTTCTTCCGCCGTCATCAGCACGACGACGGCGGCGCCATCGTTGATGCCGGAGGCGTTGGCAGCCGTAACGGTGCCTTCCTTCGGATCGAAGGCCGGACGCAGCTTGGCGATGCCGTCGTAGGTCACGCCGTCCTTGATGTACTCGTCCTGCTCGACGACGGTGTCGCCCTTCTTGCCCTTGATCGTGACGGGCGTGATTTCGTCCTTGAACTTTCCGGCCTTCCGCGCAGCTTCGGCCTTGTTCTGCGAGGCGACGGCGAACTTGTCCTGCTCTTCGCGCGTGATCTGCCACTGGCGAGCGACGTTCTCGGCCGTCGTGCCCATGTGATAATTATTGAAGGCGTCCCAGAGGCCGTCCTTCACCATCGTATCGATGAACTTGATGTCGCCCATCTTTGTGCCGTCGCGCATGTGGGCTGCGTGGGTCGACTGGCTCATGCTTTCCTGGCCGCCGGCGACGACGATCGACGCAGCGCCCGTTTGAATTTGCTGCATTCCGAGCGCAACTGCGCGGAGACCCGAACCACAGATTTGGTTGACGCTCCAGGCCGGTGAGTCCACTGGAATTCCCGCACCAACCGATGCTTGCCGCGCCGGGCCCTGGCCTTGAGCTGCGGTCAGAACCTGACCAAGAATAACTTCAGAGACATCGCCTGCCGGTACGTTGGCGCGCTGAAGCGCTGCCTTGATTGCGATCTCTCCGAGCTTCGAAGCCGGCAGTGACGCCAAAGTGCCGTTGAAGGAACCGACCGGCGTGCGTGCCGCACTCGCAATAACGATTGTCGAAGCGTCCTGGCTCATTGTCGGCCCCTCCCTGGGCACAAGTCTGTCTTTTGCTTAAGATTTATCGAACACGCTGCCGGCGCGCCAGTTATTACGGCCTCATTCAGCAAGCAAAGCCACTTTGCAGTGCGTGGTTATTTTCAGCAATTGCGACCTCTTGCCTATACTGCCCGACGGCATTGGTTCGGCCCCGCCCAAAAGAGTGACAGAAACGTCTGGCGGTGATGGGTAAGGGTGTGGTACGCTGCCGCAGTGCAACAACCTGTCGGTAAGCCGCCGTTAGTCGAGAGATCGCGAACGCAATGTTGACCAATCCAGATCCGCAGACACAGGCCCCGAAGCGCGAGGCCGTCGTTATTAAAAAGTACGCTAATCGGCGGCTTTATAATACCGAGACCAGTACGTACGTAACGCTGGAAGATCTAGCGAAAATGGTTCGCGGCGATCGCGACTTCGTGGTTTACGACGCGAAGAACGGTGATGATCTGACGCACGCAGTTCTGACGCAGATCATCGTCGAGCAGGAAAGCCGCGAAGGCGGGCAAGCGCTGCTGCCCATTCCTTTCCTTCGCCAGCTCATTCGCTTCTACGACGACAGCATCGCCCGCATGGTGCCGAGCTATCTGCAATTCAGTCTCGAGCATCTCGCGAAAGAGCAGAGCCGTTTTCGCGAACAGTTCGCGTCGGCCTTCTCAAACCCGGCGGCGGCATTCGATTTCTACCAACAGCAAGCCCGGCAGAACATGGCCATGTTCGAACAGGCTATGTCGATGTGGGCGTCGTTTGGAACGCCGGGCAAGGGCGGCAAGCCGGGCGAAGGCCAGGCTCCGGGAACGGCGGCAGCAAGCACCGAGACGACGGGCGATCGCGACGAGCTGAGCGAGCTCAAGTCGCAGCTCTCAGCCATGCAGCAGAAAATCGAAAAGCTCTCGCAGTCGCGGCCCTAAGCGGGCCTCTGCGTCAAACCTCTATGCGCATCCCAGCGTGTCAGGCAGCTCTGACGTAGTCGGAGCTTGCGAAGGGCATTCCGTAGTAATAGCCCTGCATGTACGTAACGCCTGCATCGATCAGGTATTTTGCAGCGCGCTCGTCGCCGACGCATTCGGCGACCGTTTCCACGCCCAACGATTTCGCGAGTTCGATCATCGTTTTTACGAAAATCTGGTCGCTGGCATCGTCGGCGATGTTCCTCACGAACGCGCCGTCGATCTTCACCATATCGACCTTGAGCAGCTTCAGATTTTTGAAGGACGTGTAGCCCGCGCCGAAATCGTCGATTGYGACGCGGCAGCCGAGTTCCTTCAGAGTATCGACGAAAGCGACGGACTGATCGAGTTCCTGAAGCGCGACAGTTTCCGTGATCTCCACGATCATTCTTCGCAGAACGTCGGGATTGCTCGCGGTCAGACGGCGCAGCGTCTTCAGCCAATCTCTATCGGTGCACGTAAGACCCGATACGTTGACTGACAAGACAAGCTCGCGGTGTTTCTTCAAAAGCTCGACCGTCAGTTCAAGAGTTCTGCGATCGATGAGGCGCGCAAGGCCAAGCTGTTCGGCGATGGGCACGAACTCGCCAGCGGAGACGAGGCTGCCGTCATGCCGCTCCATCCGCAGCAACGCCTCGTAGATCTCGGCCTTGCCGCTGCTCGTCGAAACCATCGGCTGAAGCACGAGACGCATGCGGTTTTCATCGATGGCGCTGACGACACCTTCCGCAATCGTTTTGTTGCGAAGGCGCGCTCCCTCACCCGCTGGTGACGGCTCATAGAGCACAAAGCAATCGAAGCGCTTCGACTTGGCAACATCCAGCGTCCGGAGCGCGAAGTTCACCGTGTCTTGAACGGAATTGGCCTGGTCGGGGATGATGACGCCGCCGAGGGAAATGGTCGCCGACAGCTGCGCAGCCGAAGTCTTGATGGTTGCATCGCGGACGGAGTCGATGAATCGCCCTGCTGCGGCGTGCACAGCGTTGGCACCGCAGTTCATCAGGATGAGACCGAATTTATTGGCGGAGTAGCGGCCGATGACATCGCCGCCACGTAGCTTGGCTCGAATGCGGCGTCCGACTTCGGCGATGACCTCGTCGCCGACTTCGAGGCCGAACGTCTCGTTGATGACCGCCAGGTTGTTCACCGAGATCATGAGAAACGCGCTGGAACGGCGATCGCGCTCGGAGCGCGAGAGCACGGTGCCGAGGGCTTGCGTCAAGCGGATGCGATTGAGCTGACCCGTCAGCTCGTCGATGTCGTTGCGCGCGAGAAGGCGCTGCTGTTCAAGGTACTGGTCGTCGACGATGCGGACGACGCCGCGCGCGAGCTGCGGATGCCCATCGGGTCCGGGCCACCATCGTCCATGGTCTTCCAGACGCACTTCCTTGCCGCTCCGCAGGCCACCAGGGCGCAGCCGATACTGAATGCGATAGGGAACGCCGCGCAGATTGTCGGCTCCAACACTGCGCGAAAAGGCTTGGAGGCGGATGTTCAAATGCTCAGGCGCGATCAGCTCGTGATAGGCGGCGCCCGTCGCGATCGTGCTTAGATCGCCGACGCCGAGAATTTCGAGAGCATTGCTTTCCCAGTCCATCCGACCGGTTCGAAGGTCCCACGCGTAGGCGGTTTCCTCGACGGCCGAGAGAATGCCAACGAGGTCGAGCCCCTCGGAATCCTTGGGGGGATCTTTTTTTTCTGAAGCTGCGGATTGCGGTTCGTCCTCGGGCAGCGCGCCTTCAGATCCACGGCCAGCGTCACGTCCCGAAATCACGGTCACCCTTTGCTCTCTCGCCGCTACCCTTCGAATATCGGGAAGTCGAGGGTGCTCGAGTTGAAGGGAAAACCAATTCGGGCGGCTTCACAAGCGCAAAAATCGCGCATTTACGGGCGCCGAAGGATGAAGCCCCGGGGGCCCGTAAATGTTTAACGTCGATAACCTTATTGGTCGGCGCCAATGTTGAGATCGCGGCGGGCGACACGGATGCCGATCGTGTAGCCGCCAATCACGTCAATGAGCGTGGCGATCAAGATCAAGAAAAAGACCGATGTCGCGGCTTGCGGCACCATCAGGAACTCAGCCCCTACCGCCATGAAGACGACCATCGAAAGCGCGTGGTCGATCAGCGTCGACGTCGTGGTGAACGTTGATTTAACGATCTCGATAAAGAGCAGGACCAGGGTGACGAGCAAAATGAAGTCGCCCCAGGTGAACGCCCAGTCACCGCCACTCAAGAGGTGGACCCTGAAGATCTCGTTGTGCAGAGCCTCCGGCCCGATCGTCAGGACAATCGCATTGTAAAGGATGAATGCGAGGACCAAGAGCGGAATGGCTCTAACGGACATGAGGGCTCTCCTGAATATCTAACCACCCCCTGGGGGCGAGCCCGCGCTTTTTGGCACGGTAAACGGCTTTTGCCAAGCAACGGTGGCCGGCAAAAGGCAATAGGCGCCGCTGCGTTGGCAACGGCGCCTGAAAGTTCATCCGAAGGAGCGCGATCTTCTTATTCTTCGGCTGTGGGCGGCAGGATCTGCCGGCCACGGTACTTGCCCGACTTCAGATCAATGTGGTGCGGGCGGCGACGCTCGCCGCTGTCCTTGTCCTCGACGTAGGCGTTCGCCGTGAGGGCATCGTGAGAACGACGCTGGCCCCGCTTCATGGGGGACGTCTTTTTGCGCGGAACTGCCATCGTCTTGCTCCAAATGTGACAACCGCCGCCAAAGCGGTCGGGCCGCCGAACGAGCGGCGGGAAAGCCTATCTCAAATCGCTGGATAAACCGGCGGCGCCGTTTCCGGGCGCTCGGTACCTTGGGCGGCGCTTATACGCAAGTTGTCGAAGAAATGCCAGTCCCCCCCACGAAACCTTTAAAGCCGCCGCTTCGGCAGGACGCAGGCCAGCTGGCTGGAGGGGGCCAGCCGCATGCGCACCTGGATGGCGTTGGCGAGCCGCTGGAGGCCGGGCCCAGGCTTTCCGGCGTTGCGCACCAATGGGTTAGGCAGCGCGACAGCGAGCCGGGCCGCGTCCCGTTCGGACAGGTTTCGGGCCGACTTCCGGAAATGGAATTCGGACGCCGCACCGACCCCGAAGATACCGGGGCCCCATTCGGCGATGTTCAGGTAAACCTCCATGATGCGGTGCTTTGACCAGACGAGTTCCATCACGTAGGTCAACGGCAGCTCGATCGCTTTGCGCAGATAGCTCTTCGACGGCCAGAGGAACATGTTCTTGACGACCTGCATCGAGATGGTGCTGGCGCCGCCGCCACGCAGCGATCCACTGCCTGCTCGTTCAACCGCCTCCTCCAGGGCCTCGAAGTCGATGCCGGAATGCTGACAGAAGCGACCGTCCTCGCTCAGCAGGACGGCGCGGACGATATTCGGCGACATGTCCTCGATCGCCACCCACTTTTGATAAACCGTTTCGCCGGTGATCCATTGCTGGGCCATCAGTGCTGAAGCCGGCGGATTGACGAAGCGGTAGACGAGGATCAGCAGCAGCACGAGCGCGAGCCAGCCAACGGCAATTCCTGCCAAAAGCTTGATTGATCGCTTGAAGAACGAGCTTCGATTTTTCGGGACCGGCAGTTCCTTCGGCGCCGGTGGCAAGTCCGGTCGCATCGATGGATCGATGGTCAGACCGTCGAAGGCCGGTGGCGGCGGGGGCGCCCACAAACGCGGCTCCAGCATCCGCTGAGGCACCGTTTGGCCGAGAAACTCTTTCGCCGGCTCTGTGGCATCGGGCAGTGCGATGTCGTGCGCGATCGGAACGGCGTCGGATTTAGCAGGCGGATCGACCGTTTCCACGGCCGGGGGCGAGCGCGATGAAACTTCGGCATCGATTTCCGAAAACACATCGCCGCCCGGCGCCGCCTGTTCGATCGGGCTGGCTACCGCCGGTTCGAGCCGTTGAAGGCCTGGTTCTGGTGCTTGTTCCAGCTCTGTCGCTGGCCGTACGGGAATCGGCGGCTCGAACAAGGGCGCCGTTTCGAAGGCTCGTTCGACTGGCTCGCGCCTCTCGTAAAAGGCGCGCGGAGGAAGGGGTAATGGCGGCTGCCAGTGATCTCGCCGGTGATCCGGCAATACCGTCCTGAGCATCGCGTTGTATTCGCCCGTCGCTGCAGCGCCGGACGAGGTCGACGCATGTGCGACGGCAAGCGAATGGGCGAGCGCCGCGCCGAATTCTGCCGCGGCGATTGGACGGGGCGGCATCCGCACGTCGTCACTGTCGCCGAGTGGCGTCAGGGGCGCGGCAGTTGAGCCCGATGTTCCGTCCGGCCGATCCATGCTTTGATTCAATCGATGACAGTGTGATACCGGGTCCGGCATAGCGCCAAACCATGGCCTTGTTTAAGCCGCGGAATGATCCCTGGGGAGAGCATAAGGCAGTGTCACCGTTTCTTGTCCAGCTTGGCAACTCGGCAACAGTCGTAGAAGCCTATTTAGCCGCCGTTCTTGCCGAGCAGGAGGCCGCGGGAACGCCGCCCCGGCTGGCTGAGGCGCTTCGTCACGCGGTTCTCGGCGGCGGTAAGCGCTTCCGGCCCTTTCTCGTCTTCCACAGCGCCGCGCTGTTCGGCGCCGGTGAAGAGGCTGCCCTTCCGGCGGCGGCCGCGCTCGAATGCATCCACTGCTATTCGCTGGTCCACGATGACCTTCCCGCGATGGACAACGACGAGTTGAGGCGCGGCCGCCCGACCGTCTGGAAGGCCTACGACGACTGGACAGCCATTCTGGTCGGAGACGCGCTGCAAGCGCTCGCGTTCGAACTGATCAGCGGAGCGAAGGGCCGTAGCAATCCGAAGGCGCAGGCGGAGCTCGTGCACGTTCTGGCGATTGCCTCGGGCTCTATCGGTATGGTCGGCGGTCAGGTTCTCGATCTCGAAGCTGGAAAGCTCGGCGCGCGCCCGGATCCGACGATCTCGGACGTCATGCGATTGCAGGCAATGAAAACCGGCAAGCTGATTACGGCGGCCTGCGAAATGGGGGCGATCGTGGGCGGCGCTAGCGCCGAACAGCGCGCGGCCCTCAAAACTTACGGCGAGCACCTCGGCGCGGCGTTCCAGATCAGCGATGATCTGCTCGATGCGGAAGGCTCAAGCGCCGATGTCGGCAAAGCAACGGGCAAGGATGCCGCCGCTGGCAAAGCGACGTTGATCGGAATGCTCGGGATTGCGGAGGCGCGTCGCTATCTTGACCGCTCTATTGCCTCCGGCATCGATGCGCTGTCGATATTCGGAAACAAAGCAGAGCCCCTCGCCGAAGCTGCGCGACTGATGGGCCGTCGCGAAAGCTAGAGCGGGAGACTCTGCGGCAGTTCAAATTCAGAACTTGTAGTTGAGACCCAGGCGCACCGTCTGGAAGTCTTGGTTCACGCCAAGCGCATCGTCGCCCAAGCCGACATAGAGATATTCGGCTTTGGCGCTCCAGTTCTGAGCGAATGCCCATTCCACACCGCCGCCGACGGCATAGCCAGTCTGGGTGCCCGAGCTCTTCCAACGATCCCCGTCGGAGAAGCGAACGCGCGTGTCGACGTCAGCGAACGCGACGCCGCCCGTGCCGTAAAGGAGCCAAGGTCCGCTCGCGATACCGACGCGACCGCGCACGGTCGAGAACCAGTTGATGTTGGAGCGGACGGTATCGTCAAAGGCGGTTGTGGTACGGCCGCCGATATCGCCGCCCTGGAAGTCGCCTTCGATACCGAACACCAGACGCCCGCGCTGCCAGTTGTAGCCGACCTGGGCGCCACCGTAGCCGCCCTCAGAATCGGTGACATTCGAATTGGCCCATCCGTAGCCGCCGTTGATGCCGACATAGGCGCCTTGCCAGATCGAAGGCGCGTCGTAGCGCACCTCCTGCGGCGGTGGCGTATAGGGCTGATAAGGACCGAGATCAGCGGCCCAGGCGCTGCTGCTTGCGGCGAGCGAAAGCAAGGCTCCGCCGAACGCGGATTTGACTGGTAGCGATTTCATTTTGAACCCCGTGTATTTAGACCGTCAGGCCATCCTTGAGCCACTAACGTCCTTAAGGGGATATTGGTTTCCAATTGGGCAATTGGATTGCCAAAACGTGGAAACTGCTATGCATAATTAATTTGGCACTAACGGAGTATTTCCGAAATCTCTACGCGCGTGCCGCAAGACGGCTTTTATCGGATTTGAGCTTTTGCTTGCGAGCCAGGCGGCGGTCGCGCAACTTCAGCAGCGGCAAGATCCAGTGGGCAAGGCGAATTTCGCGGCGTGATTTCTCCGGATCTACCAAATGCGTCGTCGGCAACCGCTGCGTGAACGAACTCTCCATCAGCGTGCCTAGCGGAAGGGTCAGCTCGTCCTGCAATGTAATCATGCGCGCATAGAGATCGGACAGCGGCGTGATGAGACGGCCGAAGCCGTTGCGGGCCTGAGCCCATCCGACGATGTAAAGCCCGCGGATGCCTGCAGGGAAGGCTCCGCCATAAACCTGCACGACGCCGCGGTGAACCTTCACGAGGCCTTCGCGGAGAAACGGAAACGACGTGTTGAAGCCCGTTGCCGCGACGATGATGTCGTACGTGCCGGTCGTTCCATCGGTGAAGGTTACGGTCTTGCCTTCGACATGATCGATCGCCGGCCGCGGATTGACGCGTCCGAGACGGATGGCGTTGAGAAGGTCTGTTCCAAATGCGGGGTGCCGGTCGAAAATCTTGTGGTCGGGCCATTGGAGGCCGTAGCGGCGGTAATCGCCGATGGTGACGGCGATAATCGATTTCAAAATCGCGCGCTGAAGGAATATCGGCAATCCCCAAATCGGAATATCCGTCAGCGGGCGTCCCAAGAATGTCTTTGGCAGATACCAATAGCCGGATTTTAGACTGATATCGCACGAGCTGCCGAAGCGGCCCGCATCGCAGGCCATATCGACGCCGGAATTGCCGCCACCGATCACGAGCACGCGTTTGTCAGCAAGCTGCTCGGGGCCGACATAATCCTTGGAGTGCAGAATTTCGCCCGTGAACTTGCCAGGAAAATCGGGATAGCGCTTGTCCCAGTGATGACCGTTGCAGACGACGACGCCTTTGTATTGGCGCTTCTCGCCGTCGGCGAATTTCACGATCCAGGTGCCCGCACCGTCTGTCGACGCGGACTCGACACCCTTATTGAACTCACTCGAACTCAGAATTCCGCGATCTTTTGCGTATGCCGTCAGATAGGCGAGCATCTGATCGGCGGACGGAAAATCCGGATAGTCATCCGGCATCGGGTAGTCGGTATATTCCGTCGCCTTCTTCGATGAGACGATGTGCGCGTGGCGATAGACGCCATGGAGCCAGTTGCCGCCTACGCCCGATGCTGCGTCGACGAGGTCGAAGGGAATACCGTGACGCTTCAATGCTGCTGCCATCGCGAGGCCGACGGGGCCTGCGCCGATGACGAGGTGGCGTTCGAGCGTGCTTATTCCTTCGCTCATTATCCGGAATTCCTTCGTCGTGGCTGGGTCACACGTTCTTTAGCAAACTGCGCAAGGCGCAAGGGGGTCCATTCGGAGATGGTGGTAACTATCGAAGAGGTTGGCGCCGGTCTCCTCGATACATCATCGGGGAAGCGGGACGCGAGTTCACCATTGTCGCAAAGTGCGGCGGAATACCTGCCATACGGCTAGCGCCTAGAAATATCGGGCGATTTCTTGGTTAGCGTGGATTGCCTGTCACTCCGCGGCGGCGCCACCGGCAATTTCCGCGACTCCGAAACGGCGCTGGATGTAATCCTCAACGATCGCTTTGAAATCACCTGCGATATTCGGTCCGCGGAGCGTCATCGCCTTTTTGCCGTCGATGAAAACGGGGGCGGCAGGGGATTCGCCGGTCCCCGGAAGCGAGATGCCGACATCGGCATGCTTGCTTTCGCCGGGACCGTTCACGATGCATCCCATAACCGCGAAGTTGAGCGTCTCGACGCCGGGATATTGGGTTTTCCAATCCGGCATGCGATCGCGGATCATATCCTGGATGTCGCGGGCGAGTTCCTGGAAGACGGTGGACGTCGTGCGTCCGCAGCCGGGGCATGCGGCAACGACCGGAACGAACGACCGCAGACCCATCGTCTGCAGCAGTTCCTGCGCCGCCCGAACTTCCTGCGCGCGATCGCCGCCCGGCTCCGGCGTCAGCGAATAGCGGATCGTGTCGCCGATACCCTGCTGCAGAAGTATGCCCAGCGCTGCCGACGAGGCGACGATTCCCTTCGAGCCCATGCCCGCTTCGGTGAGGCCGAGGTGAAGCGCATAGCGGCTGCGATCGGCAAGCATCGCATAGACGGCGAGGAGATCCTGCACCGACGATACCTTGCCCGATACGATGATCTTGTCACGTCCGAGGCCCATTTCCTCGGCACGTTCGGCGGAGAGCAGAGCCGACTGCACCATCGCCTCGTGCATGACGCTGCGGGCCGATTTCGGCGACGCAGAGCCGGCGTTCTCGTCCATCAGATGCGTCAGCAGCTCGGCGTCGAGTGAGCCCCAGTTGACGCCGATGCGTACGGGCTTGCCGTGCTTCAGCGCCGTTTCGATGATGGCGCCGAACTGCCGGTCCTTCTTATCCTTGAAGCCGACGTTGCCGGGGTTGATCCGGTACTTGTCGAGGGCTTCGGCGCAGGCCGGGTTATCGCCCAGAAGCTTGTGACCGATGTAATGGAAATCGCCGATCAGCGGGACGTTGACGCCGCGCTGGCGCAACTGGTCGCGAATGTGGGGGACGGCTTTGGCGGCTTCGTCGCGATCGACGGTGATGCGGACGAGCTCGGAGCCGGCTCGCGCCAGGTCCGCCACTTGCTTCACCGTCGCGGCGATATCCGCCGTATCGGTGTTGGTCATCGACTGAACGACGACCGGCGCGCCGCCGCCGACCTTTACGCTGCCGACGTTGACGGCAACGGTCTCGTGCCGGGCTTTCATCGTGATGCTGCCGCCGTGCGACATCGTAGAGGCCTTTCCAAACCCTGTGGGCTTTCTTCTAGCGCCGTAAGCGGCTTCCCGCCAGAAGCGATATGGACGCGATTGTGCACAGCGCTATGACGATGCTGGGGCCGCCCGGCGCGTCGCTCCAAAGCGACAGCCAAAGACCGAGGATGACGCCCAAAATGGCCAGCACTGCGGCCAGGAACGCCATTCTCTCGGGAGTCTCGGATAGTGGCCGAGCAGCAACGGCGGGGACAACGAGGAAGGCCATCACGAGCAAAATGCCGACGATCTTCATGGCTACCGCAATGACAACCGCCAGTAGAAGGTCGAACGCCGCCCGGGGAAGCCGCGGGTTGATGCCCTCAGCCGTCGCCAGATCCTCGTGCAACGAAAGGCGCACGAGAGGCTGCCACAGGTAAAGGGTGATGGCGACGACGACCGCGCCGCCGCCGTAGATCCAGTAGAGATCGTTTTTGGTGACGGCAAAGACATCGCCAAAGAGATAACTCATCAGATCGATCGCAGGCCCCTTCACGAGCGCGATTGCCGCGATACCGAGGGCTAGCGTCGCGTGGTGCATCAGGCCGAGCGCGGAATCGAGCGGCACCATTTGCTGGCGGGAGAGTAGCGTCAAAACGCCGGCAGCGGCGATGGCGGCGAGAATGACCGCCAGCGTCAGATCGATATTCGCGGCGAGGCCGAGCGCGACGCCGAGAAGGCCTGCCTGCGAGAGAGTCTCGCCGACGTAGGACATCCGTCTCCAGACGACGATGCAGCCGAGGGGCGCTGCGATGATTGCCAGTCCGAGCGCGGCGAATAAGGCGCGCCAGACGAACGGCTCGGGCCAAGCAAGCACTCAGGTGCCTCGCCCTTGAGGCGGCACGTCCGTAGACGGGACCGGCGCGAGAGGTTCCGGTTCGCCCGCCAGATCGTGCCGATGATCGTGATGATGGCGGTAGACGCCCAAGGCAGAGGCGGCTTGCGGCCCGAAGATGCGCGCATAGGCGGCGTGCTGGGACACGTCCTCGGGCTTGCCGGAGCAACAGACGTGGCCGTTGACGCAAATCACGCGATCGCTGCGCGCCATGACGACATGGAGATCGTGCGACACCAGAAGAACACCGAGGTTGTGGTTGGCCCGCAGGCGGTCGATCAGATCGTAGAGGTCGGCCTCGCCGGTAAAATCGACGCCGCTCGCGGGCTCATCGAGGATGAGAAGGTTCGGCTTACGGAGAAGCGCGCGGGCGATCAAGACCCGTTGGGTTTCGCCGCCGGACAATTTCGACAGCTGCTGACCGATCGTCTTCGCGGCACCGGTTTCTTCGAGCGCGGACTTGATGTCTTTCAGAGTTGCATGCTCACCGAGGGTGAGGAAGGAGCCGACGGTCATCGGGATCGCCGAGTCGACTTCGAAGCGCTGCGGGACGTAGCCGATGCGCGTCGATGCCGGCTTTACGACGCGACCGGCGTCCGGTTGCTCGATGCCGAGCAGAATGCGCACGAGCGTCGTCTTGCCGGCGCCGTTCGGTCCGATCAGCGTGACGATCTCGCCGCGCCTCACATCGAGATTGATGTCCGTCAGCACCTCGCGGCTGCCGCGCCACATCGAAAGACCGCGCGCAGAAATCAGCGCATCAAGATCGGGCTCGCTCGCGGGTTCCCCGGCAAACGGCTGGTGGCCGTGGTTGTGACCACAGCTGCACGGAACGGCCGCGGTATTACACGAACCATTGCCGTTCGGCGCCGGCATTCCTGGTGCATCACGGGGTGACAAACGTGTTTCTCCATGCCCGAAGGCCTTGCGACGAGCCTCGGCGGCTTATGCCTTGCGGCGCGCTGCACAGTCCTGGCACGTTCCAGAGACTTCGACAAAGCGCACGCGCGGTTCAAACTTGGCGCCTTCGGCCGCGGTATCGATGGCGTGGAAGATATCGTCGCCATCGACCTCCTGCACAACACCGCATTTCTCGCAGCTCAAGAACATCGGACGGCGGCCGGTTCTTGGCTGGTGCAAGCGGCGGCAGGCGAAATACGCGTTCTTGCTTTCGAGCCGATGGACGACGCCTGCCTCGAGCAGCGCGTCCAAAGCCCTGTAGACCGAAATCGGCGCGAGCCTCGTGCCTTTTTTGGCGAGCCGATCGAGTACCTCATAGGCGCCGACACTCGCAAGCGTCGAAGCAATCTCCTCGAACACCTTGCGGCGGAGGTCGGTGAACCTGATGTTCTTTTCCGCGAAGATGGCTGTCGCCTGCTCGACCGAGGTTTTGACCCGCTCGCGGGCGCGTTGTTCGTCGGATGCTGTTGTTACCATGACAGTCCCCTAGGCCCGGCCTGCCGCCCTTCAAACGCTCGGCGCTTTGAACTCTCAGGCGGCCGGACAATATAACATGTCGTGATTACCCGCCATTCGGTTCAAGGCGGCGCTGCGCTTTTTGTGCGGCGCAGCTAGGCGCTTGACCCCCTGCCGTTAACGATCCAACTTCCGAATTCTAAAGAGAAGTTCATGCGATGAGCACATTTCGTCTTAATGTTGCCGCCAATTGGCCGGCTCGGCCGCGCAATCATTAAGCGACGCAGAACGCGATTCGCCAGGAACACTAGGCTGGGACCGTTTTCAGCATGGACGTGAAGTTTCTGATCGACAGGCTGGCGGAGAACGCCCGGCCGCTCGGCATCGCCGTTTTCCTGGCGTGCACCATCGCCCTCCTCCTTCGCACCCGGGTCGCCCGGCGCATCCGAACCGCCATCGAAGAGACCGTTTTCTCGAACTGGCGGCTGGCGCTGCTCGGCGCGACCGGCATCGTCCTATCGGCTGCGGCCGGCTGGCGTACCTGGGAAGGAATGTACAATTTCACCGGCGAGCCCCTGCTCTCCGGCATGGTGACGTTCGGCATTCAAGGCATCATGCTGATCGTCGCCTGGCTGATCGGCGAGAGCTTCGCGACCGGAATGAATTCGCGCGCGCGGCCGGGGCAATCCTCACTCGTCAGCAGCGCCGCGCAGCCGTGGATCGGCTCGTTCATCGGTCTCCTGCTCTTCATTACGGGTTTTGTTCTCTTCCTGCAATGGTCAGGCCCGAGCGACGGCAAACACGCTGGCGTCGAGGACATCAACTGGTCAGCTACCAGCGACAAGTTCCTGATGTTCGGGGCGGGCCTCCTGCTTTTCGCGCTCTTCGCACTCTATGCCGCGAGCGATCTGGTGCGGCCCTACGTGCAGGTGTTGCGCGTCATCATCCGGAATTCGATGCTTTGGGTGATGTTCCTCGCCTGCATGGCGACGAGCGTCTTTTTCTCGTTCGACAGCTTCTTTACTGCGATCTTTCCGCCGTCGGAGCGTGTGCGAGCGGCGGAACTCCGCGCGCAGAACCAAGTCTCCGGTATCATTACCGACATCGAGCAGGCGATCGCGACGCGCCGGGCGAGCCTTGCCGAAGAGCTTTTCACGACGGGTGCGTGGAAGGGCTACGAACAGCAGCTCGAGAACATCACGAAAGCTGCCACCCAATCGCAGGGCGTGATCGAGCGGTACGTCAACGATCAAATCGAAGAGCGCCGGCGCGCGGTCAAGGAACAGCAGGAGCGGATTTCCTCCGCGCAGGCGGGCCAAGCCGGATTGGCCAATCGCAAGACATCGCTCACGGATGAGAAGTCGAACCTCGCGGCGCAGCGGCCCGAGCTTGCTGCCGATTATGCGGCGAAGAAAACTGATTATGACGCGAAGCTCCGCGATGTCGATGCCAAGCGCGTCGAAGCGCTGGCCGAGGACAAAGGCGTTGAAGGCAGCGGCAAGGCCGGCCGCGGGCCGCTCTACCGTCAGCGGATGGACGAGCTTGGCCAGCTTCAGGCAACCGTGCAGATTGCCCAGGAGCGCATGAAGGACGCGCAGAAGCGCCTCTCAGGAGTCGAATCCCGGCTTTCAGCCGTCGATCGCGAACTGGCGACGCTCGACGGCGATCTCGCCAAGTACAAGGGCGAAGCAGAAACGGCCGAGCAGCGCATCAAGCTCGCCGAGAGCAGCACCGAGACCGACGCCGGTCCCAAGATCGATCCGACGCGCATCCTGCCGCTCTTCGAACAGACGAAATCCGAGTTCCGGGCCGACCCGACGGTCGAACATCTCGGTGCCGTCCAGCGGATGTGCGGAGACATCAGCAGCGCCATGCAGGCGACTCCGGAAACGAAGGCTCTCGTTTCGAGCATCGACTGCGATCCGAAAACGACGGCCGATGCGGCGACGACGCTGTTTGCGCTGCAGGCCGGTACGAAAGTTTTCGAGAATACGTGTATGGGCGGCGACAAACTCAACGCCAACAAATCGACAGACGATCTCTTTGCGTTCGCCCGGCGGTGTCTCGCGGACAGCGCACTCCCGAGCGCCGACACGGACACGCTCAGAACGCATATCAATCACATCGAGCTTGCACGCGATGACAAGGCCCACCGCTTCGTCGTGACGCTCAACGCGTTCCAGGACGGGAACCGGCTTGCGTATCTCGCGCTCGCAATCGCGATCGGACTCGACGGGCTGATTTTCATGTCGGGCCTTTTCGGGGCGAATGCCGTGCGTTCGCCGCTGTCGGATATTCCGAGTTTCAGGACGCGCTCGGGCTCCCAGCTTGAAGCGACGATCAACGCCGCGCTCGGTGCRCATCCCTATGAGACGGCGTGGCTGACGCTGACATCCCTCAGGCCGATCACCAATCAGGACGGATTTTCAGCGCTCGCGGATTTGAGCGCGATGGAGCGATCGCAAGCCGATCGCGTCCGCATGGTGCTGACGGCTGGCGCGGACATTGGCGCGGTCGAGACCGTCAGCCATAATCCGGAGCGCTACCGGGTCCGCAGCGAGTTGCGCGAATATCTCTCGTCGGTTTGCGACAAGCAGTTCAAGACCGATGCGACCGCCAAGGATCGGGCACGCCTCGATCAGCTCGTCTCCGCAGCGCTTGCGCCGCATCCGCGCGAGCATTCGGAGATCGTGCTGAACACACTCGAGCCGATCCGCGAAACCGAAGGCTTCACGTCCATGGTGACGCTGACGGACATCAACAACGATTACGACTCACGCGTCGTCCGCCGTGTGATGAACGCCGGTGCAGCCGTCAAGGCGGTGGCACCCGACGTCAAGATCGATGATCGCTACTACATTCGCCCGGCGCTTTACGAAACGCTGCTCACGATCCGGGCGACGGCGCCTGAGAGTTCAGGATACGGCTACGAGCGCGCACGGTTCGAAGGCGTGCAGTATCGCCCGGCGCTGGATGGCGGCGTGCTAAGGGATACACAGCAAGAGCTACCGTTGGCCAAAGGAAACGTTCCGGAGATCGAACGGCGGCGTGAGCAGCCAGCGTTGCCTCGCGTCCAACCGTTGAGCCAACAGGAACGCCAGCAGCTCATCGCCTATTATCGCGAGTGCCTGCTCGAAGCGATTCATCTCCGGTCCGATATCGTCGACAAGCGTTTGAACCTGCCGCAGTCGCGCGATGCGATTTTGGAAGCGTGGAAAGCGCTCAACTCGCACAGCAAGAAAAACGAAAACCTCGGCTACCTGCTGCGCGAATTCCAGAATGAGCAGGACCGCATTTTGAGCGAGGTGTACTCGCGCCTGCGCAGCGAGATTGATGGGGACGAGCGCAAACAATCGCTTCTCGAGGGCACGGACGGACGAGTCCGCGACGACCTCCCGCTCTACATGTTGTTCCCTGAAACGGGCCTCATCACCTACCTGATCGAAGAACTCGAGGCTGCGGCGCAGCCAGACGATGGCCTGGCGCACGGCGAGCAAGATCTCAAGGATCAGCTCAAGTACGTGCGCGAGGCGCTCGGCAAGCTCAATCTCGACAATCCACGGTCATGGGACGAGATCCGCCAGCGCCTGGCTATTCGCTCGGGCTCGGATTATCGCAATCTGATGAACAGGCCTTTCAATCCGCCGGAAGACGACGGCGAGGCCTGAGTTCAGAGCTTGAATTCGACGACCGTCTGACGCTGCGTTCCAAGGCCCTCGATCTTGAGTTCCATCACGTCGCCGGCCTTCAGGAATTCCTTCGGGTTGCGTGCGGTGCCAACACCGGGCGGCGTGCCGGTGGTGATGATATCGCCGGGGTCCAGAACCATGAATTGCGTCACGTAGGCGAGAAGCTCGGGGATTTTGAAGATCATCGTCGAAGTCGAGCCGGTCTGCTTGCGCACGCCATTGACGTCCAGAGACATGGCGAGGTTATCGGGATCGGGCACTTCGTCCGGGGTGACGAGCCACGGGCCGATCGGCCCGAACGTCTCGCCCGACTTGCCCTTCACCCACTGACCGGCACGCTTGCTCTGGAAGACGCGTTCCGACACGTCATTGCAGATGGTGTAGCCGGCGATGTAGTTCGCCCAGTCTTTCGCCTCGACGTAGCGCGCACGGGCGCCGATGACGAAAGCGATCTCGCATTCCCAGTCGAGGTGCCTGGAATTTCTCGGATACATCACGTCGTCATAGGGGCCGGAGATCGAGGTCGAAGCCTTATTGAAGAGAATGGGCTCGGCCGGGATTTCCTGCCCCGTCTCCTTGGCGTGGTCGGCGTAGTTGAGACCGATCCCGATGAAGTTGTGCGTTCCGGCGACGGGTGCACCGAGGCGGACACCGTCCGGCGCCTTGGGGAGCGACGCGAGATCGAGGCCGCGCAACCGCGCCAGGGCGGCCGGCGAAAGGTGTTCGCCAGCAAGATCGGGAATAACGCCCGAGAGATCGCGAACGGCGCCTTCCTTGTCGAGGATGCCGGGTCTTTCGGCACCCGGGGCGCCAAAGCGTACAAGTTTCATCTACAGGGGTCTCCAAAGGCAGCCGTCAAACCGTTCGGCCGAGCTTCTAAGCAGAAAAAGCCGGGGCTGCCAATCGCATGGCAATAACGGGCGGCATCGGAACTTGAGCCTTCCCGGCCGGTTGACATTCACCTGCGGAGTGTTCGCCGATCGATGCGGACCCTGCTGGAATCCACGTTTCGGCCTTCAGCCCTGGGGAACGATCCATGAGAAAGAGGTTTACGGCCGGTTGCTGCCTACCGGTCCTCGTTGCGGCGCTCGTTGCGGTCCTGGGCGCCGGACCCCAGGCCGCAAAGGCGGACACGGGCACGCTGGCGCAACAACCCGCCGCCAAGCCGGAAGCCGCGCCGCCAGCCAATGCACAGGCCAAGCCAGTTCCGGTCGAGCCCGCGCCCTCCGGGACACCGGCAATCGTGGTGGACGACAGTGCGGTTTCGAGCTTGCTCGGGAAGGACGTGAAAAGCGCAACGGGCGAAAAGCTTGGGCAAGTCACCGATATCCTAGTCGGGCGTTCGGGCGAGGTGCGCGCCGCGGTCATCGACTTTGGCGGTTTCCTTGGCGTCGGCTCGCGCAAGATCGCCGTCGCATGGCCGGTGCTGCATTTCTCACCGCAAGGCATCACGCTGGAAATGGGACGCGATGAGTTGCGCGTCACGCCGGAATATCATCCAGGAGAACCCGTCGTCATCGTCGGTTCGGCAGGCATCCCGCCGCCGGAGGCTACATCCTCACCTCCCCCGCAATCTCCGGCGGCGACCAAATGACGGCGCGACCTTCGCCCGTCGCAGCCACTCATTCCACTGCCGCGGATTGAGACATGGGCGGCTTCAAAGGGCCGTTGGTGCCTTCTCTCCACACACCGTCCAAACGAAGCCAGATCGGCGTTGACTGGTTCGCGTTTTTCCTGGCGGACGCGCAAGTCGGGTTCGGTCCGTTCCTGACTGTTTATCTGACATCAGAAAAATGGACGAATGCCGACATCGGCCTTGTGCTGACGATCGGCAGTCTCTTCGCTCTTATCGGACAAGTCCCTGCCGGTGCGCTTGTGGACGCGATCGGCCGCGAGCGGACGCTGGCCGCAGCCTGCACGCTGACCGTCGGCGCAACTGCATTTTCCATCGCGATCTGGCCGACATTCTACGCGGTGTTCCTGGCGCAGGTGTTTCATTCGGCGGCGAGTGTCGTGATCGGGCCGGCGCTGGCGGCGATCAGTCTGGGGCTCGTAGGGCACAATCTCATCGGCGAACGAATGGGCAGGAACGCCCGCTTTTCCTCACTCGGCAGCATGTTCGCGGCCGCGAGCATGGGCCTTTCCGGCTATTACTTGACGAGTCAGGCTGTTTTCTTTGTCTCGGCGGCGATGACGATACCAGCGGTGATGGCGCTCTACCTAATCCAACCTTCGGACTTTCATCGCGAGGAACTGGAGCCGAAGCACGAGCCCGAATATCATCTCCTGCAGGCCACCAAGACGATCTTCGGCAAGCGGCAATTGTTGATCCTCGGGGCGGCCGTCTGCCTTTTCCATCTTGCCAATGCAGCCGTGCTGCCGCTTGCCGCAAACCTCATCACCTTGCGCTCGAGCAAGTCTGCTACCGTTCTCGTCGCGCTTTGTATCATCGTGCCGCAGTTCATCGTCGCGTTGATCTCGCCCTGGATCGGGCGCTATGGCGATCAACATGGCCGGCGTCCGCTTATGCTATTGGGATTTGCGGCGCTTCCGGTTCGCGCGGCTTTGATGTCGTTCAGCTCCGATCCGGAAGTGATGGTCGCCATCCAATTTCTGGATGGGATCTCGGCAAGCGTGCTCGGCGTACTCGTTGCAGGCATCGTGGCGGACGTGACGCAAGACTCGGGCAACTTCAACCTTGCCCTTGGATTCATCGGCGTTGCGATGGGGATCGGCGCATCGATCAGCACGACGCTCGCGGGTGAGATCGCGCTGCACTTCGGAACGTCGACGGCATTTCTGACGCTCGCCGTGATCGGCTTTCTCGCGTTCCTCGTCGTCACGCTGGCAATGCCCGAAACGAGAGTCGTCGAGGACTCTGACAGCGAATAGGCCTCTATTATTCCGCCGGCTTCGCTCCTGGAGGCGGCGCGGCTTTGGTTGGCGCTTGCTTTTCGAGCGGCTCGCGCTTCGCTCCGGTTATCCAGTTGGACAAGCGATCCATATAGAGAAAGATGACCGGCGTCGTGAATAGCGTCAGAACCTGGCTGATCGCCAAGCCACCGACCATCGAATAGCCGAGAGGTTGACGGATTTCGGCGCCGGTTCCCGTGCCAAGCATCAACGGGACGCCGCCCAGGAGTGCTGCCAGCGTCGTCATCATGATCGGCCGGAACCGCAACAGCGATGCCTTACGTATCGCCTCAAGCGACGTCAGATGCTCGTTGCGCTCGGCGTGAATGGCAAAGTCGACGAGCATGATGCCGTTCTTCTTGACGATGCCGATCAACAGGATGATGCCGATCATCGCCACGAGGCTGAAGTCATATCCAAAGATCATCAATGTCGCGAGCGCGCCCGCACCGGCCGACGGCAACGTGGAGAGAATCGTGATCGGGTGAATGTAGCTTTCGTAGAGAACGCCAAGGATCAGATAGACCACGAAAAGCGCGGCCGCGATCAGCAGCGGAATTGTCGTCAGCGATTGCTGGAACGCTTGAGCGTTGCCTTGGAATGTCGTCTGCATTGACGCGGGCAAGCGAAGCTGGCGCTCGGCCGCCTTGATCGCGTCCGTTGCGGTACCGAGTGACACTTCCGGCGCCAAGTTGAAGCTGATCGTGACCGCGGGGAATTGCCCCTGGTGGGAGATCGAGAGTGGCGCAGTCGGCCGCGTAGTCCAACTCGCGAAGGTCGCGAGCGGAACGAGGCCGCCTGTCGTCGGTGAGCGAATGTAGAGATTGTCGAGGCTTCCCAAATCGCCCTGGATGGATGGCAGCACCTCCATAACGAGGTGGTAGCTGTTCTGCTGCGTATAGTACTGAGCGATTTGGCGCTGACCGAATGCGTCGTAGAGCGTCGCGTCGATTGCATCCGGGGTTAGCCCGTAGCGCGAGGCTTCGTCGCGGTTGATGTCGATGGTGAGCGTCGTTCCAGCGAGCTGCTGGTCGGTCGCCACGTCGCGAAGCTCGGGCAAGGTTTTGAGCTTATCGAGAATCTTCGGGGCCCAGGTGTTCAACTCATTCTCGTCCGCGTCCTGCAGCGTATACTGGAACTGCGTTCGCGAAGCGCGACCGCCGACAGTCACGTCCTGCGCTGCCTGCATGAAGAGACGCGCTCCTTCGACCTTTGCAAGCTTCGGCTGAAGCCGGCGAATAACTTGAAATGCCGTAGCATCACGCTGGGCTTTCGGCTTCAAGGTTATGTAGACGCGGCCGCTGTTGAGCGCGGAGGTGGGGCCTCCGGCTCCAATGGCCATGGCGACGGTTGCGACGGCGGGATCGCTTGCGACCACCTCGCCAATCTTCTCCTGGCGGCTAAGCATGGCCTGGAAGGAAATATCTTGGGCTGCTTCGGAAATGCCGGTGATGAGGCCCGTGTCCTGCTGAGGGAAGAAGCCCTTCGGAATCTCGATAAAGAGGTAGGCAGTGAGTGCCATGGTCGCGAAGAAGGTCATCAGCGTAAAGAACTGATGGCGAAGCACAAAGTCGAGGCCATGGGTATAGCCATTGAGCATCGCCGCGAAGCCGCGTTCGCTCAAATTGTAAAGCCGCCCGTGCTTGACGTCCTTTTCACTCTTCAAGAACCGCGACGCCATCATCGGCGTCAGCGTCAGCGAAACGAAGGCGGATACCGCTATCGTCATCGTAACGGTGACGGCAAACTCGCGAAAAATGCGGCCGATGATGCCGCTCATGAACAGCAGCGGGATGAACACGGCGACAAGCGAAACGCTGATCGAAATGACGGTGAAGCCGATCTCCTCGGCACCTTTCATCGCGGCGTTATAGGGCGTGTCGCCGTACTCGACGTAGCGGACGATGTTTTCCAAGACGACGATGGCGTCATCGACGACGAAGCCGACAGAAATCGTCAAGGCCATGAGCGAAAGATTATCGAGGCTGTAGCCCATGACGTACATGAGAGCGCAGGCCCCGAACAGCGCAAGGGGGACGGTGACGCTCGGTATGACCGTCGCCCACAAACTTCGCAAAAACACGAAGATGACCGCGACGACGAGTGCGACCGAAAGGAGAAGCGTGTATTCCACATCGTCAACGGAGGCGCGGATCGTTTCCGTCCTATCGCTCAAAATTTCGATGTGAATCGCCTTTGGCATCGATGCCTGAAGGCGTGGCAATTCAGCTTTGATGCGGTCCACGGTTTCGATGACGTTCGCACCGGGTTGCTTGAACACGATGAGAAACACGCCACGCCTGCCGTTCGTCCACGCCGCCTTTTTCGTATCCTCGGGGCCACGGACCGCCTTACCCACGTCGCGAACGCGGATCGGACTGCCGTTGCGGTAGGCGATAATCACGTCGTCCCATGCCTTTGCTTGCGTCAACTGGTCGTTGGTATAGATCGTGTAGCCGCGATTGGTGCTATCGAGCGAACCCTTGGGGCTGTTGACCGTCGTGATCGACAGCGGCAGGCGGACCTCCTCTAGAGTGAGGTTCCGCGCGTAGAGCTTGGCGGGATCCAATTGAATGCGGATTGACGGCTTCTGCTCGCCACCGATCGTCACCTGTCCGACGCCAGTGATCTGGCTGATCTGCTGCGCGAGCTTGGTGTCGGCGTTGTCATCGACCGCCGTCAGGGGCATTTCGTCGGATGACGCGGACAGGATCAAAATGGGGCTGTCCGCCGGATTGACCTTCCGATAGATCGGCGGCTGCGGCAAATTTTGCGGCAACTGGCCGCTGGCAGCGTTGATGGCCGCCTGGATGTCGTTGGCGGCGCCGTCGATATCGCGATTGAGATCGAACTGCACGACGACGGTCGTGACGCCGAGGCCGCTCGTCGACGTTGTCTGAGTGACGCCGGGTATCTGCGCAAACTGGCGCTCGAGCGGTTGCGCCACGTTCGATGCCATCGTTTCAGGGCTGGCGCCGGGAAGCGTGGCCGAAACCTGAATTGTCGGGAAATCGATCTGCGGCAGCGGCGCAACCGGCAGGCTCAGGAACGCGATGACGCCGACGAACAGAATGCCCACCATGATCAGCGAGGTGCCGATCGGATAGCGGATAAAGATGCCAGATACGCCGCCGGTCGCCATGTTAGTCGGCCTCCAGCACGGTGTGTTTGGATGCGGATATCGGGGCGCCAGGAGGCGTTGCTTTCTGTTTCTGCTCCTCCTTTTTCTGATCTTCTGGCAGGTCGACGAGCGAGCCCGGTTCCAGGCGATAATACCCGGCGGTAACGACCTGCTCTCCGGCCTTCACGCCGCTCTTGATAACGGCTTGGCCATCTTGGATTTCGCCGACGACGAGATCGCGCCGTTCAGATTTTCTGTCGGGCCCGACGACATAGGCGAACAGTTTGTCTGGCCCACGTTGGACGGCGGCGTCGGGAATAACGACGACATTCTTTTCCGTCGTGATCAACAGGCGCGTCGCGACCGTAAGCCCGGGCCAAAGTGTCATTTCGGTGTTCGGAAATTTGCCTTTCAACTTGATCGAGCCGGTGGTCGTGTCGACCTGGTTATCGACGAGCGAAAGCTCGCCCTTGGCGAGTTCCTGTTTTCCGTCCGACGTGAATGCGGTGACGGGCAGCGCTCCATGCTTCAGCTCATCAAGGATGCGAGGGAGCCGCTCTTCCGGCTCGGTGAAAATCACGGCGATGGGTTGAATTTGCGCAATGGTCGCGACGCCGCCGGTATCTCCAGCATGAATGATGTTGCCCTGGTCGACGAGCCGAAAGCCGACGCGGCCGGATATGGGAGCGGTGATGGTCGTATAGACGACCTGGACCTGCGCATTTGCAATCGACCCAGTATCAGCCTTGATGAGCGATTCCTGCTGCGTGATGTTCGACTTCTGCGTGTCGATCTGTTGCTGGGTGGTTGCAAGTGTGCCGACTTTCTCGAAACGCTCGAGATCGCGCTTCAGGTTGGCAAGGTTGGCCTCATCCTGCGCCTTCTTCGCGACGGCTTGATCGAGAATGGCCTGATAAGGCCTCGGATCAATCTGAATCAGAAGATCGCCGGCTTTGACGAACTGGCCCTCGTCGAAGGCGACCTTGACAATCTCGCCGTCGACGCGCGAGCGAACCGTGACAGTATTCCAGGCTTGCACTTGTCCGAGACTGTCCAAGTAGACAGGAAAATTCTTAATCTCGGCTGTCGCGACAGAGACTGGCACGCGTTCATCGGGCTTCTTTTTTGCAGAGGTCTCAGTTGCCACGCGGCGATGCTGCCAGACCCAGTAGCCGCCTCCGGCCAAGCCCAACAGAATTATCAGCCAAATGAAAGTTCTGACGCGGGTCCTCAACACGTCTGCTCCATGCGTGGCGACTGAGGAGTTGTGAGGCGGACACCCCGCCTCGCATAAACGACGGATTAGAGCGGCAGTTCCGTCGACCGCCCTTTCGGAGCGCCCGCCGACCAACGGCGGACACGTGCCTACTTATATAGTTACTGCTTGGATCCGCCGCGCACGTCGCGCCCCGGCATTCGCTCCGCTTGCGGATTATTCACGCGCCGACGGAACGGAAGGTTAGAATAGAACTTGTGGTTCAGATGCGAAACCGGCTCAAGGTAACGAAGGAGATGAGCGCTGCAGCGCACCGCGAGAGGCGATGCCGTTCTAGAATGTACGCGCAAGCAAGTGGGATCGTCAGATCACCAGGAACCCGATCGTCGCAAGAGCCATGACGAAAGTTGCCATCCAGCCGACGATAAGCATTGGGCGCGGGAGCGTGAGCCGCCCCATGATGTGAGGGTTCATCGCCATCACCATCATCACGGCCATTAACGGCGCAGCCAGCATGCCGTTGACGACCGCGCTCCAGTATAGAGCCTTGATGGGATCGATCGAGGTGAAGTTCAATGCCACGCCGCCGAGCGTCGCGACAGCTATCGTCGCGTAGAACGCCTTGGCTTCCCGCAGCTTGCAGTCAAGACCTTGCCGCCAGGAAAAGAGCTCGCTCACACCGTAGGCGGCGGAACCGGCCATCACGGGGACCGCCAGCATTCCTGTCGAAATGATGCCGATTGCAAAGAGCGCGAACGTGAATTCCCCCGCCACGGGACGAAGCGCCTCTGCGGCCTGAGCAGAGGTTTGGATTTCGGTCACGCCGTTTGCATTCAACGTCGCGGCGGTTGCGAAGATGATGAACAAGCCAATGAGGTTCGATACGCCCATTCCGACCATCGTGTCCGTTCGAATGCGCGAAAGTTCGCGGCCCGCGTTGCGAGGCGTGATGCACAACGGCTTGATATGCCGCCGATGCAGCTCTTCCACTTCTTGGCCGGCCTGCCAGAAGAACAGATAGGGGCTGATCGTCGTGCCAAGAACCGCAACGAGGCCCATGGCGTGGGCGGCATCGAATTTGAATTGCGGTATGAATGTTCCGTGGAGTGCCGTGCCCCATGGCACATGAGCGGTGAAAACGACGCCCACATACGTGAACAAGCATAATGTCGCCCATTTGAGCACGGCGCTGTACCGCGCGTAGCTCATGAAGGTTTCGAGAAGGATACAAACGATGCCCAGCAGTACTGTATAGACCCGCTCGGGACCGCCGATCAGCAAGCCTACCGCAGCCCCCATGGCGCCGACGTCAGCGCCAAGATTGATCACGTTCGCCACGAGCAGAAGACAGATAACCCCGCGCAGCAGCCACTTTGGATAATGGCGCCGCAAATTATGCGCGATGCCGTGCCCCGTCACGCAGCCGATCCTGGCCGCAACGGCTTGGATGGCGACCATCAGCGGAAAGCTGAAGAGCATCGTCCAAGCAAGGCCATAACCGAATTGCGCGCCAACTTGGCTATACGTCGCGATACCACTCGGATCGTCGTCAGCTGCACCCGTCACCAACCCTGGGCCAAGCGTTTCCAGTATCCCGGCCGATGAAGGCGGTGCCTCAATCCCGACAATTCCGGAGGCCGTTTCAGTCGCGTTCGGATCCATCGACATCGCCGACCTCCCCTTTTTTAGCTGTCCCTGCGAGCTAGCACCTCGAACCGAAAGGCAGCACAGCAATCAACTACAACAACGGGAATTCCGTATCTATTCGATGCGCCCTCGGCAAGCCACGCTCCGCTGAGCGTGGCCAGAATGCGCGCTGATATCAGTGCAATTTGTATCTATTCTCGAGGAGAGACTGGTTAAACCCACTTGGCTAGTTCAAGCGGACTATTGCGCGGGAGTGCACACCCCACGATGTGCGTTTTCGTTACAGCCGAATGGCAGCTCTGGAGGGGGGCCTTTGCCGTCCCAAGTTCAGAGGAGTTCTCGGATGAACATAACTTCAAAACATATCGTAAGCGCACTCATCGGCTCTCTTTCGCTGCTTGCGGTCGCTGCATCGAATGCCAACGCGAACTATCTGGGCTTGGCTGACGGCAACCCTGGCCCCGCCGATACTTGGGCGGCGACACATCCGGACTTCGGCAAAGTCACGCATTCCTATCATCCAGTGACAGGTCAACCAATGATGGGATTTCGCGCTGCGAGAGGTTGTGCGGGCTTGCGCGAGGCAGCAATAGAGACGGGCTCGGCGCGGATGTGGCACCGCTATCACATGTGCGCGGCGGCTCAGTAAGCTTTCTCTCGCCGGAGGTTTCTGGTGCGGACGGTGGGACTCGAACCCACACGACGTTACCGTCTCAGGATTTTAAGTTCGTCGATGTATCAATCGCTACGTAGGCCGTTAGGATGTCCTAGCGGCGCGAAGCGCACATACGCCGTTGCCAGTTTCCTCACCCAGATGCGGACATGAGCACGACAGCAGGCCGGACTGCTTTTGTCGAAACTCAGATCGTCGGGTTCGATCATGCCCGAATGATAGTGCTGAGGCGTGCAGTCGGACCTAATCGCGTGCCACACTTCAGAGGAGGTCGGCCATGAAAGTCAAAGAAGCGATGCATAAGGGAGTCGACTGGGTTGGCCCAGATACTCCGGTCATCGAACTTGCGAAATTGATGCGTAGCCGCGATATCGGTGCCGTTCCAATCGGAGAAAATGACCGCCTGATCGGAATGGTCACAGACCGCGATGTCGTCTGTAAAGGATTGGCGCTGGACAACTTCGATCCGCAACGGACGACGGTGCGAGATGTAATGACGGCAGGTATCCATTGTTGCCGCGATGACGATGACCTTGCCAAGGCAGTGAAGCACATGGAAAGCCAGAGCGTCCGCAGGTTACCGGTGATAAACAAGAGTAAACGAATGGTCGGCATCCTCAGCCTGGGCGATGTTGGCCATTCGGCGTCTAGCGATATGTTGGCTGAATGCGTCAAGAGCATCTCGGCCCACCACCACTGAAGTGCAGCACGCAAGGCCTTGCCGAGCGGTTTTTGAAATGGCGTGGTGCGGACGGTGGGACTCGAACCCACACGACGTTACCGTCTCAGGATTTTAAGTTCGTCGATTGATCAATGCTTATAAGGCTCGTTAGGACATTTTGATCTCAAATCGCTCTATTACGTTTCAGTACGTTAGTTGAAATGTCCTAACGGGGTCAGCTTTACGGCGATGTAAAACCTCGGTTCATCCAGCTTTCAACTTTCCCGTCGCCTAACTGGGTTCATTCAACATCGATAAGAGCCCAGTTACGAAATGCGCAATTCTCGCTGTTGCGGGTCTGGCCGCCCTGGCTGCCGCATCGCAGTCGACGCAACGCCCGCATCCGCACTCGTCGAGGCTCTAGCCGGCCACCTTGACCAGCGCCGCCTCGAGCTCACGATCGAGGTATCGCGCAACATCGTTGATCGTCTCGTCCTCGAACTGCCCGAAAAGCGTCGATGGCCTGTCATACTCGAATACTACGTCTCCCGCTTCTGTCTCAAAAAGCGCGACGCGGAGTGGAGCGTAGAGCGCTGCACCCAGATTGTGACGCGTCATCTTCGAAGCGGTAATTGGATTCCCAATCTCGTATTGCACAGCATTCCGCTTCCGGCCCGCGATTTCCAATAGCTCCCCATGGTCGCGTGAAATGAACATAAAGAGCCTAGGGCCGTTCTCTTCGATCTCTTTAATGCGTTCTTGATCACCGTTGCTCAGTAGAACTTTGATGTGCTCGTCGAGCTTCGGGAGATCAGCCTCGAGGGCGGCACGCACCTCGTTAAATGCTCGTCTGCAAGTGATCCGTACGTGTTCGACTGGGATCGGCGTGGACGATACTTTGACAGCAGGCATGGCTTTCTCCTTTGGATAGCCTTGAACATGACAGCGTGTGTCACGTCGACTTAGCGGGGGGTGTCTAGATCGCGACTATGTTCAGTCTCCGAAGCCGAACACCGGCGGACGTTCGCAAGACCGAGGCGAAGATCCAGAGACGCCGCTTCGATCTGGCGCGTCAGCGGAGGAAATCCAGAGCCTGCTGAACGAAAACGGGGTAGTACTGGAAAATGCCCCCATGGCTGGCATCCGGAAAAATGCTCAGCTGCGCGTTGGGGAGGCGGCGGGCAAGCTCGAACGAGTTGATCGTCGGCGCCATAACGTCATCGTCGCCGTTGGCAACGAGAACGGGGTGATGAATCTCGCTAAGCTTGGAAGGATTTCCCTGCCCCCAGGCATGAATGGCGGTTAGCTGTGCACCGATGGTCTCGTTGTTGATGCTAGCATCCCGATCTGCCGTGCGCTCGTTCAGGCGAGCGAGGAACGCATCAGCCGCAGCTTGACCGTTGCCAGTTTGAGTGAAGAACAGAAAATGCTTCGGATGTTTTCCTGAGGCGCCCGCCTTAGCGACAGCGTCTTGTAGAACTGCGCCCATGTTCGAGATCCCTTCGCCGCCTGCGGGACCAGAACCGGCGATGATGAACTTGCGGACGAGGTCGGGCTCCTCCTGCACGATCACCTGCGCGATGAAACCACCCAGCGAGAAACCCAACAAGTCGACTTTGCTCAAACCCAGCGCACGGATGAACGCGACCGCATCGCTAGCCATCGCTTCGACGGAAGCGGGCGTTGCGCCACCAGAAGCGCCAACGCCACGATTGTCGAATGCAATCACGTGGCGTTCAGCCGCTAGGCCATCGACGATCCTGGGATCCCAGTCATCGAGCACCGCAGTCAAATGATGAAGCAGGACGACGGGCAACCCGCCATTTTTTCCCAGCTCCCGGTAGACGAACGGGGTTCCGCCAACATCGATCGATTGGCTCAGGGCATTAACGAAAGACATTTCTTCATTCCTCTCGGTTGGACGGCAGCGACATCAAAGGCGAATGGAGGACTCCCGGCACAAATGCGCCGGGAGTCTAACGTCACTTCGCAAGCGCCGCCTTTTCGATGACCGCAGCGACTTCGTCCGCATGAACAACGAGCGAGGCGTGGCTGCCAGCGACATCGGTGACGTGGGCACGCATTCGGTCGGCGAACGTCTTCTGCACCTCAGGTGCGATGACCTTGTCCTTGGTGGTGATCACATAGAACGTTGGCTTGTCGCGCCAAGCTGCCGTATCGACGGGAGCCTCGAAGGCCACGTGATTCAGTGGGAGCTGGTGGTTGGCCAAGGATTCGGCAATTTGGGGAGGCAGATCGGCCGCAACCGCCGAAGGAAATACTTTCGGGTCGATGTAGAGGTTGCCTTTGTCGTCCGGATGAATTGCGGCCGTGCCTTCGGTGGCAGGACCGCCGTCGGACAGGGTCTTCAAGGATTGTCCCACATCGGGAGCGAATGCGGACACATAAACGAGCGCCGACACTTTGGGATCATCGCCCGCCTGTGTGATGACGACGCCGCCCCAAGAATGGCCGACGAGGACAGTCTTGCCGTCCTGCTTTGCGAGCGCCTGTTTGGTCGCATCGACGTCTGCAATAAGTGACGTGAGCGGATTTTCAACGAGGGTTACGTTGTACCCCTTTTTCGAGAGAATATCCGCAACCGGCTTCCAGCTCGTTTGATCGACGAAAGCGCCATGTACCAGTACAATGTTATGTGCCGCCCCACTGGGAAGCTCAGCCGCTTGGGCAGAGGTCACAATTGCTGCTGCACCAGCCGAGAGGATGGAGGCGGAGATTAGAAGATTTCGCATCGAATGTTCCTTTAGGAAGGTCGGACAGCTCAGGTCCAAAGATTGGTTGAGCGTTTCCAGTAGGACTCGCGGTTCTTCCATTCGCCTTGGCTGAAATCGTTGGCGTTCGCCGCGTCGGCCTGCGGCGCATCACCTAAGATGGGAGGATTTTGGACGATAGGCTTCTTCCGTCCGAATATTGTGTCGGATCGTGCGGTGGCTTAGAATGGCAGCTATGGATGTGCTCGCTGACGTTCTTGATCGTGTCCGCTTCGGGGGAACGCTGCTTTTCCACTTTGAGCTCGGGCATCCCTGGAGCCTGCAACTCCCAAAGCGCCCCTACGCTCTGTTCCATTACCTCAGTAAAGGCGCCGCCACTCTGGCTCTCGCACAGGGAGAAGATTTGCATATAAGCGCGGGCGACTTCGTCGTCATTACAAGTGGCGAACAACATCTGCTTTATTCTGATCGCCTGACGAAGCCCTTCCCGCTAATGGATCTTGAACGACCGCCCGGACGTCTCGGTGTCGTACGACACGGCGGCAATTCGGAGCCGACAGCGACGATGATCTGCGGGAATTTCACCGTATCGCAGCCCTTGCGCAGCAGCGTTCTTGAGTTCCTCCCTCCCGTGCTTGTGCTGAGACCGCCAACGAACGGCGAGGGACTCGATGCGATTCTGAAGCGCATGGTCTCCGAATCGGCGTCGGTGCGTCCTGGTCAGGACATTGCCCTCTCGCGATTGACGGAGGTCCTCTTTGTCGAAGTGTTGCGAAGCTGGATCACATCGCTCCGTCCGGGAGAAGGTGGATGGCTTGGAGCGATGGGCGATCCGCATATCGGACCTGCGCTGCAATTAATTCACGAACGACCGGAGAGGCCCTGGACACTCCAAGAACTAGGCAATCGGGTGGGCCTTGGCCGCTCGGCATTCTCCGCGCGCTTCACAAAGCTCGTTGGCCAGCCGATGCAGCGTTATCTGATCGCGCGCCGGATGGCAGAGGCTGCATTCCTTCTCGGATCGAGCGATGAGGCTATTGCGAGAATCGCCAGTCGGGTTGGCTACGAAACAAGCGCCGCATTCTCGAAGCTGTTCCATCGGCACTATGGCTTGTCGCCCGGTCGCTACCGCGCAACGCGGCATAAGACCGACAGCGAAATCTAATTATGAGCTATCTCTGCAGAGCGGAAGTCACGATATTACACCTGCAGTCCGAACAAGCGCGTCCTAACGCTCCATTTTGCGAAACCGGATCGCATCGCGCGACAATGGCTTTTTACTAGCGGCATCAGTTTGGTGCGGACGGAGGGAGTCGAACCCTCACAGCATTGCTGCCCCAGAATTTTAAGTTCGTCGATTGAGTAATTCCCGCAACGCTCATTAGGACATTTTGGGATCAAACAGCCCTATTAGGTATCAGTGCGTTAGTGAAATGTCCTAACGGCACGCAGGCGGTGTAGTCCGTTTCCGTAGGACTAGCCGCCGTTGTTACGCTTTCTGAGACGTCCGCTTTTGACCCTAAGCGGACATCGGATTCCCCCGCCAGCGTACTACCGCGCAGCTTCTGCTGCGCAGAGGAAGCAGGCATCCACCACCTGGTCGGGGCTGGCAGGTTGATCGGGCTGGAAGCACGTCTGCTCTTCGGTGGTATCAGCCCATCAGCCACCGGAAGGCCCTGGCAATGAAGGCTTGGCCGTCCCGTTCCACGGGAATCCCGTGGGCCATGACTACCTTCTTGGCGGGCCACTCGAGGACGCGTTGCAGCGCAGCCCGTGCTGCGCAGCGATCGACGAAGGCCACACGAAACTTCCTGGGCACGGACGGTTCGGCCGCCATCATCAGATCCAATCGCGCGATGACCGCCCGCCAGCCATGGAACCAGCCCACCGGAAATTGTTGAAGCAGGTCAGTGAAAAGAACTGTGCCGCTGTGCTTATGGAAGAAGACGACTTCAGTCGTAATCCTGTTGCCCCGCATGAGCACCTGATCAAGATCAGCCGCCCATTCAGGCGGCGGCACATCACCGAGTTCGGCATGGAGATCAAGATCCTTGCGTCGCACCCGTAGCCCAGGCGTCCCGTAGAGTCTGGCCAGCGGATAGGCCTCCTGCCACTCGTCAAGAAACAGGTGGTGCAGCGAATTTGGCGCAACCAAATGATGCACCTCGCCGAGAGCTTGCAATTCTCTTCGGAGGTCCTCGGAGAGTGCAACGGGCGACCAGATGAGGAGACCGCCATTGGTAAGCCGGATCACGACCATTCGCGTTGGATATCGGAATCCAATCACTTTGACTTCCGGTCCGTCGGCCAGCCATATATTTGGCCCGAAGGGCTGCAGCGACAGGGCATCCATCAAATCCACCGACGTATTCGAAGACCGATAACATCATAACTGTGCTTTTTACATGTTTTCAGTCGCAAGGCCGATTCCGCGATGGCGAGAAAGCGGACGTCAAGTGGCTGCTGCCTTGAGCGATTGTCGGGCAAATTTCCCAACTCCCCGCGTGTCTGGTGCCCTTCGACCCAACACCCGGACCGGGCAATGTCTGCGTTGATGGACGTCTGCCCGAAATCTGGGGACCACTCATGCGCGTGCCACTTCCGGTTTTCGTCAAGCTCTGGTTTGGATTCGATCTCCTGCTCGCCCTATTCCCGCCACTGCACTGGGCAGCAAGCGGCACGGAGCCGGTGCTCGGTGTGCCCAAGCCGCTCTTCTATCTTTACGGAACAAGCCTTTGCATCGCAGTCAGCGTTGTTGTCGCCTATCTCTGCGACAAGGGCCTCGGCGGCGGCCGGAGCGAGGAACGCTAGGCATGGCTCTCCTCATCACCTACGGCGCACTAGTGCTGTTCTTCGCCGTCGTGGTTCTGATTCTGCAGCGCTCCTATGTGGCGGACCGAAACTTTACGGACTTTGCCGTCGCGGGCCGTTCATTCAGCGGATTCTTCCAGGCGATGGCGTTCTTCAACACCTATCAGCCCGGTTTCGTCTTTCTCGGGTCATTCGGCTTCATCGTGAAGACCGGCGTCGTCGGCATGGGAATTTCGACGCTTCTGGCGCCGATCGTCATGTACCTGATGGCCGACCGGGTGTGGACATGGGGCGCCAAATACGATCTTCGGACGCAGCCCGACCTGATGGCGCTGCGCTATGACTCCAAACACGTTCGACTGGTCGCGGCCCTGGTCGGCATCTTCGGACTTTTTCCGTGGATGGTGCTCGGCATGCAATCACTGGGGGCGGTGTTCTTCGCGCTCTCGCTCGGACACTTGTCTTTTACCGCAGCTGTGGTGCTCGGCGTCGTCGTCATGACGATCCGGCAGATCTGGACGATCCGTATGGGCATGCGCGGCATCGTCATCTCGGATCTGTTCCAGGGCATCGTCGCTTATCTTTTCGGTAGCGCGCTCATCATCGGGCTGATCGGTTGGCTCTATGCCAACGGGGCGTCGCTTGCCGCCTTACCGGCGGAACGCTTCGAGATTCCGGGCCCCAAGACGGATAGTCCCCTTCTCTTCATGTCGCTGACGCTGCTGCCGCTGCTCTGCAGCCTGTGCTGGCCGGATCTCTTCGTCCGGCTCTACACCGGGTCAGGCGTTGCAGCCGTGAAACGCTCGTCGGCCTACTGCGCGCCAATGGCGCTCGTCTTCGTGTCGAGCCTCGGATTTCTCGCGCTGCTCGCTTCGGGCCGTCCCGATGTCGCGGCCAATCCTGATGCCGCATGGTTCACGCTTGCACTGGCCGCCGGAGGACCATGGTTGCTCGCGACGGCCGGCGTCGTGGTTTTCGCGGCCTCAATGGGAAATATCGATGCGACGGTGCAATCGATCGGCGCGCAGATCGCCAACGACATCCTCGGCGCGGTCCGCGCCGATGGCAAAGCGATGAGCCAGCGGGGACTGATGCTCACCTCCCAGATTGCCATGGCTGCGATTACGCTCCTCTCGGCTACGATCGCGTGTTTGCCGCTGCCGGCATTGTTCACGATTGCTCTATTCGCCTTCCAGATCATGGTGCAGATCTCGGTGCCGCTCTATGCCGGCATTTTCACAAAGTTCGGCAACCGGCAGGGGGCCTCGTGCGGCATGCTCGCTGGCATTATCACTGTCTGCGCGCTGCAGTTCGCCTGGCCAGTCGGCATTCCATGGGCCTATGGGCTGACGACTGGCGCGATCGGATTACTCGTCAATCTCGCGGTCTTTCTTCTGTTCGGCGTCGCCATTCCTCGCAAGCGCGTAGAGCAAGACCGCATCGATGCGCTGTTCGCGCGAACGTCCGGCAAACGCTCTGCCGAGCTTGAAGCCGTGCCAAGTTTCATATCGTAATCATCATTTCGGAAGAGCCATGTTTCGCCAAGCTCGATCGGTGGGTGGGGGCTGCGAGAAGGCAATAAAAAAAACAAACATGCACAGGGGGAATGTCCGATGGCCAATGTTGGAAAGACGGTGCGTCCGCAGCCGCGTTGGGTGACGGCATGGTTCATCGTCGATGCGTTCGTTGCGCTGGCGCCGCCCCTCTATTGGGCCTTTGACGGCGTTGGTACCCCCGTCTTGGGGATTCCGGCTGCAGTGCTCTATTTCGTGGCCGTATCGACCTGCATCGCGACGAGCATCGTTGCCGCCTACGCCGCGGAAGTTCGCAATGGGGATGCGCTCTGATGCTGATCACCTTCGGCTGCATTGCCGCATTCTTCGCCGTTATCGTCGTCATCCTGCAGCTCAGTGGCATGCGCGACAGCAGCTTCAGCGAGTATGCCGTCGGCCAACGGTCGTTCGGAGCCAATTATCAGGCGATGTCGTTCCTCAACACGTGGTACCCGGGTGCCATGTTCACGGCCTTCGGCGGCATGGCGGCGAGCGCAGGCGTCATCTCCTTCTATGTGCTGTCCTACAGCCTTCTCACCGTAGTGCTGATGTATCTGATGGCGCGGCCGGTGTGGGTGTGGGGTAAGGCGTTCGATCTCCGTACGCAGCCGGACCTTCTGGCGCTCCGCTTCAATTTGCGCCACATCAGGACCATCGCGGCCATCATCGGCATCGCGTCCGGCGTTCCATGGCTGGTGCTCGGCATGCAGGCGCTCGGCACGCTATTCCAGCATATGTCGCTTGGTGCGCTGTCGTTCTCGCAAGCGGTGATCGCCGGCGTCGCGATTATTACGCTGCGCCAAATCTGGACGGTGCGCATGGGGATGCGCGCGGTGGTGATTTCGGACATGGCGCAGGGCGTTATGTGTCAACGACCTCGTTGGCAACTACTGGCTGCTCGACCAGCGTCAGCTCATCGTGATCGCCAAGCTCGGCATGCTGGGCTTGACCATTCTGTCGTCGTGGCTGGCGTGTCTCGAATTGCCAGCACTGTTTCAGTTGGCGGTACTTGCCTATCAAGGCGTCATCCAACTGGCGGTGCCGCAGTTCCTCGGCATTTTCTGGCGGCGCGGGAACAAGTACGGTGCGATAGCCGGCATGGTTGCCGGTTTCGCTGTTGCGGTCACGCTCGAGCTTGCCTTTCCCGGCTATCTTCCGTGGGCCTACGAGTTGACCTCAGGGGCCGTCGCCCTCGTTGTCAACCTCACAATCTATGTTGCTGCCGCCTATGTCGTACCGCAAACGCGCGAAGAGAGGTCCCGTGTCGACGGGCTCTTTGACCTCATAGAGGCGAAGCGCGCTATACAGTTCGGCCCGCTCGACACCGCCCCGCAGACGACCTGATCTCTGAAAGGATAAGTGATGGACAGCCGCACGGCACAAGCGATCGTCCATTCTCATTTCACAGAGCAGGATATCGCCTTCATCGGCCGCTCGCGGCTATTCGCTATGATAGGGGATGCTGGAGCCATCACCCACCGGGGTCCGCTTCTGGCCCTTAGCAGAACAAGCTGCCTTGTCCGCTCACTGGCGAACTATGCACGTGCTGTCGGAGGCGCGTGATCCACACTTTCCGAAGGTCGGCCAAGGTCTGCTTTCTCTGCAAAGCGGAAGCCACTTCGTCGCCCAACGAGTCCAAAAAACGTGTCCTAACACGTCGCTCGCGCGAACTGACTATCAGTACGTCAAATCGACTTTTTCGATAGGCATTTCAGCTTGGTGCGGACGGAGGGACTCGAACCCTCACGACGTTACCGTCTCAGGATTTTAAGTCCTGTGTGTCTACCGGTTCCACCACGTCCGCGCCGGTCGGACTTATGGCGAGTCGAGCGGCCAAGTGCAACAGCCGGATGCAAATCCCTGACGGATCAGATCGGGTTTGCGCCCGCTGACGGGGCCGGGGCCGGGGCCATATCGAATACGTGGCGCGCTTTCTTCATCAGAGCAAGAAGTTCGGCGGGCGATTCGACATCCAGAGAATGCGGATATTGGGGGTCGCCCCCAACGAGCTTGTCGGAGACGTTGCCGTCGGGATCGATGAAAAGCGTGCGCGGGACATACGAGCCGTCAGGTGAAAGCTCGCTGTTGAGTTCCTTTTCCTGATCAACGTCAGCCAAGATCATGACGAAATCGCGCGAGGCGGCGACAACCGCTGGGTCTTTGAAGACTTTCCGAAAGCGTTTGCAAAACGAGCACCACGTCGCGTGGAAGACCATCAAAACGGGACGGCGGGATTTTGTCGCTTCATAGATACCGGAGCGTGCGTCGCGCCAGTTGATCTCGGCACCATTCCAATCACTCGCATGGTTCGCGGTGCGTGCGAGGGCTGCAAGAGGAAGCGCGGCCAATAATAGCGCAGCGCAAACAAGTGGACGGATCATGCTTTGGAACTCCAACGCTCGTGACTTGCTTTTTCGTGCTTTGGCGGCCGCGAAACAAGTCCGCGAAAATTAACTACACGTCATCGGCTGCGTCAGCGGCCTGCGTGTTCACTCAGGTAAACCGGTTTTCGTAAGCTTGCAGATGGATAAAGGCCGTTTCGAGAAGGGGCGTTGCGACGCCCTGCGCCCGCCCCCGGCGAATGATATCGCCGACGATCTGATCAGCTTCGATGCGGCCGCCACGTTCGATGTCGCGAAGCATAGATGCCGAAATCTTGGAGGTTGGATCGCACATCAGAGTATGCGTGAAATCGAGCATTGCCTGGTCCGGCGGGTAGCCGTTCGCGGTGGCAATGGCCGCGCATTCGCTCACGACGCCGGTCATAAATTCGCGACCCTGCCCGGCGCGATTGATCTCGCCGACGGAGGCGCGCATCAAGCATGTGGATGATGCGAGCCCGGCTATGAAGAACCACTTTCCCCACATCGAGGCAATGACGTCGTCAGAGTGACGCGCATCGCAGCCCTTCGCGAGAACATCGTGGAGCCTTGCCGATTTGCTCGTTTGCTCGGCAAATCTCGGCCCGAGCGTGACGGCTGCGAACGGCCCGAAGTGGTGAATGGTACCATCCTCGGTCAAGGTAACGCTGATCTGGCACATACCGCCGAGGACGCGCGGAGCGCCGAACGCATCGTCGAGAGTTTCAAGATGCTTCATGCCGTTGAGCAGTGGCAGAACCAAAGTTTCATTGCCGACGGCGGGCCGTATCGTTTCGATGGCTTCACCCAGGTCGTAGGCCTTGGCACTCAGGATCACGGCGTCGAACGGGCCTGAGATTTCCTCGCGCGTGATCGCGTTAACTGGCGTCGTCAAATTCCCGACGGGACTTTCGATCTTGATGCCGTCGCGGAGAAGTTGATCGCGGCGTTTCGGCCGGACGAGAAACGTCACGTCGGCGCCGGCCTTCGTCAGCCGTCCGCCGAAATAGCCGCCGGTTGCTCCAGCACCTAGAAAGAGAAGCCGCATGATTAAGATCCGCTTTTTGTTTCTGTCCGAACGGTAATGCCGGGAAGACGTCTTGAGTTTTAACGCACTCTCTGGCGATCACATCATCTCACGATTGGCAGTGTTTCGCGCACAGGGAGTTGTTTGGCGGTGATGCATGAAGCTCCCTATGTGGAGGGTGACGCGGAGAGATCCGCAGCGAAACATAATGGAGCTTACATGATCCGCATAATTTCAGTTGGACTGGCGACGGCCTTCTTTGCACTTCCTGCCCTTGCGGAAGAGTCACCTTCGAGCGATGCCGGAAAAACGGCAGCCTTTAGCGCCGAGCTTGCAAGCGCGGCCAATGCCGAGCAGGCCCGGCAGCAGCTCGCACATCAGGGCTATACGGCGATTTCCCCTCTTCACCGCGATTCCGGCCGTTGGGTCGGCACGGCCATCAAGGACGGCAAGACCGTATTTGTCGCCGTTATCGCGCCGCGGGCCCCGAACGTCGCGACGGAATAACGTCTTCTTAACAACAAAAATCGGCGCTCTCCGATCATGGATGGCGCCGATTTTTAGTTTCCGCCAAGGCAAGAGCTTTGCGCTGGATCCCCGGCCTGCGACACGGCTGCGCCGTGCTCGGCCGAGGATGACGAACTAATTCTTCTTCTCCGGTGCAACGACGCGGATGGAGAGTTCGCGGAGCTGCTTCGGCGCGGCCTCGCTCGGAGCCCCCATCAGCAGATCGGCCGCTTGCTGGTTCATCGGGAAGAGCGCGACCTCACGCACCGTCTTCCCTCCGGTCAGCAACATGACGATGCGCTCGATGCCCGCGGCCATGCCGCCGTGCGGCGGCGCGCCGTACTGGAAAGCGCGGTAGAGACCGCCAAAGCGCGCCTCGACGTCGGCCTTGGATAGTCCGGTGATCTCGAAGGCTTTGACCATCGTCTCCGGCACGTGGTTACGCACCGACCCCGAGGCGATCTCGTAGCCGTTGCAGACGATGTCGTACTGGTTCGCCTTGAGCGCGAGGAGTGCGTCGCGGCCGGACTTCTCGGCCGCTTCTAGCGCCTCACGCCCCCCCTTCGGCATCGAGAACGGGTTGTGGGAGAAGTCGATCTTCTTGTCTTCCTCGTTCCATTCGTAGAACGGGAAGTCGACGATCCAGGCGAGCGCAAAGCGGTTCTCGTCGATGAGCTTCAGCTCCTGGCCGACACGATCGCGCGCGAGACCAGCGAACTTGTAGAAGTTCGCCGGGTTGCCGGCGACGAAGAAGACGGCGTCGCCATCTTTCAGGCCGAGCTGCGATTTGATCGCGGCCGCGCGTTCCGGCCCAATGTTCTTTGCAACGGGACCGGCTCCGCCTTCTTCGCCATCGCGCCAGAAGATGTAGCCGAGGCCCGGCTGGCCTTCACCCTGCGCCCACGAATTCATACGGTCGCAGAAGGCACGGCTGCCGCCCGTCGGCGCCGGGATGGCCCAGATGCGCGCCTTCGGGTCTTTCTCGATCATGCCGGCGAAGACCTTGAAGCCCGAGCCGCGGAAGTGCTCCGTGACGTCGGCCATCTCGATCGGGTTGCGCAAATCGGGCTTGTCGGAACCGTACTTGGCGATTGCTGTGTCGTAGGGAATGCGCGGCCAGTTCTTCGTTACGGGTTTGGCCTTTCCTTGCCCGCCTTCGGCAGGACCTGCGAACTCTTCGAACAGGCCGGTGATGACCGGCTCCATGGTTGCGAAGATGTCTTCCTGCTCGACGAAGCTCATCTCGACGTCGAGCTGGTAGAATTCTCCCGGCAATCGATCTGCGCGCGGATCTTCGTCGCGGAAGCACGGAGCGATCTGGAAATAGCGGTCGAAGCCGGAGACCATCAAAAGTTGCTTATACTGCTGTGGCGCCTGCGGCAGTGCGTAGAATTTTCCAGCATGGATGCGGCTCGGCACCAGAAAGTCGCGCGCGCCTTCCGGGCTCGAGGCCGTCAGGATCGGCGTCGGGAATTCGTTGAAGCCTTCGTCGTGCATCCGGCGGCGGATCGACCGCGTGATCTCGAGCCGCTTCATGATGATGGCGTGCAGCGTCTCGCGGCGGAGATCGAGGAAACGATACTGCAGCCGCAGGTCTTCCGGATATTCCGGCTCGCCGAAGACCGGAACGGGCAATTCCTTCGCGGCCGACAGGACTTCGATTTCGGTCGCATACAGCTCTATTTCACCGGTCGGTAGCTCGGAATTCGTGGTGCCTTCGGGCCGGTCGCGAACCTTGCCGTCGATGCGGACGACCCACTCGGACCGCAGCGTCTCGGCCGTTTTGAAGGCGGGGCTGTCGGGGTCTGCGACGACTTGGGTCAGTCCATAATGGTCGCGCAAATCGATGAAGAGCACTCCGCCGTGGTCGCGCACGCGATGCACCCAGCCAGAAAGCCGCACATGTGAACCGACGTCAGTCTTCCGAAGGGCTCCGCATGTGTGCGAGCGATAACGATGCAGCTTAGCCTCGGCCATGGCCGGAAACCCTTTGATCGATGTGGGTGAAAATCGCCGCGGAAAAGCGCATGCGGCCGCGCGAAAGTCAAGGTTAGCACCCTACACGTTAATGGCCCAGGGACCCAAGGGCTCAGTCCGGACCTTACCGGGCCAGCGGAGCACTTCCGGAATCCCTTGCGAAAAAACGCCCTACCTCTGCGATCATCCTGATGGCGACAACTTCCTGACCATGCGCTATAGGGCTGCCCTGATGCGAATGATCACGACCACGTCAGAACTGTCGGCCCTTTGCGAGGTGCTGGCAAAAAGTGAATATGTTGCGGTTGACACCGAATTTCTGCGCGAGCAGACGTTCTGGCCGTTGCTGTGCCTTATCCAGCTCGCAGGTCCAGAAGCCGAGGCCGTTGTCGACCCGCTCAGCCCAGGCCTCGATCTCACGCCATTCTACCAGCTGATGGCGGACACCTCGGTCGTCAAGGTGTTCCATGCGGCGCGCCAGGATATCGAAATCATCTTCCTGAAGTCGGAGATCGTGCCCGCGCCCGTCTTCGATACGCAGGTCGCGGCGATGGTTTGCGGCTATGGCGACAGCATCAGCTATGTGAACCTCGTCAAGAAAACGACCTCGGTCGACCTCGACAAGAGTTCGCGGTTCACCGACTGGAGCCGGCGGCCGCTCTCGGAAAAGCAGCTCGACTATGCGCTTGCCGACGTCACGCATCTCAGAGACGTCTATCAGCGCCTGAAACAGACGCTGGAGAAGACCGGCCGCACGCCGTGGCTGCAGGAAGAGATGCACGTTCTCACGAGCCCCGCGACCTACGATGCGAAGCCCGAAAACGCCTGGCAGCGGCTCAAGCTTCGCGTCAAGGGACGGAAATCGCTGGCGGTGCTGATCGAGCTTGCGGCTTGGCGCGAGCGCCTTGCGCAAACGCTCGACGTGCCACGGGGCCGTGTGCTCCGAGACGATGCATTGTACGACATCGCCAATCAGATGCCGGCGAGCGCCGATTCACTCGGCCAACTCCGGACACTTTCGGATGGCTTCGCACGATCACAGCGGGCCAAGGAAATCGTCGACGTCGTCAAGGCGGGTCTTGCGCGCGATCCCAAGACGCTTCCCAAAATCGAACGCAATGAAGCGCTTTCGGCCGAAGCGAGCGCCACGCTCGAATTGCTGAAAGTGCTTTTGAAGGCTGCTGCCGCGGAACATGGCGTGGCGCCCCGCATCATTGCCGATACCGACGACCTCGAACAGCTTGCAACGTCGGACGAAGCCGACATTCTTGCGCTCCAGGGCTGGCGGCGGACGCTCTTCGGCGATGCCGCTCTGAAGCTGAAGCGCGGCGAACTCGCTTTGACGCTGGTCGATGGCGAAGTTCGCGCTGTGCCGGCTGCGAGATAGGGCTGACGCACCTTTCGTCATCCTCGCGGAAAGCGAGCGTACGCGAGTGACCGCGGGGATCCAGCGCAAGGCTGCCGAAGGCTCACTATTGCGTCTCCGACGATTCTAACGCTGGATTCCCAGCCTTCGACGCGCCCGAGGCGCTCTCGGCCGAGAATGACGAAAGCCTACCTCCTGCCCGGGTCGTAGGCGTGCTTCTGGCGCCATTCGGAGAAGAAGTACGACAGGCTGTCGTCGATATCCTGTGGCAGCACGATCTTGACGGTCACGAGCTGATCGCCCTGCGCACCGTTCTTGCCGCGAACGCCCTTGCCCTTGAGGCGGAACGTCTTTCCTGAACTGCTGCCCTTCGGGATGTTGAGCTGGACCCGGCCGGTTGGAGTCGGCACTTCTACGCGGCCGCCGAGAACCGCTTCGTCGATGGTAATGGGCAGATCGAGAAGAATGTCGTCGCCGTCGCGCTTGAAGTCAGGGTGCGGGCGCACCTTGATTTCGACCAGCGCGTCTCCCGGCTCCGAACCCTGACCGCCGTGGGTGCCCTTGCCCTTCAGCCGCAGCGTCTGGCCGTCCATCACGCCTTCGGGCACCGCAAGGTCGAGGACGCCGCCATCGGGCAGCGTAACGCGCTTTTTGGCGCCCAGAACGGCTTCGAGAAAATCGACCTCGAGCGAATAGCGCAAATCCTGGCCGCGAGGGGCAAAGCCATGGCCTGTGCGGCGGCCACCGCCTCCGGCCGAACCGAAAACATCGGAAAAAATGTCGGAGAAGCTGAAGTCTTCGAAGCTGCCCCCACCCGGGCGTCCTTCGAAGCCTCGCGCCGAAAACGGGCCGCGCTGCCCCCCAGCCGCCCGGTTCCACTGCGGACGCCGCATGTCGCCCTTGGCGTCGATCTCGCCGGCATCGTACTGGCGGCGTTTCTCGGGGTCGCTGAGGATGTCGTTGGCGGCGGTAATCTTCTTGAAGCGCTCGGCGGCGCCTGCATTGTTAGGGTTGACGTCCGGATGATTGGCTTTGGCCGCCTTACGAAACGCCGCACGGATCTCGTCCTCGGTGGCTCCCCGCGAGACGCCGAGAATTTCGTAAAGGTCTTCCGCCATGGAGGCTGTCTTCATCCCGGTAACTTTTGTAGCAGACTAGCAGAAAATGACGCACCGCAAGCGAGGCGTACTGCCTCTCAACGGGTAATTCGGATTTCCGGCCTTTTGCCGACCAAAGCCGCAAGCGTCTCGAATCGGCGGCGTAGCCTTTCACCGTCCAAGGCTGCGTAGGCCTCCGGTATCGTCAACACCAGGGTGCCGTTCTCGTAGCTGAGCGGCGTCTGGTCGATGACACCCGCCATGCCGATTGAAAGCATATGGGCAGTCCGGATGGCGGCACCAACGATCCGTGCCCGGCGCTGCACGCGTTTGCTGACCAGACTGCGCAGCCTCTCGGACAGATGCTGGCCGGTTTCCTCAGACGTTTCATGGCGATGAAAGACCGAGAGGGCCAGGAAGATGCGGCCCTGATGATCGACGCCGCCGAGGCCGGCATGGGCGATCGTATTGACGCTTTGCTCGCCGCGATAATCGGGATGGGCGCGCCAGCCGACATCGGAAAGCAGGCAGGCGGCATGGCGGAGGCGGCGCTCGTCAGCCGTCTCTTCCTGAGCGGGGTCGGCGAAGAGCAGATCGGTCCAACTGCAAAGCTCGATTGCATGAGCGAGAGATCGCGAACGTAAAGCCGCGTAATCTTCGCAGAAGCTGATCAGCGGATCGCGCGCCTGCTCGAAAGGCGGCAGAAGGCCATAGATGAGCCCTTCGCGAATTCCGAAAACGGAAAATACGACCTGACGCGGTTCCATCACGCGCAGCAGACGTTCGAGGACGAGCGCGCCGAACGGGAGCACCTCGCGGCGCGCCCTGGCGACACCGGTGATGCCCGGGATGTCGAGAGGCTTCTTTGCTTTGCGAAACTGCTCGCAGAGATCGAGCGCTTCGCGCGTCGTCAGCCGATAGCCCTGCATGACGCGCAGCGGATAATCGACGCGATCCATCTGCATCTTGGCGAGGGAACGCCACGTACCGCCGACTGCATAGAACGTCCGGCCGGCGCCGTTTCTGATCCACGGCAGGCTTGCGAGGGCACCATCGATAACTTCGACGGCGCGTTCGATCTTGTTGCCGGTTGTATCGATCAGTCGCAAGCCGCCAAGGGGCAGCGTGGCGGCCTCCTTGAGCTTATCGAGTTCAAGGTCGATCAGCTCGAGGCTGCCGCCGCCGAGATCGCCGGCTATGCCGTCGGCATCGACGAAGCCCATCCAGATTCCCTGTGCGGCGAGGCGTGCTTCCTTCTCGCCGGATAAGATTTCGATCCTGGCACCGATGGCCAGCTCGCCCTTTTCGATGAAGTCGCGGCCGTTCTGCGCGTCGCGAACGGCGGCGGTGGCGATGACCTTGAGATTTTTGACGCTCAGGATCTGCGCAATAACCCTGAAACGTGCGAGTGCGGCGAGTGCGCGATCAACCGCCTCGAGTCCGAGGCTGCCCGTCGTCGCAACCGAGCGGCCCAGACCGCACAGAATCTTTTCATTGAAGACGGGGGTCGGTGCGCGAACCGCACCTTCATAGACGACGAGACGCACCGAGTTGGAACCGATATCGACAACGCCGATAGGTTCCATTTCCGCGGTACGCTCGTTTGCGCCCGAGAGTTCTTTCCACCGTGTCAAAATTGGACTCCCGGTTCAACCGGGCTGGCGAAAGCGTTGCGGGAAATTCTCTTTGAGAGATTGCCCGCGGCCCGAAAGCGATGGATTGGTCATGAAGTACTTCTGGGCATTAAAGGCTTCCTCCCCCGGACCCGGTTGTATCCGGGTCGAGCTGCCATCGGCGTTGATCCGCCAGCTCTGTTGATTGTCCTTCAAGTTCGCAACCATGATCTGAGCGAGCACTTGTTCGTGTACAGTCGGGTTCTTGACGGGCGACAGGGCCTCGACGCGCCGGTCAAGATTGCGCGGCATCATGTCGGCGGAGCTGATGTAGACGGCGGCCTTGGCGGAAGGCAAGGCCTCACCGTTAGCGAAACAGTAAATACGCGCGTGCTCGAGGAAACGGCCAACGATGCTTTTCACCCGGATGTTGCTCGAAAGCCCCGGAATTCCGGGGCGCAAGCAGCAGATGCCGCGCACAACGAGATCGATCGGGACGCCGGCATTGCTCGCGTCATAAAGCGCCGAGATGATTTGCGCATCGACGAGTGCGTTCATCTTCCACCAGATGCCGGACGGTTTACCGGCCTTGGCGTTTCTGATCTCTTCGGCGATGTGTGTCATAATTCTGTTACGAATGCCGTGCGGGCTCGCCGCCATGCACTCGAGTTCCACGGGCTCGCCGTATCCCGTTACGAAATTCAGAATGCGGGTGATGTCACGCGCCATCACCGGATCGGTCGTGAAGAGCGACAGATCCGTGTAAACGCGTGCGGTTTGCGGATGGTAGTTGCCGGTGCCGATATGACAGTACGTCGCCAGCTCGGTGCCCTCCCGGCGAACGATCAGTCCCAGCTTGGCGTGCGTCTTCAGTTCGGTAAATCCGTAGACGACGTGCACGCCCGCGCTTTCGAGATCGCGCGCCCAGCGGATGTTCGCTGCCTCGTCGAAGCGGGCTTTGAGCTCGACGACGGCGGTGACGGATTTGCCGGCCTCAACCGCTTCTTTCAATGCCTGAATGATCGGGCTGTCGCGCGACGTTCGATAGAGCGTCCACTTGATCGCCATCACGTTCGGATCAGCCACCGCCTGACGCAAGTACTGAACGACGACGTCGAAGCTCTCGTAGGGATGGTGGACGACGATATCCTTGTTGCGAACGGCCGCGAAGCAATCGCCGCTGAATTCGCGGATGCGCTCAGGAAAGCGGATCGGGAACGGTTTGAATTGCAGATCGGGCCGGTCCTGCACGATGAGCTGCGAAGTGTCTGCTAGCGCCAGGATGCCGTCTTTGATGAAGACGCTCTCCTCGCGCACCTCGAGTTCGTCGATGACGAAACGGCGCAGACGTTCAGGCATCCGCGATTCGAGCTCGAGCCGGATGACGTTGCCGCGACGGCGACGCTTCAACTGACTTTCGTAGGAGCGAACGAGATCTTCGGCTTCTTCCTGGAGTTCGATATCGCTGTCGCGCAAGACGCGAAAGGCGCCCTTGCTCTTGATTTCGAAGCCGGTGAACAGCTCGGGCAAGAACATGCCGATAACGTATTCGAGCTGAATGAAGCGGATTTCCTTGGGCTTGTCGGGATCGGCTTCAAGACGGATGAAGCGCTCCAGCTGGCCGGGGATGGGAATGAGCCCATTCATCGTTTTGCCGTCGATCGGGCGCACCATTTCGACGACGATGGTCATCGCCTTGTTCGGAATGAACGGGAACGGATGCGCGGGATCGGCGGCGATCGGCGTCAGGATCGGAAAGATGTGCGTCATAAACAGACGCTCGAGCCAATCGCGCTGCGTCTTCGTCAGGTCCTCGGTTTGCTGCAGCACAAAGAACCCGGCACCGGCCAGCTCCTCCGTGATGGTGCGCCAGCTCGCCTGCTTGTCGGCCACAAGGACGGTCGCGAACTTGTTGATCGACGCAAGCTGCTGCATCGGCGTCATGCCGTCCTGCGAGAGCGTCGTGATGCCGGCGCGGATCTGGCCGTAAACACCGGCGGCGCGAACCATGTAGAATTCGTCGAGGTTGGCTGCGGCTATCGATAGGAAGCGCAGACGTTCGAGAAGCGGATGATTGACGTTGCCTGCTTCTTCAAGAACGCGACGGTTGAACTGGAGCCACGACAGCTCGCGGTTATAGAAGCGGTCCGGCCCTTGGGGAACGGTTTCGACACTCGTTTTGCCACTTCTTTTTTGCGCGGTTGCCATAGTAGGGGAATTGCTCCGAATCCGGTCGATAGATCTAGACTGTACACTACACCCAAATGACGGTTGGGTGGCTTAATGCTCAGTATAAGACGATTAGTAGCCAAGTGAGTCCAGCGTGACAGCAGCAATCGCACGCGTGACGCGGCGCTGCAGCACGAGCGCGCGGCGGTCGGCCTCCGCAACGAAGCGTTCCGCGGCCAGCATGGAGCGTTCCATCCGGACGAGAACGTAGTCCACCAATTGCGGCTCGACGCTCAACTGGCGGTCGGCGAAAAGCTTGACCAGGACGGCGCGAAGAAGCGTGTCATCCGGGGGATCGATGATCGCGAGCGGCAGCGCTTTCAGCCGGGAGCGAAGATCGGGAAGCGCAATCGCCAAATCCCCCGGCACGGTGTCGGTCGTCAGCAGGATCTGCAGGCGCTGCTCGCGGACGAGATTGAGAAGGTGGAACAGCGCTGCTTCATCGCTGATCTTCTGGACGTCCTCGACGAGAAGAGCCCCCTTGGAGGCCATCGCGGGCACCGCTTCCCGCGTGATCGCGGAGGCCTCGAACGGCGTTGCTCCGGCCCGTTTCAGCCAGATGTTGGCGAGGTGGGTCTTGCCGCTGCCCTTCGGGCCAGCGAGCACGGCGGCGCCAATCGGCCAATCCGGCCAGCGGTCGACGAGGGCGACCGCGGAGGCGTTCGATTCAGAGACAAGGAAGTCCTCAAGGCCCATCGCCGCCCGGTGCGGCAGTTCAAATACAAGCTGCTCAGGGGTCGTGGTCATGGGGCTGTTCAAGGCTTGTCCTTCAATTTCAGCTCCACCTCACCTTGATAGACCGATGACTCCAGATAGGTTCGGAGGGCAAAGCGTACGAGCACGCCGATTGCGGCGGAAACCGGCACGGCAACCAGAAGGCCGAGAAATCCGAACAGGTAGCTGAACGTCAACAGCGCAAAGATTATCCACACCGGGTGCAAGCCGACTTCGGAGCCGATGATGTACGGGCTCAAAATCCCCGATTCCAACGCCTGTCCGCCGAGCATGATGCCGGCGACAATCAGAATGGGCGTGATATCCGGCCAATGCTGCATGAACGCAATGATCATCGCCGCGAGCGTGCCGAGCGACCATCCGAAGATGGGAATGAAGGCGGCAAGGCCCGTCAACGAGCCGACGAGCAGGCCGTAGTCCAGTCCCGCCAGACTCAAGGCAATCGCGTAGTAGAGAGCCAGGAGGATGCACACCACGCCTTGGCCGCGGATGAATGCGGAGATGCGGCTGTCGATCTCGATGGCGAGGCCGCGGATCTGGTCCGCTTCGTGGCGCGGCAGCCAGGAGTCGATCTTGGCCATCATTTTCGGCCAATCGACAATGACATAGAAAAAGACGACCGGCGTAATGAGTACGATGGTGAAAAAGTTCACAGCGGCTGTGCCCTGTTTCCACAGTTCCTGGGCGAATGTCGCGATCAGAGACGGCGCCGCGGACGTGAAGGAATCGAGCGCCGATCTTACTGTGGCTTCGGCTTGCGGATATCGCGTCCCCAGGTGCTCGCGAGCGAGCGCTTCAATCGTATCCTTCAACCGAGTGATTTCTCGCGGCGCGGCTTCGACGAGCGCCGCTGATTGTTGCACGAGAACCGGGACGACGAAGACAAGCACCAGTATGATGATGCAGACCATCGCCGCGAGCAGGATAGCGGCGGACATCCAGCGCGGGACGCGGGCGCGGCCCATGGTGTCAACGATGGGGTTGAGGAAATAGGCGAGCGCCAAGCCGATCACGAAAGGGACAAGCGCCGGCGCAATCAGTTGAACGATATAAGCGAACAGCAGCGCAGTCGCCGTCCAGAACAGCGCGTGCCGCTCGAAATGCATTTTCGTCGATCCTTAAATCATCGGCCCAGTGGAATACATGCGCCCGAATGCTCAGCTTTTCGAGCCCGTCGTTTCGTAGAACGTCATGTGTTTCAGCCAGACGCGCAAATAGGCAACAAGTGAGATTATCGTCGTCGCAGCCGCGAGGAGCGTCAATAGCTGAACCGGGCCTTTCAGCTTCAGCGCGAAGCCCTCGTCCGCCAGCACAGTGGCGGCCAGCACGATCTGAGCGACGGTATTCATTTTGCTGACGGCGAGCGGCTTCATCGGCGTCGGGTGATCGAGCAGCCAGGACAGGACAACCGCGATGACGATCAGCACATCGCGGGAGACAACCAGGATGACCAGCCAGGACGGCAGGCGGCCCGTCACGCCGAGGGCGATGAAGATGCAGACGATGAGCAGCTTGTCGGCAAGGGGGTCGAGATAGGCCCCGAGCTCGGTTTCCCAATTGAAGCGCTTCGCGAGAAAGCCATCGACGGCGTCCGAGATACCGGCCACGACGAAGGCCAGGAAAGCAGCCTGGAGCTCGCCCGTAAGCAGCAGCCAGAAGACCACAGGTACGAGAATGACCCGGCCGAGCGTAATAAGATTTGGAATGCTCACGCCGAACTGGTCCCCGTCTTTTTGGATCGTGCGAAGTTGCAACCGGTTATGCCGCGCGACCCTAACCTTTGGATGTTTATCTCGTCGAGAACATCCTCCCTTGCACTGCGGAAATGCAGCAGCAACGAAAGCGCGCAGGGAGCACTATCCGCGGAAAGGCCGCCTGCCTTCTCACTTATATATTTAAATTATTTCAATATCTTGAGCGAAGGACCCAGGACCCTTCCGCGCCCGACATGCTCAGTCCCCGGGCGCCGAGGGCATTTGCCAAGCCGCGCGCGCCGCCGGGGTATTTGAGCGAGATGTCGGCGCTGCTTTCGGTAACGGCCCCGATGTTGAGCGCGTCAACACCCGGCGTGTCGAGGAGTTGCCCACGCATCTGGTCCCATTGGTCGGAGCTCGAGAACTGGACGGTGAGACTCACGTCCTCGCCGTTCCCGCTCGTCGATGCGGCCCATACGGGCATGTCGGCTCCCGGGGCGGCGGGTGGTGGCCCGGCGGTCTTAATGGCCTTCCAGCGGCCTTCCAGCACGCCCAGCGACACGATCGCGGCAAGCTGCGAGGCGTAGTCGAGATCGCCGTCCGATACGCGATACGTCCTCTTCAATAGCAGAGGCCCGACCGCGTCGCGTCCGGCCAGGGTGACGGTCAGCTTCTTGGACGCAACATCCGGCTCTGCAACGGCCATGACAACAAGACCGGTGCCGTAGTCGCTGGTGAGTGCGCGAAGGCCCTTGTCGTCGCCTGCCAGCATCGCGGACACGATATCGGCCTGGATCGAGGGCTTCAGGTCCTTCACCGTTATCGGCGTGATCGTGTGCTTCAGGTCGAGCCCGGTCCAGGCGCGGCGCCACAGGCCCGAGTCGTTTCCGGCGGTTGGCGGATTGCCCTGCTGCATGACCGTCAAAACCGTGACGGGAGGGGCCTGCTGATCGACGAACGGTATGCCCTGGCGCGACAGAGCGGAACGCACCGCGTCGGCCTGGAAGGAGAAATCGAGGCTCGCGATATAATCGGTTGCAGAATTGCGCTCGGAACGGACCGAGACGCCCGACACCAGATCACCGGCTTTCAGATCCGACACGGCCGACAGCCGCTTATAGGCCGTCACCGGCACCAGTCGCTTCAGGAGCGAGCGGAGGGCTGCCTGCTGACCATCGGCCATTGCCTGATCCTTCGCCGCGACCGCGTTGGCCGCATTCGCTTCGACCGGATAATTGGCGACGGTGTAGGCCACATCGGCGCCGGCCGAGAACGCAGGCGGGTTGAGGCCAACCGCCGCCGTCCACATGACTATCGCGATGGCTAGGCAGCGACCAACGGACACCGTAATCCCCCGTTTCACGTTTCAGGCGATGTATATGGCAGGCAAGTTAAGCATCCACGGAACTTGCCAGCGATCCCTTCGTTTGCTCTCGGGACCAGTCGCTGCTACGACCCCCATCACGGGTTGGCAATGGGGCAAAAGTGAGTTTAACCGATGCCTCCCCACAGCGCCGTTCAATGACGCAGCTTCAATTCCCAAAACTCTCCCCACGATGAGGACTAATGCCCGCGGCTGACGAGACTTCGAAACAATCCATCACCTATGCCGATGCGGGCGTGGACATCGATGCGGGGAACGCGCTGGTCGCTGCCATCAAGCCGCTGGCGCGCGCCACGAGCCGCCCCGGCGCCGATGTCGATCTCGGCGGGTTCGGCGGCCTCTTCGACCTGAAGCGGACTGGCTTTCGCGATCCGATCCTCGTCGCGGCGAATGACGGGGTGGGCACGAAGCTCAAGATCGCGATCGAAACGGGACGCCATTCGACCATCGGCATCGATCTCGTCGCGATGTGCGTCAACGATCTCGTCGTTCAAGGCGCGGAGCCATTGTTCTTTCTCGATTACTTCGCCGTCGGCAAGCTCGACGTCGCGGTGGCCCGTGAAGTCATCGCAGGCATTGCCGACGGGTGCCGGGACGCGGGATGCGCACTGATCGGCGGCGAGACCGCCGAGATGCCCGGTCTCTACAAGGGCGGCGACTACGATCTCGCGGGCTTTTCCGTCGGGGCGGTCGAGCGCGATGAAATTCTACCGCGCGCCGATCTCGCCGTCGGAGATATCCTGCTCGGATTGAGGTCGTCCGGCGTGCATTCGAACGGCTACAGCCTCGTCCGAAAGCTCGTCGAACATGCGGGGCTGACTTGGGATTCGCCGGCGCCCTTTGCGCCAGACCAGACGATCGCGGAAGCGCTGCTGACGCCGACGCGTATTTACGTCAAGCCGCTGCTTGCCGCCATTCGCGGAACGGGCGGATCAGGAATGAACGGCGCCATCAAAGCGCTATCGCACATCACAGGCGGCGGCCTTTCGGAAAACGTTCCGCGCGTGATGCCGAAGGACATGGCGGCGCGCATCGATCTTGCTTCCTTCGACGCGCCGCCGGTTTTCGGATGGCTCGCGAAGACGGGCAACATCAGCGATGCCGAGCTGCTCAGAACCTTCAACTGCGGCATCGGCATGATCGCCGTCGTCTCGAAGGCGAAAGTCGACGAGGTGATCGCCAAGCTCAAGGCGGCAGGCGAACAGCCGGTCATCATGGGCGACGTGATCCCTCCGACCGGCGAGAAGTCCGAGGCAAAAGGCAAAGGCGAGGCCTGGGCCGTGAAGTACGAAGGCAAGCTGCAGTTTTCGGTTTGACGCCTCCGACTCGCGTTCCGCGAGCCGGCCGGAGGCGTCGTTAGAGTTGGTTCAGGGCAACGCGAAAACGGTAAGCGAACCGCCGAGGCTCGTATAGTCCGCGAGCCTCGCGAAGCCGCCCACGGCGCCCGAGCCGTCGTCCGGATTGGTAAGACCGGCCGCAAGACCGATGCCCGCCCAGCCGCCGACGCCCGAGAAGACCGCAACGTACTGCTTGCCCGCGTGCATATAGGTCATCGGGTTGCCGACGATGCCGGACGGCGTTTTGAACTTGAAAAGCTCCTTGCCGTCTCGTTGATCGACGGCTTTCAGGTAGCCCTCCAAGGTTCCGTAGAAGGCTATTCCGCCTGCCGTCGTCAGCACACCCGACCAAACGGCGAAACGCTCCGACGTCGACCAAACGGTTTTTCCTTTCGCGCCATCCCAAGCGATCAGTCCGCCGGTTGCTCCTTGGGATGCAGGCGCTGGATACATCGTGAGCGTCGCGCCGACGTAAGGCTGACCGATGGCGTAGGACACCTTGAAGGGTTCGTAGTCCATGCACATGCGCGTGACGGGAACGTAGAAGAGCCCGGTCAGTCGCGAGAATGATGCTGGCTGCTGGTTCTTGGAACCAAGCGATGATGGGCAGATGCCCTTCGTTGTTTCATCCGTTCCTGTTTCGAATGGCGCGTACTTCTTGGCAACGACCGGACGCCCGTAGTTCGGGTCGTTTTTATCCATGACGATCGACGTTGCCCAATTGGTATCGGGATCGAACTTCTCGGCGACGAGCAGTTCTCCCGTCGCGCGATCCCAGGTGTAGGCAAAGCCATTGCGATCGAAGTGCGAAACGGTCTTTCGATCGTAGCCGTTGATTTCCAGATCGGCGAGGATCGGCTCGTTTATGCCGTCGTAATCCCATTGGTCGAACGGCGTCATCTGATAGGCCCAGCGCGCGACGCCGGTATCAACGTCACGGGCGAACATTGTCATCGCCCATTTCTGATCGATCGGTTTCCCATCAGAACCGGCGCGTTGAACCGGGTTCCATGTCGAGGGATTTCCGGTGCCGTAATAGATGAGGTTCAGTTCCGGATCGTAGGCCATGTAGCCCCACACCGGACCGCCGCCGATCTTCCACTGATCGCCGTTCCAAGTCTTGAGAGATGAATCCTTCCCGGCCGGCTTGCCGAGAACGAGCGTTTTTTCGGGATCGACAAGAATGTCCTCGTCGGGGCCCATCGAGTACGCGCGCCAGAGCTTGTAGCCGGAGTTCAAGTCGTAGGCGGTGATGTAACCACGGACGCCGAATTCGCCGCCCGAAACGCCGACGATCACCTTGTCCTTGACGACCAGCGGTGCGCCTGTGCCCGTTGCGCCCTTCTTCGGATCGTCATCAGCGACCTTCCAGAGTTCCATGCCGGTCTTGGCGTCGAGCGCGATCAAGGATGTGTCCGCGGTGTGAACGAGGATTTTGCCTTCCGCATACTGCACACCGCGATTGACGCTGTCGCAGCACATAACGGCAATGACGGACGGATCCTGCTTCAGTTGATATTTCCAGATGATCTTCTGGTCGCGGGCGAGATCGAGCGCCGTCACGACGTTCGGAAACGGCGTGACGAGATACATCGTGTCGCCGATGACGAGCGGGCCGCCTTCATGGCCGCGGAGCACGCCGGTCGAGAAGGTCCAGGCGACTTTGAGTTCGCCGACGTTGTCCTTGTTGATCTGATCGAGCGCGGAATATCGCGCGCCATTGTAGTCACCAGACTGGACGGCCCAGTTCGCGGCGTCCCTCACATGCGCAATCACATCACGGTTGGCTCGCGCCGCGGTCGTGAAGCTCATTACCGATACAAGAATTGCGAGGCCGAGCCACTTCTGCATTCCATAACCTCCGAGTGAGCCCTGTCGCCGACTTCGTTAAAATCAGGACTTGGAGCACATGGGCTCATCAGAGCTGCGGAATGAAACAATTTGAAAGGCGGCAAGCTGAAGCGTGCGCGCCACCACCGCGCGGAGGCCCTAACAGCGGTCGATCGCCGGTCCCCGCATTCATCCTTGCAGCGAAGCGGAGCAAAAGTTCGCCACGGAATTGAAAAATTTCAGGGCTAGCTTGCCGGGGAATCAACGTGCCACCGGAGGCACCCTATGTCTGGAAATGCAGCCGACCTCGCGGTCGGGGAATTCATCGAAATCAAGTACCGGGTTCCGCAGCGCGCCTTCGAGGACAACGGCGAGCCGTGCCTTTCAGACCGTTGGTTCATCGCCGAGATCATCTACCAGGATTACGATACCCCGCCTATGGCCCGGCTTGCCGATGGGCAGTTCACGGATATTCGGCCGTTCATGACCTGGCGGCGAATCCCAGGGCGCGGCTCCAGCGACTTCGCTGGAACACGCGGCTGAGGACAAAGATGATTAACTTGCCGGTTCCGCCGGCAATTCCGTCCGACTGTCACACAAACGAAAAGAGCGGGCGTCAGAAGCGGGGTGAACCGGACGAAAGATTCGGATTCGCCTCTCGTTATGCGCTCAGGCATGGGCCTGGGCCGTCCTGGCTGCCTCGCAGAATTTGCTGCCCGAGGGGATTCCAGCCCAACTTCGAGGTAGCGCCATGCGAATCCTCATCGCCACGGACGCCTGGAAGCCGCAGGTCAACGGTGTCGTACGCACCTATGAGAACCTGAAGCGCGAACTCGAAGCGACAGGCCATTCCGTCACGATCCTGTCACCGCTCGATTTTGCGACGGTTCCCTGCCCTGGTTACAAGGAGATCCGGCTCGCGCTCGCACGACGGTCCGTGGTCGCCCAACTCCTCAAAGAGGGCGCCTACGACCACATTCACATCGCGACGGAAGGGCCGATCGGGTGGGCGACGCGCGGCGTGTGTTTGCGGCGCGGCATACGCTTCACGACTTCGTTCCACACACGGTTTGCCGAATATATCGAGACCTATACCGGGCTTCCTGCCTGGATCAGCTACGCCTTTCAGCGGCGCTTTCATCGACCGAGCATCGGCACGTTCGCGGCGACGCCATCTCTCAGGGCGGATCTGGCGCGGCGCGGCTTTCGCCGGTTGATGCTCTGGTCGCGCGGCGTCGATACCAATCAATTCAAGCCGCGCGCGCCGTCTGATCGGCACACCGAAGACGCAGAGACAGGGCCAACGTTCCTCTACGTCGGGCGCGTCTCGCGGGAAAAGAACGTCGAAGCGTTTCTCAATCTCGATCTGCCAGGGCGGAAAGTGGTTGTCGGCGACGGACCTATCCTCGGCATGCTGCGCCGTCAGTATCCGGATGTGATTTTCAAGGGATCGAAGACCGGCGACGATCTCGCGCGCGAATATGCCAATGCGGACGTCTTCGTTTTTCCAAGCCGGACCGACACATTCGGATTGGTGTTGCTCGAGGCGATGGCTTCGGGCCTCGGCATCGCGGCTTATCCGGTTACCGGGCCGATCGACGTCGTGACGCCAGGAGTCACCGGATATCTCGATGAAGACCTGCAGGCGGCGGCGCTCGCGAGCTTGAAGCTCGACCGTGATCAGATCCGTGTGCAGGCGATGCAGCGGGACTGGGCGCGCGTCGCCAACATCTTCCTCGCCAACGTTCACCAGGCGCGGCGCGCGACGGGGCTCGGCAGACGGCTATTCAGAGCCAGGGCCGCTGGACCGCACATCAAGGCGAGCGCGCGCCCGATCAGTTGACGATTTCCTTCAACGGCACGTTCGCCAATTCGGGCGCTGCGGCTTCGGGAAACGGTCCGCCGACGATGCTGCGGACGATCTCGACAGCGCGGGCGGTGCCGTTTTCGTACTGCATCGCGCGGCCAAACTCTGCGGCGCGCGTCCGGTATTTCGGATTGGTCGCCACATCGCGCAGTCTTTCCGTCAGCGTCTCTTCGTTCCAATTTTGGATTTCGAGGAATTCGGGACCGGCACCCAACTGGAAGACGGTGTGCCCCCAGTATTTCTGATCGAGCATGAACGGGCAGATGAAGCTTGGCCGGCCGGCGCGAAGAGCCGAATTCGTCGTACCGACGCCGCCGTGGTGAACGACAGCTGCGACCTCGCGGAAGAGCTTGTCGTGGGGTGCGAATTCATCGAGGAGGTAGAAATTTTCCGACAGCAGAAGGCGATGAAATTCGCCGCGGCCGTTGCCGATGATGGCGCGCAGACCTGCGGCTTCGCAGGCGCGCAGGATCAGTTCCGAGCGTTCGAGCCCAAGCGCCGGCATGCTGCCGAAGCCGATATAGATCGGACGCGGACCGGCGGACAGGAATTCGGTCAGCTTCTTCGAAGGCCGCCAGTCCGGCGCCGTCTCGCGGGTCCAGTAGCCGGTGAAATAAATTTCATCGCCTTCGGTATTGGGACGGAGCTGCAGAACCGGGCTCACCGGATACATCACCGGGACGCGGCGGCCGTTGACGTGATGGGGATGCTTCAGCCGATACGTTCGGCGGAGGCCGAGGGAAGTGCGGATTTCATTGATGACGGAGAAATACGCGAGCCTCTGCAGACCCAATACCGAATAGCCATGCCTGTTCCAGGCCGGCTTCGCGGTGCCTGGAATGCAGGACAGAAGGGCCTCGGCGGAAGGCGAAACCGAGCCGAGACCGACAAGGATTGCGGGAATGCGCTTCGCTTCGGCGATTTCGCCGGCGACCGAGATGACCGGGTGGAACAGGATCGCGTCGGCATCGGCGGAGGCTGCGACGGCGTCGCGATAGATGCCTTCGAACAGAGCCTTCATGTCGCGGCCCGGCCAAAGCCACTTCGTCAACATTACGAGGGTGTGGCGGCCGGCCACTTCGGCCATTTCGCCCTCTTTCATGAATTTGGAGAAGTCGGTCCCACAGCGGCGCGATTTCAGCCCCTGCTTCTCGACGAAATCCTGAAAATCCTCCGGAACCGCGAGGCTGACCTCGTATCCCTCGTCTTTCAGCGCAAGGCCCAGTGCGACCATGGGCTCGACATCACCGAGTGTTCCGACGGTGAGGAGAGAAATCCTGCGCGCCATTGCCATCCAATTAAGAATTAACCGCCCGCGTTCTGTACGCTGCGGACTTGCCGTCCCGAATTCATTTGATCGTCCCCGATCGCCAACAGCATGCGTGAGCAGAATACGGGCCGCAATCTTTGAGCATAAGATTGGCTAATAACCCCAGGTTTCGTGGCGCCTAGGCATCAATAGCCGCTCTCGCCTGACGAAGCGGGCTCTGCTAGACACCCGCTCCATGAGCACAAAAAAGCGCACCGCCATTTTGATCTCGGGCCGCGGCTCGAACATGCAATCGCTCGTCGAGGCCGCACGCGCGGCCGACTATCCGGCCGAAATCGTGCTGGTCGCTTCGAACCGGCCGGAGGCGCCGGGCATCGGCTGGGCAGAGAAGCAGGGACTGGTGACCGCCATCATCGACCACAAGCAGTATCCCTCCCGGGAGGCGTTCGAGGCTCAACTGCAAACGGCGCTCGACGCGCATGGCGTGGAACTTATCGCGCTCGCGGGGTTCATGCGCCTGATGACACCAGCGTTCGTCGAGCGCTGGCGTGATCGGATGGTCAACATCCATCCGTCCTTGCTGCCGAGTTTCAAAGGTCTTCGCACGCACGAGCGCGCGCTCGAGGCAGGAGTGAAGATCGCGGGCTGCACCGTCCATTTCGTTCGGGCGGAGATGGATGATGGGCCGATCATCGCCCAAGCTGCCGTTCCAGTACTTCCCAGCGACAGCCCAGATACGCTTGCGGCCCGCGTGCTCGCCGCTGAACACCGAGTTTACCCAGCAGCGTTAAGACTTGTCGCCGCAGGTGGAATTCGATCGGCAGATCAAAAAGTAACTATAATTCAGCATTCTGGCGAAACAGACTCGCTGTTTTCCCCTGCAATCTAAGACACACCCAGCATTTGATAGTTACCCTGCGCTGGCCGTCGCATGGACAGGTCCCCCCCGAACCATGGTAATTCTGTGGCTTCCGGGAAGGGGATATCCGGCGATCTGACGTGCAGCGCGCTGTTTCACGAGCTGTTCGAAGCCCCGTTGGGCGCGCACGCGCACGGCTCCGCCGGAACCCGATTGGAGAAATGCCTATGGAAAGTACCCCCAGCACAGCACTGGGTCTAGGTGACGAGTCGAGCATCTGGTTCAAACTGACGCCGCTTCTCCGCGGCGATCCCGACAATCCGATGCGCATCCTGATGCACATGATGGACCGTTATGGTCCGGTTCTGCCCGTGACGATGGCGAACCAGCGCGTGGTGCTGATCTCGGAGCCCGAATATTTCAAGCACGTGCTCGTCACGAAAGCCGACAGCTACACCAAGTATTTCGACGGCCTGAAGCCGATCTTCGGCAAGTCGATGATCACGAACGACGGAGCGCTGTGGCAGAAGATCCGGATGCCGCAGCAGCCGGCGTTTCATCCCGACATGTTTGCCGAGTACATCCCGTACTTCCTCAAGGCCATCGAAACGAAGATGGCGCTTTGGGGCGAACTTGCCAAGTCCGGCGACACGGTCGAGATGGTCGAGCAGACGTGGACGCTTGCCGCCGACATGATTTGCAAGGCGCTGTTCGATCGCGACATGCCGTTCAATCCGCACGTCGTCTTCAAATGCGTGAAGACCTACACCGACGTGATGAACCATCGCGACATTCGTCTGCGCAAACAGGCCGGCGAAGTCTTCGAGATCACGGAAGAAGATCCCGCCAAGGCGATGGAAGTCTGGGCAAGCGTTCCGCCGGCCGTTATGGGTGCCGACCCGCGGGAAGCGCGTGAGCGCACGCTGCTGAAGATGATCGAAGCCGCGGTAAACGATCCATCCGTTCCCGAGTTCGACCGCGAGCAAGCTGTCGACGAGCTGAAGCAATACCTTTGGGCTGGCACCGAGACGACGGCGCTGACGCTCGCTTGGGCGCTTTATGAAATTTCGCGGCGGCCAGAGGCTGCCGAGCGTATCCGCCGCGAAGGCGAACAGGTTTACGGCGACCGTGAACCGACTGCTGCCGACTATTCAGGGCTCGCCTATACGCGCGCGGTGATCCAGGAAACGATGCGGATCTATCCGCCTGTCTGGGGCTTGATCCGCGTCGCACAGGCGGAAGACGAGATCGGCGGGGTCAAGATCAATCCAGGTGATCGGGTAACGCTCTTCGCTTACGGTGCCCATCACAACGCGAAGTTCTGGCCGGAGCCTGAATCCTTCCAGCCGGAACGGTGGATGGCAGGCAACGCCAAGAAGCAGGTGAAATACAGCTACATCCCGTTCGGAGCGGGCAAGCGTTCGTGTATTGGCGGCGCAATGAGCCAGGTCGAGAACACGCTGGCGCTCTCGCTATTGCTTCGCCGTTTCCGGCCGGAGTACGTGGGCAAGTATCCTGCAGGTCTCAACGCCACAGTGACACTGACGCCGAAGGGCGGGCTGCCGTTCAAAATCAGAGAGTTGAGCTGACGTCTCGGCTCAATGCCTCGCGAATTTCGGAGAAGGCCGGGACAGACGTTCCGGCCTTTTTCAATGCTCACAAATTGTAGTGTCCTGTTATGCACGCGCCTTCGCGCAAAGCGCGCGAAACCTCGATTCCCGCTGCCCTGGAAGCGCGCAATCGATCTTTTCCACAGTTAATTCGCGACCTATTCAGAGGCTCCTTCTTGAGCCAAACGCTGAGCGATCTCGTAAATTCGTGTTGTACCGCCTCGCAGTTGCGAACCCAGTTGGTGTTCAGGGCGAGCCGATGCTGTCATATTGACGGCACGTTAGCGATTTAAAAGGACTTTCCAGGTGTCACTTCCCCCGGTGACGTCCACATAGGTTCCAACTCCAGGAGGCCCCTCACCATGGAGTCCGTGAGAACTGTAGTGCTCGGCAAGCCCGTTTTCCTTCTAACGGGTGCGAAGTCTCGCAAAACGAAAGGCCATGCTTCGAACTCGCTCGAAGTCGAAGCTCCTGAGAAGCTGCTCGAAACCGCACGCCGCAATCCCGATGCCGTCGCATTCGGATTTGTCGCCGGGAGCTGGGTCGCGGCCGCCTGAGGCCGCCTGCTACCAAATTACCTTGAGAATTTGCGGACTGAGCCAGTTACTCAGTCCGTCTAGATATTCTCCCCGAACGGCAGGTCGGTTACGCCCGGCTTGACGCCAAGGCCTGTCAACAGTGCGTGCACCTGGCCGCGGTGGTGGGTCTGATGATTGAACAGGTGCACGATCAGTAACGCCTTCGGGCGCGTTAACTCACGGCCCGTCGCACCCGAGATCCACGTGAGGTCACCCGCCATGTCCGGCGGCTGGAGCCGATCGGCCCAATCCTGAATGACGCCATCGAAACGACGGCGCTCGTCATGCAGCGCTTCCCAAGTCTCGCAGAGTGCCAGCCCCTCAACGATACCCCGCTTCGCCGGAGGCGGCGCGGCGCCGAACCGATGCAGCCACGCCTGATCGGCCCACAGCAGATGATTGAGGGTCGCGTGGATCGAGCCGAAGAATGCGCCTCGATCCTCTTTGCGTTGCGCGTCGCTAAGCCCATCGGACGCGCCATAAACGTTGGCGTTTTGCCAAGCGTTATAGCGCGCCATCGTGCGAACATAGCTCGGAGAGATCATTTCCCTGTTCCAGGCGCGTTATGATCCGAACGAGTTCGGTGAACTGCCAGCTGTTCAGCCGACGATTTCATCGAGACGGAAATTGAGGGCGATTTCGCGATCGGCGGCGGCTGCGCTATCCGAGCCGTGGGTGGAGTTCGAGCCCTTGGATTCAGCGAAAAGCTTGCGGATCGTGCCGGCTGCCGCCTCTTTCGGGTCGGTGGCGCCCATGACTTCGCGATATTTTGCGATGGAGTTCTCGCCTTCGAGAACCTGGAGAACGACGGGGCCGGATGTCATGAAATCTACGAGTTCGCCGTAAAATGGCCGCGCCTTGTGTTCTTCATAGAATTTTTCAGCCTGCGCACGGGTCCACCGCACACGCTTCTGAGCCACGATGCGCAGACCCGCGTCTTCGATCACGGCGTTGATCTTGCCGGTGAGATTACGGCGCGTTGCGTCGGGCTTGATGATGGAAAACGTGCGTTCGATGGCCATAAGTCTGTCTCGCTTTACGGATTTTATGTGGGTCGAGCGGGCTTATAGCGATGCGAACAGCCGCCAGCAAGCGTCTGACGTGCCCCAGTCGAAGCATTCGGTTGCACGTCATACGCAATAAGTCGTGGTTTACCGCATAATCGCCCGATTGACGGGCGCAATTGCGTATGAACAGTGTGGACCGGCGCGAGGCGCACGGTCGGGAGGTTAGGCATTGACGCCTACGTGTGCGAAGAAGCGATGATGACGGGACAGGCCAACGAAATTCAGTGGTATATTGCTCGCGACGGCAAGCAGCACGGGCCGCTTACCGACGTCGAGATGCGTACGTTCGTCGCGCATAATTACCTGCGTCTTGCCGATCTCATCTGGCGGCCAGGGATGCCCGAGTGGCAATCGGCGCCAACCGTTTTTCCGACCGCTTTCGAAGCGCACGGCGAGGAGCCGAAGAAAGCGCCGGCCCGATCGCAGACCTCGAACGCAAGCTCTTCCGGTCAGCCTGCGCCTTATGCGAATTCCACAAGCACCCATACGGATAGCCACGGCAACGATTACCCTGAGCAGGCGGCTCCCCGGCCAGAGCGCAATCTGGTGAAGCGGTTGGCGCTCGCGAGCGTCGCCGTCACGCTCATCGGCGGCGGGGCGTTTGCGCTCGCGACCTATCGCGGTCCAATCGCGGACATGGTTTCAGGCCCTGGCACATCGGCCGAACAAGCACCGATCGTTGCTGCTCCCGCCGATCCACACCCCAATGCAACAGCCGAGGCGCAGCAGCCGCCGACCGATCTGGCCAGCAATGGCGTGACGATGTCCGCACCGCCGCCCTCGAATGACGTCATCGCGAATGCGGCTGGCCCGACGACGACCGCATCCGTATCGTCACCGTCGCCCGATGCAGCGCCAGCACCCGCCGCTGCGGCGCCGAGCGCTCCAAGCACGCCGACGCAAGTTGCGACGATCGATCCGCAACCACCGGCCGCCGCGCCATCAAACGGCGTCGATGGTTCGCCGCTCGACCAGCGCCTGCAAAAGGTCGCGGTGTGGTCGCTGATCAAGAAGGAGTATCCGGACTGGTACGCCACCCAGATCGGGGATGCGAACAAGCTTGCCGCCGAAAACAAGTCCGATAACGAAGTCGCGGCGCTGCTGGCGCAGGGCCTCGTCAATCTTCGGCGGCAAAACGCGGAGAAGGCACTGGCCGCAAGCTCGGACAGACTGCAGGCCATCGCGCAAGCTTTTCTCGATCAGCTGAAATCGCTCAGAGCACAGAGCGTCAGCGCCTGCTTCGGGTTCATTTCGAAGGGTGAGATGAGCCCGGCCGTCGTGCAGATGATGGAACGTCCGGAAACTGCGACGGCGCTCAATGCGCAAGCCGGAGCGATTTTCCAGGCCATCTCGGAAGGCACGAAGAACCCGGTCAAGCATGACTCGGCGGTCAAGAGCGACTACGACCTCCTGATCAAGGAACTCAGCAAGCTCGGCTGGAAAGAAGAAGATCTGCAGGTCTTCTCCAATCCAAAACTTCTTGCGAAGCGCGAACCGGAACAGGTTTGCAAGATGGTGCAGGAATGGTTTGTCGCGCACCTTGCCGTGCCGGACAAAGCTGTGCGTGAAAGGTTGCTCTTCGAGACGCTGAAGCCGGTCGTGTCAGGGTGATGCGATGGTTTACACCGCGATCAAAGTTCTTCTGACCGCGGTTCTGGTTGTTGCAATTTCGGAAGTGGCCAAGCGCTCCACCGTTTTCGGCGGGATACTCGCATCGTTGCCGCTCACGTCGCTGCTGGCTTTCATTTGGCTTTATGGTGAAACGGGCGACGCGGGAAAAGTCGCGAGCCTTTCCTACAGTGTCTTCTGGTACGTGCTGCCGTCGCTGGTGCTGTTCATCGCCTTGCCGCTGCTGCTGGCGCGTGGCGTCAATTTTTGGCTGAGCCTCATCATTGCCTGCGCGGTAACAGCCGCGGCCTATGCATTGATGGCCAGTATTCTGGCACGCTTCGGCGTAACGCTCTGACCCAGTGACAGGACGCAGCGGACCGGCTATCGGCTTCGCCCATGCTCCATATCAACGATCTCACCTACCGCATCGAAGGCAGACCGATTTTGGAAGTGGCGACGGCCGCTATTCCGTCTGGCCATAAGGTCGGCCTCGTTGGCCGCAACGGCGCGGGCAAGACGACGCTCCTGCGTCTTCTGAAGGGCGAGATCGCGCCGGACGACGGGTCGATTTCCATGCCGCGGAATGCTCGGCTGGGTCACGTCGCCCAGGAGGCGCCCGGCGGCGACGACAGTCTCATCGATTGGGTGCTATCGGCGGATACGGAAAGGGCCAAGCTTCTGAGCGAGGCCGAACACGCGACCGATCCCGAGCGCATCGCCGAGATCCAAATGCGGCTGACGGACATCGAGGCGCATTCGGCACCATCGCGCGCGGCGCGCATTCTGTCAGGTCTCGGCTTCGACGAAGATGCGCAGCGGCGCGCCTGCCGCGAGTTTTCCGGCGGCTGGCGGATGCGGGTGGCGCTTGGTGCGATCCTGTTCTTAAAGCCGGACATCCTGCTGCTCGACGAGCCGACGAACTATCTCGATCTCGAGGGCACGCTCTGGCTCGAAAACCATTTGAGGGCCTATCCGCACACCGTGCTGATCGTCAGCCATGACCGCGATCTTCTCAATCGCGCGGTTTCGTCGATCCTGCATCTCGATAAGGGCAAGCTGACGCTCTACTCCGGCGGCTACGATGATTTCGAGGAAACACGCCGCGAGAAGCAGCGCCTCGAAATGAAGCTCAAGAAGAAACAGGACGAGCAGCGCCGGCATCTACAGGCCTTCGTCGATCGTTTCAGAGCGAAGGCGACCAAGGCCTCGCAGGCGCAGAGCCGCATCAAGGCGATCGCGAAGATGCAGCCGATCGCCGAACAGGTCGACGAGCGCGTCGTGCCTTTTCACTTTCCCGATCCGCAAAAGGTGATCGCCAGCCCCCTGTTGCGCATTGAAAAGGCGAGCGCCGGATACGAGCCGGAACGGCCGATACTTTCGGGTATCGATCTTCGCATCGACAACGACGACCGCATCGCGCTGCTCGGACAGAACGGCAACGGCAAGTCGACGCTTGCGAAATTGATCGCGGGACGCTTGAAGCCTCTATCCGGCGACGTGTTCGGCGCGCAGAAAATCGAAGTCGGATACTTCGCTCAGCATCAGCTCGACGACTTGGCTCCGAATGCGACGCCTTACGACTACATGCTGAAATTGATGCCGGACGGGACGGAAGCACAACGCCGGACGAAACTCGGGACATTCGGCTTCAGCGCCGCGAAGGCCGATACGGCGTGCGGAAAGCTTTCGGGTGGCGAAAAGGCGCGGCTGCTGCTGGCGCTGACGGCGTTCAACGGTCCGCACGTTCTGATCCTCGACGAGCCGACGAACCATCTCGACGTCGATAGCCGCGAGGCCTTGATACGCGCGCTGATGGAATACAACGGGGCCGTCATTCTGATCAGTCACGACCGGCATCTGATCGAAGCCAGCGCAGACCGGCTCTTGCTGGTCCGCAACGGCGCCGTCACGTCGTACGACGGGGACATGGAAACCTATCGTTCGCTTCTGCTCGAGGAGCGCGGTGCGCGGACGGCGGAACGGCGTGACGACGGCGGCGGCGATGCGCGTTCATCGCGTACCGATCAGCGGCGCGCGGCCGCTGAACGACGGGCAGAGCTCGCGCCGCTGAAAAAGGCGATGCTCGCCGCCGAAAAGCAGGTCGAAAAGCTCGCGAAGGAAATCGCTGCGCTCGATGCCCTGCTCGGCGACCACGAGATCTACAGCGCCGACCCTCCGCGTGCGCAGGCTGCCGCGCAGAAACGGGGGCAGTTCGTCCGCGAACTGCAGACCGCGGAAGATGCGTGGCTTTCCGCGACAGAGGCCTATGAAGAAGCTTCGGCCGAGGTCGATGCATAGGGCGGCCGAGCCGCCTTCAGGGCCGTTTTGGAAGTAAGTTCAGCGGACAAGGCGATTTCGTCGCTGTTGCCCACATCTGGACGAAACCGGAGTCGGAACCCATTTCAGCTTCAAGAAGTTCAAATGATCGCGCAGCCAGACAGTGCCCCCCGCGTACTGCGCTAACAGAGAACAGCCATGAAGCAGAAATTCATCTACCACCCCCTCAATCGGAAGCCCCCTCGCGCACAGGCTGCGAGCGCGAAGTTGGTGGTTTCTGAATACCTTGCTTACATCGCGGTGCTCTCGATCGGCGTCGTGGTCGCGATCATCACATTTGCTTACGCCGCGAATATCACCGTTCACTGGCTCAGCGCGATGAGCGGCCCCAATTATTTCACGTCCGAAACGCAGCGCGTGACGCATCCAGGCGAAAAGCTCACTGCGCCAACGAAACTCGCAATGGTTGCCACGTCGGACGCCACGGGTCGAAAAGACTAGTCACGGCTTGCACATCGATCGACTTCATCCTCGGCGCTCTGCCGAGGATTTTTTTGTCATGCGAAGGCGTGTAGCGGCGCAACTAGCCGCTGATCTTCGAGAAATCGGCAACGGTGAGGGTCGCGGCGCGGATTTCGGAGAGAAGCCGCAGGCGGTTCTCGCGGATCTTCGGATCCTCGGCATTGACGAGAATTTTATCGAAGAACCGATCCACCGGCGCGCGAAGTTCCGAAAGCGCGCGCATGGCGCCTGCGAAGTTTTCGACCTGGATCGCCGCGACGGTATCCTGTTTCACCGCCTCGATGGCAGCGGCGAGCGCCGTTTCTTCCTTCTCGGTCAGAAGCGCGAGATCGTAAGTACCGGCGTAGGACTTTTTATCCTTCTTCTCTTCGATCGAGAGGATGTTGGCGGCGCGTTTCACGCCCGCAAGAAGGTTGGCGCCGTCTTCCGTTTTCAAGAAGCCGTCGAGCGCTTCGACACGGCGGACGATGAGAGCCAAGTCATCCTGGCCGCCGAGCGAGAACACGGCGTCGATCAGATCGTGGCGCTTGCCTTGATCCTTGAGGAAGACTTTTAGGCGGTCGGCGAAGAAGGAGAGAAGGTCTTGCGTAATACGCCAAGCTTCTCCAACAGTTGCATTTGCAAACGCCTTTGCTGCCGCTGGCTCTGTCTGCGATATAACGTCCGCTACAAGACCCGATTTGAAACCGGCTTGCTCCAACAGCTCTGCCGCCTTCTTCTGTTCTTTTAGATCGTTGAAGCGCTGTATCACGAATACATCTGCCATCGTGGGCGTGAGGTGCCGCACCAACGGCACGCGCAGATCGTTCTCCAGCACAATGCGGATGACACCGAGGGCGGCGCGGCGGAGCTGATAGGGATCGCCTGATCCGGTCGGCTTTTCGTTGATGGCCCAGAAGCCGACGAGCGTATCGAGCTTATCGGCAAGCGCGACGGCAACGGCGACGGCATCGCCCTGCTCTTCACGCGGCACGGTGTCGGTCGGGCCCTTCGGCTTGTAGTGCAGCTCGATGGCGCGGGCGATTTCGGGCTTTGTGCCTACGTGCTCCGCGTAATAGCGGCCCATCAAACCTTGAAGCTCAGGGAACTCGCCGACCATCTCGGAAACGAGATCGGCCTTGGAGAGACCAGCGGCACGGCGCGCATCCTGCGGATCGGCGTCGCACGCGCCCGCAAGCTCGAATGCCAACTGCTCGATGCGCTCGACGCGATCTTTCTGGCTGCCGAGCTTTTCATGGAACGTGATGCCTGCGAGCTTGCCCGCCATCTCGCCGAGCGGATGTTTCAGGTCCTGCTCCCAGAAGAACTTGGCGTCCGAAAGCCGGGCGCGGATCACCTTCTCGTTGCCCGAGACGATTTGCGCGCCGCCGTCGGTCGGGACGAGGTTCGAGACGAGCAGGAACTTGTTGGCGAGCTTCTTCGATTTCGCGTCGCGCAGCGAGAAGCACTTCTGATGCGTCTTCATCGACGTCGTCAGGACTTCGCCCGGAACTTCGAGGAAGGCTTTATCGAATGTGCCCAGCAGCACGAGAGGCCATTCGGTGAGGCCGGCATTCTCCGAAAGCAGCGCTTCGTCTTCGACAAGCTCCAGCTTCGCCTCTTTGGCGAGCGCGTGGGCCTGCTCGGAGATCGACGCGACGCGCTTCGCGGGATCGAGCATCACATGATGGGCCGCAAGCTTTTCTTCGTAGTCGTTGAAGTTCTTGACCTTGAACGGGCCTGGCCCAAGGAAGCGATGACCGCGCGTTTCATGGCCTGACGGCAAGCCCGCGATCTCAAACGGGACGACCTTGCCGCCGAGCAGGCAAAGCACGGATTGCAGCGGGCGCACCCATTGGAAGGGCGACGAGCCCCAGCGCATGGATTTCGGCCATGGGAATTTGCTCGCGACGTCCGTCACCGTTTCGGCGATGATTTCCGGCGCGGCGCGGCCGGGCTTCTCGATCTTGGCGACGTAATAGTCGCCCTTCTTCTCGTCCTTGACGATGGTCGCGTCTTCAATCGACGCGAGACCTGCGGATTTCAGAAAGCCCTGCACGGCCTGTTCGGGCGCGCCGACGCGCGGGCCCTTTTTCTCTTCCGAGATTGCGGGAGAGCCTGCGGGCACGTTCTCGATAACGAGGGTCAGTCGCCGCGGAGTCGAAAATCCCCGCGCTTCGCCGACGTCGAGGCCGCGCGCCTTCAGTCCGTCGACGACCAGTCGCTTCAGATCATCCGTTGCACGCAATTGCATGCGCGCCGGAATCTCCTCCGATAAGAGCTCGAGTAGTAGTTCAGACATGCAAGATCGATCTCGGTGAAATGGCTCTCATCCCGTCATGCAGGAAGAGCACGGGTGAGGGTTGGAGATGCGGGCCGCCGTCGGCGGGCCTCACCCTAGGCCTCTCCCCGTTGCATGACGCAACGGGGAGAGAATGTCGTTAAGGGTTTGTTGGTGCGGGTGCCGGAGCCGGTGCGCTTTCGGGCGCAGGTGTCGCCGGAGCCTCGTGCGCAGGTTCGGCCGCCGGGGCCGCGGGCGCAGCAGGCGGAGCCTCAGCCGCGGGCGGTGGTGTCGGCGGTGGCGTCTCGGCCTTCATAGCCGCACCTTCCGCCGCGGGCGCTGTTTCCTCGGCCGCCTTATGACCCGGCACGAGCCCCGCAGGGAGCGATGCCCTGACGGTATGACCGATGTCGCGTGTCGCGCCGGTCGTGTGGAGGTAGCCCACACCGACAGCAAGCAGAGCTACGAAAAAGGCGAAAATCCACGGCAGCCGCCGCAGGGCGAAGAAGCCGATAATGAATAGCGGTACTGCAATCGAGACAATCCCGAGCGTGGTGTCGTTCATGCGCGTCCTCCTCCTTCAGTCTTTAGCCACGCGGCGCAGCAGGCTTTCGCCAGGTCGCGGACGCGCAGGATGTAGCTCTGGCGCTCCGTGACCGAAATCACGCCCCTAGCGTCGAGCAGGTTGAAGATATGGCTCGCCTTGATGCACTGATCGTAGGCGGGGAGCGCGAGCAAGTGCTCCTCGCCACCTTTCGCTCCGGCCTCGAGCAATGCCTTGCACTCGGCCTCAGCGTCTCTGAAATGGCGGAGCAGCAGCTCGGTGTCGGCGTGCTCGAAGTTGAACCTTGAGTACTCGCGCTCGGCCTGCAGGAAGACGTCGCCATAGGTGAGGCGTTTGGCGTCGTCGCGGCCGTTGAAATTGAGATCGTACACCCGGTCCACACCCTGAACGTACATCGCGAGACGCTCGAGCCCATAGGTGATCTCGCCGGCGACCGGATTGCAGTCGAAGCCGCCGACCTGCTGGAAGTAAGTGAACTGCGATACTTCCATGCCGTTGCACCAAACCTCCCAACCGAGACCCCAGGCGCCGAGCGTCGGGCTTTCCCAGTCGTCTTCGACGAAGCGAACATCGTTTAGCGAGGTATCGATGCCGATGGCATCGAGGCTCGCGAGATAGAGCTCCTGAATATTCGGCGGAGACGGCTTCATGATGACTTGAAACTGATAGTAGTGCTGCAGCCGGTTGGGATTTTCGCCGTAGCGGCCATCCTTCGGACGGCGGGAAGGCTGCACGTAGGCGGCTGACCAAGGCTTCGGGCCGAGCGCGCGTAATGTCGTCGCCGGATGAAAGGTGCCGGCTCCCACTTCCATATCATAGGGCTGAAGGATGACGCAGCCCTGAGCGCTCCAGAAGCTCTGCAAGGTCAGAATAAGGTCCTGGAAGGCATCTTTGGGGCGCAACGCGGGAAGCCGTGCGGCTCGCGTCGAAACCGTCGTTTGGGACATTGTCTTTGCTCGTTCGGGCTGAATTCGCAGGCAATATACGCGTTAACGGCACCTTGTCACGCTCTGCCGACCGTGGGTGGGTCTTTCCGGCACCAGGGGGACTTTGGCAGGCTTCGAGCCGGGGCTGACGTGCTGGCCGCGGGCGTGGCTATCGCTTTGATGCGGACTTCAATTTTCCCGCTTCACCCGGGGCTTATAAACGCCGGCGGCCTCATCCCATTCGAGATTCCCGAGGTCGCGCACATTGGCCGTGGCTTCAGCTTTCCGGGTGCTGGACCGAGCATTACGGGACATGGCGGACAGAAGCCGGTAGCCGGCAAGTCCGGCTATGCCTACGATTGCGAGAAACATGACTGGGGGCATTGCAAGGCCCTCCGGGCGCCTAGATCCCAAAGCGCGACCAGAGAGATCGCGCTTCCATAGCCGACACCAGATCGTCGGCAAAAGCAAGACCGTTGCCCAGGCCTGACGCGCCCGGCGCCCGGCGAAGGCGTGAGAGCAGCCCTGCCTTTTCGGGCTCGACGACCTTCAGCTTTACCTTATCGCCGAAGAGCTGCCGCATCTTGGAACGGACATCGGTTATGCCGTCGATCAAGCCGAAGTCCGTGGCCTTCGACGCTGACCAGAAGGCGCCCGAGAACAGTTCCGCATCGGGTGCTTTGAGCTTGCCGAGGCGGCGTTCCTTGACGAGACCAATAAATACGTCGTGTACGTCCTGCTGGATCGCCTTCAGGCGTGCGACGTCGTCGGCATCTTCGGGCAGGAACGGATCAAGCTGGTTTTTATCGGCGCCTGCCGTATAGACGCGCCGCTCGACACCGAGCCGCTGCAAGAGATCGACGAAGCCGAAACTGCGGGATACGACGCCGATCGAACCGATAATCGACGACGGGTCGGCGTATATTTCGTCGCCGGCGATCGCGAGAAAATAGCCGCCCGATGCGGCAACGTCCTCGCAGAAAACATAGACGCGCTTTTCTTTCTCCGCCGCCATCTGGCGAAGGCGATTGAAGAGCAAGTTGGATTGCACCGGCGAGCCGCCCGGCGAATTGATTACAATTGCAACGGCCGGGAGCTTCGAGAGCGCGAACGCTTTTTCGATCGCGCCGGCATAGCTTGCGAGCGAGAGGCCCGGACGCAGCGGCGTCGCCATGCCGATCGGGCCGCTGAAACGCAAAACGGGAACGACGGGCTTGCGAGAAAACGGCCACATGAGGCTTCACTCCTGCGAGCAACTTTGCTCTGACGCTGCGTCATGAAAAGGGAGTTGGATGATCTAGTGCAACCGGCCACGGCTTGCCAGAGGCGATCAGCCGCCGAATTGCGCGGGAAGCGCGGCGCCGTGCCTGAAAATCGCCTCGATCTCCGGAAGAAACGCCTGCTCGGGTCCGTGAAGCACAAGCGGCGGTTTGATCGTGATCGGCGCCCGGCTGCCTTTGATGCCGCTCACGATCACTCGAATTGCAGATGCACCGGCGCGCGGATAGATCGGCAGCACGCCGATGCCGCCAAACCGTCCTTCAAAAACCGATAAAATCCGAGGCAGCGCCTCCGCCTTATGGATCATCGCGACACGGCCTCCAGGCGCCGCCATGCGGGTCATGAAGCGCGCCCAAGTTTCCAGGGCATCCTCTGCCATCTGATGCGAGACGGCCTTCAGCGGGCTCGGCGCGGCCGTGCTTCGGCCTTCCTGATGGTAGGGCGGGTTGGCAAGGACGATCGGGAACGACTCGGATGCGATGCCCGAACGTGTGAGTGCATCGGAAGAGCGCGCTATGTCGGTTTCGACAACCGAAACGCGCACCTTCAGCCCGTTACGTTCGACGTTATGGCGGGCCAAAACCGCAAGATCGCGCTCGCGCTCGACGAGTAGAACTTCGGCATCCGGACAACGCGCCGCGACGCATAGTCCGACGACGCCGACGCCAGCACCGACATCGAGAACAGGGCCTTTGCCTGCGGTCTCGGGGCTCAACCATGACGCGAGCAGCACCGCATCGGTTCCGGCGCGGTAGCCGTTGCGCGGCTGGCGAACGGTCAATGCCTCGCCAAGAAAAAGGTCTTCGCTTGCTGCCTCGATGATGGATTGCTCGGGGTCACTGACTTGCATTTCCGGCCACCCAATCGCCTAGTCCAGCGTGCTTCAGGATCTCGGCTGCCTTTGGCCATAGTTCGCCAGGAACGACAAGACGCCGCGGGAAAGCGCCGATTGACCCTTCCATAAGACTAATATTTCGATCAAATACCACCGCCTCGATGCCCTGATCCTTCAGCAGCGCTTCCGCGTAACTGATGAGGACGGGGTCATTCGTCACAATCAACTCGCGCATGGCAAATCCTAAACTATTAATCAAAGCGGGCCGGCGAAGGCTGGATGACGGCCTGGAGGCGACTACCTATGTTAGTGTCATGTAAAAATTGGGGGCCAACTTGGGTCGCGTGATTCCACTCGAAGACGTTCGCGAGACGGGGCAGAAGCTACAGCCGCTTCTCGATCTTGTATCGGATGACCTCGAGGCCATAAACCGGATCATTCTCGACAAAGCCGTGTCGGATGTCGATATGATCCCCGAGCTTGCCCATCACCTTATCGATAGCGGCGGCAAACGTCTCAGGCCAATGCTTGCGCTCGCATCAGCGAAGCTCTGCAGATATGGCGGCAACGGACACATCCGTACCGCATCAGCCGTCGAATTCATGCATACGGCAACATTGCTTCACGACGATGTCGTCGACGAGAGCGCGACGCGGCGGGGCCGGAAGACGGCGCGCATGATCTGGGGCAATCAAGCGAGCGTGCTGGTCGGCGATTTTCTTCTCGGTCAAGCCTTCAAGATGTTCGTTGACGTCGGATCGCTGACCGTTCTCCGCATCATGTCGAATGCGGCGGCGACGATTGCGGAAGGCGAAGTCATGCAGCTCGCCGCTGCCAAGAATACATCGACAACCGAAGACGATTACCTTTCGATCATCAATTCGAAGACTGCTGCGCTGTTCTCCGCCGCCGCCGAATCTGGTGCCGCGCTCGCGCAGCGGCCGGTGGAAGAGCAAGCCGCTCTTCGATCATACGGCAAGAATCTTGGCCTCGCGTTTCAACTCGTCGACGATGCGCTCGACTATGCTGGCGACAGCAGCCGCCTCGGCAAGTCCGTCGGTGATGATTTCCGCGAGGGCAAGATCACGCTGCCCGTCATCCTCTCGTTCCGGCGTGGCACGAATGACGAGCGGCAGTTCTGGAACCGCACGATAGCCGAAGGCGAGATCGCGGACGGCGATCTGGAGCACGCGGTGAGCCTAATGCGACGGCACAAGGCGATCGAAGCCACGTTTGAGCGGGCGCGCTCCTACGGGGCCATCGCGCGCGATGCGCTGGCAATCTTCCCCGAGAGCCGCGAGAAGGATGCGCTCGAGCAGGTCATCGGCTTCTGCATCAGCCGTACTCACTGACGAGCCGTCGAGTTCAGATCAAGCGCGTCGCGGCGACCCACCAGCCCGGCTGGATTGCTTTGAGAATTCGGACGCCGTTTGTCGCGGCCTGTTGCGTATCGAAGAGGGCGAAGCAGGTCGGACCAGCGCCCGAGAGCTGCGCGAGGCGGCACCGCGGCAGCTTCGCGAGTTCAGACAACATCACTCCGATTTGCGGGAAAAGCTGGCGAGCGGGCGCCTCGAGCGCATTGCCGCGCGTTGCGGCGTACCTGATTACCTCGCCGAACGACGACAGGAGCGGCGGCTTTTCGGCTTTCGCGTCCGCGGGCAACGGCGGGGCGGCGAGGAGACGGAAAACTTCCGCCGTCTTGTTGGTCGGCACATCGACGAGCGGATTCGCGAGGATCGCAAACATCTCTCCCGGCAGAGCGATGTCGTGAATTGCCTCGCCGATGCCCGTCATGATCGCGCTTCGGCTGTGCAGGCAAATAGGAACGTCGGCGCCCAGTGTGCGCGCGATCACCGGTAAATCGAGCCCGGCGATTTCCGGATGGGCCGCGCCAAGAAGCCTAAGCGCCGCTGCCGCGTCTGCCGATCCGCCGCCAATGCCAGCGGCGACGGGCAGATTTTTTTCGAGCGTCAGACCTCCGAGAATGACATTGGGTAGAATGCGCGTCAGCGTCTCGACGGTGGCGTCGACGAGATTGGCGTGGCCGAGAGCGTTTGCGAATGGACCCTCGACTTTCGTCAAGGCAGGCACGTCGCTGGTCATCGTCAGGCGGTCGCCGACGTCGGCCGCGAATGCCACGAGGCTCCGGAGTTCGTGGTAGCCGTCACTGCGACGGCCGAGAATTTCAAGCGTCAGATTGATCTTGGCGGAAGCGAATTCCTGCATCGGGGGCATGAGGTCTCAATGGCATGAAAAACGGGCGCCTGCTGGCGCCCGTTGGATGTTATCTGGCTTTGGAGAAAATTACTCAACAGCCCTGCTCGAAGGCGATCCGGCTTTATTTTCGCTGCGCTTGCGCGAAGCTTCGTCCCTTTGAACCTGCCGGGTCTTCTCGGCGTTCTTGGCTTCGCCCTTCGCGTCAAGGCCGCGTTCGAGCTTGGCCTTGATCTTATCGACGTCCTGGGGCTCCGGATCGAGGGAAAGAGCCTGGCTCCACTGGAAGCGTGCCTCGCGTTCGCGGCCGACCTTCCAGAAGGCGTCACCCAAGTGATCGTTCAAAGTCGGATCTTCGGGCTTGATCTCGACAGCACGTTCGAGAAAGCGAACCGCTTCCTTGAAGTTGCCCTGCTTGTAGTGGGCCCATCCAAGACTATCGACGATGTAGCCATCATCCGGCTTCAGCTGCACGGCCTTCTCGATCAGGCGCGTTCCTTCCTTGAGGTTCTTGCCCTGATCAACCCAGGAGTAGCCGAGATAATTCAAAACCAGCGGTTGATCGGGAGCGAGCGTGAGCGCGCGCTTCAGATCCGCTTCGGCGGCGGGCCAGTTCTTCAGCCGCTCATACGATGTGCCGCGCGCATAGTAGTAACCCCAGTTGCGCGGATCGTTCTTGTTGAGGACCGCAAGGGCCTTCGTAAAGTACGTCACGGAGCCGGCATAATCCTTACGCGCTCTCATGATGTTGCCGAGCGCCTCGAGCGGACGAACGTCCTTGGGGTCGGCTTCGATGAGCTTTGTGAGGATCGCCTTCGCCTCGTCGGCCTTATCGAGCGAGTTCAGATCGAAAGCCTTGCGAATGTCGATCGCGCTCTGCAAGGGCGTGCCTTGCGGAATCTTGTCATAGGTCGCAATCGCGTCGCTATACCGTTTCACGGCCTCCTGAGCGTTGGCGAGGGCCGCCAGTGCAAAGGCGTGATCGGGCTTCGCATCGAGAGCGAGCTGCAAATAGATCGTGCCGAGGCTGACGCCGCCTTCTCCGGCAAGCGCCTCGCCGAGGCCATAGAACACCTCCGCCAGGCCGTCGGTCGGGTTGGAGATCAGGAGCGGCGGCTTCTCTTTGCGATTGATGACGTCCAGCATCTCTTTTGCAAGCGGATGTGGGTCGCCCTGCGTTTTCGCCAGCTGCTCCTTCATCACCTGACGCGCGGTTTTGAAGTCGCCGTAGTGGGCGGCGGACTGCGCGTAGGCAAGCGATGTGCGGAGTGTACGGCTATCCTGCTTGAAGACCTTCTCGTAGGCCGCGCGCGCATCGGCCTTGCGTCCGGCAAGGTCGGCGATCAGCGCCTTGTGATAGCGCAGGTAGAACTGCGCCCAGTCGGGCTGCTTCGGCATATCGAGGGCCTTCAGCGCGCCGTCGACATCGCCGGCCGCGAGGCGGGTCCAGCCGATCGCAATTGCGCTCGTCAGCTCACCGATCGGATTTTCGGACGCCGCCGTGAAGTGCTCTTCGGCTTTCGCGTAATTGTTGCTCTTGAAGGCGGTCACGCCCAAAAGGAACTGAGACATGCGATGCGACTGGCGTGTCGCCGCCAACTGCTCGGCGAGGGGAATGGCCTTCGGCCAGTTGCCCGACATCGTCTCCATCTGGAAGGCCTGCTCGAGCAGAACTTCATTCGTCGGATCGCGTTCGAGGGCCTTACCGTAGAAACCGGCGGCCTCCTGCGTGTCCTGCGCCGCGCGCGCGAAACGGCCGGCCAGATAGTTGCCGAGCACTGATGTCGACGTCTCGTCCTGGACAAGGTCCTGGTCTTGCGAGCGGGCCGGAGCCTCGCTGAAAAACCCCGCGATCGTCATCGCGATCGCACCAAGGCCTACACTCAGCACACGCCCGAGGGGTCCCCGCATCGACATTTTTCCTTTGCTGCCGGTAGGCATTCTGATTCCTGCGGCCCCAAGCCTAGCAAAGATACCGCGCGCTTGGCGACACGCTTCACATGAAAAATGGGAAAGGAGCCGAAATTGCTAACCGTTATGGCCATGGCATACACGCAACCGCACGAAAATCGGCAAATGACCCGGGCCATTTTGTTGCTGAACGCACTAGAGGGAGACATTCCCTCCAGGCCTTTGAGCGTTACATTCCGGCGTAATTGGGCCCGCCGCCGCCTTCAGGGCATGTCCAGACAATATTTTGGCTCGGATCTTTGATATCGCACGTTTTGCAGTGGACGCAGTTTTGCGCGTTGATCTGGAATCTCGGCTGGCCGACCTCGTCCGTCACGACCTCATAGACCGCGGCCGGGCAATAGCGCTGCGCCGGTTCTGCATACTCGGGCAGATTGATCGCGATAGGAACCGCGGGGTCAAGTAACTTCAAATGTACGGGCTGATTCTCTTCGTGATTGGTCCCTGAGAACGAGACGTTCGTCAGCCTGTCGAATGTCAGCTTGCCGTCGGGTTTCGGGTACGCAATCGGCTTGTAGTTTGCCGCGAGCCCAGTCGCTGCTGCGTCTGTTTTTCCATGCTTCAGAGTGAAGCCGAGGCCGATGCCGGAAATGATGGTGTTGAGCCAAAGATCGACGCCGCCCAGAGCGACGCCGAGGGCCGTGCCGAAACGCGACCAGAGCGGCTTCATGTTGCGCACCTTCTTCAGGTCGCGTCCGATGTCGCCCGTGCGAACGGCCTTCTCATAATCTTCGAGTTTGTCGTGCGCGCGGCCCGCAGCGAGCGCGCCGGCGACCGCATCGGCGGCTGCGATGCCCGAAAGAATGGCGTTGTGGCTGCCTTTGATGCGCGGCAGGTTCACCATGCCCGCGGCACAGCCGAGCAAGGCTCCGCCGGGAAACACAAGGTCAGGCATCGACTGCCAGCCACCTTCGGTGATAGCGCGAGCGCCGTAGCCAATGCGCTTGCCGCCTTCAAACACATCGCGAATGGCCGGATGCGTCTTGAAGCGTTGGAATTCCTCGTAGGGCGAGAGGTAGGGGTTCTTATAGTTCAAGTGCACGACGAAGCCGACGGAAACGAGATTGTCTCCGTAATGGTAGAGGAACGAACCACCGCCGGTGCGGTTGTCGAGCGGCCATCCGAACGTGTGCTGCACAGATCCGGGACGATGCTTCTCCGGCGCTACCTGCCAAAGCTCTTTCAAGCCAATTCCGAACTTCTGCGGTTCGTGGCCCTTCGCCAGATCGAACTTGCCGATCAAAAGTTTCGAGAGGGAACCGCGCGCGCCTTCGGCAACCAGCGTGTACTTGGCGCGGAGTTCCATGCCGCGCACGAAGTTTTCCGATGGAGCGCCGTCGCGACCGACACCCATGTCGCCAGTGGCGATACCGGCGACCGCGCCATTCTCATCATAGAGAACTTCGCTCGCGGCAAAGCCCGGATAGATTTCGACGCCGAGTTCAGCCGCCTGCTCGCCGAGCCACTTACAGACCGAACCAAGGCTGACGATGTAGTTGCCGTGGTTCTTCAAGAGCGGCGGCATCGGCCAGCCCGGCAGGCGGATATCGCCCTGGGGACCGAGCACACGAAACACGTCCTCGGTCACCTCTGTCTCAATGGGGGCGCCTCGCTCCTTCCAATCGGGGATGAGGCGATTGATGCCGATGGGGTCGATGACGGCGCCGGAAAGAATGTGGGCGCCGACCTCGGACCCTTTTTCGACGACGACGACGGAGATGTCTGAGCCTGCGGCTGCGGCCTTCTGCTTCAATCGAATGGCAGCTGAGAGCCCCGCGGGGCCGGCACCGACGATGACGACGTCGAAATCCATAGCCTCGCGCGGCGGCAGCTCGGCCTCGTCAGCGGACATTTTCACCTCGATTTGATTGCTAGAAAGCCATTTATGCTCGATTAGGTCCGGGCGTCGCAGCCGTCAAGCTGACCGGTGTGCACGGCAGATGCCCATTCGTGAGGCTCGGCAGCGGCGCGCAGCCGCGTGCATTTGTCTTGCGGCACCTCTATTCTCGTGACCCGATGGTGATATCGAACGCCCAGGATGAAATGCTTTCGCTGCTCAATTGGTTGCAAGCCATGGGCGTGGATGCCGCTGTGGGCGACACAGCGCATGACTGGCTTTCGCGCGGGAACGAAGCGCCGGGAGCTGCATTCGCGTGGCCGGAACGCGGCGATCCGGCATCTCCGGCCAAGGCCCCGTCCGATGCCGTCCGCGCCGATCCGCGGCAATCAACCCTTCGCTCCAGGCCCGCCGAACCCCAGGGGGCATCCGACGCCGGCAGGCCTCGCGCCGTCACGCCTCTCGGCGCGAGCGAAGCCGAAACCGGTGCTCGGCGCATCGCACGCGCGGCGAACACGCTGCAGGAGCTCGAGGCGGCGCTGCAGACCTTCGACGGCTGCGGGCTGAAGGCCACCGCAACAAAGCTTTGTTTTTACCGCGGCGCGCCATCGAGCGACCTGATGATCATCGGCGAAGCACCGGGCCGCGACGAGGATCTCGCCGGAAAGCCATTCGTCGGAAGAGGCGGGCAGTTGCTCGACAAGATGCTGGCCGCGATTGGACTGACGGAAGCCGACGTTCACATCACCAACGTCGTCTATTGGCGGCCGCCCGGCAATCGCACGCCGACGCCGCAGGAGACGCTTGCGTGCCGCCCATTCCTCGAACGGCAGATCGAACTCGTCTCGCCGAAGATCGTCGTTGCGGTCGGCGGCTCAGCTGCCAAGGAAATTCTGGGCGTCACAGAGGGCATCATGCGGCTCAGAGGCAAATGGCGGGAGATTACCGCCGGTGACCGCAAAATCCCGGCGATCGCGACGTTGCATCCTGCCTATCTGCTCCGCACGCCGGCCGCGAAACAGCTCGCGTGGATGGACTTGTTGCAGATACGAGCGAAGCTTTAGACTCTCACGAGGACCGTCATGGCCGGCATCGATTCCGAGCGCACATTCGTCCCCGTCAGGATCGCCATCCTGACGATGTCCGATTCACGAACCATCGCTGAAGACACATCCGGCGATTATCTGGAACGCGCCATCGGCGAAGCCGGGCATGTTCTCGCCGGCCGCAAGCTCGTGAAGGACGACACGCCCCTCATCAGAAGCATCGTCGAAGGCTGGATCGACGATCCATCGGTCGATTGCGTGATCACCACGGGCGGCACCGGGTTTACCGGCCGCGACGTGACACCAGAAGCGGTGAAACCGCTCTTCGAAAAGGAGATCGAAGGCTTTGCGATCCTCTTTCACATGCTGTCGTTTCAGAAGGTCGGCACCTCGACCATTCAATCACGTGCCTGCGGAGGCGTATCGCGCGGGACGTTTATTTTCTGTCTGCCGGGATCGACGGGCGCATGCCGCGACGCCTGGGATGGAATTTTGAAATTCCAGCTCGATGCCCGCCATCGGCCGTGCAATTTCGTCGAGATCATGCCCCGGCTCGAGGAGCATCGTAAGGCGGGCTGATCGCGGGAGTTCGAAACCGCCTTAGCGCGCCGTCTCGACGTTTCCGTGCAGGCGAGCGACCATGCCGATGGGCAAGCCCGCGCCGTACAGCATCTGGCAGATCTGACTGCGCATGGAATGCAGCAGATAGCCTTCGCGCTTGTATTGCTCGGCCGACGTCACGGCGTTGGCGTCCAGCATCGTGAGGCGACGGCGGCCGAGACGCCGGGCCAGATCGATATCCTCCATGATCGGCAGATTTTTGTAACCGCCGACCGCGTCGAAGAGCTGGCGCGGGATCAGCAAGCCCTGATCGCCGTAGGGGATGCGCAGGACCTTGCATCGCAAATGAACGAGGCTCTCGAGCACACGCGGGGCGATGCCTTTGTCGTCGAGACGGAACGTGAAAGCGCCCGCGGAGGGCGCACGCTCACCGCGATCGACGCCTCGCATGAAGGCAATCGCGCTCCGATCCCAGTCGTCTTCGAGAACGGTACCGGGATGCAAAAATAGAAGCCAAGGGAAGCGTGCCATTGCGGCACCTTGGGCGAGCTGTCCGCCACGCTCGCGGGTGCTGACGACGACGTCTGCGCCGGCCTGATCTGCGACCTCTGCGGTACTGTCCGTCGAGCCGCCATCGACGACGATGACCTGTTTGACAAGCCCGTCCACGGCTGAGGGAACGAGGGCAGACAGTGTCGCTGCCAACGTGCGCTCAGCATTACGCGCAGGAATGATTACCGAGATCATTCGCTTTAACTGACACGGAGGAGACCCTGCGGCAAGGCGCGCCAAGTCGCGGGGGGTTAACCAGCTAGAAAGGCTCAGTCTTGCGTTTGTTCTTTATTTGTTCCTCGAAAACTGCTAACCGAAGGCGAGGTTCGAGAAGGCGCTCCGAATATGGCTTCTGACAGAGACCTTTCTGATTTTCCGGGCATGCCTGACGTTGCTGAATCTGGCGTCGTCGATTCCGAACGCCGCCGCGGCCGGGGTGCGCGATCGAACAAGACTGGGCGTTTTGAGGCGCAAGCGCATGAAGAATTCGACGACGGCTGGGAGACGCTCGGCGATCTCGATGCCTTCAAGACTGAGGTTTTCGAGGATACCAGCAAGACGATCATCTCGCACAATGACAGCCCGGACGTTTCTTTCGACAGTTCGATAAATCCGTACAAGGGCTGCGAGCACGGCTGCATCTATTGTTATGCGCGGCCGACCCATTGCTACCTCGGGCATTCGGCGGGCCTCGATTTCGAGACCAAGCTCTATGCGAAGCCCAATGCCGCGGCGCTCTTGGAGCGCGAACTCAAAAAGCCCGGCTACAAGCCGGAAACGATCGTGATCGGCGGCAATACTGACCCTTATCAGCCGATCGAGCGGGAGCACAGGATTACGCGCTCGATCCTGGAAGTCATGGCGGCGGCCAATCATCCGCTCGGCATCGTTACGAAGTCGGCGCTCGTCGCGCGCGACATCGACATTCTCGGGCCCATGGCCTCGAAAAGCCTGGCGCGCGTTGCGGTTTCGATCACGACGCTTGATCGTCATGTCGCCCGCGCGATGGAGCCGCGCGCCGCGACGCCCTCGAAGCGGCTCGATACCGTGCGGCGGCTCGCCGATGCCGGAATTCCGGTGACGGTCATGGTCGCGCCGATCGTTCCGGGCCTGACGGATCATGAGATCGAGCCGATCCTGGAAGCTGCGCGCGAGGCCGGCGCGCGGGAAGCTGGCTACGTGCTGCTCAGGTTACCGCTCGAGATCAAGGATCTCTTTCGCGAGTGGCTTCGAGAAGAGTTTCCAGACCGCGCCGAAAAGGTCATCTCGCTGCTCCGTTCGATGCACGGCGGGCGCGATTACACAGCGGATTTCGGCGTTCGCCAGCGCGGCCGCGGACCCTACGCGACCCAGATCGCGCTCCGTTTCCGGCTCGCGAAGAAACGGCTCGGCTTCGGCGAGGAGCGCGTTTCGCTGCGGAAGGATCTCTTCATCAAGCCCGGAAATGGGGGACAACAACTACGACTGCTTTGACAGGGAGGTTGGCACGGTGATCAAAGTGACGAATGAAGATCGCCGATTCGCGCATAAAGCCGACTTTCGAACTCGAGGCAGCAGAGCATCTGCTCGGGTCTCGTCCGATCGCGGGCGTGGATGAAGCCGGTCGCGGACCGTGGGCTGGCCCCGTCGTTGCGGCTGCCGTCATTCTCAATCCCGATAAGATCCCGGCGAACATCGACGACAGTAAAGTGCTCGACGAGGACTCTCGCGCGTTTCTTTTCCGGCGCATCATGAAGGTTGCGATCGTCGGCGTCGGGATTGCGGACGTCGAGCGCATCGACCGCGAGAATATTCTCGGCGCTACACTCTGGGCGATGGCGCAGGCGATCGGCCAGCTTGCCGAAGTTCCAAAGCTGGTGCTTATCGACGGCAACAAGGCGCCGAGCGTGTCCGTTCAGACGCGAACGATCGTCAAGGGCGACTCCAAGTGCCTTTCCATTGCGGCGGCATCGATCATCGCGAAAGTCACGCGCGATCGTCTGATGACGCAGATGGCGCGCGATTATCCAGGATATGGCTTTGAGCGTCACAAAGGTTACGGCACACCTGAACATCAGGCCGCGATCGACAAGCTCGGAGTCTCATCGCTTCACCGACGTTCGTTCAAACCTGTTCAATTGGCACTCGGGCTCGCCGACGCTTAATCCGCGCGCGCCTCAAGTTGCACATCGAATCAAAAAATATAAATCGCTTGCTCGTGTCTAAGCTGTATTCACGCGCGCTTCTCATCATGTACAAAGCTCGCAGGCACGCGCTGTGAAACATCAGGAGCGTCCGATTTGTAATTCGTAGCGTAGCAGGTTCAGTACATGGGTTCGCGTCGCGTCAAAGTCCGCTCGCAAAGCGGAAAGATTCTCGTTGGTGATTGCATCGCCGAGCTGAAAAAGCTCCCAACCGCAAGCGTCGATCTCGTCTTCGCCGATCCACCGTACAATCTGCAGCTCGCCGGCGATCTCATGCGCCCGAACAATACGAAGGTCGACGGCGTCGACGACCAGTGGGACAAATTCGACGACTTCGCAGCGTATGATTCATTTTGCCGCGCATGGCTAACGGAAGTCCGTCGCGTGTTGAAACCCGATGGCGCGATCTGGGTCATCGGCTCGTACCACAACATCTTCCGACTCGGCGCCGCGATCCAGGATCTCGGTTTCTGGATTCAGAACGACGTCATCTGGCGCAAGGTGAACCCGATGCCGAACTTCCGCGGCAAGCGCTTCACCAACGCGCATGAGACGATGATCTGGGCAGGCCGCGATCGCAAATCGCGCGTGACCTTCAATTACGAAAGCCTCAAGGCTTCGAACGACGATCTGCAAATGCGTTCGGACTGGCTGTTCCCAATCTGCTCGGGACCGGAGCGTTTGAAAGACGATGGCGGCCGCAAGGCGCATCCGACGCAAAAGCCCGAAGCGCTCCTGCATCGCATCCTGATCGCATCGACGAAGCCCGGCGACACCGTGCTCGATCCCTTTTTCGGAACCGGCACGACGGGCGCCGTCGCGAAGCGGCTCGGCCGCAAGTTCATCGGCATCGAACGCGATATCGATTATGCGACCGCGGCCGACGAGCGAATCGCGAAAGTGGAGCCGCTCGAACTTGAGGCAATCGAGACGTTGCCGTCGAAGCGCAACGAGCCGCGGATTCCATTCGGCCAGATCCTTGAGCTCGGGATCATCAAGCCGGGCCGTAAGTTGTTCGGTCCGCGCCGGGAAGTCCGGGCGGAAGTGCGCGCCGACGGCACGCTCTTCTACGATGGTCAGCAGGCGTCCATTCATCGTCTCGGCGCGATCGTCCAAGGCAAGGCCGCTTGCAACGGCTGGACGTATTGGCACTTCGAGGCGGAAGGAAAGCTGAAGCCGATTGACGATCTTCGTTCCGAAGCGAAGCGTCAGCTCGGGCTTAACGGCCGGATCTCGATCTAAATCTCGCGAAGCCCGATTGCGGGACTCAGCTCTGAGCCAAGCCGTGCGCGATGACTTTCTTCATCACACTCGGCAACGCCTGCGTATGCAAGTCCCGGCGATGAACCCATCGGCAGCGTTCCTGCTCGGCCCAGAGCGTGAAGCTTGCGTCGATCGGGACGAGCGCGCGGTAGACGATCAGCTCGAGCCGGAAGTGGGTGAAGACGTGGACGACGGCGCCCGGCACGGGCAGCCATGACGTCGTTACCGGAGCGGAGCGCATCGCCTCCTTTTTTGCGGGCAATGCGTCGTTCCACGGAGTCGACGGCACCTCGAGCATGCCACCGAGCAGCCCGGCTTCGGGACGCTGACGCAGGAGGATGGTGCCGTCTTCCCGCTGCACAAGAAACGCGACGCCGTATCGCGACGGCCGCGCCGTCTTCGTGCCGCGCATCGGTAACAGCTCGGCGAGGTTTTGCGCGCTCGCAGAGCAATCTCGCTGCAGCGGGCAGACGAGACATGATGGTTTTCTCGGCGTGCAGATCTCGGCGCCGAGGTCCATCATCGCCTGCGCGAAGTCGCCAGCGCGCCGTTGCGGTGTGAGCGTCGCGGCGAGCCTCTTGATTTCGGGTTTGGCGGCAGGAAGCGGTTGCCTCACCGCAAAGAGCCGCGACACGACACGCTCGATATTGCCATCGACCGGCGTCGCCTTTTCGCCGAACGCGATCGCGGCGATCGCCGCGGCGGTATACGGGCCGATGCCCGGCAGCTTCAGAAGTTCGCTCTCGCTGCTCGGGAATTTTCCACCGTAATCGCGGGCGACGGCGTCAGCGCAGGCCTTCAGATTGCGTGCGCGCGAATAGTAACCGAGGCCTGCCCATTGCTGCAGGACCTCCTCCAATTGCGCCTGGCTGAGTGCGGTGACGGTCGGCCAGCGCGCCACGAATTTCTGAAAGTAGGGAACGACGGCCTTCACGGTCGTCTGCTGCAGCATAATCTCGGACAGCCAGACGCGGTAGGGGTCAGCCTTTTTGCGCGGGCCGTAGCGCCAGGGCAGATCGCGGCGCTCGGCCTCATACCAAGCGAGCAGAGCCCTGACCGTCATCGGTCCGGCCGGGCGCAACGGCAGCTGCTGCTGTCGCCTGCGAAACGCTGCATTTTCCTGGACCGCGCCCATGCGCCCTTTATCTCCGGTTGCGCGGGAACCTCGAATCGCATCGACAATGCTAGACTTCCTTTACGTCACCACAAGCCTGCCCGCGATGAGAGACGCCCTTGAGCACTAAAGAACCCACAGCTCAGATGCGCCCGCTACCTCCGGACGTGCGGACTGTGAGGGGGCAATTTGCGAAGGCGGTCGGCGCGTTCGTGCCCAAAGTGACGGCGGCCGTGTTCGAGAAGTATGGCTTCCACAGCGCCGAGATCATGTCGTCGTGGGAAACGATCGTGGGGGCCGACCTCGCGCGGCTGACGCGGCCCGAGACGATCAAATGGCCCCGTGGTGCGCGCTCGCCCGTCGATGGGGAGGATAGCGGACGCAGCGCCGGCGCAACGCTTGTCGTTGCCTCCGACCCGGCATTCGCGCTCGAGGTTTCCTACCGGCACGCGGAAATCATGGACCGGATCAACCGTTATTTTGGATACCGGGCCGTGACCCAGCTCAAGGTTCATCAGGTTCCCCGCGCGGAGACCGCAGCGTCACCGCAGAAAGCCTCCCCTCGTTTGGCTGGACCGAAGGCTGTGGTCCAATGCGCGGCCAATTCTCCGGATGACATCGCGGCAGCTCTCGAGGCCCTCGGCAAAAGCATTGCCGCCGCCTCGACCCGCTAACGAGATTCCTGGATTTGCTGGGATATTACCTGCCCTTTAGTTGCCATTGGCTGCGGTTTCGGCTTATTCCGGCGCCAGATCCGTGCTAGGCGGCGTGCGTCGAACGCCGTATTCCCCACGGCATGCATTCCCGAGAGGAGTTGGGACCTTGATCGAGTTCAAAAATTTTATTCCGGGCCTTTCCTCTCAAGGACGAGGCATTCGCTTCGGTCTCATGGCTTTGGCAGCCGTCGCTGGACTGGCGTTCGCAAGCGCTCACCCGAGCCTTGCTCAGGGCAAAGGCCCGGCCGAGGTTTCGGTCGATGAACTGATGAAGCCGACAGATCTTCCCGACCTCGCTATCGGGCCCAAGGACGCAAAGGTGACGATCGTCGAGTACGCGTCAATGACGTGCCCGCACTGCGCGCATTTCTCGACCGAGGTCTTCGAGCCCCTCAAGAAGAAGTACATCGATACGGGCAAAGTTCGCTTCATCTTCCGGGAGTTCCCGCTCGATAATCTCGCCGCCGCCGTGTCGATGCTGGCGCGCTGCGCAGGCGGCGAGAAGGTGTTTCCGCTGATCGAGACGTTCTACGAGAAGCAGGCGGATTGGGCCTTTGCCAACGGAAGCCCCGTGCCGAAGCTTTTCGACATTGCGAAGCAGGCTGGCTTCACCCAGGAAAGCTTCGATAAGTGCCTGACGGATCAGAAACTTCTCGATCAGATCACGGCGCAGCGCTCGCGGGCGAGCGATACCTTTGGCGTCAATGCCACACCGACTTTCTTTATCAACGGCAAGCGGTTGCAGGAGGCTCCATCGGTCGAAGCATTTGATAAGGTGCTGGAGCCGCTGCTAGCCGCGAAGTAACTGGAAATCCTTGATGCTCGTCCGTTCGCTGGGTCTTGCCACCACCCTTGTCGTCGCTGGTTGGCTCTCAGGTTGCGGCGCATCGTTTCCGCCGCTTTCTCCGAATGCGACGGCGAGCATTTCCACGGACGGCAGCGCTCTCGGTGCTGCCTATCCGTCGATCGGGTCCGAAAAGCCGGACGGCATGCCGACGCCATTCGGCGACCCGAATGCGACGTCGACCGGCGGCCGCGAAGTCATCGAGAACCCGACAGTCGCCGACGTCATGGCGCCGAGCCCCTTGCCTGAGATGAGCTGGGGCCGGACCGACGCGCCCGTGACCATCGTCCAGTACGCGTCGCTGACCTGCCCGCATTGCCGCCACTTCCACGAGACGACATATCCCGAGCTGAAACGCCGGTTAATCGACACCGGAAGGGTGCGCTACATCCTGCGCGAGTTCCCGATCGGGAAAACATCAGGCAACGCGACGATCGCGCTGCGCTGCGCACCGCCCGATAAGTACTTGGAACTTTACGGGAAATTCATGCAGCAGCAGGCGTCTTGGGTGTCGCAGGAAGTGCGGCTTGACGCCATCTACGCCGTCGCGCGACAGGTGGGGATGACGCGCCCGCAGTTTGACGCTTGCCTGCAGAATCAAGGCATGATCGAGAACTTGAAGTGGGTAAAGGATCGCGGCCGCAAGCTCGGAATCGTTGGTACGCCGAACTTTTTCATCGGCAACAAGCTCATCAAGAAAGAGCTGACGATCACCGAGATCGCTGACTACGTCGAGCAGGCCGGCCGAGGTGGCACGCCAACGGCAGCTGCAAGCCCCTAGGGGCAGTTTGCGCCGGTCCTGAGCCACGACGCACGGCATCGAGGACTGACGAGTAGAATGAAAATCACGCGGCTCAGGCTTCTGGGATTCAAGTCCTTCGTCGATGCGACGGAGCTTGTTATCGAGCCTGGCCTCACAGGCGTGGTCGGCCCCAACGGGTGCGGAAAATCAAACCTTCTCGAAGCGCTTCGCTGGGTCATGGGCGAAAGCTCGCACAAGTCGATGCGCGCCGCCGCGATGGACGACGTGATTTTCTCAGGCAGCGGCGGGCGGCCGGAACGCTCGAGCGCCGAAGTCACGATGTTCCTCGACAACAGCGCGCGGAAAGCGCCTGCCGAATTCAACGACGGCGACATCATCGAGATCACGCGGCGCATCGAGCGGGAAGCGGGTTCCGCTTACCGCATCAACGGACGCGAAGTCAGGGCGCGCGACGTCAAGGTGCTGTTTGAAGATGCAGCGACGGGCGCGCGGTCGCCGGCGCTGGTGCGCCAGGGGCAGATCGGCGAAATCGTCAATTCGAAACCCGAGCAACGCCGGCGCATTCTCGAAGACGCAGCGGGCATCGCGGGCCTGCACACACGGCGGCACGAAGCCGAATTGAAGCTCAGGGCCGCGGAAGCCAACATCGAGCGGTTGAACGATGTCGCCGGCCAGCTGCAATCGCAAACGGAGTCCCTGAAGCGGCAAGCGCGGCAGGCGCGGCGCTACAAGGAACTGTCGACCGACATCCGTCAGCAAGAGGCGCTTGCCTTGCATCTGACGTGGCAGGACGCGCATCAAAGCGTCGAGCACGAGGAGACGCAGCTTACCGAAACGATGATGCGTCTCGGCGCGGCGACGGAAGCGGAAGCGAGGGCCTTTAAGGAAGAACTTCGCCTTGCGGAAGCGTTGCCGCCGCTTCGCGAAGCGGAGGCCGTGAAGGCAGCGGCGCTCGCCCGCTTCAAGATCGAGCAGGAAAACCTCGAGCGTGAGGCGAACCGGGCTGCCGAACGGGCGCGTGAACTCGAAGCGCGTGCGAAACACCTTGAGGCCGATCTCGCACGTGAAACAGGCTTCATTCACGAAGCCAAAGAGACATTGCTCCATCTCGATGCCGATCTCGCCGCCATCAAGGAGGCCGATCGCAAAGCCATCGACGAAGAGGCGAAGGAAAAAAGCAAACTCGAGACGGCGGAAGCGCACCGTGTGCGGACGGATGCCCTTTTCGCCGATATCACACATCGAGCGGCCGACGCGCGCGCGAAGCTTAAAAGCCTCGAGGCGGCTCTCGCCGAACGCAAAGATCTCGTCGGCAAGATCGCGCGCCAGATCACGGCTTTCGATGCGCAGATCGAAAATTTGAGATCGAAAGCGCCTGACGGCGAGCACGTTTCCGATATGGCGCATCGCGGGCAGGCGCTCGCGCAGGACATCAGCAAAATCGAAGCCGATACGCTGACGACTGAAGAGACCGTCAAGGCGGCACAAGCCGAAGCGAAGGCCCGGCGCGACGAGGCGCAGCGCGTTCGTCTCGCGGCCAACGCATTCTCGACCGAGCGTGACACGATCGCGAAACTTTTAGCGCGGTCGGACGAAGGCGCGTATCCGCCGGCTGTCGACAACATCCGCGTTTCTCCGGGCTACGAGACGGCTCTCGGCGCAGCTTTGGGCGATGATCTCGAAGCGCCGATCGCTCCGGAAGCGAGCGTGCATTGGCGGCGTCTCGATCTTCCAGCCGAAGATCACGCGCTGCCTGCCGACGCGGAACCGCTCGTCATGCACGTTGAAGCGCCGCAAGAGCTGACGCGACGGCTTCGGCAGATCGGCGTCGTCAAGCGCTCGGAAGGCGCACGCCTGCAGCCGCATTTGAAAACGGGGCAGCGCCTCGTATCGCGCGAAGGCGATCTCTGGCGTTGGGATGGCTTCGTCGCTGCTGCGGGCGGCGTCACGCCTGCGGCGCAGCGGCTCGCTCATAAGAACCGCCTGGCGGAACTCGATCGCAGCGCGCAGGCCGTTCTCGACCGAGCCAAGGACACGATCGACGGCGAACGCAAAGCGGCGGCGGCGGCTCAGCACGCCGAGGCCGAGGAACGCCGGTTGCGCCAGCTTTGGCGCGAAAAGCAGAACGAGCTTGCGCAAGTCCGCCAGCAATTGACGGGGCTCGAGAAGCTTCAGCGCGAGAGCGAGACGCAGCTTGCCGCGGTGACGGCGCAACGTGCGCGCGCCGACGAAGAGTTGACGAACGCTCAGGCGCGTCACGTCGAAATCGAGGCGCACATCGTAACGATGAGCGTCGGTGAAGATCTCGAACCACAGCTCAAGACCGCGCAAGCGGAAGCCGAGGAGGCCCGCCGCGAGGTCGCGGAATCGCGGGCACGTCTCGGCAGTCTCGAACGCGACAAGCAGATCCGGGTCGAGCGCATCCGCCACGCCAACGCCGACATCGCGCGTTGGCATGGCCGTCAGCAAAGTGCCGAAGCGCAAGTCCAGGCTCTCGACATTCGCCTCAAAGAAGCGCGCGATGAGATGGCCGCGACGGCGGATTTGCCGGAGCGCATAGCGGCGCAAAGGGAAACCTTGCTGTCGGCTCTTTCACGGGCCGACGACGAACGGCGCACGGCCGCAGATACGTTGGCTTCCGCTGAGAACGCGATCCGGGCGGCAACCGAGTCTCTGCGCACTATCCAGTCGGAAGTTTCGGCGGCGCGCGAAGCCAATGCGCGCATCGAAACGCGGCTCGAAAACGCGCGGCAGAAGCGCCAGGAGGCGGCGCGGCATATCCGTGAGGCATTCGACGTGGTGCCGGAAGCTTGCCTTGCACTCGCGGAGCTTCCCGAGGCGTCGGCCATTCCGTTGCTCGACGATGTCGAACGGCATTTGACGCGGCTCAAAGCCGACCGGGAACGTCTCGGCGGCGTCAACCTGCAGGCGGACGACGATCTAGCAGAGGTTTCCAAACAGCTTGAAAGCCTCGTTGCCGAACGCGACGATCTCGAGCAGGCCATCGCGAAGCTGAGGGGCGCTATTCAGCAGCTCAATCGCGAGGGGAAATCGCGACTGGATGAAGCGTTCGCGACGGTCAATGCGCATTTCGAGCGGCTGTTCACGCACTTGTTCGGGGGCGGGGAAGCGCGGCTCGAAATGATCGAGAGCCCGGAGGACCCGCTCGAGGGCGGGCTCGAAATCATCGCCAAGCCGCCCGGCAAAAAGCCAGCGACGCTGTCGCTCCTATCCGGCGGCGAGCAGACGCTGACAGCTTTGTCGTTGATCTTCGCCGTGTTCCTGACGAACCCCTCGCCGATCTGCGTCCTCGACGAAGTGGACGCGCCGCTCGACGACGCCAACGTCGACCGCTTCTGCCGGCTCATGGAACAGATGTCGACGGAGACGGCGACGCGGTTCCTCGTCATCACGCACCATCCTATGACGATGGCGCGGATGAACCGGCTGTTCGGCGTCACGATGGCCGAAAAAGGCGTGTCACAACTAGTCTCGGTCGACCTGCAGACGGCGCAAAGCTTCCGCGAAGCAAGCTAACTACCGATCCTTATTCGCATTATTCGGCTTATGCTGACCCCAGGGTTAACGTCTCGGGAACCAGAGACTTGGGCACACGTTTCGCTTTCCTGGAGAAAGGAGACCGCCCAATGCAACCACAGAATGATCCGCGCGCACGACGTTCGACCATCGAACCGACGGACGCCCGGCAGGCGTCGCCACGCAAAACGAATTTTCGGGTTTTGCTGGCGTCAATGGCGCTCGCAGTGGCGGTCGGTGTCGTTTTGGTTGCGAGCTTCTGGCAAACGACACCAACGGGCATGGACTACTCCTCGGGTGGTAAGCTTGGGCAGCAAAGCCCGACCCCGCAAAGTCCGCCTGCAACCCCGCCAGCCGCGGCGCCAGAGGCAGCGCCTAGCTCAACGAATCCTGGGGGCCAACAGACCCCTTCCACTCCATAAATTCATAAAAAAATATCTTTTGATCACTGGGCCTTCCCGATTCCGGGGAGGCTTTTTTATTTTGCGTCGCACACGCGAAAAAGGCGCGACAATCCCTGCGCGGTTTAGCCGTACCCTGGCGATGGAGATGATTATGCCCAATTCCTTGACACCCCCAGACCCCAAATCTATGGTCCGCGCCGTCGATCTCCCTGAGAGGCCGGTTTTCCTCGTGTTCTGGATGGATTGAGCCATGTCAGCCGATGGCAAGGGTCAGCGTCCGGAAGGCGGTGAAATTAGCCCGGAAGACCGCGAAGCAATTCGCCAGCGGTCGGCAGAAATCGGCCAAAAGCTCGATGCGCTCCAAGCACGGAAAGCGGAACGGGCGAAGGTCGGGTCGGCGACGGGCGGATCTCAGCAGTCCGCCTATGGAACGGCCTTCAAGTTTGCTGCTGAGCTCGTTGTCGGTGTTGTCGTCGGCGGAGGGCTCGGGTGGGCACTCGACAGGCAATTCGGCACGGCGCCGTGGTTGATGATCCTTCTCGTGGTCATTGGCTTTGCGGCGGGTCTTCTAAATGTTGTTCGCGCCGCTCAAAGGGCGCAGGCAGAAAATGAGCCGCTACAAAAAGCGGCACCGTCCGTCAAAGATGACGACGGGGAATGAGACACTAGGGGGTTACCTTGGCCGCTGAAGGTGCCGGACATCACAGTCCGATGGAACAGTTCGAGATCCGGAAGCTCGTAGATCTCGATATTCTTGGTCATGACGTCTCTTTCACGAACTCATCGCTGATGATGATCGTGGCAGTTCTTCTCATTTCCGGCTTCATGATTTACGCGATGAACGGCCGTTCGCTCGTGCCGACGCGCATTCAATCGCTTGCAGAGATCGTCTACGAATACGTCGCCGGTATGGTCAAAGAGAACCTCGGCGACGAGGGAATGAAGTACTTCCCGTGGGTGTTCTCGATTTTCATCTTCATCCTGGTGTTGAACGTCATCGGCCTCATCCCGGGCAACTTCACCGTCACCAGCCACATCATCGTGACGTTCGCGCTGGCCGCCATGGTCTGGCTCGTGGCGACGTTCATCGGTTTCTGGAAGCATGGCTTCGGCTATCTGAAGCTGTTCGTTCCATCGGGCGTACCGTTCTGGCTGATGCCCGTCATCGTGCCGATCGAGCTCATCTCCTACTTCATCCGTCCGGTCAGCCACTCGGTGCGTCTCTTCGCCAACATGATGGCGGGCCACACGATGCTCAAGGTTTTCGCCGGCTTTGCCGTGATGCTTCCCTGGTGGGGCAAGATCGCGCCCGCCGGATTCATGGTTGCCTTCACGGGCCTCGAGCTGCTGGTGGCCTTCCTTCAGGCCCTCATCTTTACCGTGCTCACCTGCATCTACGTCAACGATGCCGTGAACATGCACCACTGATAGGTCCGGCTACCGGACTTTCGGAATTCCAACGCAAAAAGCGAAGCAAAGGGAGACTTTGAAATGGAACTCGCAGCAGCAAAGATGATCGGTGCGGGCCTTGCCTGCTCGGCTCTGATCGGCGCCGGCGTCGGCATCGGCAACATCTTCGGTAACTACCTCTCCGGCGCGATGCGCAATCCGTCGGCTGCGCCTGGCCAGTTCACCAACCTGCTGATCGGCTTCGCTCTCGCCGAAGCAACGGGCCTTTTCGGTCTTCTGATCGCGCTCATCATTCTTTACGGTTGAGACTGGGCTGGTAAGACCAAGATACGCCCAAGCAACCGGAGGCTACTATGTTTGCCGGCACGACCCTGCTGCTAACGGCCGCCGCTCAGGCGGCCGAGATTGCCGCTGAAGCTGGCGCCGCGCCGCATCAGTCAGGCGGCTTGCCGCAGCTCAACTCGCATTACTTCTCGCCACAGCTCTTCTGGCTGGCGATTACGTTCGTGACGTTGCTTTTCGTGATGTCGAAGATTGCGCTTCCGCGCGTCGGAGAGGTTCTCGAAGAGCGTCGCGACCGCATCAAGCGCGATCTTGACGCCGCGGCACGCCTGAAGGCCGAAACCGACAAAGCGCTTGCCGACTACGAAAAGGCGCTTGCCGACGCGCGTTCCAATGCTTCGGGCATTGCCAAGGAAACGCGCGAAAAGCTCGCCGCCGAAACGGATACGGAGCGTCATCGCGTCGACGATCAAATCGCCGCGAAGCTTCGTGAAGCCGATAAGCGTATCGCCGCCACGAAGTCCAAGGCGACTTCGGCAATCGGCGAGATTGCAACGGATACGGCGAGAGCTGTCGTCGAAAAGCTCATCGGTCAGAGCGTTACGCCCGATGACGTGAAGAAGGTTCTCCGCCCGGTGGCGGGCGAGTGAGGATTTAGAGATGTTCGATCCAAATGATCCGCTTTTCTGGGTTGCACTCTCCTTCGTCGTGTTCGTGGCGGTCGTGCTTTACTATCGCGTCCCTGCACTCGTTACGAAGTCGCTCGACGATCGCGCGGATGCAATCCGCCGGGAACTCGACGAGGCGCGGAAGCTGCGCGAAGAGGCTCAGGCCCTGCTCGCTGACTACCAGCGTAAAGCCCGCGAGGCCGAGAACGAAGCCAAGTCCATCATCGAGCAGGCCAAGCGCGAAGCCGAGGCCCTTGCATCCGACACGCGTAAGGCACTCGTCGAGAGCCTAGAGCGTCGCTCGAAGATCGCCGAAGAGAAGATTGCACGCGCCGAAACTCAGGCTTTGAGCGAAGTCCGTTCGACGGCAGTGGAAACTGCGATCGCGGCCGCACACGAGATCCTTAAGGCCCGTGCTGGCGGTGCGACCGGCGAATCGCTGGTTGCGAGTTCGATCAGCGACCTCCGGGGCAAGCTCAACTAACGGGCGCCGGAGACAATCCGAAATCAAAAAGGCCAAGCTTCGCGCTTGGCCTTTTTTGTTTTACCGGATTTGCAGAGTTCGAGAGCTGGCCTCAGCCGGAGCTCGGTGCCCGGCTGTCGAAGCCAATGATAAGCTCATATTCGCCGGGCCGCGATCCTTCGGCGATCGGGAACGTCACCGTTCGCACCGCAGAGAAATAACTAATCGGCTTGTCGAGGCCGACGTTGACGTCAACCTTCGCGCTGTCCGACGCGACTTTGGTGCGCTTCGAATCGTTGACGGCGACTGTGATCGGCAGCGTCACGTTGCCCGGCTGGCCTTTGGGGCCGAGAAGAAGGCGGCCGGAAAAGCCGTATTTCACGGTCACGCGTCCGGGCTCGATCTGGCACTCGCGGGCCGTCTTCGTGATCTCGCCACGTTGCGCGACGGCAAGCGCATCGCCTACGTGGCCGACCTGATAGAACGTGATGTAATTGTCGTGCGGCGCGATGATGAGCCGCGGACAGCCAGCATCAACTTCACCGACGAACGTGCTGCCCGTGGTCGGGTCGCCCGATTTGGCGGCGTCGAGCAATTGCGCCTCGGACACCGACGAAATCTGTGGATTATCAGACGAGCCGCCGAACATGCCGCCGCCGAGACCCGACGTCAAAGACGACATTCCGCAGCCGCCGAGGGCCGCCAGCGTGACCGCAAGCGAAGCGGAGGCGCACACCCGGGCTGGCGAAGGACAACGGCGCACCGTCGTCACATCCCTGCTATAAGGATGCCGAAAACCCGAATTGAGCAACATTGTCCCCCAAGGTTCAAACTTCCGGCCCCTTGTTTTGTCTAAAAAGCACCGTAGCATCCGATAGTTTCGGTTCCCAAGTGCATTTTCACGCGCGCCGAACGAGTATAAAGGACGTCTTTCTTCCATGTCGGGCCTTAACCAAATCGAAGCGACCGTGCAAAAGCCGCCTCTCAAAATCCTACTCGCTGCCCCGCGCGGTTTCTGTGCCGGCGTCGATCGTGCCATTCAAATCGTAGAACAGGCTTTGACGAAATTCGGCGCCCCCGTCTACGTCCGTCATGAAATCGTGCACAACCGTTATGTTGTTGATTCCCTGAGGGCTAAAGGCGCCGTTTTTGTGAAGGAGCTGGATGAGATTCCAGATACCTCGCAGCCCGTGATTTTTTCGGCACACGGTGTGAGCAAGGCAATTCCTGAGGCGGCGCGCGGCCGAAACATGTTCGTCGTCGACGCGACCTGCCCGCTCGTATCGAAGGTCCACATGGAAACGGCTCGTCACCACGAGCAGGGCCGGGAAATTATTCTTGTCGGGCACCGTGGCCACCCCGAAGTCGTGGGCACGCTCGGACAATTGCCCGAAGGCGCAATCACGCTGGTCGAATCCGTCGAGGATGTGCGGGCATTCACACCGAAGGACCCAGAAAATCTTGCCTTCGTCACGCAGACGACGCTGTCGCTCGACGATACCGCCGAGATCGTTGCCGTTCTCAAAGAGCGCTTTCCGGGCATTGGTGGCCCCGTGAAAGAAGACATCTGCTACGCGACGACCAACCGTCAGAATGCGGTCAAGGCCTTGGCCCCCCAAATCGATGGATTGATCGTGGTCGGCGGCCCGAAAAGCTCGAATTCGTTGCGTCTGGTCGAAGTCGCGGAACGCGCGGGCTGTCGGTTTTCGTTCCTGGTCGAGCGCGCGACAGACATTCCGTGGGAGAAGCTCGACGGAGCGGCAACCATCGGCATCACGGCTGGTGCGTCGGCGCCCGAGGTCATCGTCGAAGAAGTGGTCGAAGCGTTTCGCAGCCGCTATGATGTGACGATCGACGTCGTCACGACGCTCGAGGAGCGCGTGATCTTCAAAGTGCCGCGGGAAGTCCGAGTCGCGCGCGCTCCCGTCGGGCAGCAGCAGCACTAACTCCATCCAGCGCGCGGGAACATGGCCGTCTATACAGAAGTCAGCGACGACGAGCTTGCGCGCTTCATCGATGGATACGCGCTCGGGCGGCTGCTTTCATTCAAGGGAATTGCCGAGGGCGTCGAGAACACCAACTATCTGGTGCACACGACGGACGGCACATTCATTCTGACGCTCTACGAAAAGCGTGTCGATCCCGCCGATCTGCCGTTCTTTCTCGGATTGATGGAACATCTGTCGGCCGGCGGCGTCACCTGCCCGCTGCCGGTACGCGACAAGAACGGGCAGATTTTGAACGAGCTTGCGGGGCGGCAGGCGGCGCTGATCACCTTCCTCGAAGGTGTCTGGCCGAAACGGCCCAAAGTTTTCCATGTCCTCGAGCTTGGGAAGGCCCTCGCCCGCATGCATATCGCGGGCGAAAATTTTGCGTTGAAGCGCGCCAATGCTCTGGGCCTTAACGGGTGGCGGCCGTTGTTCGATAAATTCTCGGCGCGAACCGAGGAGATCTGCGGCGGCCTTCATGACCTGATCGCGAATGAGCTTCGCTACCTCGAATGCTCTTGGCCGCAGGATCTCGCGGAGGGGATCATCCACGCCGATCTCTTCCCGGACAACGTCTTCTTCGTCGACACCGAGCTTTCGGGCCTTATCGATTTCTACTTCGCGTGCAACGATGCGCTCGCCTACGACATCGCCATTTGCCTCAACGCGTGGTGCTTCGACGCCAAATCGCAATTCGAACCTGCGAAGGGCGGTGCGCTGCTAGAGGGTTACAACAGCGTGCGCCCCTTGAGCGCGGCGGAGCGCGCGGCCATGCCGGTGCTTGCTCGCGGCGCAGCGATGCGCTTTCTGCTGACGCGCAGCTACGACTGGCTCAACACGCCGAAAGACGCGCTCGTCGCCCGCAAGGATCCCGCCGACTACGTGCAGCGGCTCAAATTTCACCAATCGGTCGGCGATATCGCCGAATACACGGCACAGCTAACTTCATGACCGGCGAACGACCTAAAGTTCTGATCTACAGCGACGGCGCCTGTTCGGGAAACCCGGGGCCCGGCGGCTGGGGCGCCATCCTCATTTCCGGCGAACACCGGAAGGAGATCAATGGCGGCGAAGAGCTGACGACGAACAATCGCATGGAGCTCAAAGCAGCGATTTCGGCGCTCGAAGCACTCAAGAAGAAGAGCGACGTCGAGCTCTGGACGGACAGCGTCTATGTCCGTAACGGCATCATGTCGTGGATTCACGGCTGGAAGAAAAACGGCTGGCGGACTGCCGATAAAAAGCCGGTCAAAAACGCGGAGCTCTGGCAGGAGCTGGACGCGCTCCGCAACAAGCATCACGTCGTCTGGCATTGGCTGAAGGGCCATGCCGGCCATCCGGAAAACGAGCGCGCCGACGAACTGGCGCGCATCGCCATGGCCCCGTTCAAGACGCGGGGCCGACCGGCTTTGCGGGCCAACGATTCAAAGTGAGCGGTCGATCATCGAGCAGAGGTTGGCGGCGCTCGACTTTTCCGCGACAGGCGGGCTGTCCTCGACGTTCAGGACTTTGACCACGCCGTTATCGACGAGCATCGCGTAGCGCTTCGATCGGAGCCCGAGACCGAAGTTCGAAAGGTCGATCTCGAGACCGACCGCCTTGGCAAAATCGCCCGAGCCGTCCGCCAGCATTTCGATCTTGCCCGTTGCACCGGTGTCTTTCGCCCAGTTCGTCAAGACGAAGATGTCATTCACCGCTGTGCAGGCGATGGTGTCGATGCCCTTGGCCTTCAGTTCATCGACGCGTTCGACGAAGCCCGGCATGTGGCTTTTGCTGCAGGTCGGGGTATAGGCGCCCGGAACAGCGAAGATCGCCACTTTCTTGCCGGAGAAGATTTCGCTTACCGATTTGGGTTGCGGGCCGTCCGCCCCCATGACCGTGAACTTGCCGTCCGGCAGCTTATCTCCGACGTTGATCGTCATGGCGTCCTCTGAGTTCGTTTCTCCAGGTGGCTTCTATGTAGCCGCTCAAAAGCGCTACTCAAGAGTAATCGTCGCTTCGGACTGGCCCTTGCCGTCGATCATCGTGACCGTCAGCGGCTTGCCCTTCAAATCTTTGACGTCGACCCCGTCCGTCAGATCGACTTCGAATACGGCCTTCCCCGACGCGTCCTGCACGCGTTTCGGCAGCGGCACATAGAGGCCTCCCGGCGCTTCCACGAACGCGTCGGCCGTTGCGAGCGCCGTGGTTTCGACGTTCAGCACGAGCTTCGGTTTTCCTGCGTTTTGATCGAGATGCCAGCCGGCCAGAGTGGGGTCTATGCCCTGCCGTGGCTTCGTGACCGGAACATGAGCAAGAATGTTCGTCAGTTCTTCGGAAGTGCCGACACCCGGTGGAATCACCAGTTGCAGCTCAGCTTCGGCAGGGATGCAGATGTCCTTGCAAACGCCGTAGGCGACCTTGGCGTGAAGCGTAACGGGCTTGGTCGGATCTGCCGGCTTCACCGAGACGGGGAAGAACACGCCGTTTTTGTATCCGACAACGTCTCCGGCCTTGTCGTGCAGCCGATGCGGCGCGGGAAAAAGGACGGTCGCGGATGCGAGGTTGGCCGATCCCTGCCAGTCGAATTCCGGCGGCACGCCACCGGCATCTCCCGGCGAACGCCAATAGGTTTTCCATCCGTCGGGCATCGCTACCTCGACGCCAGCGTAAAGCCCGGACGTTCCATCACGCGTGGCGCTTCCGGCCAGAAGCCGGGCCTTGTTGTTGAAACCTTCGTGCCAATCGGACGCGACGGGGCCAGGATCGCTCGATGCTGTGGCAGTGCCCAGAACCAAAAATGCTATAGCCAGTCTGATCAAAACATCGCCTTTCGATATTCGTTCATGGATCGGGCGCGCCGCCCCCGCGTTCCTGTCCAATTATACGTCGCAACGAAACCTGACGTTATAGCGGCGTCCTTATTGCACTTTTGGACGTCTTCACGCGGCGGTTCTATGGGGCTAGTCTCTCCGATATGAAAGTAAACCGACCGACGGGCCAGGCAACAGGCCCCGATATCAAGCTTGAGGGGCAGCTTCTCATCGCTATGCCGGCGATGACGGACCGCAGATTTCAGCGCTCGGTCATTTACATGTGCGCCCATTCGTCCGAGGGGGCCATGGGCCTCATCATCAATCAGCGGGCCAACCACATCACGGCGCCGGATCTGCTCGAAAGGCTCGGTATTTCGGCGCGCAACCCCGATGACGAGATCACAAGCGAGGTTTTGTCGCTTTCCATTCAAGTCGGTGGCCCGGTCGAGACGGGCCGCGGTTTCGTGCTGCACAGCTCGGATTATTTTTCCGAAGATTCGACGCTCGCGATCGAGCCAGGCGTCTGTCTGACGGCAACGATCGATATTCTGAAGGCCATAGCGCAGGGGCGCGGGCCGGCGCGGGCGCTGTTGGCGCTCGGCTATGCGGGCTGGTCGCCGGGGCAGCTCGAAACCGAGCTGCAGGCCAACGGCTGGCTGCATTGTCCGGCCGATCCGGAACTCATCTTCGACGAGGATCTCGAGAGCAAATATTCCCGCGCGCTGGCGAAAATGGGAATCGATCTCTCACATCTCGTCAGCGACGCCGGGCACGCCTAGGAATTCCGCCCGGCCTTTCTTTCCTTCTCTCTCTCAAGCGCTGCCCGAGCTGACCTTCGGGGCTTTCGTCTCGTCGCCCGTCGCGCCGGGCGTCGCGGGGCCGCCGCTCGTCCTTCCCGTCGGAAGCGGCGTTCCGGCCAGTCGCGCGAGACTTGCGGCGATCGAGGGCGGGAGCGTCGAAAAATCCGGCTCGGTTGAGGGCTGCGACGGAAAACCGGCGCCGTTGACAGGCAGGGGCGGCGGCGCCCCAGGCGGAGGCGGCGCTCCCGTCGGGCCGTCGCTTCTCAACGAAGCCGGTACGATCGAGGGCGCGACCGACGGAGCGGGCGGTGGCGTGGCGCTAGCGCGGGCCAAAGCTTCTGCTAGCGGCGAGACGATGTTCGGCTGTGCTGCCTCGGATGGCCGATCCTTCGGCTGCATGATCGGAGGAAGCGGGCTTCCGTTCTGCAGGTTCGCGGGGGGTATCGCGAGATGGGCCAGCGGAGCTGCCTCAGGTCCCTTCGCAGCGGCTAGCTGGCGCGGCTTGGATGGCGGCCGCTGCGGCGATTGCTGCGGCTGCCCCTGGGGCTGCATCGGTGGCGGGAATGGAGCGGAAATCGTAAGTGGGGCTGCCGCACCATTATGCGCCCCATTGAGGGCCCCGTTCATCGGCAGGCCGTTCATGGACGCGCCGTTCGGGGGCGCAGCGAGGGCCGCTGCACCGTTCGCTTGCGGCTTGGCGCTGGCGGGTGCGGTCGCCGCTTTCTGGCGTTGGCGCACGATGGATCCCGACGGCAGCGCCGCCTGCTTTGATTGTGCGGCAAGCTTGGCCGGAGGCGCCGTCTTTTCGTCGGGCGATGCCGCCTTTGGCGGAGGCGCGATTGCGCGTGCGGGCTTCTGCGCAATCTCCTTGGCCGGGCTTTTCGTCTTCGGCCGGAAGAACCCGCGCGGCTGCATCTTCCGCTCGGAGCGGCGAACCATTTTCAAAAGCTGCGAGACGGCACGGTCCGGGATCGGCTCGCCGAAATGATAGCCTTGCGCGTATTCGCAGCCGATCGAACGCAAGAATGCCGCTTCGTCGGCGCGCTCGACGCCTTCGGAGGCAATCGTCTTCGAGAGCTCGTGCGCCAACGCGACCATAGACCGGACGATCGCAGCGCCCTCGCCCGTGCTGCCACCTCGGATAAGCTCGCCAGAGACCTTGATCGTGTCGAACGGAAAGCGGTGCAGATATGCGAGCGAGGAAAAGCCGGTGCCGAAATCGTCCAGCGTCAGCTCGACGCCAGAACCGCTCAACATCTTCAGCACCTCGACGGCCTGCTCGGGATTATCCATGAGCAGGCTTTCGGAAATCTCCAGGCGCATCGTTCCGACGGGAGCGATGTTGCGGCCGAGAACGTGACGGATTTCCTGCACCGACTCGGGCCGGAAGAGTTGGCGACCGGAGACATTCACGGTCACGAATAGCGGCCGCTCGGAACGCGGCAGCTCCAATACCCAGCGCGCGACGTCCTTCGCTGCGCGCAGCAGAAGATGCGACGTGAGCTTGATCAGAAGCTCGGTATCTTCGCTGTCTGCGACCACTGCGAGCGGATTTACGAGTCCGAGCTTTGGATGCTCCCAGCGGAGTTGCGCTTCGAAGCCAGCCAGCTCCTTCGTCGGGAGATAGACGATCGGCTGGTAGAGGACCCGAAGCTGACCCTTTTCGATGGCCCGCGCGAGATCGCCTTCGACCTCATTGTCGAGAAGACGGTCGCGGCGCATTCCGGGCTCGAAGACCTCAATTCGATCTGAGCCAGCCTGCTTCGCGCGGTACATCGCGAGCTGAGCGTCCTTCAGAAGATCGCCGTCGGCGCCCTGCGTTCCGTCCCAAAGGGCAATGCCCATCGATCCCGTCAGCACGACTTCCTGGTTCGCGAGTGGTATCGGCGCGCGGAGCGAGCGGCGCACACGTTCGGCAAGCGCGGGAAGATTGCGGGCTTCGCGCTCGCCCGTGAACAACAGAGCGAACTGATCGCCGCCGACGCGTGCAACCGTATCTTGCGGGCCGAGATGACGTTGCAAACGGCGCGCAACGGTCAACAGCAGGCTGTCGCCGCGCACGAGCCCCAAGGACGCGTTCGCACTCTTGAATTTGTCGAGATCGATGTAGATCACCGCGGGTTTTACGGTGTTGTCAGTCTTGGCGCGAACCATGACCGCCTTCAGGCGATCGAGAAACAGCTCACGGTTCGGAAGGCCGGTCAGGCTGCAATGGACGGCGTCGTGCAACAGCCGCTCATGCGCGCGCTTGGTATCGGAAACGTCACGCAGCAGGCCGACACACCGCAACGTCCGGCCGTCGGAGTTCGGCACACTGGCCGCCTCAAGCTCGAACCATCGCCAGCTGTTGTCGGCGTGGCGCAAACGGAAATCGCTCTTGATCCTGATGCCCGAGCGTTCCTGAGCCGACATCAGCGTGACGCGGAAGCGTTCCTTGTCGGTCGGGTGGACGTGCTTCAGGAACTCCTCGACCTTGGCCGATAGCTCGCCGGGCATCAACGACAGTGCGACTTCGACTTCGGGACCGACCTTGATTTCGTCACGGCGGATGTTCCATTCCCAGACGGTCGATCCGGATGCGGCAAGGGCCAGCGATCGCGCCTGCAGTTCCGACGGCGCGCCGGCATACGAGGTATCAGCTGAGCGGAACGCGAACTGCGTAACGGTGAAGCCCATAAGGATGACGACGAGGACAAGGCCTGCAACAAGGCTTGCGACGACGACGTCGCCCGACATACGGCCGCTCAGCGTCATTCCCGTCGCGAAGATCCAGACGAGGAAAAGCAGCCACGTCGGCACGAGCGAGAGCGCGCGGTCCTGGCCTTTCATCGCCAGGAAAACAGTGAACAGGCCGCCCACACCACCGATCGCCAGGAACGAGAGCCGCGCGAACGTCGCGGCAAGACGAGGATCAATGACAGCGACGGCGATGAGCGTCAGCTGCGCCACCATCCAGACACCGATCATCATCCGGACGAGGCCGTGCCATAGCGCGAGGCGTAGGAACGTCGTGAGGAAGATGATGAAACTCGACGCCATCGCGGCTTCGCCCGCGGCGCGATAAACGGCGTTATCCTCAGGCCGCAGGTTGAACAGCTTGTGGAAGAAACCAAAGTCGACGCAGAGATAGGTGAGCACCGTCCAGGCGACGAGCGCGGCAGCCGGGAAAATCAATTTGTGATTGGCCGCGAAAATCGCCGTCAGGAAGATTGCGAGCAGGCCGGTCAGGCCCAGCATCGCGCCGTTGAAGAGCTGACGGTCGCGGCTTTTGATTTCGTAATCGATCGGCTGCCAGAGATACATGCGCGCGTAGCGCTCGCCGGCGAGCTCGGCGACGTAGGTAATGGTCTGGCCTGGTTCCAACGTGATGCGGAAGACGTCGGCCTTGTCGCTCTTGATGCGCTCAGGGACGAAGCCGACCGAGGGCGTAACGCTTTCGATGCGGCGCGCATCGAGATCGGGCCAAACGGTACCCGAACCAACGATCGTGTAGCGGTCGGCGGTCAGCAACCGTTCGAGAGATTTATCGGTCTTGTTGGTCAGCGCGAACACCATCCAATTCGGACTGGTGCCCGGCACAGAGGCCCGGACCGTCATGCGGCCGGAGACGCCATCGGCGCCAGCGGCGGTCTCGACCTGAAGACTATCGCCGCGGCCTTCGTAGGCTTCACCGAGCGTGGTGATCTCGAGGCGATCCTGATCGCCTTGCACAGGGATCGGCGTCAGGGCTTCGGCTCGTCCGGAAAGCGCCACGAGGCACAGCGCCAGCGTGCCCAGCGCGGAAAGCCAGGCTCTGGCGTATCTCCCCCGGTTCATCCCCCCTGCTCCCATCAGCGCCCCCGCTCCGATCCACCGGGAGCCGGCCCGTCGGCGAGCCGAGCATAAAGCAAATGATCTTCCCAACGACCGTTGATCTTGAGGTAGGAGTTGGCAAGCCCCTCACGCTGAAAACCGGTGAATTCGAGAACGCGCATCGACGCGAAGTTGGACAGCATGATAGCGGCCTCGATGCGATGCAGCCGCAGCGCATTGAAGGCCATCGGCAGGATCATGCCGACTGCCGCGCGCATGTGGCCACGGCCCGCGTACTTCGCACCCATCCAGTAACCGAGCGACGCCGTCTGCGCGGATCCGCGCCGGACGTTCGAGAGCGTTATGCCGCCAATCAAAGCGCCGGTCGCATTTTCGAAGATGAAATACGGGTACGAGACGTCGTTGTGAACGTCCTTGGCGTAGGCGCGCAGGCGGCGGCGGAACATGGTGCGAGAAAGATCATCCTGCGCCCAAGTCGGCTCCCAGGGGGTGAGATGGGCGCGACTGGCGGCCCTAAGTTCCGCCCATTCAGAGTAATCCGCGGCGACGGGCTGGCGTAGCGTCAGCGTCGAGCCCTGGACGGTCTCGAAATCTTCATCGGGACGGATGGACCGAAGAAAAGCCACTCTGTCTCACCTCGTTCCTTCGGCGGCGGGCATCCGCGTGCCGCGCGGCGTGAACCTTCCCGCAATACGCGAGGCCTGGCCATTGGATTTCCGGCCTGAGCCGATGACCGCGACGGAGGGAGCCTCTTCGGTCAGGGTTTGTGCGAACGCCTTGATGCGATCGCGATCGACGGCGTCGACTTCCTGGATCAGTTCCGCGACGGGAATGAGACGTCCCTGGGCAAGCAGCTGCCGCGCCATTTGTTCGGCATTGACGGCGGAACTCTCGAGCGCCATCAGCAGGCCGGCCTTGAGCTGCGCCTTCGAACGCAGTAACTCGGCGTCTGTCGGACCGGTTTCCGCGATCTCTTCAAGTTGCTGGACCACGACGTCGGCGAGTTCGCCGACCATCTCAGGTCCAGTCGCTGCATGCACGGACAGCATTCCGGTATCCCTCAGTCCCCAAATCGAAGAGTCGATCGAGTAGCAAAGGCCCCGATCCTCTCTGATCTCCTGAAACAACCGTGACGACATTCCACCGCCGAACAATCCCGAGAACACCTGCGCCGTGTAGAAAGCCGGGTCCAGATACGAGGGCGACGGCAAACCAATCAGAACGTGACTCTGCTCGAAGGGCTTGCTCGACGCCGCAAAGCCGCCCCGATATTGCGCAGCTCTGTCGAGTCCCCGTGTCCTCTGAGTGAGCCCGCCGAATAGGGCCTCAACGTGGCGAACGATGTCTTTGTGCTGGACTGCGCCGGCAGCGGAAACCACAATCGAGTCAGGGATATAGTGCTCATCGAGATATGATCTCAGATCGGTCGCGGTAAATCGGCCGACGCTCGCCTTCGTACCGAGGATCGGCCGGCCGATCGATTGGCCCGGAAACGCGACGCCCTGCATCAGGTCGAAAGCCATGTCGTCGGGGTTATCGTCAGACGCAGCAATTTCCTGCTGGATGACGACGCGTTCGCGGTCGAGGTCGTCGGCTGCGAATTTCGAATTCAGCAGAATATCGGCGATGAGCTCTAGCGCGACCGGCTCGTCGCCCTTCAGAACGCGGGCGAAATAGGCGGTCGTATCGAGCCCGGTCGACGCGTTGAGGTCGCCGCCCACGCTTTCGATCTCGTCGGCAATCTGGCGGGCGGAGCGCGTTTTCGTGCCCTTGAACGCCATGTGCTCGAGAAAATGGGCGAGGCCGTGCTGATCCTCGCGTTCGTGGCGCGCACCAACGGCGACCCAGACACCGAGCGAGACAGTCTCGAGAGACGGCATCCGGTGGGTGACGATGCGAAGGCCACTCGGAAGCGTGGTGAGTTCGGTCGCCATCGCTACACCCCCGATGCGACGCGGCTGTGGTGCAGGACGAAGTCTTGGATCGCCCGCAAATCGTTCGGCAGGACCTCGAACCGTTCGGCGTCGATCATCAGGTGTTCAAATCCTCGCGGCAACGCCGGGTTTTTGCCCGTGATCGCTTCAATGGCGTCCGGAAATTTGGCTGGGTGCGCCGTCGACAAAACGACGGTTTCGCCGTGAGGCACCCGTTCGGCCGCAACGAGAGCGCAGGCGGTATGCGGGTCGACTACATATCCGGTTTCGGTGGCGGTCGTGCGAATGCAGTGCGCAACGTCGGCTTCGGAGGCCGAGACGGCGGCGAAGTCGGCTTTCAGCGCGGGCCACAGGCTGCCGAGTTCGAAGCGGCCATTGGCGGTGAGCGAATTCATCAGGCTCCGAACGAGGGCAGCGTCGCGGCCCGACGCCTCAAACAGATAGCGTTCGAAGTTCGAAGAGACCTGGATATCCATCGACGGGGACGTCGTCGGGACGACGCCTCGCATCGCGTAGACGCCGGTTTCGACGGCACGCGGGAGGATATCGTTTTCGTTCGACGCGATGATCAGCTTGTCGACGGGCAGTCCCATCCGCTTGGCGACGTAGCCAGCAAAAATATCGCCGAAATTCCCGGTCGGCACCGAGAAGGTCAGAGGGCCCCTCACGCCCGTCAGGCGCGACGCGGCGTAGAAGTAATAGGTGACTTGCGCGACGATGCGGGCCCAATTGATCGAGTTGACGCCCGACAGTTCGACCCGGTCGCGGAAGGCGTGGTCGTTGAACATGCCTTTGACGAGCGCCTGGCAGTCGTCGAACGTGCCGTTGACGGCGATGGCGTGGACGTTCTTTTCCTTCGGCGTCGTCATCATGCGCCGCTGCACGTCGGAAACGCGGCCCTCGGGAAAGAGAATGACGACGTCGACGCGCTTCGATGACCTGAACGCCTCGATGGCGGCGCCGCCGGTGTCGCCGGAGGTCGCGCCGACAATCGTTGCCCGCGCTCCGCGCTTGGCGAGCACGTGATCCATCAACCGCGCTAGCAACTGCATCGCGACGTCCTTGAACGCGAGCGTCGGCCCATGAAAGAGTTCGAGGATCGTCAGTCCCGGCTTCAAGGCGTGGAGCGGGGTGACCTCGACGCTGTTGAACGTCGCGTAGGCTTCCCCGGCCATGCGGCCGAGCTCTGCGCGCGTGATGTCATCGCCGGTGAACGGGCTGATGACATCGACGGCGATTTCCGCGAACGACTTCTCGGGGAACGAGGCGATGGTTGCAGGCGCGAGCACCGGCCAGTGTTCGGGGACGTAGAGGCCGCCGTCTCGCGCGAGACCGGCGAGAAGAATGTCCTCGAAACCAAGCTTTTCGACTTCCCCGCGCGTTGAGATGTATTTCAAATCTGCTCTCTTTGCCTAATCCTGCCGGCGAGCCTAATTGGACCGGCACCTGCGAACAACCGAGCCCGGTCAGGCCGGTTCGAATCATTCTTCCTTTGGTTGTAGCTTTTTGCCGTTGACGCTCTCAAGTCGTTGCCGAGCAAAGATTGCGAAAACGACGATGAGCGTCGCGGCCAGCCCATACCATGTAACGACGTACTGGAGATGGTTGTTCGGGATGTTGATTTCCGTCGTGCCGCCCTTTGGCCAGCCGCCTGGATTTTCAGGCAAAGCGTCGGCGTCGAGCGAAAACGGCGCGTAAGCTTGGCTCTTTTCGGCATTGAACTGGAGGGGCGTCGGCGGGCCTTGCGGCCCCCACTGCATCGCGTCGAGGTCGGGCCAGTACCAACGGTTTCCCGTGTAGTCATTATCGGGAGCAAACCAGGGCTTGGGATGGCCAAGACGCACCAGTCCGGTGATCGTCACAGGACCCGCCACTTGGCCTTCGGCACGCTTCGACGGGTCCTTCAACTCGTCGGGGATCCACCCGCGATTGACGAAAATGGGCGGCAGGCCGCCTTCCGGAATGAGAAGCGTGTAAACATGCCAGCCCTGCGAGGCGGTGGTCGGCGCGTAGACATGGCGCTCGCGGCCATAATCGAATGTGCCGGTGACGCGCGTATGCCTGTATTCGACATCGCCGGACCGGACGTATCCCGCCAGCACCGCCGGATACGAAACCGGCTCCGCTGTTCGCCTCTCGTCGATCTTGGAGATCAGCGACTCTTTCCATGCCATCCGATGCCATTGCCAGTTGCCAAGCCCCATAAGGATCGGCAGCATGATCAACGTCAGAATGGTAGGGACGATCAGACCTGCGGCGCGCCAGCGCGCGAACATAGTCACTCCTTGGCGAGACGGCCTTCCTCGGCCTTGTTTTTGAATTGCAGCGCGATCAATCCCGCCTTGAGGAAGCGTAGCAGAAAAACCGCGATGAGCGGGGTAAGGATACCCCAGAGCAGCACGTGCATCCACCATGGCACGCCGAACTTGAATTCGGCGATGAGCGCGCCTCCGACACAAAGAAATCCGAGGATGAAGATCGCGAACACGGCCGGACCATCGCCCGTGTCGACGAACTTGTAATCCAGTCCGCAACCGCCGCAGCGATCACGCAGGTTCAGGAAATTGACGAAGAGTTTGCCCTCGCCGCACTGCGGGCACCGGCAAGTCAGCGCGGTTGCGAGCGGCGAAATGGGTCTAGCGGCATGGACCACAGCAATCTCGATTTTTGAGAGCTCAACCTGCCGCCGACCGTGGCCCGGCGGGACGCGCGGCGCAACTCTGAATAGTGCCGCGCCTCAAACACAAGAGGCGGCTTTTCGGCCGCCTCCTGCAAAGTTCCGTTGGTTTCAACTGGAGCGCCTTATTCGGCTCCCGCCGTGATCGCGCCTGCGCCCCACACGTAGATGCAGGCGAACAGGAACAGCCAGACGACGTCGACGAAGTGCCAATACCAGGCAGCCGCCTCGAAGCCGAAATGCTGCTGCGGCGTAAACGCTCCGCGCAGCGACCGGATCAAGCAGACGAACAGGAAGATCGTGCCGATGATCACGTGCGCGCCGTGGAAGCCCGTCGCCATGAAGAACGTCGAACCGTAGCTATGGCCAGGGAAGCTGAAGGCAGCATGGCCGTATTCGATGGCCTGGCAAACCGTGAAGGTCATTCCGAGGAGAACCGTCAGGATCAGGCCGATAACCAGTCCACGGCGATCGTTTTTCAGAAGCGCGTGGTGCGCCCACGTAACCGTGCAGCCCGAAGTCAACAGAATGAGCGTATTGACGAGCGGCAGGCCCCAGGGGTTGAACGTGTGCTTGAAAAAGCCCGGGACGGTCGCAGCCGTCGGATCGACGGCTGCCGGCGGCCAGTGGCCACCATAAAGCTCGTCACGTGCAACAAGGCCGACGAGATGGCCAGGATTGTTCATGAGTTCGTGCACGCCGGCCGGAAAGAGCGCGCTGTCGAAATAGGCCCAGAACCAGGCGACGAAGAACATCACTTCCGAGGCGATGAACAGGATCATGCCGTAGCGCAGGTGCAGCTGAACGACCGGCGTCTGGAAGCCCTGGTTGGCTTCGCGAATGACGTCGACCCACCATGCCCATGCGGAGGCGAGAACCGCGGCGCCGCCGATCGCAAAGAGCCACGGTCCCTTGACGCCGAGGACACCCTCGCCATCGACATGCGTGCGCATCCACGCGATAGCGCCGACCGCCATGATGAGCGCCGACACGGAGGCCAGAACCGGCCAAGGGCTCGGGTTTACGAGATGATAATCATGATGCTTTGCGTGGGTATCAGCCATTTCCGTCTCCGTCCCCTTCAGGCTCTGGCCCGTTCTTGCTTGGATAGAAATATTGACGAGGCGGTTTCAGCGTCCCGTCTCGTTCGCAGATCTTCTTTCTTGTTTTCGTCAGTCTGCATTCGTTTCAGCCCCCCTTCTTCGGCTGCGCGGGCGCAACGTCGGCTGCCGCCGCCTTGGGCTCAGCCGGGAAGAAGGAATACGACAGCGTCACCTCGGGCTGTAATGCGGTGGAGCTGTCTTCGACCAGCTTCGGGTCGAGGAAGAACGTCACCGGCATTTCAACAGTCTGGTGCGGCTGCAGCGTCTGCTCCTTGAAGCAGAAGCATTCGATCTTGTTGAAGTAGGAGCCGAACGCTTCGGGCGCGACGTTGAATATCGCCTGACCCTTCACCGGCTTGTCGGAATTGTTCGTTGCGCGGAAGAAGGCCAGCGCGGTCTCGCCGATCTTGACGTCCATCTTCGTGACGTCGGGCTCGAAGGTCCATGGAAGGCCAGGAGCAACGTTGGAATCGAAGCGTACCGTTAGCGTACGGTCGAGCACCTTTGCGGTGTTGCTGTCCGCGCGCTGCGTGGTGCCGCCATAGCCGGTGGCCTTGCAGAACATGGTGTAGAGCGTCGGCGATGCAGCGGTTACCCCGCCCATAACCGCGAGGGCGGCAAGGCAGCCGAGCACAACCCGCCGGTTTTGGCGGGCGGTCTTGGCGGCGGCGGCGTCATCCTGCTGCACGGTCTGGCCTCTCTTCATGCCCTACATCATTCCTTTGGCGACGTTGCCGCCGAGGTGGACAAAGGTTGCGACGTAGAAGGCCAAAACCATAAAGCCGAGCGTCAATGCGATCGCGATCGAACGGCGCCGGCGGATTTTCTCCGCAGCCGGATCGAGACGTTGGGGAAATTTGGGATCGTTGGTCAAAACAGCCTCACGCAAAAAAACGATGGAATATCGCTTCACTGAAAAGAACGGCAAACAGCACGTACAAATATAGGATCGAAAACCAGAAAAGCTGGCGCGCTGCGGTATCGGCTTCGCGGCCTTCGGTCGTGAAGTAAACGCGAACCGCTAGCCCCAGGAAGACCGCGCCAAGGACGACCGACGAGACGAGGTAAGCAATCCCCCCAAGCCCGGTAAAGTACGGCACAACGGCCAGCGGCACGAGAATGATCGAGTAAAGCAGGATCTGCTTCCGCGTCTCCGGGAGACCGGCAACGACCGGCAGCATCGGCACGCCGACGCGCTCGTAATCGCGACAACGGTAAAGAGCCAGCGCCCAGAAGTGCGGGGGCGTCCACATGAAGATGATGAGGAACAGCAAGATGCTATCGAGGCTGATGCTGCCCGTGACGGCGGCCCAGCCGACCATCGGCGGGAACGCGCCTGCCGCGCCGCCAATAACGATGTTGTAGGGCGTCCGCCGCTTCAGCCACATCGTGTAGACGAACAGATAGAAGCCGATCGTAATGGCCAGCAGCGCACCGGCGGTCCAGTTGACCAACACGCCGAGCGTCAGAACCGAGCCGACGCTCAGGACACCGCCGAAGCTCAGCGCTTCATCGCCGGTGACGCGGCCACGCGGCAAGGGACGGGCGGCCGTGCGGGCCATGCGCGCATCGATGTCGGCGTCATACCACATATTGAGGGCGCCCGAGGCGCCCGCTCCGATCGCGATGGAGACGATCGCGATGAAGCCAAGAATTGGATTGATCGAACCGGGCGCCACAAGCATCGCAGCAAGCGCCGTGAAGACGACAAGCGTCATTACCCGCGGTTTCATCAGCTGGATGAAATCGCCAACGCTGGGCTCCAGCGTCAGGTCGGCTTGGCCAACTTCACTTTGAATGCTCATCTCGCAAGCGCCGTCAAAAAATTCAGTTTCAGCAAATCGGAATGGCGACGGGGCGAATGCATCGCCCCGTCGCTCACTCAACTTTCATCAGTGATGGTCCGTCGCAGCGATCCGCGGCAGAGTTTCGTAGGAGTGGAAGGCTGGCGGTGACGGCAGCGTCCATTCCAGCGTCGTCGCTCCGACACCCCACGGGTTGCCCGCCGCCTTCTCCTTGCGGATGAAGTAGGCGTAGAACATCGCGAACAGGAAGACGACCAAGCCCGCCGTCGTGATGTACGAGCCGACTGACGACACCCGGTTCCAGTAGGTGAACGCTTCCGGATAGTCAGCGTAGTGGCGCTGCATGCCGGCCAGTCCAAGGAAGTGCTGCGGGAAGAACAGCACGTTGGCGCCAATGAACGTCAGCCAGAAGTGAATCTTGCCGAGTGTCTCATTGTACATGTAGCCCGACATTTTCGGGAACCAGTAGTACCAGCCCGCGAAGATCGAGAAGACGGCGCCAAGTGACAGCACGTAGTGGAAGTGCGCCACGACGTAATAGGTGTTGTGAAGCGAACGATCGATGCCTGCGTTTGCGCACATCACGCCCGTCACGCCACCGACCGTGAAGAGGAAGATGAATCCCAGCGCCCAGAGCATGGGCACGCGGAACTGAAGCGAGCCACCCCACATCGTCGCGATCCAGGAGAACACCTTGATGCCGGTCGGCACAGCGATGACCATCGTCGCGAACATGAAGTAGGCCTGCGTGTCGACGCTCAGGCCCGCCGTATACATGTGGTGAGCCCAGACGATGAAGCCGACGAGTCCGATCGCCACCATTGCGTAGGCCATGCCGAGGTAACCGAAGATCGGCTTCCGCGAGAACGTGGACACGATGTGGCTGATCATGCCGAAGCCCGGCAGAATGAGAATGTAAACTTCGGGGTGACCGAAGAACCAGAAGAGATGCGCGTAGAGCAGCGGATCGCCGCCACCGGCGGGATCATAGAATGTGGTTCCGAAGTTGCGGTCCGTCAGCAGCATCGTGATGGCGCCGGCCAAAACGGGCAGCGACAGAAGCAGCAGGAACGCAGTCACGAGAACCGACCAGGCGAAGAGCGGCATTTTATGTAGCGTCATGCCCGGAGCGCGCATGTTGAAGATCGTCGTGATGAAGTTGATGGCGCCGAGGATCGACGAGGCGCCGGCAAGATGCAGTGACAAGATTGCGAAATCGACCGCGGGACCCGGATGTCCAATTCGTCCGGAGAGCGGCGCAACGACAATCCAGCCCGTGCCAACGCCATCAGCGTCAGCCGTGCCAGGCACGAACAACGAGATGAGCAACAGCGTGAACGCTGCCGGCAGCAGCCAGAACGAGATGTTGTTCATGCGCGGGAACGCCATATCCGGCGCACCGATCATCAACGGCACAAACCAGTTGCCGAAGCCGCCGATCATGGCGGGCATGACCATGAAGAAGACCATGATCAGGCCGTGGCCCGTGACGAAGACGTTATAGATGCCTTCGTTGGCGAAGTACTGCAGACCCGGCTCCTGCAGTTCCATGCGCATCAGCAGCGACAGGAACACGCCGATGCAGCCCGCGAAGATCGCGAACAGCAGATAAAGGGTGCCGATGTCCTTATGGTTCGTCGAAAAGAACCACCGTTTGAAAAATGGCGGGGCGTGATCGTGCCCGTCGCCCGTTGCGTATGCAGTGCTTCCCATTTCGTAGAGCCCTTGTCCCGGAAGTTTTGTCTGAACTTCTTTTTTTGTTGAGCGTCAGATTGGCCGAGCGGTTGCCCGGCCATCATTCACTGCCCTTAATGCGCTTCAGCCACCGACTGAAAATCGACCTTGCTCGCAGTATCCTCATCGAGGATCTGCTGCGCTTTTTTCTTGTCCTTGGCCTTCACGGCCGCAATCCACGCATCATAGACCGGTTGATCGACGACGCGGACGGTGATCGGCATGGCAGAGTGCAGCTTACCGCACAGCACCGCACACTGGCCGTGATAGGAACCGACCTTCGTGGCTTTGAACCATGTCGCCGCAACGCGACCCGGAACGGCCTGCATCTTCACGCCGAAGGAGGGGATCGTCCACGAATGGATGACGTCGTTGGACGTCACCAGGACGTCGACGACCTTGTTCACGGGAACGGCGATCTCCTGATCGACCGTCAAACGGCGAAGCTTCTTCTCTTCGTTCCAGAGCGGAATTGAAGCGTTATAAAGCGCACTGTGAAGCTGGGCGCCCTGAAGCGAACCGAACTGCTTGTCGTAAGCCTCGTCGCCTATTTTCGCCCGGAGAATATCCTCGTCGTTGACGATGTTCGAGGTGATCGTCACCTTGTCGTCAACGTATTCATGCTCCCAGAACCAAGCATTGCCGGTTGCCTTGATCGTCAGATCGGGCTTCGGAAAGTTATATTGATTGAAGAGGAGGTGGAACGAGGGGATCGAAATGCCGACGAGAATGAGGATCGGGAGGATGGTCCAGGCGACCTCAAGCATCGTGTTGTGCGAGGTTCTGGACGGGGTAGGGTTCCGCTTCTCGTTGAAGCGGTACATCACGTAGACCATCAGAACGAGAACGAACAATACGATCACAGTGATGATCGTATTTACGACGTGAAAGAGGTCGAAGATCTGACCCATGATCGGAGTTGCAGGGAGCTGCAGACCCAGCTCGCCATTCGTCGGCTGCCCGAGACCGGCCATGGCAGGTGACAGCCCCCCGAGGGCAATCGCCAAACACGCGGCCGCCATAATGGCAACCGCGCCAAACATCCTATTCGACATTCCTTCGCTCCCAATACGTCGGCTCAGATCCCCCTGAACCGACAGCCTCCCAGATACATTTTCCTGACACCCCGGGCCGGCGTGTCATACCCGATTATTTGTTGCCCAGCTTTCACGCTGGGATGGCCCGCCGTCGCTGCGGACGTATGCCTCATCGATTTGTTAAGGCGAGTTGATAAAGAGCACAATCCGTTCATGCCGCTCAAGTCAAGCTTTCTGCGTCATTTCTTCGCGAAACCACTATACCTAAACAGCGAATCAATCCTCCTCAGCACGGGGCAACGGCACCTTGGGCGACGAAATTCGGCCAGAATCCTGGACGACGAAGCGCGCTCTTCCTACGCCGCTTGACCATTGGGCTCGGCTCGCGAAAGCAAGGACCATCTTTTGTCACCGGAAAAAACGGGCTTCTGGAGCCGATGCCGTCCGCTCATACATTTGTGGAAAATGATCGCCATCCCGAATAGGAGGCGGGCCGCGGGTCCGCTGGCTGCGCTTCTCGCATTTGCACAACTGACGGCAATGCTGGCGTTACCCGGCAATGCGTTTGCCGTCGATGCGCCCGAAGGAACGGTCAAGTCGCAGCACGGAGACTGGCAGGTCGTCTGTAAGGACCCACCGGCAGGTTCGAAGAACCCGGTATGCGCTCTCGTCCAAAGCGTGACGGCCGAGGACAAGAACAACATCGGACTTACGGTCTATTTCCAGAAATTTTCGAACGGCACGCGCGTACTCAGGGTGTTCGCGCCGCTCGGCGTGCTGCTGCCGCCCGGTTTGGGCCTCAAGATTGACGACAAGGATGTCGGCCATGCACCGTTCTTGCGGTGCCACAGCTTTGCCTGCTACGCGCAGGTCGTCGTCGAGGATCCGCTCATCCAGCAGTTGAAGACGGGCAAGACCGCCATCTTCATCATCTTCCAGACCGAAGAAGCGGGGATCGGCATTCCGATTTCGCTCAAAGGCTTTGGCGACGCCTTGGGCGAACTGAAATGACGAAGGCCGACTGGCTAAACCAATCGGCCTGAGCGAAACGAACCCATCGACCCATTCAGTCGTCCGGCGACTCAGAAGTCAGGCGACCCTGCGCTCGGCCAGTTCACCGGAACTCTGCCGATCCAGCAGGATCAAGCCGTCCCTCTTCTGTTTGGGCGGCAGCGGCAGCACGGTCGGCGTGACAGCCTCGGCTGCCTTCTCCACGGCTGCCGCGACGCGCGGAACGGTTTCTATATATTGACCCGCGATCGTCGCCCAGAAGTCGGCATGCGCAGTGTAGACATCGGCCGGTGTCGCCGGCTGCATCATTCGATGCGCCCAATGCACGAATGCCCGGGCCTGGCGTGCTTGTAGACTCGCGACTTCGAGCTGCGCCCGGCCAGCAGCTTTCAGAAAAGGCTGCCAGAACATCGACGTAGTGTCGACCATTTCAAAGGCCTGCTGGTAGAATTGGTAGTAAAATGAAGTATTCGTGCTACGCGCGCCCTCTTCATATGCCATTGCTACGTCCTCCCAGACACAAAATATGCTGTGGCCTTCGACGGCCAGTTTTTTAATGCTTCTGCGCCAGTAACTCTGACCTGGGCTAATTGTGGGTCAGTATCACGGCAGCCCGCGGGCCGCAGTTCACAGATGCGTGCTCCGGCAATCCATTCAAGAGCGCAAACGCAATCCCTGCGATCCGGTTAGGAATGTACGCTGCCTTCACTTCAGTTCCATGACTCAGATCAAATGCAATCGAGTTGAAAAATGTCCGTAGACTGAAAATCTAACTCTACGCAACCATAGTTATACAAACGTAAATTTCGCTTATTTCTGATTGAGCTTAAGAACTTTGCTTAGTTCATCTTGCGTTCTTCTTGACGCCCTTCACTTCATACAGCGTTATGTTCAGCTTGGTTAATACACATGTTTATAAGCGCGTCTGCGTTCCATGTTGCGTTTTGGGGAGTGCCGGGGGTGGGGCCAGCTCTCTGCTGTGGCCGGACCGGTCATCGCGGTTGCGGCGGTGTTTCTGTCCGGATCGGCGTCAGCGCAGACGAGTGATCACCCAACCGATTGGGTTCAGGAAAAATATGGCTGGCGCGAAGTCTTCAGCGGCGTCGACGCCGCGAATGATCAGTGGCTCGCCTATTCCGGAATGACCTTCGCGCTTCGGAGCGCGGATATCTACAGTGACGGCTGGCGACTTCGCGTTGGGGGCGGATATGGCCGCTACAGCTACGACAGCGCGCCTTCACATACAAATTGCGGGGTTGCCGTACAGAACGACATCTGCGGCGAAGAGGGGCGGACCGCGCAACGCTTCGAGGTCGCGCATTCCTACGCCGAGGTTCTTCTCGGATATTATCTTCAGCTCGGCCAATTAACCGCGAAGGCGTTCGCCGGGGCGTCGATGTCGTCCCAGCACCATCTCAAACGCGATCCGAACAATGACGATGATGGCACCGAATTCGGCGTCAAGGGCGCTTTGGAATTGTGGCTCACGCTCGACTCGGATTCCTGGTCGTCGCTCGACCTCAGCTATTCGACGGCGCGGAATGAATCCGCTGCCCGGTGGCGTTCGGGCTGGCGCCTACTGCCGGCGCTATCGATTGGTCCAGAACTTCGCTATGACAAGAATATCGAAACCGGGAACAACGCCTGGAATGGACGGGCCGGTCTTTTCACACGTTACGAATGGAGTGGCGGCGAGATATCGCTGGCGGGTGGCGGACTATGGCGGGTCGACGATTGGTCGACGGCGGCCCCCTCGGCTTACGGAAACGTCAACGTGCTCTTTCAATATTAGTATCGTTCGCGATACTTGATCTTCTGCCGGCGGCGGGGCTTCGGGGGAAAAATGATGAGGACGGCACTTCTTCTGGAGGCTTCGGCTCTCGCGCTCGCATTGCTCTTCCTCGCTCCCATTCCAATGCGCGTGCTCGCCGATACCTGCGCCTCGTCGCCGGTTGTCGCGCGCGGCGAAGAAGCTCGCTACGTCTGGCTCGCAAAAACGAAGGCGAGAGCGAATTGGCGCGCGAAGGTACGCGCCACGCCGGGCCTCGGGCCGAACTTCGCAAATTGGTCGCGGGCGCAAAATACCGAAGAACGCTGCCTTACGGGACCGGCGGGCAGTTTGTGCATTTTCACCGGTACGCCCTGCGCGCCTTGACCGGCGTGAGGCATTTCAATCTCACCTTGCGACGGATCGTAATTCGTCTTGGTCAATTAGGAAACATTTCGGCGATTTCAGAATTCGGCTTCCTGAAAGTGCGCTATAGAAGAGGGATGAGACACGTCCCGCTCGCATGATCAATTGCTGAGGGGATCCATTCTCGACGACGAACGAATTACTCAAGACTTGTGCATTCATTGTTGTTCGCGGTGTTTCGGATTAGCACTTAGAGGCGCGCCCGATATGAGGCGAATGACCCTTTCGAGAACATAGATCGATCTTGCGAGCGCGCGCGGCAGCCATTTGGCCGGCCCCTGACAGCGTTCTCGATTTCGCAAGATTGATGGAATCCGCCCGGCCCCAGGCTCGGGCGGTTGAGAGAGGAGCGGTGGGCTGCGGGACCTACTGCTCCTCTTTTTTCGACTTCATTTCTGCGGTCCGGTAGCCCATCCCCGACCTGCTCGGTTACAGCCTGAGCTGTATCCGCCACTAGGCCGGCCCTCTCCGATATTTTTTGCAAAACGAACAACTATTCGCCTTGACCTCTCCGCAATCGTCCATCAAGCAGAACGCCCATTCGCTTAAATCTCGCTTGCATACGGACAGTCGCGGCGATGCCGAAGCTCAAACCAGACACACAACGCGCGCGGCGAGAGCATATTCTCGACGCGGCGCTTCGATGCTTTTCCAACGGCGGCTTTCACGCCACCACGATGCAGACGATCTGCCGGGAGGCCGACGTCAGTCCGGGCGCCCTCTACGTTTATTTTGACAGCAAGGAAGCGCTCATCGCAGGGCTCTGCGAACGCGACCGCGCGGAATTTGCCGAACGGTTCGCCGCGCTCGCGACCGCGCCGGATTTCCTCAAGGCACTTGCCGCAATCGGCGAGCATTACTTCATCCATGAGGGGCGCGAGAGGCAGCGTTTCGCCGTCGAGATGGGCATAGAGGCGACACGCAATCCACGCATCGCCGAAATCTTCCTCGGCGTCGACAAGTTCTGCTCGGACAACTTCGAAGCGCTGTTCCGCCGTCTTGAAGAAGAGGGGCGCATCGCACCGCGGACGGACATCCAGACACTTGTGAATGTCTTCAATATCGTCGGCGACGGAATGTTCTGGCGCCGCGCCATTTATCCTGACGCCGACATGGGCTCCTTGATCCCTGTGGTCATCGACCTCATCGGCAGTCTGCTCAATCCAGTTAAGCAGGGGACGGTTGAACGGACGCCGGCGGAACACAAAGTATCCCGCGCGAAGGTATCCGCACGCGGGGGGCGCCGATGAGTCTTAGAAAATTTGTCTTTGGCCTTTTGGCTGCAGGTGCGGCGGCCGGAGGCGGCTACCTTTACGTCGTGAAGAAGCACACGGCCGAAGTGCAGGCCGAGAGGCTCGAAGCTGCAAAGCCCGTCGCCGCTCCTTCGGTCACCGTGTCGAAGGTCGCGATCGAAAATTTCGTCGAGACCGCGGCCGTCTCAGGTTCGCTCATACCACGCGAGGAAATCCTCGTCTCGCCGGAGGTCGATGGCCTGCGCGTTCTCGAGCTCCTCGCGGACGAAGGCGATAAAGTTAAAAAGGGTCAGGTTCTCGCGCGCCTCGTTGCGGAGCAGCTCGACGCGCAGCTTGCGCAGAACAATGCCAATCTGGCGCGGTCGGATGCCGCGATCGCGCAAGCCGAGAGTCAGATCGTGCAATCGGAAGCGCAGTCCAAAGAGGCGACTGCGCAATTCGAACGCGCCGTGCCCTTGAAGCAATCCGGATATCTCTCCGGCTCGACCTACGATCAGCGCGAGAGCGCCGCGCATACGACTGCGGCTCAGCTACTCGCGGCGCGCGACGGGCTGACGGCCGCGAAAGCCGAAAAGGCGCAAGTCGAGGCGCAACGCCGGGAGCTCTTGTGGCGCCGGAATAATACCGACGTGACCGCGCCTGCCGACGGCGTCATCAGCCGGCGCATGGGACGCATCGGCGGCATGGCTTCGACGGCCGGCGAGCCGATGTTCCGCATCATCGAAAACGGCGAGATCGAACTCGACGCCGAGATCGTCGAAACCGAATTGAAGAAGGTCAAGGTCGGGCAAAAGGCGATCGTGACCGTGCCCCAGAACGGCGACTTTGAAGGAACGGTTCGCCTCGTCTCGCCAGAAGTCGATAAGGCGACGCGGCTCGGTCGCGTGAAAATCTTCCTCGGCGTCAATCCGGCGCTCAGGATCGGTTCCTATGCGCGCGGGCGCATCCAAACCGACTCGAGCCACGGCCTTGCCGTTCCGGCCTCAGCCGTCACCTTCGATCAAGGTCTAACGTCCGTGCAGGTCGTCAAGAACGACACGGTTCAAAAGCATACGGTTTCGGTTGGCTTGGTCGCCGGTGATCTCGTCGAGATCAAAAGCGGCGTCCAAGAGGGCGATCTGGTTGTTGCGCGCGCGGGGACATTTCTACGCGACGGCGACGTCGTGCGCCCTGTAATGCCCGAGCCGCGGCTGAGCGAGGCGAAGTAATGCGCATCAATATTTCCGCCTGGTCGATACGCCGGCCTGTGCCATCGATCGTGCTCTTCGCGGTGCTGATGCTGCTCGGCACGCTGAGCTTCAAATCGCTGCCTGTCACGCGTTTTCCCAACATCGACATTCCGATCGTGTCGGTGACGGTCACGCAATCGGGCGCCGCGCCGGCGGAACTCGAGACGCAGGTGACGAAGGTCATCGAGGACGTCGTCGCCAATATAACCGGCGTCAAGCATATCACCTCGACGCTGACGGACGGCACGTCGGTAACGATCCTGGAGTTCAGGCTCGAGACGAATACCGACCGGGCGTTGAACGACGTCCGAGATGCCATAGCGAAAATTCGCGCCGATCTTCCGCGCACGATCGACGAACCCGTTATCGCACGCATCGATGTCGAAGGGCAGGCAATCCTATCGTTTGCGGCGACATCGCCGGCCATGACGCTCGAAGAGCTCTCCTGGCATGTCGACGACGTCATCAAGCGCAAGCTACAGGCGACGAAAGGCGTCGGCCGCGTCGAGCGCTATGGCGGCGTCGATAGAGAAATTCGCATCAATCTCGATCCCGATAAGCTACTTGCCTACGGCATCACCGCTGCGCAGGTGAACAGTCAGGTGCGCGCTACCAACGTTGATCTCGGGTCGGGCCGCGGCGAAGTCGGCAGCCAGGAGCAGGCGATCCGCACGCTTGCCGGCGCGCGCCAAGTCGAGGCCCTGTCAGACGCAAAGATCATCCTCGCGGGCGGCCGCGAAGTGCGCCTCAAGGATCTCGGCCGCGTCATCGACGATGCCAGCGAGCAGCGATCTTTCGGGCGTCTCAACGGTCAGCCCGTCGTTACGTTCTCCGTCTTCCGCACCAAGGGAACCAGCGATCTTTCCGTTTCGGACGCCGTCAACGCTTCGCTCAAAAGCCTCGAAGCCGAATATCCCGACGTCCAACTGACGAAGATCGACGACGCCGTCGCCTACACGCGCGGCAACTATGTCGCAGCGATGGAAACGCTGATCGAGGGCGCCGTACTGGCGGTGCTCGTCGTTTTCGTCTTCCTGCGCAATTGGCGCGCGACAGCCATTTCGGCGATTGCGCTGCCTCTCGCGGCAATTCCGACATTCTGGGCAATGAGCGCGCTCGGATTTTCTCTCAATCTCGTCAGCCTGCTCGGCATCACGCTCGCAACCGGCATTCTCGTCGACGACGCGATCGTCGAAATCGAGAACATCGTTCGCCATATGCACATGGGGAAATCTCCCTATCGTGCCGCACTGGAAGCGGCCGACGAGATCGGTCTCGCCGTCATTGCCATCACGCTGACAATCGTCGCGATTTTCGCGCCCGTGTCGTTCATGGGCGGAATCGCCGGCCAGTACTTCAAGCAGTTCGGCATGACCGTCGCGGTGGCCGTGCTCGTGTCGCTGTTGGTTGCGCGTCTCATAACACCGATGATGGCGGCCTATCTGTTGCGCCCCATTCCCGAGAAACCCCACATCGACGGCGCGATCATGCGCTCCTACACGAAGTTCCTAGCGGCGACGCTTCGTTGGCGCTACCTGACGCTGATTTCGGGCGTCGCGCTTTTCTCAGCATCGATCTACATGACGACGCTGCTTCCCACCGGTTTTTTGCCCGACGAGGACACGTCTCGCGTCGTTGTGTCGGTGGAATTGCCGCCAGGAACGCAGCTCGACGAAACGAGCGCGAAGACCGATCAACTCGTCAAGTCGCTGCGGACGATCCCCGAGGTTACGCAAGTGTTCGTTCTCGGAGGCACGAGCCCGACCGGGCAACTCGAGGTTCGCAGGGCAGCGCTTTACGTAAAGCTCGTTCCAAAAACACAGCGCAAGCTCACGCAAAAACAGCTGAAGTCGATCATCGCAGCAAAGATTTCCGATATTCCCGATACGCGCGCCTGGTACGTCAACGAGCGCGGCGAGCGCGAGCTTTCGTTCTCCATGCTGTCGCGCAGCGGTGAGGATCTCAATGCTGCGATCGGCAAGCTCGAAACGGCATTGCGCAGCGTTCCGGGTTTCCGGAACGTAGCAGCGTCCGGTTCGACGGAGCGTCCGGAGATCCGCATCGTTCCACGCCTCGATGTTGCGGCGCGCCTCGGGGTTTCTCCAGATCAGATTGCGGAAGCCATTCGCGTTGCGACGATCGGGGACGCAGGGTTCAACCTTGCGAAATTCACGGTCGGCGACCGGCAAATTCCGATCCGCGTGCAGCTTGAAGAGAGCATGCGGTCGGACCTCAAGCAGATCGAGCAATTGCGCCTGACCAACGCCGCCGGCAAAGCGATCCCATTAACGGCCGTTGCGACTGTCGAATTCGGACGCGGTCCGGCGTCCGTCGAGCGCTTCGATCGCATGCGACGGGCGGTCATCGGCGTCGATCTCGATCGCGGCGTGGCGTTAGGCACGGCGCGCGAAGAGTTTCTCGATGTCGTCCAGAAGCTGAACCTGCCCGCATCGGTAACACTGCAGCCATCCGGCGACGCGGAAGTTCAGGACGAAGTCGCGGATGGGTTCATCACAGCGATGGGAACCGGCGTTCTGATCGTGCTTGGCCTGCTGCTTTTGCTCTTCGGCAGCGTGTTCCAGCCGATCACGATCCTGCTGTCGTTGCCGCTGTCGTTCGGCGGCGTTGCGCTGAGTTTGTTCATCACCAACAATTCGATCAGCATGCCGGTTTACATCGGGCTCCTGATGCTGATGGGCATCGTGACCAAGAATGCGATCATGCTCGTGGACTTTGCGATCGAAGAGATCGCGGCCGGGGTGGATCGCGCCACTGCGATCATCGATGCTGGCCGCAAGCGGGCGCGGCCCATCATCATGACGACACTGGCTATGGCGGCGGGCATGCTTCCTAGCGCGATGGCGCTCGGCGACGGCGGCGAATTCCGCGCGCCAATGGCGATCTCGGTGATCGGCGGCCTGTTGGTTTCCACGATGCTGTCGCTGGTGTTCGTACCGTCGTTCTTTACCGTGATGGACGACCTCGGCAATGTCATGCAGCATATTTTCGGACGCTTCATCGGCCCACGCGACGAGCCGCCTGCCGAGCCGCAATCGCCGCCGGGCAGTTCGCCGGCTGCCGAGAGCCATCGTCCGTTACCGCTCGCGGCGGAATAATTCCGAAAGGATTGTTCAGGCGTCGGATTGTGCATGACCGGGTGCGTGCCTACGTTTCAGCCGTGCGGCTGAAACAGAAGGAACCCCCGCTATGTTCGACGCCAAATCCATGCTCGAAAATATTGTTCGCGGCGCAGCGCCCGCGGGCTCTTCAACTCCAGGACAACCGAATGGCGCCAACCCGCCCGGCGGCGGCATTGGAGATATTTTGAATGATATTCTTCGGAATGCCGGAGGCGGAACTCAAGGCGCACAAAGCGGAAGTGCCGGCGGCGGGGTTGGCGATATCCTGCACCAGATCAGCCAAAGCCTGTCGCAAGCGCAAACAAAATCGCCTGCGGACGTTTCTTCGCAGGCCGGACAAGGCACCGCAAGTTCCTCCCCGGATTTCGGGAACATTCTCGCTCAGATCAGAGACAAGCTCAGCGAAGCCGGCGGCTCGGTATCCGGCAGTGGCGGCGGCGGCTTCGGAGACATCCTGAGCCGGGTGCTCGCCCAAGCGACTCAAGGCGTCAAGGAGGGCTCGGAGCGCATCGGCCAACAGACCGGAGCAAGCGATGCTCTCGGACGGCTCACCTCGGATCCGCAAACGAGCGAGATGCTAGAAAAGCTAAAAGGCCTTATTCAAAACAATCCTTACGCATCGACCGCCGCAGCCGGTGGGCTTGGCGGTCTCTTGCTCGGAACGCAGACGGGCCGGTCGGTTGCGACCGGTGCAGCAAAGCTCGGAGCCCTCGCGATGCTCGGCGGCCTAGCCTACAAGGCCATTCAAAACTATGAGCAAGGGAAGCCTCTGCTTTCCGACTCAGCCGGGACGACCGATGTAGACAAGCCTCAGACCACCCAAGCCGCGCTATCGACCGAACCGCCTCCGACTGGCTCTGGCTATGAGCCCGCCGCAATGACGAATGATGCGGCAGTCCACTATCTGCAAGCGATGATCGCCGCTGCCTTCGCCGACGGGCGCATCGATCCGGCGGAGCAGACGAAGATCATGACCGGAATCAAAGAGGCCGGTCTCGATCGTGAATCCGAGACCTTCCTGGCGAACGAGCTCAATCATCCGCATACCATCGAAGAGCTGGCGAAGTCGGTACAAACACCACAGGAAGCCATCCAGCTTTACGCTGCGGCGCGTATGGCCGTTGCGGACAATTCTCCTGCTGAAGAGCGGTTTTTGGGGTCGCTCGCTCACGAGCTCGGGCTCGATCCGCGGCTAACGGCTCAGATCGATGCCACGGCGCGGGCGGCGGCTTGAAACCGCCCGTCTCGTACTCATTCGCGAACATGAAAAAGGGCGCCCGTGGCAATCACGGACGCCCTTCTTGCTGTCAGGATAAGCTGATCAGTTTGTTTTCGTGCCGCTCGAAGCGTTCGCGGCCTGATTGTCGAGCTTGAAGAAGGTGTCGACGCGCATGCCGGTAAAGAGCGGCGGATGATCGTCGAGCGAGACCATGACTTCAACCACTTCGACATCGTTCGGACGACGCGGACCGCGGGTTGCGATACGCGGCGCGGCCAATGACTGCGAAATCGATGTGACGGTGCCTTCGAACGTCTTGTCCGGGAAGGCGTCTGCCTTCACGACAACGCGCTGACCGACGTGAACTCTTGCGGCGTCACGCTCTTCGACTTCGGCGCGAAGGCGGAGGCTCGACATGTCGCCGAAGACCACGACGGCGCTTTCGGGCGAAGGAACCGCGGTTTCACCGACGCGCGCCAGCACGTTCAGAACGGTGCCGTCAGCCGGGGCGCGGATACGCGTGCGCTCGAGAGCGAGCTCGGCCGACGTCAGATCCGAACGGGCGAGAGCCAGCGACGATTCCAAACGCTGCTGCAGCGGCATGTTCGGCTGCGCATTAACCTGCGCAAGCTTCGACTTTGCGGCAGCCAGAGCGTCGATCTTGGCGGCGAGATCCTTGCGTGCCTTGTCTACCGCATCGGCATCGCCTTTTTCGGTTTTCTGAGCGCGGTATGCCGCGTCGAAAGCCTCGTGGGCGGCGAAAACGCTACGCTGCGCTTTGGCGACAACGTCTTCGGCGTTGCGGCGATCGAGAGCCGGGCCAGTTGCCGCTTCTTCGCCGCGCTCACGCTCACGAACGCTGGCTTCGGCGGATGCCGCGGCGATCTTGTTGTAATAATCGGCGTCCTCGAGGCGGATCAGGAGATCGCCGGCTTTCACTTGATCGTTGGTGTTGGCGAGGACTTCGTCGATCCTGCCGCCGACTTCGCTCGCAATGCGAACTTCGCCGTCCTTCGGCTCTACGCGCGCGGTGGCGGATGCAGCCCACTGCGCCGTCGGGGCCGTGGCGTCGGCATGCGCCGGGCCCGCCACGCTAGAAAACATCGTCTCGCTATGCGTCAGGGTGTTGAAAGCAAAGCCACCCAGCAACGCCAGGGCGGCGGCGGCGAGAATGGCCGTGACGGTTGGATCAATCTTCTTAAGCATGCAGCTTTCGCCTCTTCGTCAAATCCGTAATTTCGGGGGAATCTATGCCTTCCGGTCGGCGCTCTTCGCCGACAATTCTTCCGTCTTCGATGCGTACGACGCGATCGGCGTAGCCCAAGGTTCGCGGGTCGTGCGTTACAGCAAGCACGCTGCGATGCTGTTCCTTGGCAATGCGCGACAGCAGCGCCATCACGGCATGTCCGTTCTCGCTGTCGAGTGCGGCGGTCGGCTCGTCGGCGAGCACGATCGAAGGTGAACTTGCGATCGCGCGAGCGACCGCAACGCGCTGCTGTTCACCGCCTGACAGGTTGCGCGGATAGTTGGTCAGGCGGTGGCCGAGACCGACCTCACGCAGGACTTCTTCGGAGCGGCTCGTCGCAGCGAAACCTTTGACGCCCCTGACGTCGAGAGCGATGCGAACGTTCTCGATGGCATTCAACGTCGGGAACAGGTTGTAGGATTGGAAAATGAAACCGAGGTGCTCCCGGCGCACCTTGGCCAGCTCTTCGGCGGACAGGCCGTCGATCTTCGTATCGGCGATGCGGATGCTTCCTGACGTCGGCTTCATGATGCAGCCGAGGATCGAGAGAAGCGTGGTTTTGCCGGAGCCCGAAGGCCCCATCAGCAGCGTCAGCTCTCCGGGGACAAGCTCCAGCGAGACGCCTTTGACAGCGACCACTAGGCCGGCACCGGCGCCAAGCTCTTTGACGATATTATCCGCTTGCATGACGGGGGTCGTTGTCATCTCGCAAACACCGTAGCCGGATCTATCTTCGTGACCTTGACGATGGCCGAAAGCGCCGAGATCGCACACATGAACAGCGTCAGTGCGAACAGCCAGAATGCCAGGCCCGGCGTCATCACCAACGGCAACGACGAATTTCTACTGAAGTAAAGTATCAATAAGGCAATTGCCATGCCGAGCACGTAGCCCATGATTGCGCTCAAGCCGGCCTGAGCCAGAATTACCTTATAAATGTAACCTCTGGACGATCCGAGCGCGCGGAGCGTTGCAAATTCGTGAATGTGGTCCTTGGTACTCGAGTAGAGCGTCTGAGCGACGATAACGGTTCCGACGAGGCTGCCGAGAATTGCGCCGCCGATCAGCGCTAAGCCCGCGCCCGTGCGGAACAGCCATTGCTTGAGGCTGCGGCTTTCAAACTCGTCCTTCGTCAGCACGTCGGCTGAATCGAGGCGCTTCCCGAGATCTTTCTGCACTTCGGTGATGTTCGCCCCAGGAGCCAGCTTCACGAGCAGAAAGGTCGACTTGTCATCGTCGGCGCCAAGCAACTGGCGAGCGCGATTGAGCGTCGTGTACGCATAGGGCGATTGGGTGAACGAGCGAATGCCTTCCGTCAGCGCACGGATCTTGACGCGGCCGCCGGCGGCCTGCGCCGTGTCACCGATGCCGTTGATGCCCAGCTCGTTCAGGTAGGTGCTATCGACGGCGATGGCGTCAGGCGCCTTGATATCCTCGACCGTGCCTTGGATGAGGCCCCACGGAAGGAGACCCTGATCGGCGGCATCGGAACCAATGAGAACTACACGCGAGGAACCACCCTCGGGCTTCCGCCATTCTGCGAAAGCAACGACCAGCGGCACGACGCTTTCAACGCCCGGCGTCGCCAGCGCCTGGTGACGTTCGCGATCGCCCAACAAAAGACCGCCGTCCTCGAAGCTTTTAGCGCCGAAGGTGGTTACGATGAGGTCGGCATTCGAGCGGGCAATATTCGCCGTGATCATCCGGCTCGACCCGAGGTATAGACCGAGTTGCACAGCCACAAGGACGATAGAGAAAAGAATACCGATAAGCGTAACCGCCAAACGAACGCGATCGTGCAACAAATTACGAAGCGCGAGAGTAAAAACCATGTATCTGCCGGATCTCTCAGAGGGGTTTCTATTGGGCCTCGGGGCCTGCAGATGGCGCGAACTCCGCATCAATACCCGCGCGCCTTATGCAGGGTCATATAGCTCTATTGTCTCGCTACGACCACAGCCAAACGCCAAAACGTCCCGCGTCACGTTCCGCTTCGGACGGCGACAAAGGTTGATCGTCGGTGCGGAAACGTTTTCCCGGAAAGCCTTAGCGACCGTTTAACAAATAAGTTCCAATGTTTTGCCGCTTTCGGGGCATAGGAGTACTAAAGTTGAGCTTTCATCTGCGGTTTATTGTCATGCGTAGCTTCAATATTGCGAATTGTTCAGCTGCTGCCCTTGCAGTCGCGACATGCTTGCTTGGTGCTGCCATCCGCCCTGCTCCGGCGGCGGCCGATCCGAAAGAGGTCGGCGTCTGGTATGACGACACCGGAAAAGGCGCCGTCAAGATCGAGATCTGCACGCCGACGACGCTATGCGGAAAGATCTACTGGCTGCAAGAGCCGATGGCCAGCGATGGCCAACCGAAGGTCGACAGATACAATCCCGATGCTTCGCAGCGCAGCCGTCCGATCTGCGGCCTGCCGGTGCTGGGCGATCTCGTACAGCTCTCCGGCGGCGGTTTCGACAACGGCTGGGTCTACGATCCCAAGGAAGGCAAATCCTACGACGTCGCCCTCGACCTCATTAATGCCGATACGCTCAAGGTCACCGGCTACAAGGGCATGCGCTTTTTGGGCAAATCTTTCATCTGGACGCGCGCTCCGGCCGATTTGCCGTCCTGTGCTCCCGACGCAGCGGCGGCTCCCGGTCCGGTAAAGAAACAAGCGGCGGGCGCCACGACGAAGAAGCCCAACAAGACCGCTGCAGGGGCAGCTAAGCCCGCGGCAGCAACGAACGTCGCGGCGGCGCCGCACAAGAAGAAGCCCGCCGAGAAGGCGGTCGCGACGCAGCCTCAGCCGCAACAGGCGCCGGTTGCTTCGAACTAACCGAAACCGAATTCTGAAACAGAAAAGGCGGCGCCAACATCGGTTGGGGCCGCCTTTCTGCGATAGCGCCACATAGAAAAGAGAATGCCGGAAGACGGCGGCTGCTACTCAGCCGCCCCCAGCTGCTTCGAACCGGTCGAAGCGGGCTTTTGAACCGCGACCTTGTCGGCCTGGCGGGCCAGCAAGCGGTCCACGAATTCCATCGTCCGTTCGACGACATAGCCGCGCTGACGATCGAGCGTGACCAAGTGATAGCTGTCGTCGAGAACCGAAACTTCGACCATGCCGCCGAGCTGACGCTGGAGTGCCATCGTATTCTTGATGTCGCTCTGGTCGTCGTGGCGCGGATGGAAGATCAGCGTGTGGAGCTTCACGAGCGGCAGCATCGGCCGGACGTTGCGCACGAGGCAGAAGAATTCGTAGACGGTGCCGCCACCACGCTCGGTGATGTCGGCCGGCATGTTATCGCTGCCGCGCATCGAATCGAGCGCGAAATTGCGGACGCGCTCATCCTTGATGCCATAGGGCGCCGGTGTCCGGAATTTGAAGAGGCGGGCTGTCCACTTGTCGGTGATGAGATGGAAGAGCTTGATCGCCTTCGGGATAGCCCAGCCATTAACGGCGAGCGTCGGGGCGTAAAGCATCACGCCACAGGCTTGGTCTTGGCGATAGGCGGCGAGCCTCAAGGCCAGGATCGAGCCGGCCGAAGCGCCACCGATAATGACGTTGTCACAAACGCTGCGCAGGTGATCGAACGCGTCGGAAACCGACTTATACCAGTCCTGCCAGGTGGAAAGGCCGGAGACGTCGGTGCCGAAGGTGAGGCCCGGAACTACGGGGCAATAAACCGTCAGACCCTTACGGGAGAGCGCATGCGCGACAGCTTTCATCTCAAGCGGCGAGCCGCCCAATGAATGAACCAGCAAAACCCCCGATTTCCCGCCGGGAATGTAAACGCTTCCGCGAGGAGGCTGAAATTTTTCTTGGTTTTTCATTACCTACGTTGAACTCGTTATTACCCTGTGGGTCGCTAATACGACGGGGTCGCTTCAGATGCCAACGCAACTTTGTCGCGTCGCCGCGGATTTGAGCTATTTTGCAAATACCCTCAGTTCAGATTTGGTTTGTGAAGGTATTACGAAGTAGCTGAAAACACCATAGGTTTTGACCTCCGGATACTGACGATTGGTTAAGGTGGACTTCATGCCGCGCCGCCGTTTGCCGTGAAATTGTTACCGCATTGCGGAACAAGGCTACGCCTTCCCGGGGGAAACTTAGGTTCTTCAGGATACAGTCTCCTTCGAGATCAGTATTTTTGAGAGCGGAACGGGTAAGCGATCTGGAGCAGATGATTATCCAGCAACCCCGAGCTTCTAGACACTGTTCCCACGTAATCGATGCTTTATACTTAAACCGGCGTTACCGGCCGCGTCCCGCGGAAGCCCACCGGTAGGATCGGCCGGGGACTGAACTGAAGTGACCGTTTCCTTGCGTCTGCCCGTTTCGCTGCTGACCGCTACAGCGATGATATTGTGCCAGATCCCGCTGCGGATCGCCGTCGCCGAGCCCATCAGCCGGGCGGATTATGAGGCCTGTCAGGCCAAGGACGACGCCGCGCTCAGAGCCGCCGTCATCGGGATCGCGACGGACGCGATCAAGAACGGCACGAAATCTATTGATTACAAGGCCTTAGTTGCCGACCAGTGGCGGCAACGGAATCTCGACCAGATCATCGACAGCCGCGTCGATATCGCGGTTGCGGAGATAACGAACGAGACGAGCTGGTCGGAGCGGCTCCAGTCGCTGGCCGACAGCGAGAAGTCACAACAGCTGGCCACCGCAGTTGCCGAACGGGTTTATCGCTCGGATGCGGTGAAGGCCGGGATCGAGGATCTGGCCACCGGCGTTGCGACCGAAGTCGGCAAATCGATCGAATTCGCAAGCTCCGACGCGACCGGGCCCCTCCTCGACTGTCTCAAAGCCTATGTTGGCCCCCGCTATGGAAGTTCCGTCGCCGACGCTCTGGCCAGCGATGCGAGCAAAGGCGTCGTCGTCGATCCCAACAAGGGCACAAGCGGCGTATCGGCCGGTTCAGTGCTGAAGGAGTCGAGCGGCGGGCTCGCCGGCGCGACGATCCTGATCGTGCGGCGCCAGCTCGCCAATCTCGCGGAGCGTGTCGGCCAGCGCATCGTCGGCAGCGTGCTGTCCCGGCTGGTATCGGTCGTGGCGGGCGGCGTCGGCCTTGTCCTCATCGCCAAGGATCTCTGGGACTTCCGCAACGGCGTGCTGCCGATCATCGCCACCGAAATGAAGGCGCCAGCGACCAAGGACAAGGTTCGCGAAGAACTTGCCAATACTCTTCGCGACCAAATGAACGAACACGTTGCGGAGATCGCGAACGCCGCCGCGGACAATGTCATCAATGTCTGGCAAACGTTTCGGCGGGCCCATGCACTCGTTCTGAGAATTGCGGACGAGAACGGTGAATTCCGGAAGTTCCTCGACGGCGTGAAGCCGGATGCGTTGCCGCGGCTCGACGAGGTTGTGTCGATCCTGGTCGCCTCGGAAGGCGAGCCCGCCATTTTGAATCGCCTGCAGGACGGATCGCTGAACACCGCCGTTCACCTGATGCCGGAGAAGGGCCTCGAAATCGCGCGCGACCTGAAGTCCGTCGGTGCGGGGCTCGACTGGTCGGCACTGGCGGGCGACCAGCTCGGAAAGGTCACCGACTACGAGTTGCATAAGCGGATATCGCCGAAGGATCTCACCCGGGCTTCCCTCGACCGCATTCTGGCACTCAATGACCGGATCGCGATCATTCGGATTGCGAGCGTTCCTCCGGATGCACGCGAGTTGCTGTTCACGCTTGGCTCGAGCGATCTCGACAGCCTCCTCAGGTCGCTGTCAGAGGATGAGCTTCGGGCGCTCGCCGGCTACCTCTCCGGATTGAAGCCGGGGCCGCGCGAGAAGGTGTTGCGGGCCGTCGCCGCCGATCCAGCCAAAATGCAGGTCCTGGCTTCGCGCCGGGTTCGGGAGCGTATCATCGCGAGCAGCGATCAGGGCGCCGCGGCCGACATGATGCTCGCGCCGGCGGCCGGGTATTCGACCAAGGTGCTGGGGGACGATATCAAGCTCGTCTGGGATGGCCGGGTGGCGCCGCTGCTGCTCTGGGATAAGCATCCGCAAGCAATTGCCGGGGCCGGTCTTATCGGCTTGATATTGCTGGCTTGGTTTGCGCGGCTGTTTCGTCCGAGGCGCGTGTCCGTCGCACCCGCCAGCCCTTCCCAGCGCACGTAGACAAATCGGCACCGCCCAAAGCTTTCCACATGCAATCGGCCGCGCATCGGCTCAACGGGCTTTGCCGCCTGCTATATAGATTCGCGATTGCGAACCCATGAGACCAAGGGGGATGACATGCGCGTTCGATTGAGAGCCGAGGAGGGAGTGCACGACATGGGTTTGAAGGCGCCAGGCATTGTAACTTTTATGCTTTCAGTGATCCTGACGGTGATCGTTCTGATGTCGAAGTTCTTCGGTGCAGAGATCCCTTGGCTAACGGGAAATGAGTCGTGGGCGATGCTCGTCTCGTACCTAATTCTTATGCTCGGCTGCATGGTTCGCGGCATGTGAGGCGACGCGCGGAGTGATCCCTTTTTCAGCGGAGTTCGTTGCAATTTTTCGTTTTCGTGAGACCGTCCATTTACTATGTGCGCAGGTGTCGCGCGGCATCGAGCGGACTAGAGCATCGTCATGCTGCTGAGTATCGAACAGGGCATGCCGAAAGAGATTCCTCAAGTCTTTGCACGCCGCGCGCGGCTTTCATCGAAAGCCATCGTCACCGCGGTTGCGTTGACGTTAGCGGCTCTTGCTGCGATCGCTATCGCCTCGCGCCAAGACACGAAGACTTCGGTCAAGACACTAAGTCCTGTTACGCAATTGCCTGCCAAAGACCGATCGCTCCTAGTGCCGGTTGTCGCCCAGTAGGCGCGGCACCAGAGGTTCGGCGCGGATAAGCCCGCGCACAGAATTCCCGAGATAAATCCCGCTGGCCGCGTTGACGTCTTCGATCGTCAGCGCGGCTTCGACCGCTCTTCCCTCGTCGATGAGCGCGGCCCGAAGCGTGCCTGGCAGCAGACCGGCTGCAAGCCGCGGCGTCAGGAGCTTGCCGTTGCGTTCGACAAAGATCGTCGTGCGGCTGCCTTCAGCGAGTTCGCCATTCTCATTCAGATAGATAACCTCGTCGGCGCCGAGCGTTTCGGAGTAGTGTTTCCACTCCCGGTCATAAAGCTCGCGGCGCGTCGTCTTGTGATAGAGGAACAGATCGCCGCTGTTTACGCGCGTGTCGGAGATGACGTAGCGCATGACGGCATCGGCCGCGCTTTCCGGCTGCGGCGTTACGGTCGCGGTGACGCCTCCGTCCTCATCGAGAAGCAATCGCACACGCAAGCGCTTGTCGGGCTCCTCCGCGATCGCCTTGTCGATCGCGTCGCGCACCTTCGCGGCGTCGTAGACGTATCCGAAGTATGCCGCCGACGCTGCCAGCCGGGCCAGATGATAGCCCCTCAGCCACACGCCATCGCCCGGCACGTAGAGCATCGTTTCGATCAGCTCGAACCGGCGGACAGGGTCGGTCAGGAACTTCATTTTGAGCAGGCACTCGGCATATTCTTTCGGACCGTCGGAATCGGCGACGATGCCGGAGCCAATGCCCATTTCGCCCGCGCCCTTGCGATCTATAACAGCCGTCCGGATGACGACGTTGAACTGGGCCGAACCGTCGGGTGAGAAATTTCCGATGGCCCCGCAATAGACGCCACGAGGTTCGGTTTCCAACTCGCGGATCAGTTCCATCGCCCGGATTTTCGGAGCGCCGGTGATCGACCCCGGCGGGAAGATCGCTTTCAGAATATCCCTGATGCCGACGCCTTCCTTCAGATGGGCGCGCACGCCGGACGTCATCTGATGGAGGGTCTTGAAGGTCTCGATCGTGAACAGATCCGTCACGGTCACCGACCCGAGGTCGGCAATACGTCCCAAGTCATTGCGCATCAAATCGACGATCATCAGATTTTCGGCGCGATTTTTGATGTCGGTGGAAAGGCCCTGCCGCACCTCCGCCTCGCCCTCGGGCGTGCCGGCGCGCGGCGCCGTTCCCTTCATGGGCCGGGTCTCGATGACGCGATCGTGCAGGTCGATAAAGAGCTCTGGCGAGGCCGAGAGGATGGTGACATCGCCGGTATCGACGAGACCCGCATAGGCGACGCGCTGCTTCAGCCTCAGGTCGCGGTAGAGGGCGAGCGGAGAGCCTTGGAGATTGAACTTCGCCTTGAAGGTAAGATTGAGCTGGTAGATGTCGCCGCTGCGTATGTTCTTTTGGACTTCTTCGAAGCGCTTCAAATAGGAGACGCTGTCCCAGCTATGGGCAAGCTCGCCGAGGGTCGGATTTCCGATCGCCTCCTCCGTCAGCCATCCCTGCACTTCTGCGCCCGTCATTTCGCGCGGCGCTGAATAAAGGCCGAACCAGAGGAACGGCACTTTACGCCGTTCGGGCAAAAGATGCGTCAGCTTCGACTCGAGCAGATAGCCAAGCTCGTAGGAGAAAAATCCTGCTGCGTGCAGGCCACGGGAAATGCCAGCCTGTAGGGCCGCCAGCGCGGCTTCGACGTCTTCAGGAGCGTCGGCGCGAATGATCTCGAGCGGCTTCTCGAAGAGCTTCGATACGGCTTGCAGACTCGTACTGTTGTCGAGCAGCACGAAACCCTCAGCGAGACTTGGCGAGGCCGGCCTGGCAGAGCTTACTTGGGAGGGGGCCGACTCGGCCGTCCCCACAGTCTTTGAGGAAGATGAATGCATGCGCCGCTTCTAGCGCGGCCGCCGCGGGATTGCCACTCCGTCCTGCTCGCCAAATCTGCGCGATTTCGCCCGGATGTTCGTGGACGACCGCCAAAATTGGAATCACGAAAATTCTAACGAGGCTCGCACCGAGCCGGCCGCGAGAAGGTTCGCGAAGCGTTCCAACGTCGTGACCGCCCGATCCGTGCTTCGGCAACGGGGTCGCTTTATAGCGGACAGCTCACCTGCGAATGGGCCGCACGGGTCTCACCGGGCGAGATGGTGCGTGCCATACGGAATAGGCATGGGCCGCGAGACCGATGCCCCAGCCAATGAGCACCCAGTAGAACCAGATCGTCTGCGGGTTCAAAAGATTGATGATTAGAAGGCCTACGTTGACGAGCACGTAGGCCAGGAAGTGAAACCTGAAGCCTGGGTTTTGCAGCAATCTGTCCATTTCGGCCTCCGACCGACACATGTGCGAAATCCGCCGCCCTTATGTACCGGCTTTCCCGCCGTCGCGCTCAAGAATCTATCGTCAATTGTCCGTGTGCCTATCGGAACCTTGTCTTCCTTGCGAGCGTTCAAACCCGATGCACTTGCGGATGCACAGCAAGTGCCGATCACGCGGGCGTTTTGGAGAACCCCCATGGGTACGAGTGAGAAGCCGAAGGCTCAGATCGATAAGGAACTCGATGAAGCCTTGAAAGAGACGTTCCCGGGTAGCGATCCCATTGCCGTCGACCGGAAGCGTGATGAGCCCGTGCGACCCGTCGATCGGCGCCCCCCGCTTATCGATCGAGACCTCGTCGAAAGGCTTTCTGAACAAGCCAAATCCGAGCGGGTAAAGTCAAAATAACAGACATAACGCTTGTGGCCGGGAACGCCGGCCAAGCCTCGCTCCGCACACCACATAAGTTCGACCGGACAACGCATGTCGTCTGGTCGCATTTATATATTTTGTTTTTTGCGTCCCTCAGCTAAGGCCCAGGATTAGGCGAAGGCGCGGGATGCGTCGGGCTGGCGTTGGGCGAAGACGGCGATGTTACGGGTTTAGCTACAGTCGAAGCGCCTGTATTTGTCTGATCGACGGTCGGGCTGACGCGGCCATAGAAATACCAGCCGATAAGCGCCAACGCGATTAACAGTGCGACAATGCCAATTGACGATGAACCTGTCGTCGGGCGGGAAAGGTCGTCAACTTCCCTTCGCTGACCCGTTTGGGGATCGGTATAGATAGCCATTTCTGCTTCCTCCAGCATCGGTTTGAAAAAGTAACGGATCCGAAAAGAGGAAGGTTCCTGGCAGCCTCAAAACAATAAGCCGTTCTTTCAAAACGATGATAATGAGCAATCTGGCCTTACGCGCACGACTGGAAGACAATTTATGACAATTCGACAGGTTGGAGCCCTGCCCCTGCGAAAGACGCGCGACGGACTGGAGGTCCTGCTCGTATCGTCCAGAGAAACGGGACGATGGGTCATTCCGAAAGGATGGCCTTCAAAGCGGTTGAGTGATCCGGCCGCCGCGGCGCGCGAGGCCAAACAGGAAGCTGGCGTCACCGGGAAAATTTCAGGCATACCGATCGGCAGTTACCGCTATCGGAAGATCATGCTGGACGAGACACGAGTCCTTACCGTTGCTTGCTACGTGCTGTGGGTGAAGAAGCAACGGAAGCGCTGGCGCGAACAGGACGTGCGGACGCGCGTCTGGTTTCCGCAGGACGAGGCCGTCAGAAAGGTGCGGGAGCCCGGGCTAAAGACACTCCTCGCCAGTCTCGACGGCCGGCGCAAGCGCTAGAGCGTTTCCGCTTTTTCTCTGAATTGCGAAAACGCTCAAGCCTTTTGTTTTGACGCAATTCCGGACGCAAAACCGCAGCGCACTTTTGCTGGAATTGCTTTAGGCGGCGCCACGCTTCTTCGTCAGCGGCATTGGCGGTGGTGCGTTTTCCCAGCCAAAGACCGAGCGGCCGCCAAGGAGCGATGAATTGGCGCGTTCCTCAGCGATGAAGTCATCGAAAGACGGGCCATCGGCGGTGTGTTCCAGCTGCCTCGCCTGCTCATCCAATCTCTTCAGCGCTGCAAGCGTTTCGCTGTTTCCAAGCTTGGCCTTTTGGACGGCGGACTTCAGAACCTTGATCGTTTCATCGTAAACTTTCGTCGGGACCGGATAGGGGTGCCGGTCCTTGCCGCCGTGTGCCAGCGAAAACCGCGCCGGATCCTGGAACCTGTAGGGCGCGCCGTGCAGCACTTCCGCGACCATGGCAAGCGATTGAACCGTTCTTGCGCCAACGCCTGGCGTCAACAGCAAATCGGGAAAATCCTTAGGCCCCTGTTCAGCGGCGGCCGCGAGCGTTCCATGAAGGCGGCGTATGAAGACGTCGCTAGCGCGAACCTCGTGGTGCGCGGGCATAGCAAGATGAGGCAACGAAAGTTGTTGCCCGTGCTCGGAGTGGGGTTGCGTTTCCGCCAGCAGTTCCGCGACGATCTTATCGGGACCCAAGGTCGAGAGCAGATCGAGTTGTGCCGATCGTGATGCTTCTGCCCTGCGGTCCGTAAGGTTGACGATTTCGCCCTGATCCGGACCGTCGATCGCCGTGTGCGGCTCATCGATGAAATTCGACCGCGACTGCGAATGCCAATGGTAACGGCGAGCCTGCCGTTTCTCCGTGTTCATGCCTTGCTGGACGACAGTCCAGTGTCCCTCGCGGGTGACGAAGAAGCCGTGAAGATAGAGATCAAAGCCGTCCTGTACGCCGGCGCTGTCGACCTTGGCGACGAGCCGGCTCGTCCTTGTCAATTCGTCAGCGTCAACGCCGGCGCGCTCACCTACGAGATTCAATTCCTGCGGCGTCTGACGCGATTGCTTGCCGCGGCCGCCGCAGACGTAGACCCCGAGTTCGTCCTGCAGGGGGCCCAATCCCCGTTTCAGCGCGCCGATGACGCTCGTCGTGACACCGGAGGAATGCCAGTCCATTCCCATCACGGAGCCGAATGACTGGAACCAGAAAGGATGGGCAAGGCGGGCCAATAATTCGTCCCGGCCGTATTCTTCTACGATTGCCCGACATATGACGGCGCCGAGCGCCGCCATGCGGGCCGACAGCCATGCGGGAACACGGCCGCCATGAAGCGGAAGATCAGCGCTGCCTGTACGTCGTGCCATCGGCTCCATCAGAACGACCTCTGATAAAGATATGATGAGTCGGTGGATGCGACCACAGCGACGCGCCTTCGCTCAGCTGCAGATCGCGGCGCGCGCGCTCGAGGGCCGCTTCGAATTTCGCCTTCCTGTCCAGCCGGGACGCACGTGCCCGTCGCGTGAAGTCGCGTAAATTCATGCACCGTTTCCTCTAAAATTTTCGGGATATGCACGGGCAGTTCCGAAGTACCGATTCCTCAGAAACTTCGGACCTTTGCCATTTGCGGATGGTCAACTACCCCCCGACCCTGGTGGTTCCGAGCAACCGGGCTCATCCTCTTTCTTGCGGCGAACCGGCGCAGTCATGAGCAACTGCAATCCAATCGTTCTAACGCGCGGAACTTCTGCTGGTGATCCGAGCGATCGGCGTCGCTGAGCTGCCGCCGGAAGAAGATCTTGCCAGTGCATCGAGAGAAGCCAGCCCGGTCGTCGATGTCGCGCCGGAAAAATTCGACAGGAAGGTTGCGGTGGAGGCCGGTTCACCAAGGACAGGCGGATAAAAGCTCGGTGAGTTAGCGGACGGCGCAGGTGCCGAAGGCGTGGCCGGCGCAAGTATCGTGTTGAGCGAGACGCCTGTTGCCGTCTGCGGTGTCGTTACGACATCAGCACTCAAAATCGAGACATTCGAACTGTTCGGATCAATCTGGAGCGCCTGTGGGCTCGCTGCCGCCGCATCCAGCCTGATGGTCTCGGTCGGCGAGGGGTTCACAATGGACGGCACTTCCGAACTCGATTGGTTTGTGAGGACGCCGTTCGCCGGCGCCGGCGTCAGCGGTGAGGTATTGGGCGTCGGGGTCAGCGGACCAATTGTCGTGGCCGGCGATGCGCCCGAGGGCGCGGCCGGCGTGCTGACCTGTTGAGCCATCGCAGCCGACGAGACGCCAACGATGAGACCAGCGGAGAGGGCTACTAAAATTTTGGCCATGGTCTTCAATCCTGCTTACGCGTCATCACCTAGGAACTTAAGAGACGACTCACAGTTCCGAACCGAGACTGAGCTGTACTCTCTAGTGGGAAGCCGTCCTGGCGCAGTTGTGTGCGCTACTGTGTGCGCTACGCTGAGTTAACCGGTCGCAGTCTCTTCGCTGCCTGATCGCCGCATCCGCAGCGTTACATAGGAAGTGCGAAAGCGAAGGCCTCACTTAGCGAAACCGTCCGCCGATTGCGGAAAATTACGGCATTCGAGATCAATCACTCGTTAGCGAATAGAAGTGCCTGTCTTGAGGGATGCGTAACTTGACGAGCGACTTGTCGACTTTTGCAAAGCACCCATACCGCTTTATCATCGCAATCCTGGGCGGCTACCGGTGGGGGCATCTCGCTATCCTGCTGTCAGTGATGGCCGCCGTCACCTTTTCGGTTTCCACGCAGTACGGCTTGAAAAAGCTGGTGGACGCGCTTTCCGATCCTTCGCGACACGGGACGGTTTGGTTCGCCTTCGCCTTGCTCATCGGATTTATCGCGGCCGACAATCTCTCGTGGCGGCTCGCCGCGTGGATCGGCCATTCAACGTTCACGGGCGTTTCCGGACGGGTGCGGCGGAAACTTTTCCGGCATTTGACAGGGCATGCTCCGAGTTTTTTCCAAGGTCAGGCTCCCGGCGCGCTCACGAGCCGGATCACCGCCACCGCCAACGCGCTCTACACGACCGAGACGATGGTAACGTTCAATGCCATGCCGCCGCTCATCGCGACGGTCGTTTCGATTATCTATTTGACAACGGTCAGCGTCGCGATGGCGTTAACGTTGAGCGGCGTGGTCGGGGTCGTCGTCGTTCTGATGTTCTACTGGGCGGCGCGCGGCACGCCGCTGCATCACGGATACGCTCGCGAAGCCGCGAACGTCGACGGCGACATGATCGACGTCATTTCCAATATCTCGGTCGTGAAAGCCTTTGGAAGGATGCGGAGCGAGCACCGCCGGCTCGGCGGCGTCATCAGCCGTGAAGTGCGCGCCCGCAAAAAGAGCCTGTACTTTCTCGAGCGCCTCCGGATCTTTCATGCCGTTACCACCGCAGTGCTGACATGCTGCGTGCTCGCCTGGTCGATCGTGCTTTGGCAGCGAGGAGAAGCAACGGCGGGCGATGTCGTCCTCGTTTCGACGCTTGGTATTTCCATACTGAGCGCCACGCGCGATCTTGCGGTTGCGCTCGTCGATGTAACGCAACATCTGGCGCGTTTTTCCGAAGCGCTGACGACGCTCCTTACGCCGCACGCCTTGCCCACCGTTTCGTCGGCGAAACGTATGGCAGCGGCACGCGGTGCGGTGGAATTCCGTGACGTCAGCTTCGCCTATCCCGACGGCAAGCAGGTCTTCTCGTCGTTGAGCTTCAAGATCGAACCTGGAACGCGGGTTGGAATCGTCGGCCCCTCGGGGGCAGGGAAATCCACGCTCTTTTCCCTCATCCAGCGGTTCTACGACGTTCAATCGGGCGCCATTCTCATCGACGGCGAAGTCGGCGCGCTGCTGCCGGACGATTCCTTGAGAAAGGCGATTGCGGTCGTGCCTCAGGACGTCAGCCTCTTCCATCGAACGCTGCGAGAGAACATTCGTTATGGGCGGCCGGACGCCAGTGACGAAGAGGTTATGGCGGCGGCCAAGATGGCGCGATGCCTGAGCTTCTTCGAGCAGTTGCCTGACGGGCTCGATACCATCGTCGGCGACCGGGGCGCCAAACTCTCAGGCGGTCAACGGCAACGGGTTGCGATCGCGCGCGCATTTTTGAAAAACGCGCCCATTCTTCTTCTCGATGAAGCAACCTCCGCGCTCGACAGCCATTCCGAGGAATTGATCAGGGAAGCCCTCACGACGCTCATGCACGGGCGAACGGTGATCGCGATTGCCCACCGCCTGTCGACGCTTCGCAACTTTGACCGCATCATCGTCATTCAGAACGGCGAGGTGGTGCAAGACGACACGCCGGAAACCCTGATCAGCAAGGCCGGCGCGTACAAATCACTCGTCGATCTCGAAGTCCGTCGTCTGAAGTCGGCGGCAGCGTAGCGCGCGCGATTGGCCGAGCGATTGCCGGCGAAACAAATTTTTTATGCCAGCACGACTTTTGCGCCGTTGCGGCAATCTGTGACGTCGATCGACACGCCGCCGTTCTTCCGGCGCAAAATGAAGTCGGCAGAACCCGCGCCTGCCCGCATATTGCGAACCGTCACTTCGCCAATGCGCTCCGGCAAATACGGAGCGCTCAGCGTGATGGTGCGGGTGGCACCGTCGATTTTGAGGCCCATCAACGATTTCAAGAGATGGGGCATCGAGCCACTCGCCCAAGCTTGGGGCGAACAGGCGACCGGATAAAGGATCGGCTCGCGGCCCGCACGGCGACGAAAGCCGCAGAACAGTTCCGGCAACCGCCTTTGCGACATATTCAGCGCGGCATCGAGCAAGCCATTAAAGACGGTGTCGACCTGATCCGATCGTCCGTAGCGCGCGAAGCCTGCGCCGATCATCGCGTTATCGTGCGGCCAGATCGAGCCATTGTGGTAAGACATCGGGTTGTATCGCGCCTCGGTGCTCGCGATCGTTCTGATGCCCCAGCCGGAGAAGAAACCCGGCGACAGCATCTGCTCGATGACGCGCATCGCCCGTTCGGGACACGCAATGCCCGAACTCAGCGCATGGCCCGCGTTGCTCGATCGGACATCGAGACGTCTCTTTCGGCCATCAAGGCCCAGGGCATATGTGCCGATCTCAGGCGACCAAAATTTTTCCTCGAACTGCTTCTGAAGAGCGGCCGCTTCAGCCTGGAGACGGCGGGCCAGATCGTCGTCGCCCTGCATCCTGGCCATGCGTGCCGCTGCGTTCTTCGCCTCGTACACATAGCCTTGCACTTCGACCAGCGCGAGCGGCCCTTCGGCGAGAGTTCCGTCCCTATTGAAAATTGCGTCGTGACTGTCCTTCCATCCCTGGTTCGACAGCCCGTTTTCGGTTTCGCGGGCGTATTCGACAAAGCCGTCGCCGTCCGGATCACCAGGCCCGTTTATCCATTCCAGCGCTTTGAGGATTGCCGGCCAAATTTCGCGGAGAAATTCCTTGTCTTCGGTCGCCTCGATGTAGGCTCCGGCCAAGACGACGAAGAGCGGCGTGGAATCGACGCTGCCGTAATAGAGGCCGAAGGGGATTTCGCGCAGCGCCGCCATCTCGCCGCTACGCATCTCGTGGAGAATTTTGCCCGGCTGGGCGTCGGCGGCGGCGTCGTGCGATTGAGCCTGATAACGAGCAAGGCGCCGAAGGACGCCGCGGGCTATGCACGGGTCAAGCCAGAGGACTTGCAGTGCCGTTATCAGCGCGTCCCGACCAAACGTCGTCGAATACCAAGGCGTCCCCGCGTAGGGATAAGGTCCGTCCGGCGTCTCGGTGATCAACAATCGCAGATCCGCCAGCGAGCGCTTCAGCACGCTGTCGAGATCGGGATGGGAGACCTCGATACTGGTTGCCTGGCTCTCCGAACGGCGAAGGTGGCGTTGCGCGTCCAGCAATCCTTTGACGTAGTGAGTGCATGGGACTTTTGCGCGATCGCCGGCCGCCACCGATGTTACGTAAACGCGCTGCGATCCCTTAGCAGGAATATGGAGGCGAAAGAACGCCGACGTCTCCTTCAACGAGACGGGCTCAGGATCAATATGGACAGTCGTTTGACGGATGACCCGATCTAGACCCGAATACGAAAACCCGACGGAATGCGGAGATTCCACGTGCCTGCGAACCGTTCCACGCTTCTCGCGGCGCATGCCCCGCACCTCAAAGATGTCCAAGAAATCGGCATCGAAGAAGATCGTGACGGGCAGATAGAGATCGATATTCGAATGGTTGGTGAAGACCAGCCGCTGGCGCAAGCTGGCGTCACGGACATAGGTCGTTCTGAAAACGTGGACGACGTCCTTGTGCAGCCAAAGGGCGCCGTTCGAGTAGACGTCGGTGTTTGTCAGATCGGAGCAGAGCTGGAGATCCAGCCGGCCGAGCGTCGAGCCGAGAAGCAACGGCGGACGTCTCGCTATCAGCATCTCGAGACGAGATAGGTACCTTGTATCGTTATAAAAGAAGCCGTCCGCGTGGTTGCCGAATGCGCCAATGTCACCATGCGTGTCGACGACGACGAATGCATCGTCGTGCTTCAGCGTTTCATGAGCGCGCGGAGAGCTGTCAGCCTCAGCGTGTATCCGCTCAGGCTCGTGCTCGGGAGAATGATCAGGTGGCCGGGATGGCGCGACTGCCATCGCAAAAAACTCCGTTCAAAAAAAGATCGCGCCAAGCTAAATATTAGACGCTTTCGATGGCGGCTGCCACTGCGTCAATTGACGAGAGTTTCGTGGGGTGAGGTGATTTCTTCGCTGCGAGATGCCGGCACGCGGCCTGCCGTCGCAAAAGCCCGTGCATAGAGCGCAACGTAAGCTTTCGCCATCGATCCGGCCGTAAATCTTTCGTCGAACCGGTCACGAATTCTCACGCGATCCAGCGCCAGGACGCTCGGCAGCGTGGCGATGGCGTTTTCGACGTTATCTACGATGAAGCCGGTTATGCCCTCGTCGATAACCTCTCGAACAGAGCCGTGATCGAATGCTAGAACCGGGGTTCCGCATGCCATTGCCTCAATCATGACCATGCCGAAAGGTTCCGGCCAGTCGATCGGGAAAAGCAGGGCCGAAGCCTCTCCTAGAAATTTTGCCTTCTCCCGGTCGCTGATTTCACCGACGAAATGAACATCGTCTCCCTGAAGCAGAGGTTTAATTTTTTCCTCGAAATATTCGACGTCGACCGCGTCGACCTTGGCCGCGATTTTGAGGGGGAACCCGGCGGCGCGCGCGATTTCAATGGCGCGATCGAGCCGCTTTTCAGGCGAGATGCGGCCCAGGAATGCAAGATAACCGCCGCGTGGATCGAATGTCGGACGGTGAAGCGCCTGCGGCAGGCCGTGATAGACCGTTCCTGCAAATTTTGCATGGGGGATGGGCTCTCGCTGCGAATCCGAAATGGACACAAGGCTCATCTCAGGGAAGGCGCGATAGAGAAGCTGAAGGTCCGGAAGGTCCTGACGTCCATGGAGCGTCGTCAACGTCTTTTGTGCGATCGTGCGAAAGACGGGAAACTGAAACTGATCGATGTGAAAATGGATAACGTCGAAGGCCGAAGACATGCGCCGGATCTTATCGACCATCATCATGTAGTAAGGAATTGGATCGCGTACCTCCGGATTGGACCGCAGCGATTGCTCACAACACGAAACAAGTTTTGCCGACGTTATGGAATCTCCGCTCGCAAAGAGCGTTACGTCATGACCTTGGGCGACGAGTTCTTCAGTCAGATATGAAACAACCCGCTCCGTTCCCCCGTAAAGTTTGGGCGGAACGCTCTCAATCAAGGGCGCGACCTGTGCGATCTTCATGCGTACGTCCTTCCCGTGGTCGGAAAGTTTAACGTAGCGGTGCTTGAATCGTTCCCCGATTACATGCGGCGCGATGACAGACGGCGTTTCGATGAATCGCACCACGCACACACGAGCGCGGCGCTGAGCATTCCTTCAGAGACATCGGATGGCGTAGGGAACTTTCTCCCTACGCGCGTGAGCCGTGCACGCGGCCACGACGAACATCACCGAACGACCGCCCGAAAACGCGAAACGTGCGGATGCAAAAAATTCGGACCGAGCGCTTACGAATTCGACGCGAGATACTACCGGTTGCGGAGATTCGGGTTCCGCTGCGTCGGATCGGTGAAGAACGGATCGTAGTTCTGCTTGATCGGCGCAGGATACGTCGAGGTAGTGGGCGATGGAACGGAGCCCGCCGTGCCGGAATCAGGAAGGCTCGACGGCGGGATTCTGACCATCGGCGCGGCTGGCTGCGTCAGCGTTGGCGAACGAAGGCGCGTTTGCGCATGGACGGGCGAGGCGAAGAGCGCCGCAACAGTGACAAGTATAAGAGTCGTTTTCATTTTGCCTCCGTTTCCCCCCGATCGATAATGCGAGACGCCCGTAGTGGCAACGTGTCTGAATGCCCATCCCCCATGCACTCTTAGAAACCGGGACCCGCGCAACGGCCGAAACATCGGGTTTGGTCCCCGAATCGCGTCAGAAATTCTGGGTGATCCACGTGGCAGCCGTTGGGCAATCTGGAGATACCGAACGCTCCCGTCTGTTAGCGGCTAACATTGCGTTTGTCGGGGCACTCATCAAGATGGGGCGGCGCGATGAGGTTCACGAATGACATTATGATGACGCGCGAACGGGTGCGCCGAATTTCGGCGCATCGACGAAACGGCGATTCGATCGGATTGGCGAGATCACGGAGCAATGAAATTTCGCCTGCCGCCATCTGCTGCGAAAGTGGATAGAATTCCTTTGGGTCTCATCGAAAACAAGGCAACCGACAAAGACCTGCGAGTCCGCCGTGTAACACTTGTCTTAGCAACCAACGTCCGACGCTCCTAAAACCGGGCGCAACGCCTGGAGGACTGAAGACGGCTGGGCCCGACGCGTGCCAGCATGGGTTTCGACTGAACTTCTGTTGCTGATGCGGAAGGTGAGCCGATGGGAAAGCTGGTTCTTCTGAGTGGTGAGCGCGCAAAGAAAGAGTTGGAAGAAAAGCAGCGAATTATCGCTGGACTGAAAGAGCTTCTGGCCCGCGCCGAATGCGGCGACCTGAAAGCGATTTGCTACGCAAGCGTCGATGCCGACGGCCAGAACGTCACTCTCGGAATTTTGCAGGATGACAAGACGGGCCTGCACGAGCTGATCGGTCTATCGCAGATGCTGAGCGACGCTATCCTTCAAAGCGCGCGGGATTAGCCGCCGGGTTACTTACCGCCGAAGAGTGCGCCTCCGTCTCTTTTTGGAGCGCTCGTTCGAGTCTCTGAAACCGTGCGCGAAAGTTCTGCGCCGCGGAGAGCGCTTTATAATCAGTTCCGGTCAATCTGACCGCTGATGGTGCGCGCACTCATTTTCATTCGGAGAGAGACAGTGAAGACCATAGCAATCGCCCTTGCGGCTTGCGCGATGATCGCGGGCGGCCTGGCGACAGCTTCTGCTGAAATGGCCAGCCCGAGAGAGAATTCGCTTGTTCAGCCGACGCACGGGCGTAGCGGCGGCGGATGGGGTCCGGATGCCGGCGTCTTCGTCGACGTGCCGTGGGAAGCCTTGGGAAATACCAATGCCCCTCCCCCTGATCCCAATGCCAATCGCTGTCGCGAGGCCCGTCACGCATGCTTCGGACAGTGGGGTACCGACGGTCGCCAGTACGGCCTTTGCATGCAGCGTCGCGGATGCTGATTTGCCACCCTTACGAGATGCGGGCGAGGCGAGGTTGAGGTGAGAGGCAAGCGCCGCTCACCTCATGATCTTCAAGCAACAGGCTTGTGCTTCGAAGCGACCTTCTTGTGCGTGTGCTTCGACGCATAGTGCTTCTTGGTGTGCTTGGAAGCGACGTGCTTGTGAGAGTGCTTCGAGGCGATGTGCTTGTGGGTGGGCTTCGATGCATAGTGCTTCGTGGGCTTATGCGTCGCATGCGCCTGGTGATGATGGCTGTGGTGCACATGTTTCACCGGCTTTTCGGCTGCACTCGCGACGCTTGCGCCAAGCATCATCGCGGCGGCGGCCAGGGCCACTGTCATAGCGGTCTTCATTTTTAGGCTCCTAGTTTTTCGAAACGTCTCTTTCGACGTTGGCCCCTGTCATAGGGTGCTTCGCCTGTCGCATAGATGAACAAATCGGCTGATTCGATATACAGTTTCGTAAGGTGGGTGCGGTCGTTAATTCCGGATTGCGACGGCGCCAGAAAACTTTATCGGAATAGCTATCGCATATTGGCAGTCAATTAATTGGCGCTTGAAATTCCAGAAAGCCGTTTGCCGGCTCGCCTATCAGTTTGCGGCAAATAAAATGGCAGAGGAGCGGACAGCCCGCTCCTCTGTCTCGCGATCGCAGATTTACGACCTACTCGTTTTCACCCATGAATTTCTCGGCGGCCGTCACCAAGCTCGCCTTGGGATTGGCCTCGCAATAATCTGCGATATCACTCGTTTGCTTAATGAATTTCTCAATATCCAGGATCGTCGAGCCATTGTTGTAGCTAGCATGATAGCCAGCGAGCCACATGAACGTATCACCGATATTCTTGCGCACATCCTTGTTCGTCAAAACCGTTTCGCATGTGACGATTGCCAGGTCGTAGCTTTGGGGGCTGGCGTCGTCGATGTTGTCGCCCATAAACTTTTCGCTCGCCGATAGCACGCCGATTCCCGGATGTTCGGAACAAAATACGACTGTTTTATTGAAGGCGTCGGATAGTTTGTCCCAATCAACGACCGTGCCCTGTTCGGCGGTCGCATGATATCCGCCCATCCAATTCAGAATGCCGTTGACGAATGACAGGTCGCTCGGCGTCTTCGCTTCATAGGCCGAAATCAATCTCTCGCAGCTGATTGTCGATACGTCGATCGGGTCGGCTGCTGCCGCGAGCGGAAAGATTGCCCAGATCAACAACGACGACAGAACAGAAAGGAAGACACTCTTCATCGAACGGCCCCTGATGAAACCACCGACCGGCGCAGCTTGCGGGTCGGAGACGCGGGATGATCCCCAGCAGGACGACGCTAGTGCAAAGAGGTTAATAATCGCCGGGAGCACACGCGTGAAAGAACTTGGATCGAGCACGACGCACCGATCGCACAACGGCCATTTGCTCAGTTCACGCCGTTCATTTGCAGGTGCCGAAGGATTCGATAAATCCGTAACGAGGCACGCTGATTGCACGTCGCGTTCAGAGCACAGCGTTGAAGGGCCGCCCTTGCCTTGTTTCGGGACAATGTCATCTGGGTCGATTTCCGGATCTCGAAAGACATCAGAGACAAGCAGGCCTTATCATTTGCCGAACGCATGAACGCTAGCTCGGCGCGAACACGCCGACATCTCGCGGCCTCCAGAGCTGCGCTCGACGCGATCATGCGCACGCTTGGAGGCTGGCCGAGCGGCTCCAAACCAAACGAGAAGTCATAACCGCGAACGCTGATCCTGCCTTAAGACGCCTTTCGTCGGGAGGTGCCCGCGGGATAGATGACCTCGCCTCCATCTACCCCATACTGCGTGAGGTCGTGAGGTTCCAAACTGCCGGCCGAAACAACGATCGGGACCTTGAGGGCTTTGACGGCGTCGCAGAAGTCCAAAGTTTCCTTTTCGACGTCGAACTCGATAACGACAGAATTGACCTTCGTTTCCTGCACGAAGGCGAGTGCCTGTCCGTATGATCCAAAGACGTAGGCGCTGCCGCTTCTCTTGCGGCGCGTATCGCAAAAACGCATTGGGTGATTGGTCGAGCGCTCGACGATGACGATTGCTCTGTAGCTTCCCATGTCGGGTACCTCTAAGCCTCTCGGCTTCAGGAGCGGGATTTCCGCAGTCCCTTGAGGTCAATCTATCGGCGGCTCAAAAGGTGACAATGGATAAAGCGTAGAGCCGCAAAAATATCTGTGAGTTCGGTCGAGGATATCGCGGCGATGCTCCTCGCGCGCCTACGAATGGACATGATCACGGTGGCCGAAACCTCGGATCGAACAGCAGAAATGCAAGCTCCGCGAATTCGGCGTTGGAGTTCCGCTCGGCGGAGGCATGGGTCGGATCACGGATGTGTGGCGTCGTAGTGCGCGGCTTGATTGTACATGACGTACCGGCCGGCCACGAACCCAATCGCGACGAGGATGCAAGCGATGGCAAAGAGTTTGGCGTGGCGATGCATTGGACCTCCGATCACCGAGACCCCCGTGTCTGCCACAGGGCGATCCTTCAAGTCGAGGGCGTTTCGTCGAATGTCGAACCGAAGGCCGGTTAAGTGATTTCGGCCACCCGACGCGATATATCGATACCGGCGGAAGGACGGGGAATTGACGATCGGCTGGACTCGAGGCGAGGCGACCGGCCGTTACTCTATGATGCTGCTCGGGGCACTGGACGAGACGAATAGCTGGAGAACAGTCAACCGTGGGTTCGGATCGGTGGATGCTTGCACTGGACGCCAATGCGTTCAGCTATTGGATCGAGGCGATGAACGCGGCCCCGGAGCAACCTTCGGGACGATTAGCCGAAGAGAAGCTCGCCCTCGTCCGAATATTTCTCTGGATGCCGCCTGAAGCCGGTTTCCATTTGGTGCCCACAGTCAAAGTCGAATACGAGGCGATACCCAATCACGCGAAACGCGATTGCCACATCGCCTGGGCGCTGAGCCAAGTTTCCGAGATCCAGCCTTCTCCTCAGGAGGCCCTCCTCGCTAAGCGCACGGAGGAACTCGTTTCCTATCGCGTAGGTGCGAGCGACGGGAAAATCATTGCCGAATGCGAGCAGGCTCGCGTCGGGGCGCTGTTGACCTGCGACGGAAAGCTCATCGAGCGGCTTCGAATGGAAACGCGCGTTTGGCTGGTCCGGCCGTCGGAGTTTTGGGATCGCATGCGGATCCCAAGAGGCAGTCCTCCGAACAGGAGACCTGCAGACGGAAGCCCGCTACTTCAATGCTCGTGGTGGCAGTGGTGACGCAGACCTCGGGATGTCTCTCTGGTCATCTGCAAACACAATCTCTCTTATTTTAACTTTCCATGCGAAGTTTATTGCGCGCTATTGCGACGCGACAATTGCATTTGTTGTCGGCGCGCGGTTCCGGATACGCAAGTATTATCCGAAAGACATAGGCCAAATGCATATAATCAAAAGCGACCAACCATTACAAACCGAGCTTATCGTTTATGGCTTAGAGAGACCTTTTTGATTGGAAGAAGGATACTCAAAAAATGGCTCAGAAACCTCACGAACATCACCAAAAAGCCGCCGAGCATCACGAGCAGGCTGCCCAGCACCACAAGGAAGCTGCCAAGCACCACCAGGCAGGCCAGCACGAAAAAGCTGCCCATCACGCCCATTTGGCAGAGGCGCATCATATCCACGCAAAAGAACATCACGAAGAGGCAGCAAAAGCTCATCTCGCAATGCACGGCACTAAGCATTGATCGTTACATGCGTCCGTCGCAATACGGTGTGATTTAGATCTCGGTCGCGGGAGTGTGCGCGGCAACGCCGACACTGCCGGTTCATATCAACCAGAAGCCTCGCTCCAAATATTCGGATTGGGACCAGACTTCGAATGGCGTTTCTGCACCTCTCGCGATCCCTCTCGTCGTAGCAGCCCGGTTCAAGCATAAAGTCGCACTTGCCCAGACGCCGGCGGTGTCGCGAAGAATGGACCGAAGAAAATCGCGTGCCAAACCTGGATACGTCGCACGATGTTTGATAGAAGCGCGTATGTCCTTCTCGTCGCTGCTACGTATTCTGATTTGGGCGTGCTTTGCTCTAACGGCGAGCCAGGCTCCGAACGTCGCCTCCAGCTTTCCAGACGTTAAGCCTCCGCACGTCTCGACTTGGGGGACGAAGGACGAGAATTTCGTCGCGCCCTCACGGCTCCAGATCGTTTCGAATTTTCAATCCTTCATCAAATCGGATGCTGGGTCGAACGGTCATGATTCCGCAGACGCGACCGGCGGCCATGCGGCTGAGCCAGAGCTTCGCAGTGAATTTTCGACGTGGATGCGGCAGGCTCATGGACTGGGCTCGTATCATCTCGCTCAATCGTCGAATGATCCTCGCGCGCCGCCTTTCGGCTGAGCTGTCTCTACTCATCATCATTCTAACGCCGCAAATGCATCAAGCGTCGCCACTGGGCGAGGCTTAGCTGCGGCATGCAACAATGGAAATTCAAATGGATGACTCCGACCTGACTTTGGCCGCTCCGCATTCGACGGTTTCAAAGCGCGAAAAAGAGCTCGAAGAAAAGCTCGGCTCCCGGCTGCTTTTAATTTGGCTACTGGGAATGATCGCAAGCGTTGAATTGCTCGTGATCGTGCACGTTCTTAGACACTAGAAGGAAAGACCGCAGCCGGATCAGATGCCGGCTGCGGTTTCCGTTATGACGCCTGAGGCTTTCGCAAAAGTCTCAATGTGAATGAAAGTCCTGTCGCAGACGCCGCAAAATATTTCCCCGCAATTCATGGGAGTTTCTCTCGAACCCAAGAGCAAGCGGCGATAAGCTGTGGCGCACAGGGATTGCCCAAGCCGCGCTAATGTGCCGGGTCGGCAAGCGCCACGTTGGGCACCTCGATTTTCGGGGGGTTTCGATATTGCGGACCATCACTTCCTCAATCGCTTTCGCGATCCCCGGCATCTTGATCTATCTCGTTGTGCACTTGGCGTTTTGGCCGGCGCAGATGTCGCCAGACTCTTTAGATCAATGGCAGCAACTGCTGACTTGGGACTTTGAGGATACACATCCTGTCAGCGGCACTTTGTTGAATTGGATGTTTTACCGCATCGTACCCAGTCCGGCCTTCGTGGTCTTCGCGCACTACATGCTCTTCGCGCTGGCGACCGGCTACTTCCTAACGGAGTTGCGCCGCTGGGGCGTTGCTCTCCCGATCCTCGTGGCGGCCGCCGTCCTGTTTCCGCTGTTCCCTCCGAACTTCCTCACGGTAACCACACTATGGAAAGACGTGCCCTTTGCAACGGCGCTCATCGCCTTGACCGCTCTCTTGCTCCGAGGCGCCCGCTCGGGTTTCATTCTGCCGGTGTCGGCGTGGGTGGCCACGGGGGCAGCGGGGATCGCCCTCGTCCTGCTTCGCCACAACGGTGTCATTGTGGCGGCCGGTGTCTTCCTGGTCCTCTGCGCCGTGCGGCCCGCACGCGTGCCTGCCGCCACGCTCGCCGTCGTCCAGATCGTGGCATTCGTCCTGTCGAAAACGCTCCTCCTTATGAGCATCTCCGCAGCGCCGCAATCCGCTCAGCTGCGCAGCATCATTGCGCTGCCCATGCTCGCGGCGATGATCCGCTCCGATGTGCATTTATCGGCCGAGCAGGAACAGACGATCCTCGCCATCGCGCCCCTCGAGGCGTGGAAGTCTGTCCCTTGCGGGAATGTCGTTCCGTTCTATTTTGACGATCCTCGCGTTTCGCACGCCGGCATCGAACCGGACAAAGTCTTCTCGACCGCAGGCTCACTAGCCATTCAGCATCCTATCGTTGCCTTGCAGCAAGAGCTTTGCATGACGGAGCTGTTTTGGCGGCCCTGGGCGCGGTCGCACGAGCAGGTCGCGGACACTCCGCTCGAAATCACGCAGAACGCACTCGCGGCGCAGCTCAAGCTGACCACGCAATCGAAAATTCCTGGCCTCGCCAATTGGCTGCGCTGGTTTCGCGGCCGCTATTTCAACGGCAAGGGTCCGTTCAACCGGCCGGCCCTCTATCTCCTCGTTGGGCTGATCGCGACAGTAAGGCTGACGATCATTGCCAACCCGCTGTTATGGGTGTCCTGGCTGCCGGCGGGATTGAACTGCGCGAGCCTGATGCTTCTCATCCAATCCCAGGAATACCGCTTCGTATGGCCTTCGGTTGCGGTTTCGTTGCTGATCGCCGTTTTTGCCGCTGGCATCGAGGTCAGCCGCCGCCAATCAACGGCGACACTTCATAATGCTCGTGTTATCGCGTCGGACTCCTAACCAAGCGCGGTACGCACTTTAGCAGTCAGCCCGCGTCGCCGCCGCCGTCGGCGAAACTTGGCTGGGCGCCCTCCGGTGCTTTCTTGCGCGGGTCGACGGTCACTCGCCGTCCATCGGATTTCGGCCCCTTGAAATAGTCGTGCATGGCCTCAAGGAAAAGCGGCTTCAGCCCCTCTCCGCCCGCATCGATTATACCTTTCATGGCATCACGCATCCGCCGCTCCCACGTATTGTGGATGTGCTTGGCGATGCCATCCAGAGCTTCGGACTTCGGATAAACCTCGAAGTACTCGGTGATCTGATTGGCCATTTGAATGAGATGGGCTCTTTCCATGGAGCACCTTCGTTCTTTAGGACACCGACCGCTTAACGCTGCTATTGCGGACCCTGTTCCCAAGATTGCATCCAAAGAGCGCGACCTGCAATCGACAAAAGTCGTTGTCTGATCGATTTCTGAGGCTGCATTTGTGCGTCGCGCAACGACGGCAATAGCTAATACCCGGCGAAAGAGACCGGGCCGTTCGTGATCGCTTTCTAGGCAATCCTTTTGACCAAAAGGAATAAGCAAACACCGCATAAGCATTGCGAAAAAACTTCGTAGACGTTCCGAGCTTGCGACGTCAGCCTTCGAAACCATAGGCCTTCTCAGCGCGTGTCGGGGGACTCATGGATCGCAGGCGCCTTATGCTTCAGGTTGCTCTTGTGGCGACGGCGGTCGCTTCAACGATTTTCGGGTCAAGCCTACGGGCCGAACCTCAACATGAGGTTCGTGTCGGATACCAAAAGAACGGCATTCTCGTTATTGCTCGTCAGCAAGGCATTCTGGAACGGCGTCTTGCAAAAGAGCATGCGACAGTAAAATGGGTCGAATTCAGCTCCGGGCCACCGTTGCTCGAGGCGCTTGGCGCTGGCAGCATCGACATCGGTCAAACGGGAGATGCGCCGCCGATTTTCGCCCAGGCCGCAGGTGCCAATCTCGTCTACGTCGCAGGTCAATCGATCACGAATGGGCAGGGCATCCTCGTTAAAGCCAATTCACCGATCCACACGCTCGCTGATCTCAAGGGCAAACGCATAGCCTTCACGAAAGGCTCGAGCGCGCACACGGTCATCCTTCTCGCTCTCGAAAAAGCCGGGCTGAAATATAGCGACATCACTCCCGTCTACCTCAGCCCGCCTGACGGAGCGGCGGCGTTCGGGAACGACAGCGTCGATGCCTGGGCCGTCTGGGACCCGTTTTTCGCAGTCGGGGAAGTGAAGTACGGCGGCCGTATCCTCGTGAAGCCCTCAGAGCTTGCCAAGACGAACTCGTTCTATCTCGCGAATAAGACGTTCGCCGCGGACAACAGCGCGCTGCTGCGGGAAGCACTCGACGGTCTTTCCGAGACCGCATCGTGGGCCGACGCACACCGCGCCGACGTCGCGAAGTCGCTTGCGGCCGTGACAGGGCTCGATCTGAAAATACAGACGCTTGCCGCGAACCGGTCATCGTTCGTGGTCGGGAAGTTATCGCGTGAGATCATAGCGTCCCAGCAGCACCTTGCCGGCCGCTACTTCGAACTCGGCCTGATCCCCAAGCCCATCGTCGTCAAGGACGCCATCTGGAATGCACCCCAATCGTAGTTCCGCCGGAGCGGAGCGAGCCTGCGCGGAGCCTTTCGCTCAGCTTTCGCGCACGCCGTTAAAGCCCTCTCAATGGAAGGAAAAGTCATGATCATTTCTCGCAGGCATCTCGGTGCGATCGCGCTTGCCGCGTTCGCTACAAATATCGGCAGCCTTACGGCCAATGCGGAAGACAAAGTCATTCGCATCGGCTACCAAAAATACGGCAACGTCATTCTTCTCAAGGCAAAGGGAACGCTCGAACCCAAGCTTGCCGCCATCGGCTACAAGGTCGCCTGGGCCGAATTCCCATTTGGCCCTCCGCTGCTCGAAGCCATCAATGCAGGAGCCATCGACTTTGGACACACGGGCGAAGCTCCGCCGGTGTTCGCGCAGGCCGCTGGCAGCGCGATCGTCTATGTCGCGCACGAGCCGCCGGCTGCGGAGGGCGAAGCCATTCTTGTTCCCAAGGACAGCCCAATCAAATCCGTGGCTGAGCTCAAAGGTAAGAAAGTCGCCTATGCGAAGGGCTCCAACTCCAACTATTTCGCCGTCAAGGCGCTCGAAAAGGCCGGCATAAAGTTCGGCGAGTTCGAGCCGGTTCATCTCGCCCCCGCCGACGCGCGCGCAGCGTTCGAGAGCGGCAAGGTCGATGCGTGGGCGATCTGGGATCCCTACTACGCTTCGGCCGAGGCGACGGGGAATGCTCGCGTCCTGACCGATGGCACGGGCCTCGTTTCCAACCACCAGTTCTACTTCGCGGGCAAATCCTATGTCGATGCCAACTCCAAGGCCATCGACGTCGTCCTGGCGGAGCTGAAGGTGGTTGATGACTGGGTAAAATCGGATCCTAAAGCGGCAGCGGAACAACTCAGCCCTCCTATCGGCATTCCCGCACCGATCCTCGAAGCCGCGTTGAAGCGCCAATCATATGGCATCAAGCCGCTCGACAATGCCGTTGTCGCAGAACAGCAGAGCATCGCCGACAAGTTCCACGCTCTCGGTCTTTTGCCGAAGGCCATCAAAGTCGAAGAGATTGTCTGGAGAGCTGGCACGTGACGAAGCACGCTATCGAGAATATCAACGTTCTCTGGTTTTTGCCGACGCATGGGGACGGTCGCTTTCTCGGCACAGCCGTAGGCGGCCGTCCCGTCGATCTCAAATATCTCCGGCAGATCGCGCAAGCCGCCGACGACCTCGGCTACTACGGCGTCTTGATCCCAACGGGGCGCAGCTGCGAGGATTCCTGGGTCGTTGCATCGGCGCTCGCGCCCTTGACGGAGCGTTTGCGATATCTCGTGGCCGCTCGTCCCGGGCTTGTATCCGTTTCGGTTGCGGCACGGATGGCCGCAACGCTGGACCGGATTTCCAACGGACGGCTGCTGATCAATATCGTGACCGGAGGAGATCCGGTCGAGAACAAGGGTGACGGGCTATTTCTTGGGCACTCCGAACGCTACGAAGTGACTCAAGAATTTCTCGACGTATTTAAGGATCTCCTTGCCGGCAAGACCGTCGACTATGTGGGCAAGCACATCAAAATCGAAGACGGGCGGCTGCTCTTTCCGCCTGTGCAGCCGGGCGGACTGCCGATCTATTTCGGCGGCTCCTCGGCTCCGGCCATCGACGTTGCCGCTTCGAGCGCGGACGTCATCTTGACGTGGGGCGAACCACCCAAAGACGTCGCGGAAAAGATCGCCCAATTCAAAGCGGCCGCAGACGCCAAGGGCCGAAAGGTCAAGTTCGGAATCCGTCTGCACGTGATCGTGCGAAATACAAATGCTGAAGCCTGGAAAGCGGCTGAAGATCTTATTTCACATCTCAACGATGAGACAATCGCGGCTGCGCAGAAGGTGCTTTCGCGGCTCGATTCCGTCGGGCAGAAACGCATGAGCGCCCTGCATCAGGGACGGCGCGACGAGCTCGAGATCAGCCCCAATCTTTGGGCCGGTGTCGGTCTCGTGCGCGGCGGGGCGGGGACGGCGCTCGTCGGCGATCCCGAAACGGTTGCAGCACGCATCAAGGAATATCGCGACCTCGGCATCGAGACCTTCATCCTGTCTGGCTATCCCCACCTTGAAGAAGCGTACCGGTTCGCGGAACTGGTCTTCCCTCTTTTGCCCATCAGCCACGCCAAACATGTGGAGGCAGGCAGCGTCAACACGGGTCCATTCGGCGAGACGATTGCCAATGACATCCGGCCGAGCGCCATCAAACAAGCATCGCAATCATGAGCGCTCGCCGTCTGCTCATCCGGGCGGACGCCCTAATTCCATGGGCTCTGCCGGTGGGATTGCTTCTCGTATGGGAAATCGCCAGCCGGCTCGGCTTCATTTCGAGTCGCATATTGCCGGCGCCATCGGATGTGGCTTTAGCAGGCTGGCGGCTCGCGCTCACCGGCGAGCTCTGGAGCAACATGGGGGTGAGCTTTCTGCGCGCCGTCACGGGCCTCACCATCGGCGGATCGCTCGGCTTCATTTTGGGATTGGCCAACGGCCTGTCGCGCAAATCCGAGCGGACGACCGATACTCTCCTGCAGATGGTTCGCAACGTTCCTCATCTCGCCCTCATTCCATTGGTCATCCTTTGGTTCGGGATCGGCGAGACTGCGAAGATCTTTCTTGTCGCTCTGGGTGTTTTCTTCCCGATCTACATCAACACACTGCATGGCATCCGCACTGCCGATCCGCACCTCATCGAGATGGGGCGCATCTACGGCATGACGAAGCCTGAGCTCTTCTGGCGCGTAATCCTTCCCGGCGCGCTGCCATCGATCTTTGTCGGATTGCGTTACGCGCTCGGCTTCATGTGGCTGACGCTCATCGTCGCCGAGACCATCGCCGCGTCTTCCGGGATCGGCTACATGGCCATGCAGGCTAGAGAATTCCTGCTGGTCGACATCGTCGTCTTCAGCATCCTCGTCTACGCGCTCCTCGGCAAATTGGCCGACAGCGCGGCGCGGCTGCTCGAGAGAACCTTCCTCAGCTGGCATCCCGCGTTTCAAACTCCGCATCGCGAGAACCGATAATGAGCACGATAACTGCGGCACCGCGAGTCGGCCCTGCAAGTTGGTCAACGCCGGCGTGGAATACGCCTGAGCCGGCTTCATCGACGACCGGCTTGAGCCTGACGGTGCGAAATCTTCAAAAGTCCTTCAAAGACAGGCAGGTGCTCAAGGGGCTGGATTTCCACGTGCCCGCCGGCCAGTTCGTCGCCATTGTCGGCAAGAGCGGGTGCGGAAAGAGCACGTTTCTGCGACTGCTGGTCGGGCTTGAGCGACCAACCGGGGGTGAATTCTGGTTTGGCCCGAATTCCAAGGAAAACTATGACGAACGAACCGCGCGCGTCATGTTTCAAGAGCCGCGTTTGCTGCCCTGGGCGTCCGTGCTTAAAAATGTTGAGGTCGGCCTTGGCCGTGACCGGCGCTTGTCAGGTTCCCGCGAGCGAGCGAGCGCAACTCTTGAGAAAGTCGGCCTCGCCGATCGCCGTGATGACTGGCCTTCGGTCCTTTCGGGGGGACAACGCCAACGCGTGGCACTCGCTCGCGCCCTCGTTTCCAGACCTCGCGTCCTGGCTCTCGATGAACCTCTCGGCGCGCTCGATGCGTTGACGCGGATCTCGATGCAAAAGCTGCTCGACCAAGTCTGGCGTGAGCAAGGCTTCACTGCACTACTCGTTACTCACGACGTTGCAGAAGCGATCACGCTCGCTGATCGTGTTCTTGTGATGGAAGAGGGCGCGATCAAACTTGACCTCAGTATTGACTGCCCGCGCCCGCGGTCGCGCGGTTCTGCTGAAGTCGCGGCGCTCGAAGGCCGCATTCTGGATGAACTCTTTCGCGGATCCGTGGCAGGCGAAGACGCCTGAGCAAAAATTTCAGCAAGCGCCGCTCGATGCAGACTTGCCAAGGCATTTTGTAGCGACCGCACAGCGGCGCTTATCGGCACGTGCCCAGAATATGATCAGCAGTTCTTCTTCGTTATATCCGACTGGCATCTCACTTAGGTTTTCGTGTTGAGACGTTTCCAGGGGATGAGATGATGAAGCTGTTTCGACTCGCGCATGCAATGATCTTTCTGGGCTTCGCGCTCGCCCTTCCGTCCATGGCTACGGCGGCGGAAAAGCTCACCGAGATCAGAATTGATTGGGCGACGTACAATCCCGTTTCTCTCGCTTTGAAAGACAACAAGCTCCTCGAGAAGGAATTCGAGAAGGACGGAATTGCGATCCGTTGGGTTCAATCGCTGGGTTCGAATAAGGCGCTTGAGTTCCTCAATGCAAGCTCGCTCGACTTCGGTTCGACCGCGGGCGCCGCGGCCCTCATCGGTCGCATCAACGGCAATCCGATCAAATCGATTTACGTCTATTCGCGGCCGGAATGGACCGCGCTCGTTACCCGTCCTGATACGGGCATTACGAAGGTCGAGGACCTCAAGGGCAAGCGCGTCGCGGTTACGCGCGGCACCGACCCGCATATCTTTCTCGTCCGGGCACTGCAGGGCGTCGGCCTGACCGAGAAGGACCTGACAATCGTGGTCCTGCAGCACGCGGACGGAAAATCTGCGCTCATCCGCGGCGACGTCGATGCATGGGCCGGGCTCGATCCCGCCATGGCATCGGCTGAAGTCGAGAGTGGTGCGAAACTCTTCTATCGCAATCGAGAAGCGAATACGTGGGGCGTGCTCAACGTCCGCGAAGCTTTCGCCAATGAGCATCCGGATATCGTCAAGCGCGTGCTTGCGACATATGAAAAAGCCCGCGCCTGGTCGATAGCGAACCCCGCCGAGTTGCAAAAGCTGCTCGTTGCGGCAACGAAGCTTCCCGATGCTGTCATCGAGAAGCAGCTCAAGGAGCGGACCGATCTTTCCAATTCCGTGATCGGGCAGCAGCAGAAAGACACGATTTTGGCGGCCGGACTTGCCCTTCAAAAGGCCGAGGTCATCAAGCCTGACGTCGATGTTGCCGGCGCAGTCGACGCGCTGATCGATGCTAGATTCACGACTGCATCCAATTAGCGCGACGCTCTATGGTTGCGTCGGAAAGCACTGGCATCGCTGTCGAGGAAAAATCGAGAGCTGCGGTTGCCCGCAGGGGCCTCAGGCTCGGCGGGCTTCCGGCTATCGGAATCGGGTTCATTCTCCCGATCGCGCTCGGGCTTGGTTGGGAGCTTGTCGTTCGATCTGGCGTTGCCAACGGGCGCTTGGTACCTCCACCCTCGCAAATTGCGGCCACGCTACTCGAACTTGCGCAAACTGGTGAGCTTGCGGTCCACATCAGCGCGACGAGCCTCCGCCTCGTCGCGGGCTTCGTAATAGGGACCGTAGCCGGCACGCTGCTTGGAGCGGTTGCGGGTTACTCCTTGTTCGTTCGAAGCCTCATCGATCCGACGCTTCAGGGCCTCAGAGCCGTTCCCTCCATTGCGTGGGTGCCGCTCTTCATCCTTTGGTTCGGAATTTTTGAGGCTTCGAAGATCACACTCATCGCGGTCGGCGTGTTCTTCCCGGTTTATCTGGGTGTGCTCGGAGCCATTCTCTCGGTCGACCGGAAGATCGTAGAGGTGGGACGCATTTTCCGGCTGTCGCCCATCGCGCTCGTCCGGCGCATCCTGCTGCCATCTATTCTGCCGGCTTATGTCGTTGCGCTTCGCAGCGGTCTTGGGCTCGGCTGGATGTTCGTCGTCGCGGCGGAATTCATGGGCGCGTCCGAAGGGCTCGGTTATCTTCTGGTCGATGGCCAACAACTTGGCAAGCCTTCGCAGATCGTCGCCGCGATACTGCTTTTTGCCGCTCTCGGGAAAACGAGCGATTGGATTCTTTTCTCGGCGAGCGCCCCTTTTCTTCGATGGCAGGACTCTTTCGGCCGAACCAATTGATGCATCATGCTCGAGCTTCGCAATATCGGTAAGATCTATCCAAATCGAACGGTCGCGCTCGACGACGTTTCGCTCGAGTTCGCGCCGGGCGAGATCGTCGCAATCGTCGGCGGCTCGGGATGCGGGAAGAGCACTCTGCTTCGTCTGCTATCCGGCCTCGATAGGCCGACCCAGGGTGGCGTATTTCTCGACGGACAGGCCATCACGGCTCCGCATCCCGCTGTTGGCATCATCTTCCAGGAGCCGCGGTTGCTGCCGTGGCTGAGCGTCAGGGACAATGTCGGCTTCGGCTTGGCGCATCTTGCGCGAGCGGACCGGCACGAGCGAATTGACACCGCCTTGCAGCGGGTCGGTCTATTAGACTACGCAAAGCGATGGCCGCATGAGCTTTCAGGTGGTCAGAGCCAGCGCGTCGCAATCGCCAGGGCTCTGGTGACCCGCCCAACCGTTCTATTGCTTGACGAACCGTTCTCGGCACTCGACGCGTTCACGCGCGTCGAGTTGCAAGATCATCTGCTTGAGCTTTGGGACGACGGCCGCCAAACGCTCGTTCTGGTGACCCACGATATCGAAGAGGCGGTTGCCCTGGCATCGCGTATCGTCGTGATGCAGCCCTCCCCGGGACGCATCGGAGCTATTTTTGACGTCACGCTTGGCCGGCCGCGCGATCGTCTGACGTCCGCTTTCGACGACGAGAAGCGCCGCGTACTTCTTGCCCTGGACGCGTCGCTATCTCGCGGCCGCGCGCTGCGGGCTAATCGACCAAATCTTGCAACAGCGTCGCGATGACTCCGGAGATCTTGCTGAACTGCTCCGAGCACACGCCGAGAGGCACAGTCCTCTCAAATCATTCGAGAAATGGCGTTGCAAATCGAATTGGTTGCGGGGGCTCGCAACAGCCCCAATCCCCCCAGCGCAAAAGCCCAAATTTGGGCGAGAATAGGCGATGGGCACCCACCCTCCCCGACGACGTCGGCGAATTTGTCGTTCACGTATCGAAAGGGGTCGATGATGACTGAAGTCGATCTTTCCTGCATCGGCTGCGCACAACCTTGCCGACAACGTCATCAAGCATACGGCCCCCCGGTGCTCACCGGGCGGAGTCGTCCTTGCGGCAGCTGTTGGGCACGGCCAAGTCGAGACGCATCACCAGGCGCTTCCGTATCGGGTGGGGCTCGGCAACCAGTGGCTTCAAGATCACCCTGTCGATGATCTTCGGCGTTAGTCGAGCGCCGGAACTGTCTCCATAGCCGTTGCGAAGTCACTCAATGAGGCTGCGATAACTGGTCTTGGTTGCATCGGCGAGACCCGTGAATGCGGACGAAGCGCAATGGTCGGCGACTAGCGCCGACATGCTACCAGGTTTCGTTTGCTTTGCGCCGATCTCAGATTTTGCGATCGATTGCAAAGGAGCCGCCATCGCTTTGTGGTAAGCGATCCAGAGCTCCTTTGAGAACACGAGGCCTGGCAAAGGAATTTTCTTGCGACCGGCAAGCGAAGATAGATGCGTCGCTTGCCGCGGTTGTCCGTGAAATCGTGGACTACTTAGGAAGCTTGAAGCTTTTTGCCAGCCATCAGGCAATGCCTACCGGCGGCTTGTTGAGGTATTCTTCTTCACCCTCTGCGGGCCATCCTAGCGCAAAGAACATGCCCTGGAGAAAACTATCGATGTCGTCCAGGCTCCGGCTAGCGTGGACGATCTCTCCATCACTGGAGAGGCTGTAAGCATGCTGATTTGCAGTGAGTGCAAGCCTCAGCTCCATCGCATTAAATTTGGCTACGTCTAAACGCCACTTTGCTGCTTTCTTGAGCATTCATTTGTCTCCTGATTAATGTCTCTCGTACCATTGGGCTCAATCTCCCAATCGGCTTTAATCCCGGCATCCGTCTCGGCGTGGCTCTCGACCATGCACTGTGAGAACTCTTATGCGTGACTGGCGATCATGTTTCGCCCAGCCAGAAGCTGTTTGAGCAGTCGCTCCACCTTTGCCTGCTTCAACTCGATGGGATGCCTCATTAGTCGGCCTCGGCGTCATAATCGGCAACGTTGCGGCGAACCTCTTCTCCTTCCAGGAGAGACGTGGCGTTTTGCTTGAATGCTCGCGTCGGCTTGCCGTCGGTAAATTTCGGCAGAGCTGCGAGGCAGATGCCCCAGCTTTATCAGTTAGCTCTGAACCCGAGCCTAGCCGGTAACTCGGGGGTCTGTCGTTGATACTCATTAACTGCCTCCTAAGCGCAATCTGGTAAGAAATCACTATGGTGCTATATTAGTGCATCAAAGCACCAATCCTAGAGAAAGATACGATCTTGGTAAAAACTACTCGCCTCACAGTTCGGCTGCCTGAGCAGCTGCATCAGACGTTGACAAGAGAAAGCGACACTTCTGGCGATCCGCTCAACGCCGTCATCGTCAATCGGCTAGAGCGCTCGCTGGGGATCGCGTATGTGCCGACGCAGGAAGCTCTAGCGGATCGGCTGTCGGCACTTGAAGTGCGGGTATCTAAAATGGAAGCGGAGCGTGATCTGAGCCCCGAGACTGACGGGGGCGAAGAAGAGAGCGCAAGTCTACGGCTACTGAAGAAGCCATTGCGCAGTGAATAAATGATCAGCTCAGGAACGAACCGGCTTCGTTGCCTCTTGCGTTCTGAAGTCTGAAAAAGAAAACCCCGCATTGGCGTGCGGGACTGAAATCCACGCCGGTCGCGTCGGCGTTACGTAGGAGTCGGAAAGCTGACTACGTATCAGCGACATCGGCCGAACACAACAGTAGGTGCTCGCCGCGATGACAGTATCGTCACTAGAAATAGCTGCACAAGCATACCCAGAAGTTCCAACGCCAACAAACAGCAAGATGTCCGAGCCGCAAAACTCCAAAAGTGCGAAGAAGCCCTTCAGAGCGGTGCCGGGGGAGTTGGGGCAGTGCAGGGCTGTAGCTGGCGGCAGTTTGGCTGCTGGCGTTCTACTCTACCGTATCGCCGGGCTCTGGAGGATACGCCAGAATAAGCTGTGTCGTCGGGGCCGAGAATGGCTCGCGTACAGCCGCCAAGATTGGGCAACTATGGCCGGACTCAGCCTCAGTCAGGTGAAGAACACGGCCCTGCCGGAACTGAAGAAATATTGCTACGACTACATACACATCGCGCAAGCCAAGGTGAAGCACGACGGGCCGAAGCTGTTATGGGTCAGCCTCGACACCGACAAGCTCGCGGAGGCGATGCAGACGGCGAAAAATAATTGGGAAATGGAGGAAATCAGCTTCGATAAAAAGTGACCCGTATCGTCCTCAGATCAGCCGCTCAAAAAACGCTCAATCAGAAATCTCAATAATTCCGAGTCTGCTGACGATCTTAGATCATCCTGAAATCAGACTATTATAGATCGTCCTGAAATCAGCCGATCTTATACCCTAGGAGGATAACACTAGGAGGATAACTCTAGGATCGCTTATCCTCTTACTTACGTAAGAGGGAGAGTACTCGACCTTCGGTCTTCGTATCTCGGGACCATTCGCTAACGCTTAAGTGAAGTGCGAGCTTCGCTCGCATCGTGCTTCGGAAGAGGATGAACAAATGCGAAAGTTCTTATCCGAGAACACAGATCACTTAGGAAAAGGGACTGCCGCCGCGTAAGTCTTGCTGATTGAAATTGATTGCAATGGCCATTCCGGAGATAGGCCAATGCGCGTTAACTCTTTCCGTTAGCGCGAAGGTAGAAGTTTCAGAGTAAGGCGAGGGTTATGCTGAATTAGGAAGTGAGCGGCCTATGCACGCGCTTTTACCCGCCTTAAGTTCAATGATTGTGTTTGCCGCCGCATTGTTCTGGACCATTGGGCATGGCGACACCGTCACCTCGGCGACTGCCATAGGGTTCACCGTTGTCTTCACGATCACAATCGGTGGCACCGTCGTTGCCGCACTGATCGTCGCCCAGATTAGCTACGAGCAAAGTCGATCATCTTTACGCAAGGCTGGTTTCCTTCGCGGCAATTTCGGTCGCGACACTGGCGATTGCGCTGATGGCTTGGTCGCTCCGAGCGCGCCACCCAGACCTTGTTGGCTTTCTTAAAGCTTTCCCACCTTTCGCCCTCTACCCGACTATTGCTGCATGGACAACGTACGTGCTTGCCTTGTGGTGGCAGAGCCGTCGAGCTTAAGGGCTTCGCCCAATCCGAGGACAGCTACGCGCTACTTTGCGTATTCTGCTGTCACCTCGCGGAACTGATCAACCAACCCGGCCACGAAACAACGGTTCGTGGCACACGTGGGCGTCCTCACTCGCATCGTCCGTCGGCAGAACACCACTCGATCGATACCAACGCCAATCGGACTGATGTCGTAATCGGTTCCAGAACCTCTGCCGGGGGCTACGTCGGACCCGCCGTCCGCTATGCGTTCAAACGTCGTCAGATCGTGCGTGACGCTGATCTCCGGAGTTCTGGCTACCCTGTACTTGAGCTATTCGAAATCGCCGCCAGCAACGAACATCGAGTCAGCAAAGACCATCCGGTCTTTAGCAACGCACGCTGAACTCTGGAACGTATGTTCTGCCGATGAAGCTTCGCGACGTGCCACAATTTTGCAATCAATTGCAAAGCGAGTTAGCCCCACATTGCGGTCGCGACCGCAAAATCCTTTCCACGCAACGTCGACCCCGTCAGAAATCCGGAGTCTCGCTCCAGCCATTCCAAGTATCGGCGTACGAACGCGATTTCCACTGCATCATAGATTGAGATGACTGGCTTGGAGAACTTAGGGTCCGAAAGCCTGAACAGAAGTACCTCGAGGTGATATGTGGAGGGAGGTGCTTCATTCGTCACGTAGTGCAGAAATCTTGGTAGCCAGAAAGCCCTAGCCGCGTCGTTCAAATAATCAAGCGCCACGTAGTCGTCGCTGTGTTCGCCGATCTGCCATGATGAGTTTGAATATTTCTCGCGGACGTGCTGCGCCTCCAAACTGAACTGGGTCTGAGGTTGCAAAACCTCTTTTGGCAATCTTCTTGAGGCGGCAAACGTGCTCATCGCATCCCCCTCAAGGCTTTAGGCCAAGTTTGCTGGGCACGCGGAGCGTTCGACCTGGTTCCCCAGCGATTTCCCGCCCGCCATCCTCTCCCATACCCGAAATCTCTCCAGGCGAAATCTCGAACATCATGCTTTCAAGTGCAGGAGGCCATCGCGAAGCCTTTTTGCTATTCCAACCGCCGATGACACTGTGAAGCTCATCGAGATTAAGATCAAAGAGCCCGTGTATCGTCCAACCGTTAGCAAGCCGATACGCTCGCCGTAGCACAGGAGTGACGACATCGGTAACGGTCGCACCCTCGAGATTTTGGTAATTGATGAAACGCGTAAGGGTGGTATTTTCGTCCTCAACTACGCTTTGCCAACCAAATTGCGTGCCATCAAGAGCGGCCTCGATAGGTGGAAGATGCACTTCTTTCAATTTTCGAGGGTTGGTCGACCGAACGTAGATGCTCCACCAGACGAAGGCTTTGACGGTCATGCTCGTACATCTCAAAATATTAGCTGCGGCGGTCCTCGCAAACAAAGCTTCATCGAAGACTTGTGCTGCGTTTTTCTGAAGAACTCGCTGCCTGTGGCCGTCAGGTCCCCAGCTTTTGGCGCTAACGTTAATTCCGTGAGTCCTCGATCCGGTTCACACGGGAAGAGAGAGGCCCGTTGTGCATAGCCAACAGGGACGGATTGGCCATCCAGAGGGACAAAGTTCGAGAAAGTGGACAATTGCAAGAAATCTGAATTCCTCGCGTCCAATGGCTCTGAATACTGTCTTCGAAAATGGATAGCTGAGAAAAAAATTGGTCGTCGCCTTCGTATCAGCTCGTCGATGTTGAAGGTCACGGATGATGTCGTAAGGAACTAGCTCCCGGACTGCGATTGTCGATGTCGTTCTGGTTGCGATCGCTTCGGCGCTATTGGCTTCATCCAAGACCAAACGCTCGGGAAGAAGATCGCCTTATGATTGTCCGCCGCTGATTTCCTCGAAGGTGTGCGCCGTATTCAAATCGCTTGCAATTTCGTCCGGCCTGCCGTCTGTTGCCGAAAGCACGACATTTGCAGCGCCAATATTGGCTTGCTGTCTCTTCGCTTGCCAAGCTTCGTAGTCTGCAAGCATGTGTCCATAATTCATCACGCGCCAATGCCTCACATCGTTTTAGGCAGCAATGGTTGCGGGACAGATCAGGGTGGGGGTCGCTACAGCATGATGATGATATTTTTGGTTTTCGGTACGGCTGCGCTGTTCTCGCGCTTTGTTTCTCGCGCGCTTCCGAAAGGCGCTTGGTTTTTTATCTTGGCGTCCGCGCTAACTGCGGTCTTTTGTGTTATCGTGGGGTTTGGATATGGTGTTTTTCTTGCCTACATGAGGCCGGGCGGGGACCATATTTCGCTTCCAGACTATCTTATGAGTGGAATGAGAAATGGCTTTTTAGCTGCCCTGAGCGCACCTGTTTTCGTCTGGCATTACCGCAAGGGACCGACATCGCCGGTCAACACCAAGCTCAGCGACCGTTACGCTGGATTGCATAAGCCTGACTATTGATTTGGTCACGAACGGGTTGACTGATCCTGGTAGTCACCTCACCGGCTCAGAACGAAATCATCGCAAGGCTGCTCGAACCTCTTTCTTGCTCGACTTCCGGCCAAGCTCGCGCTCAAGGTCGCGCCTCATCCTTCGTCGAGAAGAGGCCATTCCGTTGCTCTCAGCCGCCGGATTGGCCACAAGTTAGAACGTGCCATCATGTCGAGAAAAATCCCGAGATAAGTCATTTACTCGGCTGGTCGCGGAGTTAGAGTTTGCTGTCGCCCTCGCGTGTATCGGGACGACAAATGGACAGCAGACAAGCAATCTCCGGACTTCATGATCACCCTTCGATCGCCAATAACCCATGTGCGACCGACCACTGGATAGCCGCATCTTGGATGCAAAAAGCTATCCGTCGTAGCGAACTCGACCTAGCCGCGCAGGCGACTTCGCATCTCTATCGCTTCCGCGGCGCTAACGCGCTACGCCGTCTCTTGATCGTTTCGTTCGAAGACGTCGGCGTCGCTTCGACCGAGACTGTTTGCGCGATCGTTGATGCAGGCCGCCAGCCCCCGTTCTTTCGGAACGAAGACGTAGCGGCAGCGACAGTATCGTTATCGAACGTCCTCGCTGCTGCTTCTAAAGATCGCTCCGCCGATCTCTTAATATCGGCAATCAATAGCCATCCGTCCTTGGCCGATGTTCGAGCGCGGGCCAAAAACATGAACGACGGCCAACGTCTCAACATGATCGCCGATAGCTCCGCGACCCTTCATGAGCGGGGGGCCGCAACGCTGTACGCTTCCGGACTCGTCGGACAAAATCGGAGAGCCTGGAGAGTTAAGCTCGATGAGGTGCTGGCAACCTTTAAAACGCTCGGCGTTCCTGCACCGTTGATTGACGTTGTTCGTTGCGCGGCGTGGCTGACGAGAGAGCCGTTGACGATCATGCTGCCGCTTTTTTGGCTAGCTCTGAGGTCAGCACGAGCTGAGACCATCGATGACGCGGTGCCCGCAACAAAAACCGTCGCCGGTGTTCCCCTCTACGCCTTCGACAAACACACCCGGATCGGAAAGCTCGCAATTCAGCGTTTCGCCCGAGAGAATATCGAAGTGCGGCGCGTCCTAGAGGCTCGCATTGCCAAAGCTCAACGTCCCGCGGCCGCCTGCATGGCGGCGTTTTACGCCGACGGCGCGCCGATCTCGAAGCGATTGGTTTGGGCAGGTAGCGCGGAGATCGAAAAGCTCGGTCGCGAAGGTGATCTGTCTCGCGTCGGCGTTCCGCTTGAGGCAGCTGAGCCATTGATGTCGGCCGTCACGAACAATCTCGGCCACCTTAACGACATCCGAGAACAGCAGCTGCTCAAGCACCTGAGGGCGTCGCAATGACGAGCGAGGTCCTAACCCCCGATAATTTTCCATTATCGCGACGCAGTGCAGAAGCCCGTTCAAGTGGCCCCACCTCTCCTTCCATTTTTGCAATTGATTGCAAAAATCGACGGTCCAATTGGCATCAGCACGAGGGCTCGCACTCGACAGGCTTTGGAGATAAACGATCCAAGGCTTCGGACGATGCTTGTTCATCTCCTTCGAGTCGGGCGGTTCCTGTGAATGTTGAACAGTGCTGGCCCTAATATACCGCGCGTTATCGTCGAAGTGGCGAAGTGCACCACCATTTGCGGAGGTTGAGCTCCGAACTTCCGATTACTTATCGCCTCCTGATTTTGTTCTGCCAACCAATACGAGATTGGCGGTCTGAGGATCGTAAATATAGTTGGTAATCGTCCCGTCCTTTATGCGCTCCACCACCTCGTTCACGATGAAGACGGGCACGAGGAACCATTCCCGCGGAATGACCGGGTTGCCGAAGCGATCCTTAATTTCGATGTCGAGGCGCGCGGGATCGAAAACGCGATGGATCAGATTTTCGAGTTTGGTGCGGTTTATGTTGTAGAGTTCATAGGTGGCAACGATTTCCACATCAGCCATAAGGAAGGTCGGATCAAGCTTTGCATTGGCGATCCGCCTCGCCACATCACCACCCGTCACGCCGATTTTGTGCAGAACGTCGCGGTGAGCGGCGACAACCGGATGCTCCGACCTGCTGCGTAAAACGTAGATCATACCGCTCGCGAGATCACCGTCATCGGCTTCGTCCGCGAACAGTGGGCCAGCGGATGGCTGGGAAATGAGACGGCTGCTCTCATCTTTGTATAGTGCGCGCTGAAGCGATCGGAGCAAGAGATTGCTCTCCGTACCGTTTGAATAAATCACTTGTAGTCGCGCATCCAATTGGCCATTGGGGGCCTTGATAGGCTCACCAACTTCGGCAACAAGCGCCGTTTGGCCGCCAAGGATGAAGAACTCTCCCGCCTTGATATCTGATTTCAGAAAGCCTGCGTCTTTCCTGATGCGGCGTGCGATCCGCTCCCCGGTTTCAAGTTCTTTCGCCACCCTATCGAACAACGGCTTGAACTCCGCAAAATCATCGCATGGGGTGCGATTGGCAATTTCCTCGGCGGCGCGCTTCTCGGCCGTCGCGCGTACATGCCGAAGCGCGGTGATGTCCGATGAACCCGCCGCGCCTTCCAACTCGGCAAGCAACTCGTCGTCGTCCATAGTTTCCGCTGGCGTCGCAGCAACGGCTTCCGCGACCGTGAGCAGCCCTTGGTAATCCATCGACGCAAGAAGGGAGCGGCATTCACCGAGCGAACGCAGCCGATCAAGGCGCACAGCATAAAGCCGCTCGAAGATATCGCCCTCCTCGCCATGCTGCGGAATGCGACCATTCTGCTCGACGAAGCGTTGGATTTCCTCGAAACCCGCAATAATGCGTTCTTCGCGCGGCGACCGAGCACTCTTCTTTTCAGGCTGCGCAAATTCGTCAAGTTCTTCGCGCAGTTCATCGAGGTCCAGATCACCCATAGCGGCCCTCATCCTTGAACTTCACAAATGCGGCTGCGCCTTCTGCCATCCGCTTTTCCCAGGCATCGGTCGAACCGATTGAAGGGAGCCGTCCACGTTCCTTCTTGAACTTAACGGCGCGCACAGCAAGCTCCTTGGCTTCCTCCGGCGTCAGCGTCGTGCGCTTAGCGGCAATCGCCGCCGCGACCTGTTTGAGACTTTCTTCGCTCATCGTCTTGGAGAGGATAGCATAGGCTTCGCCGAAAGGGTTGATGCGGTCTATAAGGTCGATGTCTAACTCCCGCACGTCCATCGCGAACTTGCGCACACCGTCGATCAACGCCGTGTTGGGGCTCGGCTCGTCGTCTTCACCATCAATCGCAAGCTGCTTCGCCTGCTGCGTCAGATTGAGGGCGGCAACGGCGTGTTGGCGCACAGCCTCCTGATCTTCCTCATCGAGTTCTGGATATTTGTCCTTGATGATCTTGCCCATGCGAACCTGCGTCAGTTCTTCAGGCACAAGTTCCTCATCAAAGAGTCCGCGTTCGATGGCTGTCTTGTCCTGAACAAAGGCGGCGATCACCTCGTTCAAGTCCTCCTGGCAAATGCGTGCCGCCTCCTTGCTCTTGGGTTCAGCGAGACCCTTGATCTCGATCTGGAACTGTCCCGTCTGCTCGTTGAAGCCGATATTGCACTTGTCTGGATCATAGCCGCCTTCGCCGTAGTCAAATCCCGGCGTTGGGCCGCTTCCCTGCCTCTTCGGATTGAACTCAAAGCGCGGGGCAAGAACCTGCTCCATAAGAAGGCTTGCCGCGATTGCTTTCAGCGTGTCGTTCACCGCTTCGGCAACCGCTTCCTCGGATGCGTCTGGCTCGGCGATCAAGTTCGTGAAACGCGCGCGGGTCTTGTCCGGAGCGTCGCGTGTGGCGCGACCGATGATCTGCACGATTTCCGTAAGGCTGGACCGATAGCCGACCGTCAGCGCGTGTTCGCACCAAATCCAATCGAAGCCTTCCTTCGCCATGCCGAGCGCGATGATGATATCTACATGGTCGCGGTTGTTCTTCTGCGCGGGGTCTTTCAGCGCAGCCGAAACACGATCACGCTTGTTCGGGCCGTCATCGACAAGATCGGCGATGCGCAGCATACGGCCCTCTGGCGTCTTCACAAGCTGGAAGCCGGTCGCGGGGTCGATGCCCTGCCATTCGCCCAGCTCGCTGATGATGTGCTCCACCTCCTTGATCTTGTCCTTTGTGCTTTCGCGCGAATTGACGTTCGGGATATGAATGATGGTCTTCTCGGCGGGATTGAGGACGTTCAGAATGTCGTCAGTGTACGAGCCGGAATAGAAGAAGTAGCCCATATCGAGCTGTTTTAGATACTCATAGCCATTGAGCTGCTCGTAATAGGTGTAGGTGACGGTATCGAATTTTGCTTCGTCTTGCGGGGCCAGCACAGGCATAGCGTCGCCCCGGAAGTAAGAGCCTGTCATCGCCACTATATGCGTCTTATCGCGCGCAATGAGCTGCCCGAGATGCTGGCCGAGCTTATTGTCGGGATCGGCGGAAACGTGATGGAACTCGTCCACGGCAATCAGCCGGTCGTCGAACGCCTCCACACCGAATTTGTCGACGGCAAAGCGGAAGGTTGCATGAGTGCAGACCAGAACCTGGTCGCCGCTCTCAAGAAACGCCTTAACGGAGTTGACCTTGCCGCCGTTGTCAGAGCCAGGCGCGTTGCACAGGTTCCACTTCGGCTCGACGCGCCAATCAGCCCAAAAACCGTATTGGGTCAGAGGCTCGTCGTTGAAGCTCGCGCCGATGGATTTTTCCGGCACGACGATGATGGCCTGCTTACGACCCTGATTGGAGAGCTTGTCAAGCGCGATGAACATGAGCGCGCGGCTTTTGCCTGATGCGGGCGGAGACTTGATGAGAAGATAGGGTTCGCCGCGCTTCTCATAAGCGCGCTCCTGCATCGGCCTCATGCCGAGCGCGTTGGCCTTCGTCGAAACACCGTTGCGGGCGTACGAGACCGAGATAGAGGGTACTGATTTCTTCTGGTTGGTCATGTGCCTCCCCCGCCTAGCATTTCTTAGCTCCGCCCGTTCCTGGCCACGCCTTGGCCAACGGTCATTTTAATGTAGAGGTCGAACAACCTCTCCAGCCGCTCCGTATCGTTCTTGAAGCGGCGACCGATATAGATGCGCTCGAGCACTTCGTCATTGCGCTCGTGTGCTCCACGCAAATCGGCGGGCATCTTGTCGGGATCGTAGAGATCGGCGATTGTGGCCGGAAAATTCGCCTCGCGCGCAATCAAAATGTCTTCTGCGCAGCGCGTCAGGTCGGCCTTGTTCTTCTCGGTGAGCGTCGGCACCGGAAACGTGTTCCAGCCGATTGTATTGGAATAAGAGAAATCCGTCCGCATCCGGACGCAAACTGTCGCAATCCAAACCCAATGAAGGCGCGAGGCGATGACAGCCATATTCCAAAGGGGAGCATTGAACAGCGCGAAGCATTTGTTCGAAATGATTGTCCCGCGAGGTAGCAGTCCGCAGGGTAGATAGTTTCGATTTTCGGAGCTGATCGCTGCAACTGCAATCACGGCTTCATCGCCAGACTGACGCCGTTCATCAAATCTATGAGGCGTATTCGCTCCGCGTTGCGTCGCAATCTTGGGGCTAGCAAGCCTCATTTCGCGGACTTTCTGCAATCGCGGGCCGATCACAGGATGCCGAAGCGCCTCTTCGGCGTCAACGTCATCAATCCAGATGCAGAAACGGGGTTTCCCTCCGATAAATTCGTCCGAGCCAAATATTGGCCGCACAAACTTTTTTCGATCCTCTGACGACAACCCAAGATGGGTCAACTCATCTTGAGAAAGTAAGAGATTACCACCGTCAACGGGTTTACTGCCAAAGGTCATCTCCGAAATATTCGTCAGCGGCTTGGATGATTTTCGAACAACCAAATCTGGTCCTGCCACCAGATAGGCATTGATGTGCTCAACTTCTTTCGTGATTGCAGTCCCGTCGTCGGCGAGTGAAAACAATTGCCGCAGCTTACCAACATGATTGGCGATACCCACGATTACAACGGTGACGCCCGCCTTGTAACTCGCAAGATTTGCCCATTTGAACGATGTGTGCGCAAACGCGATCTGATGACCGGCTTGAAAGATGAGCGGCCAAAGGATCGGAACTTGCTGACCCTGACAGATTGAATTTGTAGCCACAAAAGCTGCTGCCGAATTGGTGCGTGTGCCGTAATCAGCAGCCTTTAGAAACCAACCGGCAACGTAGTCGAGAGATTTCCAATTCTGCGTGCGCCCCTCGAAGATGATCCGCAAGTCCGACTTTTGTGCCTCGGATTGCCAAGTCGAGCCAAGGTAGGGAGGATTACTACAGATATAGGTTTCACCACCCTCATTCTCGAAGTCGATCTCCGGCTGATCGAGCGGCTCCTGAAGAAGATCGTCGCTGTGTATTTTCACACTGGTCCCTGTTGGTGGGCAGACGCTCAACCAGTCGAGCCGCAGGGCGTTGCCGCAAGTGATCCAGCTCTCGGCATCCAGGGGCAAAAACTCTGCCAGGGCTTGCTTCTGGCCACGATGCAACACATCGCACTGATATTCGGCAATGATGAGCGCGAGGCGCGCGACCTCGGCTGGGAAGTCGCGTAGTTCGATACCACGAAAGTTCGTGAGGGGAATTTCCGTCCGACGCCCCGTTTCCCCGCGCCGCTTGTTGATCTCGGCTTCGATGGCTCGCATTGCCTTATACGCAATGACAAGGAAGTTGCCGGAACCGCAGGCCGGGTCAAAGACCCTAATCTTCGCCATGCGGCTGCGCAGGTTAAGAAGTTTGCGGGAATTGCCGCCCGCTTCTTCAAGCTGATCACGCAGATCATCGAGGAACAGCGGATCGAGAACTTTCAGGATGTTCGGTACGCTCGTGTAGTGCATACCGAGTGCGCCGCGCTCCTCGTCCTCCGCGACAGCCTGGATCATTGACCCGAAAATGTCTGGGTTGATCCTTTTCCAGTCGAGGCCGCCGATGTGCAGAAGATAGGATCGTGCGATCTTGGAAAAACGCGGAACGTCGAGGCTGCCGGAGAATAGGCCCCCGTTTACATAAGGGAAGGCGTCGGCCCAGCGAGGTACCTTGGCATTCGCTCGATCCTCAATTTTCGTGTTCATCGCTCGGAACAGCTCGCCGACGACTTCGTGGGTATTGGAAGAGTCGCGTGCACTCATCTGCTCGATGGCGGCTGTGAATAAACCGGTGCCATTGAAGATGTCCGTATCTTCGGCGAAGAAGCAGAAGATCAGCCGCGCCATAAAATGGTTCATGTCACGGCGGCGCTCGGCGGAGCCCCACTCGGGATTGTCTTTCAGAAGCTCGACATAGAGCCGGTTCAGGCGGCCTGTGGCACGGATATCGAAAGCATTATCTGTGATCTGCTTGACGGTGGTTATGCCCGCAAGCGGTAAGAAGAAGCCGAAATGGTCGGGGAAATCTTGGTAGGTGGACGCGACGGTCTCACCACTTTCTAAGTCCTCAGCCTCGAAGTTCGTGCCGTCGGTGGCGAGGATGAAGCGTGCTTTGGCCCTGGCAGTGGCCGGGCTTGCCTTCAGCGCCGCCAGCGTCTTTGTCAGCTCACCCGGCAGACCGACGGCGATATGGATGTTGTTGGTTTGTAGGACGCCGCCGAGATCAGATTTGTTCGATGTACCGCTGCGAAGACGCTTGATCGTAGTTTCCTTGTTGCCGAATGCTTCAAGGAAGGCGAACGGAAACTCTTCCGGGTCGAACGGCGCAGCCGCAAGGGCCGATACGGCCTCTTCGATTTCGACAGGGTTCATTGCGACTCACTCAGCGTGGCACGTCTTTGTGGACGGCCCCTGCAAATTTCCACGATTTCCCTCGTGCATTCGCACATCGTCCCCCAATTGCGAATAAGTCCGCTTTCTATGTCCTAGGCCACTATGTCGGACAAGGCTCGGCCACGGAAGACCAAGCAGATTGCATGCCCCCACCTTTTCGCTGCCGATTGCACTTGACGCGCGCTAGCAAGGCGGCATCGCGACGCGCCCAGTAGCGCAACGCAACGGCTGAATTTGTGTGCCGGGCAAAGTTGCGCCGCCATAGGGGCAACTCCGAATTTTTGTTTTCTCCAGGCACTTGACGATCTTGTTGCGATTGAAATTCGGGCCGACTCACTTTCTTATGCGCGCTTGAACACAAACGGTGCGTTGCAGGGGAGGGACCAGCCGAGCGTGTGCTCTTAGCTTTGCGGATCAAGCCCGCAGCGCGCGTTCGGTGCGCCTATTTGGCGAGGCATCACGTGCTCAACGAGCAATCGGACTACGGCAAACAGCCGTTCATTGATATTCCCGCTTCCGCTTTTGAAGTGAAAGCGATCTATTGGACGGAACCAGATCGTTCCGTCATCAAAGAGATTAAAGCATTTGTGGCGAAGACTGGCCGCCCGTATCTCTGGCCAAGGCACACTCACACCAAGCCGCCAAAGGGCGCGCGCCCCGTATACCTGGGGGAATTCGATCTGCCAGAAGCATACCTGCGGAACTCAACTCTCCATTCGCCTTGTCCGTGTTGTTGCCCCAAAAAGCCAAAGTTTGCGCTTCACGGCAAAATCGCATGGTTCCCCGACGAGGGCGTAATCCGCCTTATCGGCCCTGATTGCTTTAAAACTCTCAACCCGAGCGGCCACGAAGAGGCCGTTGCCGAACTGAGGCGGCGCGAGGCCCGCGAAAGCGATATCGCATATTTGCTCCGGCTTGCTCAGAACGTTCGCTTCATCCGTGACGCCATCGACGAAAACCTTGAAATAGCGACCGCTGTGGAAAAGATGCGGAACGGCGTTCTCGCGGCACTGGACGAGCACAACATTCCGCTTTGGAACCATGTGCGCAACGGAGAACTAAAAATCACGAAAGAAAAAATTCGCGTCAGTCAGAGTGCAAGCGGGGCGACTTCGCGAACGAGCAAGATCATCCAGAAAACCTATGCCCACATCAAAGGGTACGAACTGGTTTCGCCCTTTTACAGCAGTATCGTCCTTAGTCTGACGAACGCTCGCAAGATGCTCGATGCAATTGATCTCAGCGCGAAATCGGTCGCCGAGATTGAGGGTATGGACGACGCTACACGGACGACGACTGCTCGGGGACTTAAGCAGACACTTGCCGAGCTTCGGGAGAAACTTCAAAAGTTGGACGAGCTACGGCGCTTTGCATCCTTCGAAACGATCAAGACCCTCAAGACGTGGGCGACACGTGAGGACGCCGCGCTCAATTTTCACGTCGACCGGAAGGATGACAAGCTTGTCATCGGTGCGTCTCCGATAAAGTGCACCCGTCTGCTGATCGATCTCGCGGTTGATCGCAATGTGACTTGGATTGAAGAGATGAAAGCTACGGACTTCAACTAGCGCGACAACGCGCTAGGCAACTGCGCAAATTCCCCTTTTGAACTCCTGAGCAACGCACGGCTTGTAAGGCCAAGCTTGTTGGGCGCATGCAGCGCTTGACCTGGTTCGCCACGGATAGAAATACAGACTCACTGCCGCAATTCGAAGGCCAGGCAATGTGCCAAGCCTATTCTCACGCTCGCGATGGCGACCACACAGCCACTTTAAATTTGAACTTACTACAGTCCGACATTCCACATCGGGCCAGAGCGTTCTTCATCCTTGATGCTATCCGAGCCAAAGGAGAGGCGAACCCCTCCGAAGACGGTTCCCGTTCCACCTAAGCCAAAGGAATAGTCCGAGATGGACGCATCAGCGTCATCGAAGCGGTAGCCTGCAAAGAACGTGACGGGCTTCGCCCATGGTCTGTAATTGCCAGTAACGATCACGGACCTAACGTCAGCCTCGGCCGACTCATAGCTCAGGTGATTGAAGTCGCCCTCAACATCGAAGCGCACGTTGTCGGTGAAGTAATGACGGAACCCAACGACGCCCATCAGGTGGTCGGGACTGTAATCGGACCACTCCACCTTCCCGTAGCCTACCCGCGCATAGAACGTATTGTTGGGTAGGAAATAGGCACCTTCTAGCCCACCGAGGTAATCTCTAACGTTCTTGTCGCCGAGATAACCCAGCGCCCCCGCGTGCAAGTTTGCATCTTGAAAGAACGCACCCAATGCAAAATCCCGGTCGCGGTAATAGCCGTGGACGGCCCATGAAAGCACCTGAGCGTCCAAGGCTCCGGAGCTTTTCCATGAATTACCGAGGTCGGCTTGCAAGTTGACGTAGCGTTCGGGATTAAAATTGATTGACCCCTTCACCGTCCAATCATCTCCGGTCGCCCCATACGGAGCATCCACCAGTCCGGCGTAGCTCCCCTGGACATAGCCAGCCGTGTGAGGCGGATTGTGCAGATAGACATCTTCATAAACCCCACCTGCTAGCGGTGGGACAAGATCGGCGGCAACGACGGGGAGGGACAGAGAAACGGTGGTGAAAATGAAGATAAAAGACGATGAGACTTTGGTCACAGGTATGTTCCCCAGCGGGGGACCACGTGGCCACCCCGGTATAAATTTGTCGGCGGGTGGAACGCGATACAGGTGAAAATTACACCCGATGTCTATCGAGACCTAATGCTTAAAAAGTATATAAATCATTACCGATGATGGAGCCGCGCCAACAAGGCTAGCCAGCCTGCGCCCGATACGTTCCGCATGAGCGACGCTCAAAAGCATGGCCACACGCCATGCCGCACAGCGAAATGGTTAAGATTATTCCCCGCGCTGCGGAGATTTTGAATTACGATATCCGTGAGGTCTTCTGCCTCATTCTGGCCGCGGCCCCTTCGGCACGGGCGTCGATGAACCCATACCGTAGCTGTCGGGCACATACTTTTGGCAACACTCCATGATTAGGATCGACTGATAGTACGGCTCGCGGCCGGGATCGGAAACCGGGTATTTGACGCTAACGGCGTAGTAGCGCTTTCCGAACAGTGCGTTCAGGAATGGGGTCTGGAGAAACGTATCAGATCGGTCCACCGAACAGCATTGGGGGTAGTCCCGCATGTAGGCGGCCACGTCAGTGATCGCGGCCGAACGGCGCTTCACCACGTACTGTAGACCGGCTTCGATCAGCTCCCTGTCCGAATTCCACCGGAGGGCATCGAAACAGAAGCCGCTAAGCTTCAACAGAAATAGGGCCGGAACGACGGCTATCAGAGCCGTTAGGACGAGGTATTTCACAACTGCTACCTTTTATACAGTTGGGCGGCGCAGCTGGCCTCTAGCGCCGCTTTCGTCAGCGTAGTGAGTGAGACTCAACGGCTCGCAAAGGCGGGCATCGCTACCCGCCAAGCTCGCAGCGTACTGGTTGATTGAAGACGAAATCAGGCTACGGCAGGGAGATCATCCCACGCCTTAGTACGCGCCTCGCGGCCTTCTTCCATTAGCGTTGCCAAGTCGCCTTTCTCTAGCAGTTCGAGTGTGTGCTTGAGGATCGACTTGGTTTGCGTAAGGGCTTCCGCTTCTATCTCGGAAATCGTTGTGGTTGGTGTTTTAGATAGAGAACAACACACCTCTGTGGAAACAACGTGTTGCCTGTCAGTGTCATAGAATTTGACGGTGACGTAACCCCACATACGACTAGGGTCGTTTGTCCGTCGGCCGATTTTATCAAACTCTAGGTCGTGAAATTCGAGCTTCATGGGGGGAGCCTCTTTTTTCATCCAGTCCCCATTTTGTTCCTGAGTCGTTCGATTTCGGCAACCATTTCTGGCGCGCGTGCTCGATCCTGCTCTGCTGTTTACCTTGAACAACGAAACCTATGTCGTCACCCTTGTGAAAGTGCGTGCAAATTGCAACCTACTTCAACATCTGTTGGTGGAGTAGGGCGTATGAACGAACTAAAATTGAAGAAGCTAGCAGACAGCATTCGCAACAATCTGGTTCGCGTTGGGGAAGAAGAGCGCCGTTTGCGTCTCTTTCGTTTGCAGGTCGGGCGGGACTTGATTGAAGCGAGAAAAGCCCTTCCGCATGGCAAGTTTCTGCCGTGGGTCAAAGCTGAGTTCAGCATGTCTCAGCGCAGCGCTTATAACTATATGGAGCTGGCCGAAAGCATCGATAAAATTCAGGCACAGCCACCGCTCAAAGTTGCAACGCTTGCTAATTTGCCAGATAAAACGGTCCTAGCGCTTGCAAAGGCACCGGAGAAAGTCCGCAAGAGGTTGGCGGCAAAAGTCGCTGATGGGGAGAAGATCACCGCGCCAGTGGTACTGAAACTTCTCAAACCCAAGAAAGACCCGCTTCACGATCTGCGAACCTCAGCGTGCGAGTGCGTGGAGTTTCTTTTCAACGCCCTTGGGGACAAAAAATACACGTTCTTCGAGAGCTATGACGAAACGCTGCCTATGCTCTTTCATGCGGTGCTTATGGATGCTCGAAGGCAATTGCAGGAATTTGAAGAGGCTGCGTGATGAGCCACGGGAAACATACGGTTGGCGGCGCAAAACGTGTCGCCATTTATGCACGTTTCAGCAGTGATCGACAAAATGAACGATCTACGGAAGATCAGTTTGCTGTATGCCGTGACCGCGCAGCGCAACACGGCTTTGAAGTCGTCAGGTTGTACGAAGACAAAGCCAAAAGCGGGGCATCGTTCTTCGGCCGCGACGGCATTAACGATCTGCTGGCCGATGCCAAGCATGGCGCGTTCGAAGTTGTATTGGCTGAAAGCCTAGACAGACTTTCACGTGACCAGGAAGACATCGCACACATTCACAAGCGTCTGCGCCACGCGGGCATCGCCTTGATCACGCTTTCCGAAGGTGAAGTGAACGAACTGCACATCGGCCTGAAAGGCACGATGGGCGCTATTTATCTGAAAGACCTTGCTGACAAGACGCGGCGCGGATTGAGCGGCGTCGTTCGAGACGGGCGGCACGCTGGAGGTAAAGCGTTCGGATATCGAGCGGTGCCCGGCAAGCCTGGCGAACTTGAGATCGTAGAACATGAAGCGGAGATCGTTCGCGAGATTTTCGCCCAATACGTTTCAGGGAAGACCCCGCGCGATATTGCGAAAGCGCTGAATGCCCGAAATGTACTGCCGCCGCGCGGTAAATTCTGGACAGCTTCCACGATCAGCGGCTCTCGCGCACGCCGCAATGGCATAATCCTGAACGACCTTTATCGAGGCGCTATTGTCTGGAACCGACAATCATTCGCCAAAGACCCTGATACCGGCAAGCGCGTGTCCCGAGCAAACCCACAATCAGACTGGCAGACTTGTGAGGCACCGCATTTGCGGATAGTCCCAGATGATCTGTGGAATGCCGCACAAGCCAACAAGGCTGCACGCGGTGGGCCGCATCCCTACACGAAGCGCAAAACCAGATACCTTCTGTCCGGCCTTATTAAATGCGGCTGTTGCGGTGCTGGCATGACAGTGCACGACACCCGAAATGGCCGTGTCCGCCTTCGCTGCGCTCGCATGTACGAAGCCGGTGCCTGCGATAATCGGCGCGCCTATGACATGCGCGTGATTGAGAAGTTAGTGATTGACGCCCTAAGGTTCGAGTTTTCGAAGCCAGAGGCAATGGCCGACTTCATCAAAGGGTACAACGCAAACTTGAAGCGGCGGACCGCCGACAGCTCATCACGCCGAGCCATGATAGAACGCCAACTTGCAGAAGCAAAAGCGTCCATAGCTCGCTGGCTGAAGCTCTACGCTGACGGCCATGCGACCGACGCTGACATGACAGAGCATATCCCGGCCATGAGGGAGGAAGTCGCGAAGTTGGAAGCGAAGTTGGCGACCATCGAGCAGCCTCCGACGTTCATAGACCTAAATCCACCTGCGATCGCCGCTTACCAAGCGATGTTAGAGCACTTACCGAGCATAATTGTTTCGGGCGACGCAGACAGCGGGCCAGCCAAGCCGCTGCGAAAGTTGATCAACACCATCGTCGTTAAACCTCCCGACGAGAAGCACACTATGAGGCTGGAGCTACGAGGTAAAATCTTCGAACTCATCACCGCAGCAAAGCTACCCGGAGTGACGATCACGCAAAGTTCTGGAATGGGGGATAATGTTGGTTGCGGGGGCTGGATTTGAACCAACGACCTTCAGGTTATGAGTCGCTTAGAACGTGTACGAATTGAGAACATTTGAGACGCACAGAGACGATTGCATCAGCGCGATAAGTATTGTAATATCATCATGTTACAAGCTTGCCTCATCGCATGCTGTATCGCACCATTTCAGCCGAGCTTCGTCGTGCGCTTACCCGTGGCTTACCCGACACGACTTTCAGGTTCAGCTATTGAAACCTGATGATCTGACCACGGTTCAACAGGTTGTTGTGACCCCCTATCTTACCCGGAACTTACCCGATGCCGCTAGAACTTCTGACCGACCGCCGCGTTGAAACCGCCAAGCCTAGCGCTGGTCAGGATAGATTTGAACTGCGCGACACCAAGGTCCGTGGCCTTGAGCTGCGTATCGGCAAGAGGGAGGGATCAAAAACCTGGGCGCTTCTCTACACGCGCCAAACGGATGGCCGCGTCCGCCGCGTCACCATTGGTCCCTATCCCGAAATAGGACTTGCCGAGGCGCGGCGGCGTGCCCTTGGCTTCAAAGTCAACATTGAATCGGGTGCTGATCCCGCAACGGGCATTCAAGAGAGCAACGCGGCGCCGACATTCAAGGAATTGAGTGACGAGTGGATCAGAATACATGGACCAAGCAAGGGCGCGAAGTCCTTGTCCGACAACGTCTCGATGCTGAGACGGCACATCCTGCCCGTGATCGGCGCTAAGATGGCCCACGACGTCACCAAGCGTGATGTCTTGCGGTTGCTCGATCTCGTCGCGCTCAAGGCCGACGCTAGGCTCGGCAAGAAGTCGCTCGCGGCGCGTAAGACCAGGGATGTGCCGGTCCTCGACACGGCGCGTCAGCTGTCGCACCGTCCGGCTAGGGTCTACGAAGTCATCCGCGCGATTTATCGTTGGGCCATCAGCCGCGATATCCTAGCCATCGACCCGACCTTCGGGATGAAGCCACCCCTGAAGAAGGAGCGCCCGCGCGAACGGGCCTTGACGTCAGAAGAAATCAAGCAGTTTTGGACGAGGCTTGGCGACACGCCACTCACCGAAGGGGTTAAGCTCGCCTTGAGACTAGCCCTCGTCACCGCGCAGCGGATCGGCGAGGTATCGAACATCGTCAAGACCGAGCTTGCGCTCCACGGGCCGACACCAATCTGGTCTCTGCCCGCTGAGCGCAGCAAGAACCGAGAGGGACATCGGATTCCGTTGTCGCCTCTTGCGGTCAGACTCATCAAAGAGGCTCAGGCCCTCTCAGGCGAGAGTAAATTCCTGTTTCCGTCACCGAAGGACGACGCATCGATTGGCTCGGGTGCCGCGACAAAAGGCATGCAGCGCGCCCGGCCGACGTTCGACCTCGCGGACTTTCGGGTGCATGACTTGCGCCGCACGGCGGCGACGGGCATGGCCGAGCTGGGCTTCAATCCCTACACCATCTCGCTCGTGCTCAATCATATCTCGGCGCGCACCGGCACCATCACCAGCGCGGTGTACGTCAAATACAGCTACGACAAGGAAAAGCGCGAAGCGCTCGAGTCTTGGGGGCGGCGGCTGGAGGAGCTAGTGGGGGCAGTCATCGGCCTTGAAACCGTTATACCCGCAGCAGCTCCCTAAACGAACGGAAAGTGGAAGTGCCGCCTACCCACCCTTCGGGTCAAGATGAGATATGTGGGTATAAAGCGATTGATTGATCTCCGAAGGTAGCTACAGACAATAGCGGAAAATAACAATCCGCCTCTGACGGTGACGAGGGATCGGCGTGCCAAGCCAACATACGGTTCAACGTTTAAGCAGACGCAAGCTTGTCGTCGGCCAAGGCGCGTGCATGGCAACTTTCTATGCGCGCTGATGCTTTGGGGGCGGCTTCATGTCTTACGTTATCTGTAGAATCCTGTGCGAGCCTGCCTCATCCGAAGCTACGTCGCGGTGATCAACTGCCCGGCCTCCTGGTGATAAACCCCGGATAATTTCCACCCCTTTACCAATCCATAGATCGCAGGAATGACGATCAGCGTCAGTAGCGTCGATGACACCATACCGCCAATCATCGGCACCGCTATGCGCTGCATGACCTCGGACCCAGTGCCCGTGCTCCACAGGATCGGCAGCAAGCCTGCCATGATGGCGACGACGGTCATCATCTTCGGACGCACGCGTTCGACGGCGCCCACCATGATGGCATCCTGCAAATCGGCGCGTGTATAGGGGCGGCCTTCGGCGGCGCACCTTGATTTCACCTCCTCGACGGCATGGTCGAGATAGATCAGCATGACGACGCCGGTTTCGGCGGCAACACCTGCGAGCGCGATGAACCCTACCGCCACCGCGACGGACAGGTTGAAGCCCAGCCACCACATCAGCCAGAACCCGCCAACAAGCGCAAACGGCAGCGACAGCATGACAATGAGAGTTTCGGTGAGGCGGCGGAAGTTGAGGTAAAGCAGCAGGAAAATGATCATCAACGTCACAGGCACGACCAGTTTAAGCCGGGCTTCCGCGCGTTCGAGATATTCAAACTGCCCGCTCCACACCAGGTATGTACCGGCGGGGAGCTTGACCTGATCCATCACCGCCTTTTTGGCGTCGGCAACGTAGCCGCCCAAGTCACGATCGCGAATATCGACGAAGATATAGGTCGCAAGCTTGGCATTTTCCGTGCGGATGCTGGTTGGGCCTTGCGTCAGTTTGATATCGGCCACTTCGCCCAAGGGCACCGTGCCACCATTTGGCAGCGAGACCACGACATCTTTGGCGATGGCTTGCGGATCGGACCTGAGATCGCGCGGATAGCGGATGGCGACGGTGTAACGCTCGCGGCCTTCAACAGTGGTGGTAATGGGTTCAGCGCCTAGCGCCATCGCCACCACATCCTGCACGTCTGAGACCATCAAGCCGTAGCGGGCCATGCGGTCGCGATTTGGGATAATTTCCAGATAGTAGCCGCCCGTCACGCGCTCTGCGTAGGCGCTGGACGTGCCTGAGACGCCTTTGAGAACAGTCTCTACGTCGCGTGCGACCTTCTCCATTGCGGCCAGATCTTTGCCGATCACCTTGACGCCGACGGGTGTCCGGATGCCGGTCGCCAGCATGTCGATGCGTGCCTTGATCGGCATGGTCCAGGCATTGGAGACGCCAGGAAACTGCAGCGCCTTGTCCATTTCTTGAATGAGCCCATCGACCGTGAGCCCGGGCCGCCATTCTTCCTTGGGTTTCAGATTGACGATGGTCTCAAACATTTCGATCGGGGCCGGATCGGTCGCCGTCTGCGCGCGGCCTGCCTTGCCATAGACGGAGGCGACCTCGGGGAACGTGCGTATAATGCGGTCCTGCGTTTGCAGCAGCTCGGCGGATTTTGTCACCGAAAGGCCCGGCAACGTCGTCGGCATGTAGAGCAGCGTGCCCTCGTTGAGGTTGGGCATGAACTCGCTGCCGACCTGCGTCACCGGCCAAACCGAAATCGCAAGTATCAACGCTGCCAATACAATCGTCAGCGTCTTGGCCTTGAGGACGAGCCGAATAACCGGCCGGTAGATGGCGATGAGGGCGCAATTGAGCGGGTTCTTCGCCTCGGGGATGATTTTACCGCGCACGAACAGGATCATCAGCGCCGGCACCAGGGTCACGGACAGAATAGCCGCTGCCGCCATGGCAAATGTCTTTGTAAACGCGAGCGGCCCGAACAGGCGCCCTTCTTGCGATTCCAGAGTGAAAATCGGCAGGAACGATACCGTTATAATAAGCAGCGAAAAGAATAGCGCTGGACCAACTTCCGCCGCCGCTTCGATGAGAATTTCGACGCGCGGCTTGTCAGGCGGCGCACGTTCCAAATGCTTGTGCGCATTTTCAATCATGACAATGGCGGCGTCGATCATGGCGCCGATGGCAATGGCAATGCCACCGAGGCTCATGATGTTAGAGCCAATGCCGAGCAGCCGCATCGCCAGAAACGACATCAGCACGCCCACCGGCAGCATGAGAATGGCAACAAGCGCGCTGCGCACATGCAGCAGGAACACAATACAGACCAACGCCACAACGACGCTCTCCTCGAAGAGTGTCGATTTGAGTGTCGCGATGGCACGGTGGATCAGCTCCGAGCGATCGTAGACCGGCACAATTTCCGTGCCCTCAGGCAGCGACGGCGCGATTTCCTTCAGCCGGTTCTTGACGTTGTCGATCACGGTCAGCGCGTTAGCGCCGGAGCGCTGCAAAGCGATGCCGCTCGCGACTTCGCCTTCGCCGTTCAACTCCGTGATGCCGCGGCGCTCGTCGCCCGCAAGCTCAACGCGGGCGACATCCTTGAGCAGCACAGGCGTGCCACCGTCTGCCTTGACCACGATACGTTCGATATCATCGATGCCTTTGAGGTAGCCGCGTCCACGAACCATAAATTCATGCTCGCTGAGTTCCAGCGTGCGGCCACCTACATCCATGTTGTTGCCGCGGATGACATCACGGATTTTGGCGAGCGGAATACCGAGAGAGCGCAACCGGCCGGGATCGACCACGACGTTGTATTGCTTGACGAAGCCGCCGACACTAGCGACTTCAGCGACGCCCTCGGCCTTGGAGAGCCCGAAGCGAACCTCCCAGTCCTGCAACGAGCGCAGCGCTGCAAGCGATTTATCCTTGCTGAGAAGGGCGTATTGGTAGACCCAGCCGACGCCACTGGCATCGGGCCCAAGCGTTGGCGTGACGCCAGCCGGAATGCGCTTTGCCGCAGCATTCAGATATTCAAGGACGCGCGAGCGTGCCCAATAGATGTCCGTGCCATCCTCAAAGATGACGTAGACGAAGGAGACGCCGAAGAACGAAAAGCCGCGCACGACTTTGGATCGCGGGACCGTCAGCATTGACGTGGTCAACGGATACGTGACCTGGTCTTCGACCACCTGCGGCGCCTGACCTGGGTATTCGGTGTAGACAATAACCTGCGTATCGGAAAGGTCAGGGATGGCGTCGAGCGGCAGCGTGCGCACGGCCCAAATTCCCGCCACCACCGCGAAGGCGGTGGCGATGAAGACCAACATAAGATTCCTGGCCGACCAGGCAATGAGGCGGGCAATCATGGCTTTGCCTCCGGCACAGAAGGCGCCGAAAATGTCTTCAGCGCCGATTGCAAATTGCTTTCCGCATCGATGAGGAAATTGCCATTGACGACGACCTTTTCGCCTTCGGCGACACCATCGAGAATCTCCGTGAAGCCGTCTCCTTTGCGGCCGAGTTTGACGTCTCGAGGCTCAAAGCGGCCGTCGCCGAGGTCCAGTATTACGACTTGACGATTGCCACTATCGATAACAGCGCTGGCCGGAACTGCCACGGCCATCGCCGCCGCGCCAGTGGCAATCTCAACGTCGCCGTACATGTCGGGCAATAGCGCGAGATCGGAATTGGGTAATTCAATGCGAACGCGCGCGGTGCGTGTTTCCTTCGTCAAGTGTGGATAGACCACCGCCACCTTGCCAATGAACTGTTTTCCGGGATGGGCACGTGTTTTTATTATTGCTGTCTGACCGGCCGAAACCGCATCGATGTCTCCCTCGGCGATATCCGCCATCATCCAGACCTGCGAATGATCGGCAAGGCGGAACAGAACATCTCCAGCCTTGAACGCCTGGCCCTCGACAACGTTGCGCTCAAGGATAACGCCATCGCCGGCACCGCGAAAAGTGAGCGTATCGGGCACGCGCCGTTCCCGAATGACTGTTTCGATATACTCTACCGGCACACCAAGATTGACCAAGCGCCGCCGCGCGCCAATGACGCCGCCGGGGGCAAATTTGCCGTTTGAGAGCGCCGTTGCCTCATCTCCCCTCCCACCGGCATTCTGTTCGATGATTAGGCGAACGCCTTGGTTTTGAACTTCCTGCCCGAATACCGTGACAAGGGGATCTCCTTTTTTGACGTGCGTGCCCGTGGTCGCGGGGCCAACGCTTTCAACGTATCCGTCGAAGCGTGGCGCTATAACCGATATCCGCCGCTCATCGAGCTGGATGACGCCCGGTGCTTTTATGGTGCGTGTCATCGATTGCTTGACTGCGGCAACCGTCTCGACGCCGGAACGTTGCACTTTTCCGGGGGAAACACTGATCGAGTTGCCGTCATGCTCCTCGCCCTCATAGACTGGGATGTAGTCCATCCCCATCGAGTCTTTCTTGGGCGAAGGCGAGATGTCCGGCAGCCCCATCGGATTGCGGTAGAACTTGACCTTGCGTGTGTCAGGCGCAGGCTTGGGCAATGCCATGCTGTCGTTGACGGATTTCTCATCCGCTCGCGCGTTCATATCCGGATGCCCAAGATGGGTCACCCACAACAACAGCATTGCGGCAGCGGTCAATAGCACGGCACCAAGGGCAGCCGAACGCAAAGTTATGCGTTGCATCGTCAAATCTCCAGTTGTCATGAACCGCGCGCGGCCGTGAGGGCCAACGCGAATGGCACGCCGCAGCAATTTGCCGGGAGCGCGCTCACGCCCGACGGGCGGGGCTTAGACGATCGGAGGTCGGAGAAGAGGCGGGATGAGAGAGCTTGCGGTGACCAGTGACGGCGGCGGCAAGACCCGCGCACTCACGGTCTTACGGTCCAATCGTACTTCCGTTGGAAGCGCAGACAAATTCTGGAAACATTTGACGAGGCAGGCCGCCATATTGGGGCAGGACTTCTGAGGGCATTCCGGGCATGGTTTCAGCGGCTTGTGGCAGGGCGTGTCGCCCATACTCATTGAACCTGCTGAGGTTGCGTTGGTAGCGGCAAAGGCCGATGTCACCGGAAACACGAAAACTGCCCCGAGCATGGCGAGCACGCCGAGGACAAGAAACCAACGCTGAACGAGCCGAATTTTCAAGTGTCTAAGGTGCCAGAACTGTTTGGACTGCGTGATCATAGCCAACTTTAGCTTACCGGCCAGTAAATTTGGCGTAAGCCGCGAATAACGGGTCAAGACGACTTCAGTTATCATGTGATAGCTGAGGCAAAAGCTCGCCAGAATAAAACACGAATTACCATAGCGCATATTGATCCAGATCAGCGCGCTGGCTGGCTCAATACGTTGATCAATTCTGCAATCTTGCGCCTCTGATCGGCAGACAACGAGAATAGGATAGATCCTGCCGTCGCGGCATTACACGATAAAGGCCATTGGCCAGCGAATTGAATGTCCTTCCTTCTCATGCTCCGTTTCGCACGCAGTAGATCAATGGCTCACGATTGACCAATCGCAGGCTCAAGAGTGCCGAGCAGGCTGACGACCGTGATGATCAAGACACCGAGGGCTTGTTCGCCAACCACGTGGCGGCGGAGTCTTTGTGCTGCTGTGTTGTCAGGGCTTGGGTCTCTCGTCAAAGCGGGCATGAGCCAGAAGCGGTTGGCGGCGGCGAGCATCAGCATGCCCGAAAAGAGGCCGAGCTTGACAAGCAGCAATTGGCTGTAAGGCGTCGCCAACAAATTTGAGACGGAACCAACCAGATACCAGCTGTTGATCAAGCCGGAGCCGACAAGCGCAGCCACCGCGACGTAACCCATCCCTGAGAAGCGGTGGAGAACTGCCATGGCAACTGGTGAGCGGTCGGCGAGCACGTAGGCAAGCGCAAACAAGCCGCCAAACCAAGCGCCCGCTGCGAGCAAATGGACACTGTCGGCCGCGATATGAAGTCCTCTCAACATGCCTTCGCTGTGCATTGTGTGGCCGGTTCCAGCCAACGTTGCCAGCAGCGCTCCAGACAAAACCAGGTTGAGCCCAGAGGGCAGATGTTGCTTCGATGAAATGAACAAAAAGGCTGTTAGCCCGACAATTCCAATACCGAGCATCAGTCGCGCTGCCCATACTTGGCCAAACAGCGTATCGGATAGTACAGATTTCAGGGCCTCGGGATCAACGGCACCGCTGAGAGAGCCGGTCATATTTGCAGCTACGAAGGCCAACCACAGCGCGGCGCTGACAATTGCCGCGAGTGCCAGTCCGAATTGGACTGGCCGAAGCCAGCTGGATAGCGAAACCAGCTTAGGATTGGTTCGGCCCGGATAAGCATAAGTCGGGAAAAGCGACACTCCGAAGAGTGCCATCGCCGCCGCATAATGCAGGAAGCGAGCGCCGATGAGCCCGGCCTCGATCATCAGTGTTTGACCGTAAAGGAGTACGTGCCTTCGAGCTTATGGGTGTCTTCGGATACCGCGTGCCATTTGATACTATACACACCATCTGCCAAAGCTGCAGGTAGTGGAACGATCAGTTGCTTGTTGTCGATGGGGTCGGCCACGGCCGTGCCCGTTTCAATCTTCTCACCCTTTTCGGTCTTCAACTCGATGCCAGAGAATTTTGCAATCAGGCCCTCGTTGAAAATCAACCGCAAGTCTTTCGGCGACTCTGCAACGACAGCGCTAGCCGCAGGATTGGTCGATGTAAGCTTCGCATGAGCCTGAGCGGCTGTTGTAATGACGGCGCACGATATCAGCACCGTCGTGACCACGAGTGTTCTACGAATCATCGTTGACCTCATTCCCATCGCATTATCCGGGCACGGCGTTGACCAATTGATCTGTAATGCCGGTCCAAGACGGCAACATGGCAGAAGTTCGGCAACAGTTCACCGGCAAAAGCTGCCTTGTTACGTCTTGTTACGAATTAGAATGTGGATGCCAGCGAACCGGCACTTAAGCTACTGACTTGAAAAAATATTTGATTCGAGGCGCGCCGTGGAGACCGAGCCGCACATTCTGATCGTCGACGATGACCGTGATATCCGCGATCTACTGTCGCGTTTTCTTCGCAAGAATGGCTTGCGCGTCGATGTTGCCGCCAATGGCCGCGATATGCAGCGTCAATTGGCAGAGTCACGAGTCGATCTGATTGTGCTCGATCGGGTGATGCCCGGCGAAGACGGTTTGAAACTGTGCCGCGAACTTCGTGCCAGCAACCGGGTGCCGGTGATCATGCTGACCCTGCTCGGTTCGGACACAGACCGGATTGCTGGCCTGGAAACCGGCGCCGACGACTACATCTCGAAACCGTTCAATCCTCAAGAACTCCTGGCACGCATCCGCGCTGTTCTGCGGCGTTCCAACGATTTGCCGTTGCAAAGTAGCCTGCAACAAGCGGGCGTCTTGCAATTTGGCGGCTGGAGGCTGGATCGCACCCGCCGCCGTCTCGTTTCTCCAAACGGTGTCGCAGTTGTTCTAACCGATGGTGAATTCGATCTGCTGGTCGCGTTTGCAGAGCACGCCCAGGTCGTCCTGTCGCGGGAGCAACTTCTTGACCTTGCGCGCGGCCGCTCAGCCGTTGCATTCGACCGGAGTATCGACATGCAGATCACGCGATTAAGGCGCAAAATCGAAATCGATGCCGACGAACCTGAACTGATCAAAACGATCCGCAACAAGGGATATGTGTTTACGCCCGACGTCACCGGAGGGGCGGCATGACGCGAGTTCTCGATACCGTCAAAGGCAGGATAATTGTCATCCTCCTCGTTTTCCTTTCCCTGTCTCATGTCGCAGGCTTGTGGCTTTATGCTGAGAGGAGTGAAGCAGCGACAACACTTTTGCACGACGCGCTTTTGGCCGAACGGATTGCGCTGATTTCAAAGCTGGTCGAGCGGACGCCTGCCGCAGAACGGCCTGCTCTGCTGACGGTCGTTAGCGGGCCGTTTGTGCGGTTCTCACAGCCGGGCGCGCCTGCATTGGGCGAAACACTGCCGGAAGGGACAAGGCCGCATTTATTTGAGCATCTGCTGAGTGTGTTTCTCGACCGGCCTATCCACGAAGACATGAGGATGGCCTATGCGGCAAGAGACGACAGCCACGGACTTAAGGGATTGCTCGCCGCCGTCAACGGACCTGAGCAGGCCGAAATCAACCATATCCCAGTAAAGCCCTTGGCTGAAATCAATCCTGTTGGCGCGGTCACGACTGAAATCAAACTCGGCGACGGTTCCTGGCTCGAGGCAACATCGCCTTTACTCAGCGTCAAGCCATTTTCACTTTGGAAGGCCGGCGTTCCGTTGGCGGCAATGCTTGCCTCGGTTCTGGCCGTTGCAGCCTGGGTTCTCAATCGATGGACGCAGCCTCTGACAATTTTTGCGTCCGCTGCTGAACGGCTCGGCACCGACATTCATGCCCCACCGCTCGACGAAAAAGGGCCACTTGAGGTTCGAACTGCGGCACGCACTTTCAATGTCATGCAGGATCGCATACGCAGCCTCGTTCAAGACCGTACGGCATTCGCAGCAGCAATCGCACATGATCTTGGCACGCCGATCACACGGTTGCGCCTCAGGGCGGAAGAGATCCCGGACGCAGAGACACGCCAGCCGATTCTTGCCGACCTCAATCAAATGCAGCGGATGATCACTGCAACACTTGGATTTGCACGCCTCGACTTCTCTGCCGAAGCCAGCGAGGCCATCGATTTGATGTCCCTCGTTCAGCGCGTCTCGGACGATCTAATCGATTTGGGAGCCGACGTCTCGATCAGCGGGCCGCAGCATTTGACTGTCAACACGAAGCCCGTTGCTTTGAGCAGGGTTCTCTCAAATGTCGTCGAGAATGCTGTCAAATACGGCAAGCGCGCAAATATCACAGTGGCTGCACGCGGCAGTTCTCTTGAAATAGCAGTCGACGACGTTGGACCGGGTATCCCAGAGCCGATGCAGTCAGTAGCCTTTGATCCGTTCCGGCGCCTGGCATCGATGAATGATGAGACCGTAGAGGGGACTGGACTCGGCCTGACGGTCGCGCGGAGCTTGGTTCGCGGTCTGGGTGGTGAGATCAGCCTGCGCAATCGGGCGACAGGCGGCTTGCGTGTTACAATTAGCCTGCCGAATCAAACCTCGCTGACGAAAGGTCAATAGATGCCGCTGAGGCTGCTCATCGCTTTGATAGCTTTGTTCGCGCTGACGGCGTGGCGCGATAGAGCGCCCGAGTGGCCCGCTTCTGGACCGATGCCCGATGAACCTGGACACGCGCCACGCTTTAAATACGATCCGGTTGATAAGGGGACGCGCAGTTACCGGCCTGTTGATCCGATGCCCTGGGGCGACGTCAACCGGCGCGTGGCACCCGAGGGTGCGTTGCCGACCGCGAAGCCGGAAACTTCGCCGCCTGCCCAGCCGATGCAAAAGACGCCTGAAGCACCAAGCGCGGTCAAACCGCCTGCTGCAACGCCCGAGGCACCGGCAAAAGTAGACCCTGTTCCGAGCGAGCTGCCAACGGATCGGCAGCAACACGAAGGCCATTGAGGGGCTGCGCTCGGGGGAGCGCAGTTCCGACCGTTTGAACGACTGGGGGAACGAAATGAAACGAGCAACGGCTATTCGAGCCGGAAAAAACGGAGTGTTCCGCCCGATGTTCGCAGCGATGATGACAAGTCTCGCGCTCGGCGGTTGCGCACAATTTTCGGCCGACGGCGGCATGCTGGCCGTGCAAGATCAAACGGGAGGTGTGCTGAGCCAAGACGTCGTAAAAATCAGAAATGAGGACGACGCAGCCCAAGCACAGGCTCGCGTTAAAGCCCTTCTCGGCAAGACACTGACGGCTGACAGCGCCGTGCAGATTGCACTTTTGAATAATCGCGGACTGCAATCGGCCTACAACGAACTTGGGGTATCAGAAGCGCAGATGGTTGAGGCGAGCCTGCCGCCTTCGCCAACGATTTCCTTGGCGGCGCTGGCTGGAACCGGAATCGAACTTGAGCGGCAGATCGTGAGCAATGTATTGGCGCTTCTGACGTTGCGGGACCGCAGCGAGATCGCGCAAGACCGCTTCCGTGCGGCTCAATCGCGGGCCGTCGAGGCGACGCTTAAGACGTCCGCAGATGCGCGACGTGCCTATTACCGGGCAGTCGCTTCCGCGCAAATCGTCAGCTTCCTTGAAGAAGCGCGCGTTTCGGCGGAATCTGTTTCAGAGTTGGCCAAGAAACTGGGTGAAACAGGCGCACTTCCCAAAGTCGAACAGGCTCGCGAGCACGCGTTCTACGCTGAGGTCAGCGGGCAATTGGCTCTATCACGTCTCAAGCAGCGCTCTGAGCGAGAAAAGCTCAATCGCGCCCTTGGCCTTTGGGGCGATCAAACGAAATACCGGCTTCCTGCTTCGCTCATGAAACTACCCGCAACACCGAAACCAGGCACTGACATCGAAGCCCGCACTGTAACGTCCCGGGCCGACCTCGAAGCAGCGCGCATCGAGCTTGCGGCTTTGGCCAAGCAGTATGGGCTGACCCAAGCGACGCGCTACATTGATGTTCTTAACGTCAGCAGTCTCGGACGATATGAGCGAAAGTACATCACCGACGTGAGCTATTCGCTCAACGCTGGACCTCCGCCAACGCTCGTCAAAACGGAAGCACCGGCCAAAGAGATTACGCACCGCCACGGTATTGATGTGGAGTTTCAAATTCCCATTTATGATTTCGGTGAGGCAAGAATGCGGCTCGCAGAAGAGACGTATTTGCAGGCGGTCAATAGGCTCATCGAAAAGGCCGTCAATGCCCGCTCTGAAGCGCGCGAGGCCTATACAGCCTATCGCGGCTCGTACGATATCGCGAAGTATTACGATAAGGAAATCCTGCCGCTGCGCGAGTTTATATCGCAGCAAGAGCTGCTGGCGTACAATGGTATGTTGTCAGATCTGTTTTCGCTGCTTGCGGACGCTCGGGCTCGCATCGCGGCGAACGTGCAAGCGATAGAAGCCAAGCGAGACTTCTGGCTTGCATCTGTCGATTTGCAGACCGCCGTTTCCGGAGGCGGCAGCGACATGGCTGCTGCTCCTTCCGCGGCGATGACTGGAGCCGGAGGCGGGTAGGGCGCGGTGGCTGAGGCGGTGAATTGCCCCCGCTCCGTAACTGCCCGCAATGCTTGAACGTAGTGCTGTGTGATCCCGGCCATTGGGCCGCCAAGGAGCGCGTTATGACAATGTCACGTAGACAGCTGATGGCGACCACTGGCGGTCTAGCGCTGATGAATGTTGGCCTTGTCTCGGGGCGCGTCGCGGCTGCGAGTATTCCCGAAGCCCAAATTCAGAATTCTCCGCTGATGCAACCACCCTTGGTTCCAACGTCAGGGCCGGACTATCAACCCGTTGTGACGCTCAACGGCTGGACGGCGCCGTGGCGCCAGAACGGTGATTGGAAGGAATTTCATCTCGTCGCCGAACCCGTCGTGCGCGAAATTTCACCCGGCATGAAGGCGCATTTGTGGGGCTACAACGGCCAATCGCCTGGACCCACCATCGAAGCTGTCGAAGGCGACAAGGTTCGTATTTTCGTCACCAATAAGCTGCCTGAGCACACAAGCATCCATTGGCACGGCCAGCGGCTGCCCAACGGCATGGATGGCGTTTCTGGTTTAACGCAGCCAGCGATCCCCGTCGGCAAGACAATGGTCTACGAGTTCCAACTCCGCCGATCAGGTACGTTCATGTACCACCCGCATGCCGACGAAATGCTGCAAATGGCCATGGGCATGATGGGGACTTTCATCGTTCACCCAAAAGATCCAAAGTTCATGCGCGTCGATCGCGATTTCGTTTTTCTATTGAATGCCTACGACATCGAGCCCGGCAGTTACGTGCCGAAGGTCAACACGATGCTTGAGTTCAACTTGTGGACCTTCAACAGCCGGGCGTTCCCCGGCATCGATCATCTCGTCGTGCGCAAAGATGACAAGGTTCGCATCCGCTTCGGCAACCTGACGATGACAAACCATCCGATCCACCTTCACGGTCATGAGTTCGAAGTCTCCTGCACCGACGGCGGCTGGACAAAACCGGAGGCGCGTTGGCCTGAAGTCACAGTCGATTGTGCGGTTGGGCAAATGCGAGCCGTGGATTTCATCGCCAATGAGCCGGGCGACTGGGCGTTCCATTGCCACAAGTCACATCACACCATGAATGCTATGGGACACACTGTGAAGACCTATGTCGGCGTCGATCTCAACAGCGTGCGAAAGCAAATCTCCAGTGTGGTCAAAGGCGGATTCATGCCGATGGGCGCGGCCGGTGGCGCCGACATGACCGAAATGGAAATGCCGCTTCCTGAGAACACGCTCCCCATGATGACGGGCTACGGCCAATTTGGTGCCATCGGAATGGGCGGCATGTTCTCGGTCGTCAAGGTTCGCGAAGGCTTGGATAAGAACGACTATAAAGATCCAGGCTGGTACAAGCATCCTGCGAACACGGTTGCTTACGAATGGACCGGAGAACCCGGCAAGGCGGCTGAAGCACCAGTGATGAAAGACTCAATGCCTGAAGGACAGGGCGTAGAGGTCGACGTCGTCAAACCCAGCGGCCATTCGGGACATTAGAGCCTGAACGTAGGGCCGGTTACACGCCGTTACCAAATTAGCCCCTCGCGCCCGTTTTTTCTCCACCATTCGATGACATATCCAATGCGTTCAGGGAGGCAGTTTGCTTTGCCTGTTCGCCGATGCAGCAATCCGGTGCAGCGAGGGGACAGTAGAATGCAGAATTGGCAGTGGGGTGGATTGGCCGCAATCGTAGCTTTGGCAGGCTTTGGAGCCGCCTTTGTGCATTTCACGAGTGCCGATATGGCGCACGGGCATGCAGAACATGGGGGTGTGGCGCATGCCGAGATGTTCGCAGCCGGAGAACCCGCCGACCCCAATAAGGGCTTCCGGGTTGTCGAGCTGGCGATGACCGAAGGCAGCGGCACGATGGCGTTCACGCCTGACGCGATAGACGTCAAAACCGGCGAGCAGATCAAATTCGTAATCAAGAATACGGGTGCGCTCGACCACGAATTCAAACTCGACTCAAACGAACAAATCGCCAAGCACAAAATCGCGATGGCGAAGAACCCTGAGATGATCCACGACGATCCCAATGGCACGCGGCTCCAGCCTTCGAAATCGGGTGAGATCTTCTGGAAGTTTTCTAAGGCTGGAACCTTTGAGTTCGCCTGTTTAATTCCCGGCCATTACGAAGCCGGAATGCACGGCAAAGTCGTCGTGAAATAGTTTGTAGACTTCAACAAGGAGAAGACGCATGCGTAGAATGATGATTGTAAAAGCAGCCGTTATGGCTGCTGGCTTCGCCGTGGCGAGCGTGCCCCTTGCTCTCGCACATGAAGGCGAAGTTCACTCGGCCGACGCTTCCCCGGCAGCAGCCACTGCGAAGACTTTGCCGATGGTGGCTGGCGAAGTAACGAAAGTTGATGCCGAGCAGGGCAAACTTTCGATCAAGCACGCCGCCATCCCGAACCTCGGTATGGACCCGATGACGATGGTCTTCAAGGCCGGCGATCCTGCGATGGTCAAAGACCTCAAGGCTGGTGACAAGATCAACTTCACGGCCGATAAGGTCAATGGTCAGCTTACGGCGACGAAAGTCGAGAAGGCGAAGTAGACGACGGTCACAATTTTGAATGGTCGGATGAGAAGGGCGGGCTGTGTGGCGGCTCCGCCTTTTTTTGGTATCGCCGATTGTCGTTGGTCGCACCGGCAGTGCCTGTTCAACTTTCCAAGATCGGTAGAGCTTGATGCTTATCAAGGCTAGAGTCTGGAAGACTTGGCATCACCTAGCCGCAGATGGTGTGCGCCTCTTGACCAAGTCCGGCTCTGTGCGCAATCGGCGGTTGATATTTCGAATTCGCCAAAAAGCACTTTGGGCCTCGGCGATACGGGCAAAGCCTCCAAGCATCGCACGCTATTCGTACTGTCAGAAACAAACCCAGGAGTAACCACCATGACGATGAACAATTCGCTCCGCTGCGCCGCGCTCGCTATCGCGCTGCTCGCTACAATTCCAGCCCTCGCGCAAACTTCCGATACGAAACCTGCCGACGCTGCGAAACCCGCCGATGCCACGAAAAGTATGGATTGTTCTGAAGCAAGCATGAAGGCAATGCATGATTCCATGATGAAAATGACGGACGCAAGCAAGAAGGCCGCCGCCATGAAGGAGATGGACATGGCCACGGATATGATGGCGAAGAAGGATGAGAAGGGCTGCATGATGCAAATGGATAAGGCAATGGGCATGATGAAGTAGGCCGAGAAAAGACAGGCATCCGCCATATTCCGGCGGATGCCATCGTGACTCACCAAGGCTGCTGTTCATAGCGACCGCGCAGATCCAGCACCAATGCAATGTGCGCGTGCTTGCCGAGCAGCGCAGCGATAGAACTGATGGGTGACTTTAGCCTAAATTTGTAAGCTACGATGATTGGACACCGATGCAAGTCCTGATCGAACACCAGCCTGGCCCATGGGCAGGCGAAAGGCCTGTCGAGATCGTCGAACGCAAGGGACTCGGTCACCCCGACACGATCTGCGACATGCTAAGCGAGCAACTCAGCTTGGCGCTCTCAAAACACTATCTCGATCACTTCGGCCTCATCTTGCATCACAATGTCGATAAGGCACTCCTGGCCGCAGGCCGGTCTGAACCGGCGTTTGGCGGTGGCCGCACTTTAGTGCCCATGGACATCTTTCTTTCAGGACGCGCAATCCATGACGTCCACGGTAAGGTCGTACCCGTTTGTGATCTTGCGAAAGAGAGTACTGCAGCCTGGTTGCACCAGAACATGCACGCCCTCGACCCGGCAACGGAAGTTCGCATCCACTGCTTGGTCCGGCCGGGCTCTCCAGAACTGGTCGACTTGTTCTTGCGGCAGCGGGACCACGGTGTTTACTTGGCCAATGACACATCGTGCGGCACGGGCTTTGCCCCATTGACCGAGCTTGAGCGTGTTGTCTTGGCTGTTGAACGCAAGCTCAACACTCCTGAATTCAAATCTGAGTTTCCGGAGACAGGCGAGGACATCAAGGTAATGGGTCTGCGCGAGCGCGACGACATTACTCTGACAGTTTCATGCGCGTTCATCGGCCGGTTCCTCAAGAATATTGGCGCCTACAGCAACGCGAAAGATCGGCTGCGGGAAGCCGTGCTGATGACCGCAGGGAACATCACTGGCCGGCCCCTTGCGGCACGCATCAACTTGGCGGACGAAATCGCAATTGGTTCCGTCTTCTTGACGGTTACAGGTACATCGGCCGAGGCAGGCGATGACGGCCAAACGGGTCGCGGCAACCGAGCGAATGGCCTTATTACGCCGTGCCGCCCCATGACGCTCGAGGCATCGGCGGGCAAGAACCCCGTCACACATGTCGGCAAGCTCTATAATGCGGCGGCTTCGCGCTTGGCTGCCGCCGTGATTGCAGAGGTGCCAATTGTTACAGAAGCAGAATGCTTTCTCGTCAGCCAGATCGGTGCGCCAATCGACCAACCGCGCATCGCGCATCTTCGCATCAGAAGCAACGACGGCGGGCTGAGTTTCACGGTGACGGACAAGGTTCGCGCCATCGCGGAGCGGGAAATTGCCGCGATTCCCTCGCTATGGAAGTCATTCTTGGCACAGAACCTCTCGGTGGCGTGATGATCGGCACCACGCAAAGGCTCAACTGTATTTTGATGCCGAGAACAACAGCCCGGAACACGCAGGGCAAACGTGATATGAGCAGCACATGGCTGATATGGTCTTTAAAGCAAAGTCCTTGACCAAGACCTACATGTCCGGCGAGCTCGCCGTTCATGCCTTGCGGGCAGTGGACCTCGAAATTCTTACAGGCGAGGTTGTTGTCCTTCTGGGCCCTTCCGGCAGTGGGAAGTCGACGCTCCTGAATATCATGGGAGGGCTCGACCAGGCCACGAGCGGGCAATTGTTTTTTAGAGACGTGGAGCTGACCGCGCTTGGGGACGGCGCTTTGACGGCCTATCGCCGCAAGCATGTCGGTTTCGTGTTCCAATTCTACAATTTGGTGCCGAGCCTTACGGCCTATGAGAACGTCGCGCTGGTGACTGAAATCTCCGAGCACCCTATGCGTCCGCAGGATGCGCTTGCGCTCGTCGGGCTCGAAGCGCGGATGGATCATTTCCCCTCGCAACTCTCGGGCGGTGAACAGCAGCGCGTCGCTATTGCGCGCGCAATCGCCAAGCGGCCGGATGTGTTGCTGTGTGACGAGCCGACAGGAGCCCTCGATTCAAAGACGGGGATTCGCGTGATTGAGGCGTTGCTCAGCGTCAATGCCCAACTCGGGACCACAACACTCATAATCACGCATAACGCCAGCATTCAGGATGTTGCGGATCGGGTCCTGTTCTTTGCAGACGGCCAGATCTCGAAGACACACAAGAATACGTCTCGCCGGGCCGCAGCCGAACTCATCTGGTGATTCAATGCGTGCGCTCGACATCAAGTTGACGCGTGACTTCCGGCGGCTCTGGGCCCAGGCCTTGGCAATTGCGCTCGTCATAGCGGGAGCAGTCGCGACGCTTATAATGGCGGTCGGCTCCTACCGGTCCCTCGATGAGACTCGCAACGCCTACTACGAACGTTACCGGTTTGCCGATGTTTTTGCGGTGGTACGGCGCGCCCCGAAACCGCTTATTGGCCCGATTTCTGAAATCCCTGGCGTGGCGGCCGTGGACGCGCGCATTGCCAAACTGGCGCTGCTCGACATTCCAAACTTTCGCGAGCCTGCGACCGGACAATTTATCTCGCTCCCCGAATTCGGGGAGCCGGTTCTCAATCGGCTGTATCTGCGATTGGGCCGCCTACCTGATGCCGCCAGAGCAGAAGAAGTGGCCGTCAGCGAGAGCTTCGCCAAGTCGCATCGTTTTGAACCCGGCTCCAAGTTCTCCGCCATATTGAATGGCCGCAAACACGAACTCGTCGTCGTCGGAATCGCACTATCGCCTGAATTCATCTACGCCGTAGGGCCGGGCGATATCATGCCCGATGATCGCCGTTTTGGAATCATCTGGATGCCGGAAAAGGCGCTTGCCAACGCGTACGATCTCGATGGCGCATTCTCGTCAGTAGCTCTGAAACTCTTGCCGGGCGCTTCGGAACGCGAGGTGACTATGCGCCTCGATGCGCTGCTCGACCGTTATGGTGGAGCAGCGGCGCACGGGCGCAAGGACCAAACCTCACACGCATGGCTCAACCACGAACTCGACATGCTCAACAACATGAGCCGCACCCTTCCGCCGATATTTCTTCTGGTGGCGGCATTCCTGGTCAATCTAACCCTCAGCCGGCTGGTCGCCCTCGAACGCGAGCAGGTCGGCCTCTTGAAGGCACTCGGCTATGGCAACGTTGCTGTTGCGTTCCATTACTTCAAGTTCGTGATTCTGATCGTCCTGGTTGGCATAATCATTGGAAGTGCGGCCGGCACCTGGCTCGGCGCACACGTCACTCGGTTGTTTGGCGATTTTTTTCGCTTCCCATTTCTCGTATTTACGAAGAACCCTGATCTCTACATTGCGGCAGCGGCTCTGAGCGCGGTTGCTGCACTGGTGGGCGCAGCCCGTGCGCTTCGCGAGGTCGTAGCACTCGCACCGGCCGTTGCAATGCAACCTCCCTCGCCCCCGAGATTTCATCGCATTTTACCTGCGTGGCTCAAGTTCGATAGAGTTCTGTCGCAACCGGTTGTCATGATGCTGCGCAATATTTCGCACCATCCGGTTCGGGCCGCATTCACGATGCTGGGCATGTCGCTCGCGACGGCCATACTCGTCGTATCGCTCTTTACGCGTGGTACGATGGAGGAATTGATCAATGTCACCTATTTCATGGCAGACCGGCAGGACGCGACCTTGAGCTTCGTCGAAAAGCGATCACAGGACGTCGTGTATCAGGTGACCCGGCTTCCGGGCGTGCTTGCGGTCGAGCCTTACCGGGAGGTTCCCGTTCGAATTCGAAAAGGAACCGTCGAGCGGCGCATCATCATCAGTGGCAGACCGGCCGACGCCGATCTCAGGCGGATCATCGACGTTGATCTGCACCCTGTCGTCCTTCCAGAAAGCGGTTTAGCGATTTCGGACTTACTCGCCAAGATCCTCGGAGTGGATGTCGGCGATTTCGTCGAGGTTGATTTGCTGGAGGGGCAACACCGGACCGTATCTCTGCCCATTGCGGCGCGGGTCGAGGACTATTTCGGCATTAGAGGCATGATGGACGCCAGTGCCCTGTCACGATTGATGCGCGAGTCACCGTCCGTCGATAGCGTCAACCTCGGCGTTGATAAAAACAAGCTTGACGACCTTTACGATGCGGTAAAGCGCCTGCCGGTCATCAGCGGCATGCCACTGCAGCGTGAGTCACTCGCGAACTTTCGCACGACCGTGGCGTTGCTGTTAACCACCATGGCCAGTATCTACACTGGGCTCGCTGCCATCATAGCTTTTGGCGTGGTCTACAACAGTGCCCGCATCTCGCTTTCAGAGCGAGCTCGCGAGTTGGCCAGTCTGCGTGTCCTTGGCTTTACCAAAGGTGAGGTGTTGCGCATCCTGCTCCTCGAACTCGCTCTCCTCACGTTTCTTGCGCAGCCTCCAGGATGGGTATTCGGCTATGGCCTCGCCTGGATCATGCGGACAAATTTGGCCGGCGAGCTCATGCGCGTGCGCTTGGTCGTCGAAAATTCCACGTACATTATTGCCAGCGGAATTGTGATCCTCGCTGCAGTCTTTTCTGCGCTGGTCGTGCGCAAGCGCGTCTACCGGTTAGACCTTGTGGCTGTCCTTAAAACACGAGATTAGATCCATGCAAGAAATTTGGCTGAAACGAGCGATAAGCGTCATCCTTATTGGGGCAGCAATCGCCGGGATCGTGTGGTTTGCATGGCCGCAGCCGGTTGCGGTCGATCTCGCTACAGCATCCTCTGGCCCCATGGAGGTATCGGTCGAAGAGGAAGCCAAGACACGCGTGCGCCACATCTACACCGTCTCAGCGCCCGTTGCCGGCAAGGTTTTGAGGATCTCTCAGCCCGGCGAGTCGCACGAAACCTCGCACCACATCGGCGATCAGCTAACCGCAGGCGAAACGATTGTCGCTGTCATGCAGCCGATGGCGCCGAACTTCCTTGATGTTCGTTCGCGCGAAGAATTGCAGGCCGCGGTTGGCGCCACCGAGGCTGCCGTGAAGTTGGCCGAGGCGGAGGTGCGCCGGATCGAGGCCGCGCTTGAATTTTCCCGTGATGACCTAAAACGGGCGCAGACATTGGCGCGCACCGATACAATCTCGGCGAAAGCGCTGGACAAAGCCAAGCTGGACGTGGCGACGAATGAAGCGGCGCTGGCGAGTATGAAGGCGCAGGCCGACGTGCGGCGTAGCGAGCGCGCGATGGCAAACGCCCGTCTGATAGACCCTGCAAGCGCTACCGCGCCGGAAAATCCCGGCTGTTGCATTCAGATTCGCACACCCGTAACCGGCCGCGTCCTCAGGATCATTCAGGAAAGCGAAGCCTCCGTTGCGGCGGGCGCACCTCTCATCGACATCGGTGACCCGCTCGATCTCGAAGTGGTCGCCGAGCTTCTCTCGACCGACGCCGTTCAAGTGAAGGCCGGTGCGCCGGTCCGAATTGACGGCTGGGGTGGCCCCCCGGTGCGGGGACGTGTGACGCGCGTCGATCCTGCCGGCTTTGTCAAGGTCTCGGCGCTTGGCATCGAAGAGCAACGGGTGCGTACCGTCATCGATTTCATCGACCCGCCTGCCGCTTGGTCTCAGCTCGGTCACGAATTCCGGGTCATCGTCCACGTGGCCATCTGGAGTTCCGAAAATGTTCTGACTGTGCCCGTCAGTGCGCTGTTCCGCAAAGGCGACGATTGGGCTGTCTTTGGTCTCAAGGATGGCCGCGCACATACGATCGTCGTCCAGATCGGGCACCGTAACAACCGGCAAGCAGAGGTGATTTCTGGCCTTGCAGCGGGCGAGAAGGTCGTGCTTCATCCCAGTGACCGGGTAAAGGACGGCGTCGCGGTCTCAGAACGTGAAAGCGGCTGAACCAAACGGCGGCACCTGAGCCAATTGATTCAGAAACCACCTCTTCGTTTGGGAGCAGGGCTCGATTATGTGCTTTTCGGCCAACGTAAGTTACGCCGCAGCGGCAGTTCTTTTGCCGGCTGGCGGGCTTGCCACCCAGAGGGCATACTGGGCGAACCGTGACTACCTGCCTATTGCGGTTCTGCCGTTCCTATTTGGGCTGCAGCAACTCTTCGAGGGGCTCGTTTGGACCGGCAATGCTCTCTCAAGCGATAGCATGGTCCAGCGCTATTCATTAGCTTACATGTTCTTCTCGTGGCTAGCCTGGCCCGTCTGGGTCCCGTTCTCGACATACTTTCTGGAGCCGTGCCGGCGGAGACACATTTATCTGATCTTTGCCATTCTAGGCGGCATGCTCGGAGCCGTGCAGTACTTCCCCTATTTTGCGCATGACGGATGGCTGATTACGACGTTCCTTCCCCATGCGGTTGTCTATCAGGGAACCGTGCTCTTCGATTTCATCATGAAGCGCGAATTGACGTATTCGATCTATCTCTTCGTCATCATTGCTCCGCTTCTCACATCATCAAATCGCCACGCTCAGATTTTCGGTTTACTTATTTCAGCCGTCGTTACGGTGACGTATCTCTTCTTTAAGTATGCCTACATATCGGTTTTCTGTTTTGGTGGCGCGCTGATGTCGCTGTACATTGTCTATTGGATTTTTAGCGAAACAGCGCCGGATCGAGGAAGAGCAGTATTCCAGTAGACAACCGGTGTCGCACAGCCGAATGTGCGGGCCAATATGTCCACCCATCGCGACCAATGAGTTCGGCACAAGCGTAGACCAATTGAACCCATGATGAGCGGTTCGCGAATAAGATGCCGCAAACGTCCGTCGTGCCGCCGCGGTTTCTGAATCCCGCAAATCGACTGGCACCCTATCCGATATTCAACCGTCGCAGCCGCCGACCATTGGCTCGCATTATGATGGTGATAAAGCGCGGCGGCCCGTGCGAATTCTCTCGGAGGCGGCTAATTTAGTAAGAGCCAGATCGCAGCATGCGTCGGCTTGGGCTGGGCGGCAGGTCTCCGCCGCTGCCGTTTCCGCCTGTATTGTAGGCACTTCCGCCGCCATGTGATTTCTCCCGGCCAAACCCGGCCTATTGCAGGAATTCTGACATCGCCTTTGCTACAGCGCCGCTGATATCAATTCCGTTCGACGTGTGCGGCACTGTGTTCGTGGAAACGATTTCAGACGCACCCGCCGTCATGAGCCGCTCGTATGCGTCTTCGGCAAATACCCCGTGGACGCCGAGGCACACGGGGGCGATGAAACCTAGACTGAGCAGACACCTCACGGCGACCTCCATGGTTCGACCCGACGAGATAATGTCGTCGACGAGTACCGGCGTCTTTCCACGCCATTGTTCGATATCCGGAAAGGTTATGTCAACGTCCCGATCTCCTCGCCGCGTCTTCTCGAGCGTCACGTACGGCACACCTGCGTCCGCGGCGACTACACTGACCCATTGCTCGCTCTCGGCGTCAGGTCCCACGACGAGTGCGGTCGATACATGATTGCGGATCCACTCCGATAGCTTGGGGGCGGCATGGCATACGCCGACAGGGTTCGAATATATCTCCGACATGGAAGCCCGGCGATGCAGGTGTGGATCGACAGTCGCAATCCAATCGAAGGCTGATGAAAGAAATCTACCGTAAGAACTCGATGTGATCGCCTCGCCCGGGTGAAAGCGCTTGTCCTGCCGCATATAGCCGAGATAGGGCGCGACAAGCCCAACGTGAGATGCGCCGAGGTCTCGCGCGGCATTCGCCGCGAACAGCAAAGGCAACGTCTTTGCATTTGGCCGATCGAGCGTGCACACCAGTACGATTGATCGACCTTGAACGTCGCTACCAAAGCGCATGTACGTCTCGCCGTCGGGAAAGGTGCGAGTTTCGAGTAAGCCCAGATCTGCGCCGAGGATTGAAGTCAGGAGATGTGTGAACTCCTCGTTTCCTGGCATCGCGAACAACAATGGCTTCATGGGCCCTCCGCGATGAAAACAATCTGCCGCTGAGCGGCAACGTAGTGGAGCGCATACTCCAATTCGCCTCGGGATTGAGAATGTACTGTAAAAAGTGGTTGCTTTTTTTCCACGCGGTCTCCCACCCGGACATGCAAGTCAATCCCTGCAGCTGGCGATTTTGGAGCCCCTGCTAGCTTGGCGATCTTGGCGAGGCGCCTGTTGTCGACCGCAGCGACGCGACCGGGAAATGTTGCCACAATGGGGTGGTGATGCTCAGCGATTGGCAGGGTTCGCATCCCGCCTTGCGCTTCGCATATGGCCTGGAACTTGATCCACGCGCGTCCCGAGTCGAGGGCCTCGGCCGCCATGGCCCGTCCTGTACCAGGCTGTGCGCGCCCCGCCAGTTCTAACAAGTGCGCGGTGAGTTCAAGTGCACGGTCACGCAAATCAGCTGGCGCGTCCGGGCGGCGTTGAAGGACGCTAAGAACATCGCGCGCCTCGAGCGCTGGTCCGATACCGCGCCCGACCGGTTGGCTACCGTCGGTTTCCACGATGCGAACATTGAGCCCAAGGGCCGCCCCGACTGCGGTTAGTCGTTCCCCCAGTCTATGGGCGGCTTCCACGCTGCGCACTTTGGCAGTGGGCCCGATCGGCAAATCGAACACAGCATGGGTCGCGCCGGCGGCGAGCTTCTTGGATATGACCGAGGCCACGAGCTGACCATCGCTGTCGAAGTCCAATGGCCGCTCGACACGGATGATAATGTCATCTGCCGGACTTAATCGCGCGGCTCCTCCCCAGGCAATGCACCCGCCTTCGCGTTCGACGACGCGGCGCATCGTTGCTAAATCCAGATTAACTGGCGCCAGAGTTTCCATCGTATCCGCAGTGCCTGCGGGCGACGTGATGGCTCTCGAAGATGTCTTTGGGATCGGTAGCCCGAGTGCTGCTATGATCGGGACCACCAACAGTGTCGTCCGGTTTCCCGGCAGGCCCCCCACGCAGTGCTTGTCCGCAACCACGGGATAGGGCCATGAGATCCGGTCGCCGACGCTGATCATGGCCCGCGTGAGACCAACGGTCTCGTCAAGATCGAGACGATTACCGGCGCACGCTGTCACGAATGCCGCGAGATGGATATCCGAGTAGAGACCCTTGGCAATATCGCCGACGATGGCGTTGAGTTCATTTTCACTGAGACGCGCGCCATAGGCTTTGGCACGAACGAAGCTTTCCGACTCGTTCGGTTCGGGATGCGTGAGTTCGATGACGTCCCCGTCACGCGCACCAAACAGAGACCACGCGGCTTCCGACAGGCTCGCCTCTTCAAGTCCCAGGAGGTCCGAGCGGATGACATTCAGTGTCGCCAGTAGGCTTTTGCCATTCGCGGATACTCGCACGCGTGAGCGCGCTTCGAACCCCTCCGACCGGCAGACATGGCAATCGGCGCGCATGTAGACAATGTGTTCCTGATACGTGTCGATACCGAGCCGGCGCAGGACGAGTTGCGACGGGGCTGTTGCTCCCGTCTCGTGTCCCACGGGCACCACCTCCAGATCTTTAGCGGCGCTCATGTCATCGACACCTTTTCGAGATAGTCTGGAACGAAGCTTTCCCATCCGAGGCTTTCCTCAATATGTTTTCGCATGGCGTCGGCCGCCGCCGGTTCGCCGTGCGTAAGACAAATTTTACCCGGCGCCTTGCGGAACGACTTGAGCCAATCGAGGATTTCCGCATAGTCCGCGTGACCAGAAAGGCTTTCAAGGTTGGCCACTTCGGCACGCACTGGGATGTAGTCCCCATGAATCTTGACGGTTTCCGCTCCACCAACCATGGCGGCACCTCGCGTTCCGCCTGCCTGAAAGCCTGAGAAAAGAATCAGGTTCTTCGGATCTGGGGCGAAGGCCTTCAGGTGATGCAAGACGCGTCCGCCCGTCGCCATCCCGCTGGCCGAGATGATGATCATTGGGCCATGTTTTAGGTTCAACTCTTTTGACGCTTCGGGGCTGTTGACGAACTCGGCGACTTGGCATGCCGCCTTGCACTCCTCCACGCTCAAGCGATGCTCGGAACGGTAGGTGTGGTAAATTCGAGTGGCATCCACGGCCATCGGGCTGTTGAGATAGATCGGAACATTGGGGATCTTGCCATGCCCCTTCAGTCTTGCAACGAGGTGAAGAAGTGTCTGCGCCCGTCCCACGGCGAATGCGGGGATGACAACAACGCCACCGCGCGAAAGTGCACGATCCAGGTGAGACGCAAGCTCAAGCTCAGGGTCCGCAGGGCTGTGCCGTCTATTACCGTATGTCGACTCAAGCACGAGCACATCCACGGCCTCGACTTTCGTCGGAGGACGCATGATAGGGTCATTGGGTCTACCCAAATCGCCGGAGAATAGAACGCGCTTTCCCGCGCTTTCAATCAGGATCATTGCTGCGCCGAGTATATGGCCCGCAGGCAGGAGACGCGCGGAGGATGCCGCGCTAAGCCGGATCGGCTCGTCAAAGTCGACAGGGTCGAGGTGCTTAAGCGCGCGATTGGCATCGTCCACGGTGTAGAGGGGCAAGGCTGGCTTATGCTTCGAGAAGCCACGCTTGTTGGCGAAGCGCGCTTCTTCCTCTTGTAGATGTGCGGAGTCGGGCAGCAATATCTCGCAAAGCTCCTGAGTAGCCTTGCTGCAGTAGACGCGTCCACTGAATCCGTTTTTTACAAGCAACGGAAGATAACCGCTGTGATCGATGTGCGCGTGCGTTAGCACGACCGAGCTTATCCGCCTCAGGTCGATCGGCAGAGGCTGCCAGTTCCGCAATCGGAGCTGTTTGAAGCCTTGGAAGAGTCCACAGTCAATGAGAGCAGGTGCCTCGCCGTCGTCAAAGAGATACTTCGAACCAGTAACCGTGCCCGTGCCACCCAGAAACGTTAACTCCATATATCGCCTCCATTAAGTTTTTTGAGTCTGTTGTGGTGACGGTCGCCATTGGCACTTTTCACATATTGAGAACTGTACTGCTGGGCGGGACTGCTTTGAAAGCTCAATTCGCAATCTGCGGCGAGATGTGCGGCCCCTAGTTGACCGCGATCAACGTCTAGCAGGAATTCTTTCAATCGGACTGATCTCAATCCCATGATCGAAATCGTAGCCGGACCTGACTTTCGCTTGGTGGTTACACAGCATTCGATTGATCAATCATGGCCGCTTGCTGCGGTCGATGACGGGCGTACAAAATGCGCTGACAGATTGCAGTGAGCACGGCCGAACAATTGCGTTCGGCCATTTCGATTCCTCTAGTTCTGATGGATCCTCTTCAAATACTTCGAAAGCTAAGCGTCCGGACAGTCGAAAAACACTTTGGACGCATGCTGTGTCGAAACAGCAAGACAGAATAGTCACGCAATGCTGTCTAGTTACACCCCGTTACAAAATTGGTAGGCCGGCGAGCGGATATCAATGTCCTAGATCAAAGGTAACCTCTCAGTTCCAATTCAGGATCCAAATCGAAGAGGCTTTGAAACAGGTCGGACGTAAGAGAGCAGTCATGATCAGAATTGAAGACGCCGTCGTCCGTTTCCTCAGCGTTTCTGGCGTTATGTTGGTTGTCTGGCACACCGCGTCCGCTCCGGTGGCCACCCCTTTTCTGATCTCGCCTCTGCTACTGTTCTTGGTCGTGATCACAATGCGATTGCTTTGCCCGCCGGACGCTGAGATCCGCCCGGCCCGCATCGGGCCCGACCCCATCAAACGTACAAAAAGGAGGACGCATCGTGGACAAGCTTAACACTTTGTCGGTTGGCATTGCATCTGCGGTCACGATGGCGCTCGCAAGCGTGCTGTGTGCCATGGCCTTCGCTTTCTGGCCAGACGCGACGCTCGATTTCTTCGGTACCTTCATGCACGGGCTTGACCTGAACGTCCTCAAGTCCACCACCCCGATTGGGCTCGGTCGAGCGCACTATGGCGCCGCAGGTCTCGGGATTATCGGGTTCATCTTGGGCGTCGTGTTCGCCTCAATTTACAACTTCGTTAGCCGGCGATAGTGCGGAAGGGATTGCTCCTATGCAAAGAGCGTCTACGGCTGTGCAATTGCCGTCGAGCAGATCGCGCCGGAGTCTCGAAGTAGGCCGTCCGGAACCGGCAGTGGAGCCAACCGGAAAGCATCTGAACTTTGTCAAAGCCCTGTTCGTTAACATAAGGAGACTCGATCATGTCTAAGACCACCCCTGCCCACGAGCACGTGCCGCATGAACCGGAGAAAGCCGGCTGCTGCGGTGGAGAACATGGCAAGGGCAAGAAGGCGGCACCGACTCTGAAGGAACAACCCGTACCATCTGAGCATGACAAACTCGAGCCGGCCCAGCACGCGCATAGCGGTTCTTGCGGTTGCGGAAGCAGCAAGGCGAACAAATAACTGCACCCATCCTCTTGAACCTAGGAGAACGACAATGATGAGAGCATTGAAGGGTCTGTCGATAGCCACAGTAGCTGTAGGGTTGTTATCCGCTTCAATAGTCGGGGGTCGCGCGGAAGACACGTCACACGAAGCGCACCATCCTGCCGGTGCAGCAACTGAAGAACCTCAAGCAGCCAAGCCCGACGCGACTACAAAACCGGATGCGACGGCCGACGCCAAGAAAATGGGTGGCATGATGGACGGCGACCACATGTCCCAAATGATGAAGATGATGCAGGAGATGCACGGAAAGATGATGGGCGGCGGCATGGCGATGATGCCCAAGGGCGACGCTGGTCCGTCAAGCATGGCACTCAATGGCATCATGATGAAGATGCAGCAAGATATGGCGATGACCTATACGGGCAACACCGACATCGACTTCGTCAAGGGCATGATTCCGCATCACCAAAGCGCAGTCGACATGGCGAGAACTGTGCTCGCTTTCGGCAAGGACCCGGACGTCAAGAAGATGGCCGAGGGTGTCATCAAGGCCCAGGAATCGGAAATCGCCTGGATGAAGGAGTGGCTGAAGAAGCAGGGTCAGTAGGCCGCCCCAGGATATTCAGCGCGGAGCTATCCAGCCCCATGCTAGCGTCTATTTCAGTCCGGCATTGCCGTAGGCGCACTGGCGCACCGAAAGCATGGTGGAGGATGTTGCCAAGCACTTTGGCCAATTTACGCATAACTGATAAAATAATATTAGGAGATCAGGTCATGGCTGAGGCCGCGACGCTATCCCGACACTCGTCAGAAGGCGGGCAGCCGCACGATGCAGCGGCGGAGTCGCATGTCGAACTCTCGATTGGCGGTATGACGTGCGCCCACTGTCCGCCGGCGATTGAGAAGGTTCTGACGGCCGTGGAGGGCGTGACAAACGCTCAAGTCAACCTTGCAAGCCGCGTGGCGAGCATCACCTACGATCCCGCTCGCGCCAAGGTCACCGATTTGGTGCACGCAATTCGAGCGCATGGGTATAGCGCCGGCACAGCGACGACCCGTATCCCACTGAAGAACATGCACTGCAGCTCGTGTGTCATCCGCACCGAGCTTGCACTGCAGATGACCCCAGGCGTGGTCTCGGCACGCGCGAGCCTGCTGACCAATGCGGTTGATGTTGAGTATCAGCCCGACAAGACCGACTTCGCCGCTATTCGCAAGGCCATCGAGCAGGCGGGCTACAAGGTGGCCGAGACTGGTGCGGCGGCCGAGGTCGAGCCTGCCGACGAGGGCCTCGCGCCAGAAGAGGTCGCACAGCAAGCGGAATACCGCACCTTGATGCGGAAATTCTGGTTTGCGGCCGCCGTCTCCGTGCCGGTCATGGCGCTGAGCTATCCCGATCTCATCCCGGGATTGCGCGATTGGATGCCAATGGGCAGCGGCACGCGGCGTGCGGTCTGGGCGCTTCTCGGTGTCGTGAGCCTGCCGGTGATGCTGTGGTCAGGCTCGCAATTCTTCACCGGCATGTGGGACGCGCTGAAGCACCGCGCGGCCAATATGCATACACTGATTTCCATCGGCATTACGGCCGCCTTTCTTTATTCGGTCGTCGCAGTAACCTTTCCGCAATTCTTCCCGAATATGGCACTGGCTGAAGTTTTCTGGGACGTGACCGATGTGGTCGTGGCGCTCGTGGTCTTGGGGCTCGCTCTCGAGATCAAGGCCAAGGGGCGCACCTCTGAGGCGATCAAGAAGCTCGTTGGTCTTCAGCCGAAAACGGCGCGGGTTCTCCGTGACGGCAAGGAAATCGACGTTCCGGTTGAGGAGGTCATTGCCGGAGACACCGTCATTGTTCGACCCGGCGACAAGATCCCGGTCGATGGGTTGGTGCTCGAAGGCACGAGCGCAATCGACGAGTCCATGATCACCGGCGAATCCATGCCGGTCGAGAAGGGCGTCAGCGACGAGGTCATCGGCAGCACCCTCAACAAAACCGGTAGTTTCAAGTTCCGGGCGACCAAAGTCGGCAAAGACACCGCACTGGCGAACATCGTCCGCATGGTCAAGGATGCACAGGGTTCGAAGGCACCCATTCAGCGGGTCGTCGACACCGTGTCTGGCTACTTCGTGCCAGCGGTGATGATCCTTGCTATCCTCGCGTTTGTCGCCTGGTACAATTTTGGACCAGAGCCGCGCATCGTTTACGCGACCATCGTTCTGGTTACCACACTCATTATCGCTTGCCCGTGTGCGCTTGGCCTTGCCACGCCGACCTCTCTCACAGTGGGTATCGGCAAGGGGGCTGAGAATGGCATTCTGATCCGTTCGGGCGATGCCCTGCAAAGTGCTGAAAAACTCAATGCCATTATTCTCGACAAGACCGGCACCATTACGCGCGGCGAGCCGGCGCTTACGGATGTGGTGGTAGCGGAAGGCCAGAGTAAAGACGTGGTCCTGCAGCTTGCCGCGTCGCTTGAGCGAGGCTCCGAACATCCCCTAGGCGAGGCCATCGTCAAGGGTGCTGGGGCGCGCAAGCTCGTTCTGACTGATGCCAAAGACTTTGCGGCCATCCCCGGTCATGGCGTCAGCGGCCGCATTGGCGACCGCGCTGTTCTGCTAGGCAATGCCAAGCTCATGCGCGATCGTGGCATCGGCATTGAAATGCTTATTCCAGATTGGGAACGGCTCGCCAGTGAGGGCAAGACGCCGATGTATGTGAGCATCGACGGCAAGGCCGGTGGGCTCGTTGCCGTTGCCGACACGGTCAAGCCCGACTCTAAGTCCGCCATCGAAGCATTGAAACGTCTTGGCATCGAAGTCGTCATGTTGACCGGCGACAATGAACGCACCGCAAGAGCAATCGCCAGCCAGGTCGGCGTCGATCGCGTGCTCGCCGAAGTTCTGCCCGGCGAAAAAGCGCACGAAGTCCAAAAGCTCCAGCTCGAAGGCAAGACAGTCGGAATGGTAGGTGACGGCATCAACGATGCGCCGGCCTTGTCACAAGCCGACGTGGGCTTCGCCATCGGCACAGGCACCGACGTCGCTATCGAGGCGAGCGATGTAACCCTCATCAAGGGCAGCTTGATGGGTGTGGTGACGGCAATAGAGATCAGCAAGGCGACCATGAAGAATGTGCGCCAGAACCTTTTTGGTGCCTTTGGTTACAACGCGCTCGGCATCCCGGTTGCCATGGGTGTGCTTTATCCTTTCCTGGGAATTCTGCTCTCGCCCTTGATCGCTGCAGCCGCCATGGCCTTCAGCTCGGTCACGGTCGTCACCAACGCCAATCGGCTGCGGTTCTTTAAGCCAAGGAGGATCTCGTCATGACCCCGGACCGCTGGCTCGTTACCGCTCTTGGCCTTGGGCTCATCGCATTCATCGTATGGTTCTTCTGGATGAAGCGCTCCACCGGTGTGCGCCCCTCTGAAACGAGCGGTGGCTACCAGGAGGCGATGATCCTAGTTAAGGGTGGTTATACCCCTGACACCATCATCGTGCGCGCTGGAAAACCGGTGCGGCTCAACTTCCGGCGCGAAGAGACCGCCTCTTGCTCTGACAAAGTGATATTCGCGGATTTCGGCAAGAGCGCCGATTTGCCGACTGGCCAAACTGTGCCGGTAGAATTCGTGCCGAAGACGCCCGGCGAATACGTGTTCGCCTGCCCGATGGGCATGTTTAAGGGGCGGCTGATCGTTGAATAAGGAGCTTGCCATGACAGACCACGAGCGTTTGAATCACGAGACCGCCGCAGGAAGCAAATTCTGGCCGTCCCGGCGCAATATCGTTCTAATCGCTTTCCTTGCCATGGGTGGAGTGCTCCTGTTTACCGAGCACAGGGCGCACGTCCTCGGAATCATACCTTGGCTGTTCCTGTTCGCTTGTCCGCTGATGCATGTGTTCATGCACGGGGGGCATGGAGGTCATGGCGGACACGGTGGCGGCCATGCTGGTCACGGCCGGCCTGATCAGACGGGCCAGGAGCCACCAGGATCTACGGGAACATGGGACCCATCCAAGGGAGAGAAGTCATGACCGATCAGGTACCCGCCTACGGATTGTGGAGTTTGGTCGTCATCAACTCCGTGATTTTCATTATGTTTGCTTACACCTTCTTTAAACCGCAGACGGCCCGCGACTGGCGTTCATTCGGCGCCTTCAGCGCTTTCCTCGTTGCCCTTTTCACCGAAATGTACGGCTTTCCGCTGACAATCTATTTTATGTCAGGCTGGTTGCAGAGCCGCTACCCCAACGTGGATTGGTTTTCGCACGACGCTGGCCATCTCCTGGAGATGTTGTTTGGCTGGAAGACGAACCCGCACTTCGGCCCGTTCCATATTCTGAGTTTCGCCTTCATCGGCGGCGGCTTCATACTGATTTCGAATGCCTGGTACGTGCTCTACGAGGCGCAAAAGTCGCGAGTACTCGCAACGACCGGTCCCTATGCCTATGTTCGCCACCCGCAGTATGTTGGCTTCATCCTGGTGATGTTCGGCTTCTTGCTGCAATGGCCGACGATTCTCACGCTCCTTATGTTCCCGGTGTTGGTTTGGATGTACGTGCGCCTGGCCCGCGAGGAGGAGCGCGAGGTTATTGCCGAGTTCGGCGACACCTACAGGAAGTACGCGGCCAACGTCCCGGGCTTTATTCCCCGTCTCTCAGGACCGGCACGTGCACCTAAGTGAGTCATGTTGGGGCGGTCATAGAAGGCCACGCTATGAATTTGACGAATGAGGCATCGACGATGACAAGTTCACAGACCAGACCAACGGGCGCGCCAATAGAGCGGTCGCCGCACGGCACATTCGGCTTCGTATTCAATCACGGGGTGCCGTTCGTATTTGCGGGCCTGCTCTGGTACGTGCTCTGGTGGGGGCATTCGCCCGAGCTGCAAACAGTGGACGCAGCCATGTGGCACGTCTCTTGGGTCGGAGTCATCGCTCTCGTCTACGTGGCGCTGCAGGCACGCGCCGTTCTCGCCCAGCCGCGTGGAGGCGTTGGCCATTCGATGATCGAGATACTCGTATCTCTCGTACCGCTTTTTGTGGTCGGATACGCTTTCATCGACTGGATGCGCGGAGCAAACACGTTGTCCGTCTTTCAGGTGATCGTCATGGTGCAGGCAGCCATTGCGATCCTGATTGATGTCGTCATCTTCACTTGGTTTTCGGTGAGCTTGACCCGGCTTTCGGCGCACACGATCAAAATGCAGTAGCTTGTAATCAGTGGCGGCTGGTGCCGGTTGCCGGATAGGGCACCTGCCAAGCCAGTGCATCTCCCAAATTCGTTGCGCCTGGTACGAAGTTTGCTGACCTTGGGACCCATGATGCCGGCTTCCTGATTTGGTCCCCATGCCCTTAACTTATCCTCCCAAAATGCAACGCTGGCACACGCTTGACGATATGCTTGCGCCGGAACGAAACAGTTTCGGCATCATCCGTCTCGCAATGGCACTCTGCGTGCTCGTCTCGCACTGCTTCTTTTTGGCAACCGGATCAAGCCAGCAAGAACCGCTATCCTGGACGGGCTACACTCTGGGCGACTATGGGGTCCAGACCTTCTTTATCCTCAGCGGCATACTCGTGACGCAGAGCTTGGCTAAGAGCGGCGATGTCCTCGATTTCGCAATCGCCCGCGCGTTGCGAATTTTCCCGGGACTTATTGTCTGCGTCTTCGCCACAGCGCTCATTCTCGGGCCGATTGTCAGCAATTTTGATTTTGCGAGCTATTTTACCAGCAGAGAGCTGCCGCTATACCTCATCAAGACACTGCTTCTGACAACCGGCTCGGCACCCCTGCCGCAGGTCTTCAGTGAACTTCCTGCACCAAATCTTGTCAATCTGTCGCTGTGGACATTGAAGTATGAGGTGCTCTGCTACATTGGCCTCGGCGTTATCGGCATTGTCATGCTCGCGTTGAACAAACGTCGCGCTTTCGGAATTGCAGTTCTCGCAATGTCTCTTACCGCTATTTTCTACAAACGGCCGGAGCTTGGCCCTGACAACGCGTTGGTGGACAGCATCAGATACTTTGCGTTGTTCTTTGGCACCGGCGTGATCGCGTTCGCTGCTCGCATGCGCTTGCCTATCACCGGACTCGCTTTGCCGCCCTTGTTTGTCATCTGCGTTGCGGCAGCAGGCACGCGTTGGGCCGAACTCGGCTCGGCTGTTTTCCTTGGCTACGGTGCTTTGTGTATCGCTTCTCAAAAATTCGGTGCTCTCCGCGCCACCACCAATCGTTACGACCTGTCGTATGGGACGTACATCTATGGCGTTCCGGTCACGCAAACGCTTTTGCATTTCTGGCCAACCATGGGATTGCCTGCACTCGTCGGATTTACGACGGCGATCGTCTTGCCGCTCGCGTTTGTGTCGTGGACGCTGGTCGAAAGCCCTGCACTTCGGTTGCGAAAGAGTTTGCGTTTGTCGTACAGCTCGTGGCTACGGGGTACTCGCGATGAGCTGGTTGCTTAGCTCGTCGCAAAATTTGCAACCGGCGGCTCGCCAATTGCTCGTGTGCTCTATCTCGTCAACCCCGGCATAACCTTCGGCTTTACAGTGCCGAAGCATGCCCGATTGCGCCATTGGCAAATTCTAGCCGCAGTGCCGCGGGTCAGCCGACGAAGAGCACCCGAGCGGGTGCGAGCTACCAGTTTGCTGCCAAAGCACAGGGGCGAAACCGCCGCCGGGGGTGCGGAAGTTTGTCGTCTGACCTTGGTAGAGCCGGGCAGCAACGATCCGCACGTTGCCGTCATAAGTGTAGCAGCGAACGTCGACCTTCATAACTTGGTGTTGGCCATCGAAGACCACGGTCCGCGCACTTGGCTTGACCAATTCCTGAGCTACGTAGGTCCCATCGAGAATATTCTGCCAAACCTGCCGTGTGAGCTTGTCGCCCCGATAAGCCGCCTTGCTGCCAAATCCGGAAGCGGGCTTAAAGAAAAGATGATTGCGCCACGCCCACAGCTCCTCACCGCGATTTCTCGTCACGAGCACCGTTTTGGGAATGCCTTTCGCGACGATCTCGATCAACTGGCGGCTAACGCCCCAGTTCTCAAGCGTATTGACCTCGGTCAAGCGCACTAAGTTGCGCTTGTCGGCAAAAAGAGCATGTGTCCACGGGTTAGGCGTGACCACGGCATCCCCTGCGAGGTAGGCGGAGCGAAGCGTCGCGTGGTCCTCGTCCTTAAAACTAAAGTCGGTAGAACGATTATAGACGAGATCGATCGTTTGAGCGCCGAGCCAAAGCCTGCCGCCGCGATGTTCGAGCGCCGCTGGCGACGTAATCACGCAGCCGATCCCGTGGCGTTGGAATAGACGCTGAAACAGGAGAAACTCGGGATACAAGTACTGGGCTTCGGGCTCTCGATCGACGATGGCGATCATAGCAAGCGGTTGGTCGCCTCTTTGTCGGCGCCACTCGCCGTAGAAATCCTCCATGAAGATGGCATCAGCGGCGTGGTCGCCAAACTGCCCTGGAAAAACATTCTCGACAGCCGGGCAGCATGCCTTCTGGGCTCGCGCCAGGAAGGCATTGATCAATGCCCCGCCGGCATTTGTGTTGATCTCGATCAGCTTTGGACCGTCGCCACCCAAGTGAAAGTCGTAACCCATGAATACGCCAACTGGGCCTAGGTTGAACTGGGATATCGCGGGTGCCGATTGCAAGGCAGCCTCGCGATAGGGTTCGAGTTTGGCGATCGTTTCGATTGCACCGATGATTTCGGCCATGCGAGCGGCGTGTTCGTAGCGAAGGAAGACTGGCACATTGGAAATGAGCGTTGGGTGCGTTAATGCCAGCTTCTGGAAGAAAGATGGATCGCCGATCTCGGTTTCGAGGGCGTTGTTCAAGGCTGCTCGATCGAGCGTAATACAAGTGCAGTCTGCGTTGAGGCTGTCCGGGCCAAGGCTCATTGATCACCCTCCTTCGGATCGTCGCGCCGCCGATTTTGATTGTAGCGTCGCCTTCGCGGGAACGTCTCAATTCTTGATCGCCGGGTAGGCATTATTAAGCCGAGCGCCGCAGCCGTCTAGCCGTGACGTTCGCGATTGATAGGTAGTGTTTTTTCTAGTTCTATTTGCTAAGCTCGTTCAGTTTCGCTTTCATTTTATTTATTTCCGATTGCTGGCCAGAAATAATATTTTTGCATAGTTCCTTCACTTCAGCGTCGTTGATGGACGCATTTTCGCACATCAGGATAGCTCCTGCATGGTGCGGAATCATCGACCTTAAGAATTGTGAATCAGCGATCGCTGTTTGCTGCCGGATCAAAACAAAGAACACTCCGAGCGCTAGGATGCTGATAGCAACGATCATGCGATTGGCAGCCTTGTTTTCATACATCGCCCCCATCAACACCATCTCGATGATGACCATCGGTGCAGTCATCAGACCTGCCATGTACACTTGGTTGTAACTTGAAAAGACGTTCTCGAATTTATCGACCATTGCATACATGAAAATGTACATTGATATGAACGACAACACGGTCATTATGAGAAGGCGTAAGTATTGATTTGTGTGCACTGCGTTTCCTCGCTTCTAATGAAGACAACAATCAACATCCGCAGGTAAAACTATGTCAGCATTCGTCACACAAAAAAGTGAATCCGAATGATAACAATAGACGATGTCAGCGCTTAAATCAGGTTGGCGGAGTCGATTCCGCCCGATTAGCAACTCGCAATCTGGTTTTCCGTTCCGGAACGCCGCGCGTCGATTGCCCCCGTTAATTGCCGGCCTGAGTAGTTTCCGAACCTGCCGCTCTCTCTTGGCAGGCAGCTAAGCTCGAGGCTCTGAACGCAATCTCCAGATCGTCATGGAACGTAAGTCAACGCGCCGCGTTTAGCACGGGGATCCTGTGCCCAAAAGCCATCATGGATAGCGGAAAGGATCGCATGTTCCGGCACCTGATTGTCACGCCGCTCGTCACGTCATCGGTCAAGGACAGTCAACATATTTGGATATCTCGTGACGATTGTCTTGCTCGTCACATTCTTCTTTTTCAAGTTTGCATATATTTCGGTCTTTTGTTTCGGGGCAGCGATCATGTCGCTTTTCATTGTCTACATGAACTCGCGCAATGATCAGAAACTCCCAGCTCACCACAATGTCCGGGTTGTGCGTGAAGTGATACGAGGAGCGTCTTGATGAAAACGATCAATCTACATGTTGGCGAATTGCTGTCGCCGCTCGGTGCTCTTGGCGTCGAAAAGCAGTTGTCAAAGCTCGGCGGCGTGACGGCAGCGGCAGTCAATCAGGTTTCCGGCAGCGCGACGGTCACTTACGACGAAGCCAAGATATCGCCCGTACTCATCGAGAGTGCCATCGCGCAATGCGGTTACCACTGTGGGGGCGAACTTCAACCCTCCCATCTATGTGAACCTCGCGCGTCATCGCCCCGGGGTTCCGCAGCAACCATCACAGCCGGTACTCGTCTTCATACACATGACCATGCTGCCATGCGCCAAGGCGCCCGTCCGGCGCCCGATGCGTCTGCAGCCGCGCGCAAACCGGAACTGGCGCAATCGCCGACGGCCGGCCACAAGGCGCATGGTAGAGAAAACAGCGATGACATGGCGGCGGAAATGGGACACGGGGCAGGCATGGATATGCAGGCCATGGCCCGCGACATGCGCAACCGCTTTCTGATTGCGCTCGGTTTCACTGTGCCAATTTTTTTCCTGTCTCCTATGGGCATGGACTCGATTAAATTCTCACCGCCCTTCGGCCTGCGGCTCGATCTCGTGTTGTTCGTTCTGGCCAGCGGCGCCATCCTCTATCCGGTCTGGCCGTTCGTCGTTGCAGCCTATCGCGCGCTCAGGAACGGCGTTGCCAATATGGCGGTGCTGGTCGTCCTCAGTGTCGGCACCGGGTACCTGTTCAGTGTTGGATCGACGTTCATTTACGGTGGCCAGCAGTTCTATGAAGCATCGGCACTCCTTCTGGTCTTCATCTTGCTTGGACACTGGCTCGAAATGCGCGCCAGGGCCGGTGCCTCGGAAGCCATTCGTGCATTGATGGATCTGGCGCCGCCCAAAGCAACCGTGCTGCGTGACGGCAAGGAATTGGAGGTGCCGACAGCCGAAATTATTTCTGGCGAAACGGTCGTGATCCGGCCGGGCAACAAAATTCCGGTTGACGGCACAATCACCGAAGGCGCGTCTCTGGTCGATGAGTCGATGCTCACAGGCGAGTCGATGCCAGTCGAAAAGAAGGCGGGCGACGCGGTTATCGGCGCGACTATCAACAAGAGCGGCACGTTCCAGTATCGCGCAACCAAGGTCGGCGCGGACACGGCGCTCGCTCAGATCGTCAAGCTCGTCCAGGAGGCGCAGAACTCCAAAGCGCCGTCGCAACTCCTGGCGGATCGCGCAGCGCAATGGCTGGTCCTGGCCGCGGTCGCGACGGGTCTGCTTACCTTCGCCGTCTGGTATTGGTGGATTGGCCAGCCCCTGTTGTTCGCCCTCAGCCTCGCGATCACCGTCTTCGTGATCGCCTGCCCGGATGCGCTCGGACTGGCCACTCCTATGGCCATTATGGTCGGCACCGGGCTAGGCGCCAAAAATGGAATCCTGTTCAAGAACGCGTCGGCGCTGGAGGACGCGACCAAGCTGAATGTCATTATCTTCGACAAGACAGGCACGCTGACGATGGGCAAGCCGGAGGTTGTGGAACTCGTGACAGCTGCGGGCGCCACCGAGGATCAGTTGCTGTCTGCGGCCGCAAGTGTGGACGCCGGATCGGACCATCCCTTGGCGCAGGCCATCGTCCGGCGGGCCGCAAATGTGAAAGTACCCAAGGCGAACGGGTTCAAGAATATTGAAGGCAAGGGCGCGCAAGCCGAAGTTGACGGCAAGACAGCCTTGCTCGGCAACAAGCTGCTGATGACGGAGAACAAAATCGAACTTGGCGAGCTTGGAACAAAATCCGCAGAATTGCAGGGCGCCGGACGGACGGTCGTTCACCTCGCCGTAGGCGGCAAACTGGTGGGCTTAATCGCCATCGCCGATGCCGTGAGACCGAGTGCGATTGAGGCGGTCAAGGCGCTGCGCGCGCGCGGTGTCGAGGTCATCATGCTGACTGGAGACAACCAGGGCACGGCAGAGCGCATCGCGAAGAGTCTCGGGATCGACAGAGTGTTCGCCGACGTGCTGCCCGGCGACAAGGCGAGCAAGGTCAAGGAACTCCAGGCCCAAGGCAAGAAAGTCGGCATGGTCGGCGACGGCGTCAACGACGCTCCGGCTTTGACGCAGGCCGATGTCGGCTTCGCAATCGGCGCAGGCACTGATGTCGCAATGGAAAGCGCCGACATCGTACTGATGAAGAGCGATCCTTTCGACGTGGTCGGCGCTATCGAGCTGTCCCGAGCAACGCTCAGGAAAATGCATCAGAACCTCTATTGGGCGGTCGGCTACAACGTCGTTGCCTTCCCACTGGCTGCTGGCGTGCTCTATCCATTCTTGCTGAGCCCGACCATCGCTGCCATCGCAATGTCCGGCAGCTCGGCGGTCGTGGCGATCAATGCCCTGATGCTGAAGCGGACCAAGCTGACAGGCATCCGCAGCCAGAATGCTTCCGCCCCCGGACCAACACCATCAATGGCAGCCACCCCAGCGTTGGCGGCGTCATGACCGGTCGCACCGTACCAACGACCCTGTCTCTCAGCACAATGGCCGCCATTGGCGATCACAGCCGCATGTCAGATCATGGGACCAAGTCAGCTCGGATAAGATTTCCCGTCGGCTATCACAGCCTTCATCCGGACGTGAGCATGAACTTCCAGATGAACCGCTGGTACAGTTGGGTGGGCGAGCCCGACATGTTGCAGGAGATGCGAGTTGCGGCTCCGCGGATCTCGAATTATGCCGACTGGACGCGGGAGTTTGTGGCACTTGCCAAGCTAGCTTGGCAGCGGGGCCATATCCTACGGGCCGGGTTCTATTGGCGGTCGGCTGAATTCTTCATGCGGCCAAACGATCCAGAACGAAAGACCGCCCGGGAAAAATTCTTGGAAGCGACTCGGTCGGTCTACAGGCTTGAACTCGGAAAGCGCCACGCCGTGCCCTATGCCGACGGAAACATCGAAGGCATCCTGCCTGCATACCGTTTCACTCCTGCGCACTCCAAAGCCACAATCGTATTCTTCGGCGGGTTCGACAGCTACGTCGAGGAGCTGACCGCGGCCTTTATTTACCTCCGCGACGCTGGCTATGAAGTCATAGCCTTTGAAGGTCCCGGTCAAGGAGGTGCGCTGAACGATTCTGGTCTGCACATGACCGCTGAGTGGCACAAGCCGGTCAAGGCGATTCTGGATTATTTCAAGCTCGATCGCGTCACCCTCATAGGACTTTCAATGGGTGGATGCCTAGCTGTCCGCGCCGCAGCCTTCGAAGAGCGCATTGAGCGCGTGGTTGCCTATGACATTTATCCAGATGCGCTGGATGTCAACTTGCGGCAGGTCACCTTGCTGCGTCGCCGATTGCTGAAAGTTCTGCTGGTCCTCCGTGCCGCTACAATTGTCAACATCATCGCGAACCGGATCGCCAAAACATCACCAGTCGCGGAGTGGGGTATCGAGACTGGCATGCACGTAAACGGCGCATCGTCGCCGTACGCATTCTTCAGAAAGACAGAGCAGTTCATTACCGCTGATGTCTCGGCGCTGATCAAACAGGACGTTCTCTTGCTAGCTGGCAGCGAGGACCATCTCGTCCCGTTGGAGCATTTCTACAGTCAGACCAAGTCGCTGAGCAACGCGAGCTCGGTCACCGCACGGGTGTTTACCCCGAGCGAAAGCGCGGAGAACCACTGCCAAGTTGGCAACTACGGTCTGGCTCTGCGAACTATCGTTGCTTGGCTCGACGTGATGCTGCTGGAAAACGTGAACCGTCACCACAACATCCCCGCGTTAGCACCGGAACTGGCTACGGGGACGGCGGCAACATGATCAATCGCGCCACATCCACCGGCGTGCCGCTGAGCGTCATGGTTGTGCTTATGCTTTCGGTTTTCACGGTGTCGATGGGTTACGGCATCGTCCTGCCCCTCCTCCCGTACGTGATCGAACAGCTGCTTGGCGCGAGTGGCGATGCGGGCCAAGTCTCCCGCGCGACAGGCCTATTGACCGCCCTCTACACGCTGGCGCTGTTTCTCTTTGCCCCGGCTTGGGGACGGCTGTCCGACCGATGTGGACGCCGCGCCATACTTCTCGTCGGGCTGATTGGGTTCAGCGTGACGATGCTAACCTTCGCGTTCATCGAGAATCTGACCTCGATCTACGCCGAGCGCTTCCTGGGCGGATTGTTCTCCGCTGCGGTCACGCCCGTTGCGCTTGCCGCGATTGGCGATCTCGCGACAACAGAAGAGGCGCGGGCGCGCCGCCTCACGTTCGTCAGTCTGGCGGGCATCAGCGGGTTTCTGCTCGGACCGATGCTGGGCGTTTTCGTTTCGCGGGGGGCGGCAAACATGCTCCCAATCGCCGGCGCGGCGGGGTCATTGGCATTGCCTCTGGCGGGAACCGCGATACTTGCTCTCTTTGTGGCGGCCGCCGCCGCAATAGTCGTCCCGGGAACGAAAGAGAGCGACGCCCACGCCAAGCGCTACCGGCCCGATTCGGCGACGTCGCCCTGGCTTGTCCCCATGTTGCTCGCGCTCGCGTTCATCGTCTCTGCTGCGGTCGGCGTATTCGAGGTTGGATTGGCGCTGCGCGGCAAACAGAACCTCGGGCTGACGCAATACCAGATCGCCCTGATGTTTACCGAGTGCAGCTTGGTGATGTTCGTCGTACAAGCCATCGCGTTCTCTCCCTGGATCAAGCCCGAAACGACGCGCTGGTTCATCGCGCCAGCCCTCGCTGTACTGGCGGCCGGATTGTTCCTGGTGCCTCGCGCATCCGACTTCACGCTGATGCTCGTGGTGATCGGAGCGGTGGCGGCGAGCGCCGGCATCTTGTCGCCCATCCTGACCTACTGGATTTCTAGCAAAGCCGGCAAAGCGCAGGGAGCGGAACTCGGCAAGCAGACGGCGGCGTCGAGTCTGGGCGTCACGGTGGGTTCGGCGGCCGGTGGCCTGCTGTTCGATGTGACTTTGCTCCCTAACGCCTCGTTCCTGCTGATGACCTTGTTCACCGGTTTCGGCCTCCTGCTAAGCCTCGGCCTCCCGAATATGCTCGTGTCACGCAAGGGCGGCGAAGATGGCGAAGTTCGCCACGTGCCGAAGCCCCCCACCTATGCCGCAACAGGCCGGCCCACCGCCTGAACTTGAACTCTAGAAGGAGCACACCATGACAAAGAATGATGCAGTCGTCGCCGTATTCACCGACCATCACGGAGCTGAGGCCGCCATCCGTAAGCTTGCGGGAGGCGGGATTGACATGAAGCACTTGAGTATTGTCGGCAAAGGCTATCACACCGAAGAGAAGGTGATCGGCTTTTACAATACCGGCGACAGCGTCAAATTTTGGGGCACGAATGGCGCCGTCTGGGGCGGTCTCTGGGGGCTGTTCTTCGGTGGCATCTTCATGACAATGCCTGTTGTTGGTCCTGTCATGGTGCTCGGACATCTCGCGGCGATGGTGTTCGCGGCGATCGAGGGGGCCGTTGTCGTTGGCGGCTTGAGTGCTCTCGGGGCAGCATTGTTTAGCCTTGGCATCCCGAAGGACAGCGTGATCCAATATGAGGATGCATTGAAAGCCGATGAATTCCTGATTGTAGCGCATGGCCCCGTCGAGGAGATGGTACGCGCCAGGACAATCCTCGAGACGAGGAAACCCAGCCAACTCGACCTGCACAAAGACGTGAAAGACATGGCGGCACCGCCGGCAGACCATGCCCCGCATCATGCTGCAGCGTGATCGCAACGGATGGATGGCGCGGCGGGTTACTGCCTCGCCTTCTATCCTGAAGCGATTGTTTCCGACTCTATAGTTTGAGTTGGTGCTCGGTTGAAAACATCGAGAAATCTTTGGATAGCATCGTTACGGTGCCAGCTTTTTTAAAAGGAAAGCACAATGACAGAAGTAATTCGGACGGCGTCTCCATCGACGCTCAGTTACAAGCGCAGCGCCTCGACCGGTGCATTCTCGACGCTTTTGCTTTTCGCACTGTGCTGGGTAGGGGTGTTCATTGGGCTGCCCCTCGTTCTCAGCCATGCTTTCATCGGATTGTTCACACTGGAGCCCGCCGGATCGCTCTCGTCGCTCTTGATCGGCGGTTTGTCAGCTTTCGTAGCCGGGGGCCTCACCGGGGTAATCATTGCCCACTGCTATAATCTGGCTGGGAGATTTTTCGGCGAGTAACTGGCCTCTGTTGCCGATCAGACCGTTTGCCAGATTACTCGATGAACCAGTTAGACCGGAACTTAGAAAGTACAAAATGCCCAGCGATGCCCCCGGGTCCCCAATAATCGCCGGTCTTAGCTCATTGGACGCCCAGGCCAGACTCAAGAGCGAAGGGCCAAACGAGTTGTCCCGGGAGAACCGGCGCACACCGTTGCGAATCGTGCTCGAGGTTCTACGCGAACCGATGCTGCTGCTGCTCCTGGGCGGCGGTACCCTCTATCTCGTTTTGGGAAGTCTCAGCGAAGCCCTGGTTCTTCTATTTTTAGCAATGTTTTCTGTCGCAATCACTGTGGCGCAAGAGACCCGCACGGAAGGCGTGCTGGAGGCACTCCGCGACCTGACCAGCCCTCGTGCTCTGGTCATTCGCGATGGCGAGCGCAAGCGTATCGCGGGCCGGGAAGTCGTGCGAGGTGATATCGTCGTGCTCAACGAAGGCGACCGTGTCCCCGCCGACGCGACCCTTGTTCAAAGCAGTGACTTGCAGACCGATGAATCTCTACTGACGGGAGAGTCGGTGCCGGTGCGCAAGTTTTGCAGCGAAGTCAGCGCCGTGTCCACGAGCCGCCGCCCTGGCGGCGATGATCTTCCTTATGTGTTTTCTGGCTCGTTGATTGTTCGCGGCACGGGGATCGGCGAAGTGACTGCGACCGGCGTGCACAGCGAAATCGGCAAAATTGGCCACTCACTCAGCACGATGGAAACGGAGCCGCCGCGGCTACAGGCTGAGACCCGCCGGCTAGTGCGTTTGTTCCTCATGGTTGGCGGACCGGTGAGCATTTTGGTTGTCCTGCTTTACGGAATCTTGCGCGGCGGTTGGCTCGATGCGGTGCTTGCCGGCATCGCGCTCAGCATGTCAATGCTGCCCGAAGAACTTCCGATCGTCCTTACTGTTTTCATGGCAATGGGAGCTTGGCGGATGTCGCAAGCGCGCGTTCTGACACGGCGCGCGTCTGCCATTGAAACCCTCGGCTCTGCGACCGTCTTATGCACCGACAAGACCGGCACATTAACCGAGAACCGGATGTCTGTCGTCGCGTTGCGACTCCAGAACGGCAAAACTTTCAGCCTAAAGGAGCCGCCTGGCGGAAAAATGCCCGACGACTTCCTTGCCCTGGCTGAGTTTTGCCTACTCGCCAGCGCGCCAGAGCCAATCGACCCGATGGATAAAGCGTTTCATAAGCTCGGCCGCGAGCAGTTGGCCTCAAGCGAACATTTACACGGTCCGGATTGGACGCTCGCGCATGCGTACGGGCTTCGCCCCAACCTCCTCGCCATGTCGCAGGTCTGGAAGACCGCTGAGACCGGAAAAACATTTGTCGTTGCCGCCAAAGGCGCGCCAGAAGCAATCGCCGGGCTGTGCCACGCGACCGCCGCTGAACTTACGGCAATCACTCTGTCCGTCGAGGCCATGGCTGCAGCGGGGCTGCGGGTGCTGGGCATTGCACGTGCGTCGTATGCTGGGCAAAGTTGGCCGGTGTCGCAGCATGACTTCGGCTTTCAGTTTTTAGGCTTGGTTGGTCTTGCTGATCCGTTGCGAGCGAGTGTTCCAGCGGCAGTCCGTGACTGCCGGTCGGCTGGTATTAAGGTGATCATGATCACCGGAGATTATCCCGCGACGGCCAAAGCCATAGCCCAGCAGGCAGGCATCGACGCGGACAGCGTCGTTACCGGTGCAGAGCTTGAACTACTAGATGACGCAGCGTTGGCCAAGTCCGTTCGTACGGCAACGGTATTCGCGCGCATTATGCCTGAACAGAAGTTGCGCATTGTGAATGCTCTCAAGGCGAACGGCGAGATCGTGGCTATGACGGGAGACGGCGTCAACGATGCGCCTTCCCTCAAGGCGGCGCATATCGGTATTGCCATGGGGGGACGCGGCACGGATGTGGCACGTGAGGCATCGGCTATCGTGTTGCTCGACGACGATTTTGGTTCAATCGTCAAGGCCATCCGGCTTGGCCGCCGCATCTACGACAACTTGCGTAAAGCGATCAGCTTTATATTTGCTGTGCACGTTCCTATAGCGGGACTCGCACTCCTGCCGTTACTCCTTGGAATGCCCATCCTTTTCGGGCCCATGCACATTGCGTTCCTGGAGATGGTTATGGATCCGGTGTGCTCTCTCGCCTTTGAAGCGGAGCCGGAGGAAGATGACGTGATGCGCCGGCCGCCGCATGCTCCCAATCAGCCGCTATTTTCGAGCCAGCTTATCGGATGGAGCGTCCTGCAGGGCGCTATTGCTTTTGCACTTGTCGCCGGGATTTTTATACTTTCGTCGTGGACGGGCATGCCGGAAACGGAAGTAAGAGCCTTAACATTTTTTGCGCTGACCATGACTATCGTGGCACTTGTTTTTGTAAACCGCTCCTTCAGCGCTTCATTACTCATTGCTTTCCAGCGGCCAAACACGACCCTCGTATGGATACTAACTGCGGTCACAACAATGCTGGGGCTGACGCTTCTTTGGCCGTTCGCCAAGGACCTATTTCGCTTCGGACCGCTGCATTTCAACGATCTTGCGTTGACCGTGGGGGCTGGGATCGCCGTTTTACTTTTTCTCGAATTCTTAAAGCCACATTGGTACGAGCGGTTGCGGTCTTGAACAATAATTATCGGTTGCGCGGGAAACCAAAGAGAGTGTGGCCGGTATTGGACGCGGTGGCGTCCGGCTTGGCCGCCTTACGCTTTGTATCGGCGGCACGTCACACGCGGAGAAAGTCCAGACTTAGGAGCTAATGCAATGAATAGCGCCTTACAGGATGATGACAGTGACTACAAGAAGTCGCTGCGCAAGGCTCAGATCCAACTCGTGAAGCTGCAAAAGCATGTCATCAAGCACGGGCAAAAGGTCGTGGTGATCTTCGAGGGTCGCGACGCATCCGGCAAGGATGGAACGATTAAACGCATCGTTGAGCATCTGAGCCCGCGCGATACGCGTGTCGTAGCACTTAGCGCTCCGTCGGACCATGATCGGAAGGCCTGGTACTTTCAGCGCCACATCGAACATCTGCCTGTCACCGGCGAAATCGTTCTCTTCAATCGGAGTTGGTATAACCGCGCTGGCGTCGAGCCGGTGATGGGCTTTGCGTTAGACGAGGAGGTGGAGGAATTCTTGAATACAGCGCCGATGTTTGAGCATCTTCTCGTCCATTGCGGGTTCACGATACTCAAGTATTACCTCGATATCAGTCGTGAAGAGCAGGAACGGCGGCTGAAGAATCGTCTGAATGATCCATTGCGGCAGTGGAAGTTGAGCCCGATCGATGCAAAGGCATTGAAGCGTTGGGATGAGTACTCTAAGGCCAGAAACGTCATGCTTCGCCGAACTCAGGCCGTTTCATCTCCTTGGATTGTTGTCAAAGCGGATGACAAAAAATCAGCGAGGCTGAATGTTATCCGGGATAAACTTTCTCGGTGTGAGTTCCACGGCAAAGATGAGCATGGCGAATTGCCCGATCTCAATCGCGTGTTTCTGTTCGATGAGCGCCATCTCAAGAACGGGATGATAGAGACGTGACGAAAAAGGCTTCAACGCCACATCCGGCAGCGGGAGAGATCGGCACTGGGTATCCGGTAGCTCGAACCTCCGGAGTGTGGAAATGAGCCAGTCATCTTCCACCGATGAGGGCAACGGTAACCAGGGTTCCAAGCCAGAGACGGTGCCGGTAGTTGCGCGCGCCGCGCGGATGAGTACCACACTCAGCCCCCTCGCCGGCAAGCCGGCACCGCAATCGCTGCTTGTCGATATTCCAACGCTGCTCGCTGCCTACGTCGATCTGCGCCCCGATGCCAACGTACCCGCGCAGCGCGTCGCGTTCGGCACTTCTGGACACCGCGGCAGTTCGTTCGCGCGCACGTTCAATGAATGGCACGTGCTGGCGATCACTCAGGCAATCTGCGACTACCGCAAAAGCAAGAGCATCGTTGGCCCGCTCTACGTCGGCATCGATACCCATGCACTGTCGCTGCCGGCGTTCGAGAGCGCTCTGGAAGTTCTTGCCGCAAACGGTGTGGAAGCAATGATCGCCGAGGGCGGCGAATTCACGCCGACGCCGGTGATCTCGCATGCGATCCTCGGCCACAACCGTGGCCGCAACTCCGGCCTGGCCGACGGCATCGTCATGACGCCGTCGCACAATCCGCCCGGCGACGGCGGGATCAAATACAACCCGCCAAACGGCGGCCCGGCCGATACCGGCATCACCGGTTGGATCGAGGATCGCGCCAATGTTCTGCTCGCAGGCGGTATCAACGGGGTGCGGCGCATGCCATTCACGCAGGCGCGTCGCGCCGCGAGCACGCACGAGCATGATTTTCTTACCGGCTACGTGCGTGATCTCGGTCACATGATCGATTTCGATGCGATCCGCGGCGCTGGAATCCGCATGGGCGTCGACCCGCTCGGCGGTGCCGGCGTGCACTATTGGGCACCGCTCGCGGAGCGCTACGGGATAGACCTCACCGTGATCAGCCAAGAAGTTGATCCAACCTTTCGCTTCATGACGGTCGACTGGGACGGCAAGATCCGCATGGACCCGTCTTCGCCGTACGCGATGCAGCGGCTGCTCGAACTGAAGGACCGCTACGATGTGGCGTTCGCTTGCGATACTGACCACGACCGGCATGGTATCGTGACCCGCAGTAGCGGATTGCTGGCGCCCAATCACTACCTCTCGGTGCTCATCGATTATTTATTCCAGCATCGGCCGCAGTGGAGCCCGGCCGCAGCGGTCGGCAAGACCGTGGTCAGCACCGCGTTGATCGATCGGGTGGCAAAACGGCTGGGGCGCAAGCTTTACGAGACGCCGGTCGGCTTCAAATGGTTCGTCGATGGCCTGTTCGACGGCTCACTCGGTTTCGGTGGCGAGGAGAGTGCTGGCGCATCATTCCTGCGCCGGGATGGCACGGTGTGGACCACAGACAAGGACGGCATTGTGCCGGCGTTGCTGTCGGCGGAAATAATGGCCCGCACTGGCCGCGATCCAGGTGAGCTCTATCGCGACCTCGTCCGCGAATTGGGCGAACCTTTTGCCGATCGCGTCGAAGCACGGGCTACGCCTGAGCAAAGAGCCAAACTTTCAAAGCTTTCGCCCAAACAAGTGTACACCACGAAACTGGCAGGCGAGACGATCATAAGCGTACTCGACCACGCGCCGGGTAACAACGCACCGATCGGCGGCATAAAGGTAATTACCGCCAATGGCTGGTTTGCTGCACGCCCCTCCGGCACCGAAGACATCTATAAAATCTATGCGGAGAGCTTTAAAGACAAGGCGCATTTGCAATTGATACTGGAAGAAGCACAGAGCGCAGTCAACACTGCGCTCGCGGCGCAGTGACAACTGTGTTGAAAACAAAGAAGCCAGACATGCCCATCGATGGTCAGTTGAAAGGTTCAGAAGGCGCACTCGCGCTGGCGAACTCTGTTCTGACCATCAATGGCGGTTCGTCGAGTATCCGGTTCGCGATGTACGAGGCGGGCGAACCCCTGCGGCGGCGGCTTATTGGGAAAGTCGATCGTATCGGTCTCAGCGGCACGATGTTTTCGTTCAATGACGCCTCCGGAAAATACCACGATAGCCGCGCCATCGAAACTAGCGGTCGCAGTTCTGCGGTAGCATTTCTCCTCGACTGGCTCGAAACACAGCAGGATTTCGCTTCAGTCAAAGCCGTAGGGCACCGGATCGTGCATGGGATGGGGCACAGCGAACCCGAGCGCGTCACGCCAGCGCTGCTAACTGAATTGCACCGCATCACCCCGTATGACCCTGAGCATCTGCCGCTTGAACTCGAATTGATCGAGGCAATCCTCCAACGCCATCCGGCACTGCCTCAGGTGGCGTGTTTTGACACGGCATTTCATCGTACCATGCCACGGATCGCCAGCATGTTGCCTATCCCGCGACGCTACGAGGCTGCGGGCGTGCGCCGATATGGATTTCACGGCTTGTCTTATGAATTCATTTTGGAGGAACTCGCACGGCTCGGCGACACAGCGGCTGCAAACGGCCGCGTGATCCTTGCTCACCTCGGCAACGGCGCGAGCCTAGCCGCAGTACGCGATGGCCGGAGCGTCGATACCAGCATGGGCTTCACGCCCGCAGGGGGATTGATGATGAGCAGCCGCTCTGGGGACTTGGATCCTGGGCTGATCGGCTACTTGGCTCGCAGCGAGCAAATGAGCGCGACGCAGTTTCAGAATATGGTGAACCGCGAATCTGGGTTGCTCGGTGTATCGCAGATCAGCTCCGACCTGCGCGATTTGCTCGCGAAACAAGCAGATGACATTCGCGCGGCGGAAGCTGTGGCACTATTCTGCTACCAGACGAAAAAGTGGATTGGCTCGTTCGCTGCAGCGCTTGGTGGATTGGACACGCTGGTGTTCGCAGGTGGCATCGGCGAAAATGCGCCCATTGTTCGCGACAGGATCTGCAACGGATTGGACTTTCTAGGCATCGAAATCGATCACGAGCGCAACTCACACAACGCACCCCTCATCTCGCCCGACACAAGTCGTATCGCCGTACGCGTCATTCGCACAGACGAAGAACTCATGATCGCAAAGTCTGTCACCCGTGTTCTAAGATCTGCCGCTCAGGCAATAGAATGAACACCAGGGAGGCCGGCATGACGAGCCACTTGGCGAAGGACCCGAACCACCCCGTTAGCACCGACGACAGGCTGGAGGCGTTGCAGCGCGATGCCTTCGGATATTTCGTGCACGAGAGCAACTCTGCAAACGGCTTGGTACTGGACAAAACGCTACCAGGCGCTCCGGCCAGTATCGCGGCCGTCGGGTTCGCATTGGCTTCGTATCCGGTGGGTGTCGAACGCTTATGGATGACGCGCGCCGACGCCACAAGGCGAACGTTGGCGGTTTTGCGGTTCTTTTGGTTGAGCCCGCAGGGGACTGAGCCGGATGCGACGGGATACAAAGGGTTCTACTACCACTTTCTTGACATGGCGACCGGACGGCGTGCCGGGAATTGCGAACTCTCCACTATCGACACCGCTTTTCTGCTCGCCGGAATGCTCACCGCCGCCAGCTATTTCGATCAAGATTGTACAGACGAATTGGAAATCCGCTCGTTGGCCGATGCACTCTATCGCCGTGCCGATTGGCCATGGGCGCAGAATGGTGGAGCGACGGTTACGCATGGCTGGAAACCCGAAAGCGGTTTTTTGAAGTACCGCTGGGAAGGCTATGATGAAGCACTCATCGTCTATTTGCTTGGCCTTGGTTCGCCGACGCATCCGCTGCCGATGGAAAGTTATCTGGCATGGTGTTCCACCTACGAGTGGAAGAACATCTACGGACACGAGTTCATTTTTGGCAGTTCACTCTTCGTCCATCAATACTCGCACATGTGGATCGACTTCCGTGGCATCCAGGATGCCTATATGCGAAATAAGGGTATCGACTATTTCGAAAATAGCCGGCGAGCCACCTACATCCAGCAACAATACGCCATTCAAAACCCCCACGCCTACGTGGGCTATGGCCAACATGTCTGGGGGTTGACCGCAAGCGACGGGCCTGGCCCCAAGGTCAGGCAAGTACGCGGCGTCAAACGCCGGTTCTACGACTATGTGGCGCGCGGGGTACCGTACGGACCTGACGACGGCACCATAGCACCTTGGGCCGTGGTCGCCTCATTGCCGTTTGCTCCCGAGATCGTGCTGCCGACCATGCAGCATTTCAAAGACGCCTACCCGCAGATCATGGGTAAGTATTGCTTCAAATGCAGCTTCAATCTGACCTATCCGGAAAATTCGCAGGGCAAGCCAGGCTGGAGTTCGCTCTACCATTTCGGAATCAACTTAGGGCCCGTCGTCGTGATGTGCGAGAATTATCGTACCGGCATGCTCTGGCGCCTGATGCGGCAGTGCCCCTACCTCGTCACAGGTTTGCGGCGGGCAGGATTTGGAAACGGTTGGCTGTGAGAGCATGAGGTCATTCAATTGCGTAAAATGAAATCGAAGGCCAAGCCTCTTGACCCGGAATCGCTGCGCAAGCTGGACGCCTACTGGCGCGCAGCGAACTACCTGTCCGTCGGGCAGATCTATCTCTATGACAATCCGCTGCTGAAAACGCCGCTTCAACTTGCGCACGTAAAACCGCGCCTGCTTGGCCACTGGGGTACAACGCCGGGGCTCAACTTTATCTACGCCCATTTGAACCGCGTCATCACCCAGCACGACCTGAACGTCATCAACATCACCGGGCCGGGTCATGGCGGACCGGGGCTGGTGGCCAATGCGTACTTGGAAGGAACCTATAGCGAAGTCTATCCGACGATCACGCAAGATGCTGACGGGATGAGGCGGCTGTTCAAACAGTTCTCCTTTCCCGGAGGCATTCCGAGCCACGTTGCGCCGGAGACACCTGGCTCAATTCACGAGGGCGGCGAATTGGGTTACGCGCTGTCGCACGCGTTCGGTGCGGCATTCGACAACCCAGATCTCCTTGTCGCGTGCGTCGTTGGCGATGGTGAAGCGGAAACCGGCCCACTCGCGACGAGCTGGCACTCGAACAAGTTTCTCAATCCGGTGCACGATGGTGCCGTGCTGCCTATTCTGCACCTGAACGGCTACAAGATTGCGGGCCCGACCGTGCTGGCGCGCATACCGCGCGTCGAAGTCGCAGCACTCTTTCGCGGATATGGTTACACGCCGTATTTTGTTGAGGGCGACGATCCGGAAAAGATGCACCAGCTTATGGCTGAAGCGCTCGACGTTGTGGTGGCAGAAATTCAGAACATCCAACACGACGCTCGTGCGAATGGGTTCAGCAAGCGCCCGAGCTGGCCCATGATCATTTTGATTTCACCGAAAGGCTGGACTGGCCCGAAAGCCGTCGATGGCAAACCGACGGAAGGCACGTTCCGCTCGCATCAGGTTCCGATGGGCGAGATGAGTCACCCGGGCCACTTGGAGTTGTTGGAAGCCTGGCTGAAGAGTTATCGTCCGCAAGAATTATTCGACGCGACAGGAAAGCTGCGCACCGAGTTCGGCGACCTGGCCCCTAAGGGCACGCGCCGCATGAGTGCGAACCCGCACGCTAACGGCGGCGTCCTGCTGCGTGACCTTCAACTTCCAGATTTCTCGGACTACGCGGTCGAGGTCCCAACGCCAGGAGAGGTTACCGCTGAGGCGACGCGCGTCCAAGGAGAGTTCATCCGCGACGTCATTAAACAGAACCCAAATAACTTCCGCGTATTCAGCCCGGATGAGACGACATCAAACCGCTGGAATGCCGTATTTGAAGTAACAAACCGGTGCTCGACGGCGGAGATCATACCCATCGACGACCACATCGCACCCGACGGCCGCGTGATGGAGATGCTGAGCGAACATCAGTGCGAGGGCTGGCTAGAAGGCTATCTCCTGACGGGCCGGCATGGCTTCTTTTCTTGCTACGAAGCATTCGTCCACATCGTCGATTCGATGTTCAACCAGCACGCCAAGTGGCTGAAGGTGACGCGGGGTATTCCCTGGCGGCAGCCGATCGCTTCGCTGAACTATCTGCTGACGTCGCATGTCTGGCGGCAGGATCACAATGGGTTCACACATCAAGACCCGGGCTTCATCGATCACGTCGTCAACAAGAAGGCCGAAGTCATACGCGTCTATTTACCCCCCGATGCGAACACGCTGCTCTCGGTGACGGACCATTGTTTACGCAGCCGCAATTACGTGAATGTCGTCATCGCTGGGAAGCAACCCGCTCCGCAGTGGCTTTCTATGGACTCCGCTGTCGCGCATTGCGCCGCGGGCGTTGCAATCTGGCCTTGGGCGAGCAATGACGCCGGGGGCGAACCGGACGTTGTGATGGGCTGCTGCGGTGACGTGCCGACGCTCGAAACTCTTGCCGCCGTCGGCTTGTTGCGGACGTATTTTCCGAAATTAAAAGTCCGCGTGGTCAACGTTGTTGATTTGATGAAGCTGCAATCGCAGAACGAACATCCGCACGCCTTGAGCGATAAGGATTTTGACGCGCTTTTCACGACAGATAAGCCGGTCATTTTCGCCTACCACGGCTATCCGGCGCTCATCCATCGATTAACGTATCGCCGCACCAACCACGGCAACTTTCATGTGCATGGCTATAAGGAGGAAGGCACGACAACCACGCCGTTCGACCTAACGGTGATGAACGATCTGGACCGCTTTCATCTCGTGGCCGACGTCATTGATCGCGTGCCACAGCTCGGCCTAAGCGCTAATGCAGTAAAAGATTCCATGCGCGACAAGCTCATCGAACACAAGCGCTACGTTGCCGAATTCGGCGAAGATATGCCGGAAATCCGAAACTGGCGTTGGGGAACCAAGCAGTGACTGGTTTGCGCAGTGCGCTCCCGCGCCTTTACGTTATTCGGCACGGTGAGACGGCTTGGTCGCTCTCCGGTCAGCATACGGGTCGAACCGACATTCCACTTAACGAGCAAGGCGAACACGACGCCCGCAAGTTAGCAGAACAGCTCCATACCGTGCGCTTCCACCACGTGTTCACCAGCCCACTGCAGCGAGCACGGCGAACATGTGAGCTGGCAGGTCTGGCTGAAGGTGCGCAAATCGAACCCGACCTCAGTGAGTGGGACTACGGCGACTACGAGGGGCAGCGCCCAATCGATATCCGCAAAGTCCGGCCAGACTGGAATGTTTTTCGAGACGGATGTCCGCGCGGCGAGCAGCCCGCCGAAATTTCCGACCGCGCAGATCAGCTGATAGCTCGACTCCGAGTTCTGGACGGTAACATCGCCATCTTCTCGCACGGTCATTTTGGCCGTGTCCTCGCTGCGCGTTGGATCGACTTAAAGGTCGAACACGCGCAGCGTTTCCTTCTCAGCACAGCATCACTCAGCATTCTGGGTTATGAACACAACCGCGCCGCCGAGCCGGCGATCGTTTTGTGGAACAAGGTCGCAGACACGCGCTGGTGAAAAAATTAAACAAAAAGAAGAAAATTGTCGTCCGCGATAAGCAGTATTTGGCCTGAACCGGCCATTCTATGCATATTGCCCCACACCGCACTTCCGGGTCAACACCCACGCTGGAGACGACATTTGCGTCACGGACGGTCCGTCTTCAGGAGGAGACGTAAGGGCGCTTCAGGCTGTCCATTTGCGGCTCAATTGCAACAACTGCGCCGAATTCAGCTGAATTCGCATTCTTAATTGGCACTATTCCCAATTCTTGAATTGGCAATTCCCGCAAATCTTAATACGTATTGTATTGCACGTTAACATCCTGCAACCTGGAGATATCAATATGCTACTCGATTCCCATATACCGCCCGAGGGGGCTGCGATCCCCGCTGCCCCGGCTCTCGAAAGGCTCATTGGCCGCAAAGAGGTTCTCATTCTCATCGGCATCTCGAACGCCACATTGTGGCGCTGGATCAAGGCCGGACGGTTTCCGGCACCGCTCAAGATTGGCAAGAAGAAAGTTGCTTGGCGGTCGTCGGTTCTCGCCTCATGGATCGCGCAGCGTTCGGTGTGACGATGAGTGTTGGCGTTCGCTGTTGTATTCTGCGTATCCTATCTTCCTCGTCCGGCCAGTGCCCAGGGCCGGATGGAGGGGTTACCCAAGGGACGAGCGGGGCTCTCCCATTCGTTCAGGTGCCTTTAGGCCCGCGCAGCGCGCGCCAGCACCTTTTTCACGATCCTGTTTGAGAAGCTATACTGATAGGCGCGCCCGCGCCCGTGACGGGCGACTGTCAGTTCCGGCTCGAGGTAGCCCGCTTCGGCAAGATACTTGAAGCCGAGATTGACGGTGCGGGGCATGAACCCGGTCTTCTCCGAGACCGAACCAATTGTGATCGGCTCTTCCGCCACGGTCAGATAAAACGCAATCGTCATGTAGGTCAGCGACCGGGCGCGCTGTTCGTCGGCGATAGCGTTGCGTTTGGGATCCAGGATGTCCTCAACCACGAAGCTCATGAAGGCATCGAGATGATCTCTGTGGAAAACAGGCTTGCTCATTTTTAACAGGCACTCCATTACTCGTTACGTCGAGTCCGAACGTTCTGCGTCAAAGTCTGTATCGCGTGCTGCATAAGTTCTGCGTTTCCGATCCTGATCGTCACGGAGGCAAGACCGATGCGACACGCCGCAGCTACGCGCCCAATTGAACGGGCGTCTTTAATCCGTACTGCAGTGCGGGCTTGGACGCTACGGACGATGGTATGCCTATGCACAGGGATTTGCGGCGCGGCGCTGGGCTTACCAGTTCAACCGGCGCGGGCTGATACCGCCGGGTGCACGGTTGTGCTCTGTCTCGCCAATCCGGCCGGGTGGGCAGCAGTGGACGAATGCGTGGCACCGGTGACCGCGTATTTCCGGAGCATCAGACGCAAGTTCCGGCCGCCAATGTGTTCGGAGTCCGGGGCGACGTTCTCGTTTGCGACCCGCGTGATCGGCACATCGAAAAGCGACTTCGGCATCGAAATCCCGGTCACTGAAACGGTTCTCGTCATGCGCCGCCCCGACGGCACAACAGAAGAATTCGGCGGGTTCTAAAATCCGATCCATCGCACGACTGCCCAATCACACCCGGCGCATTCCGCCGGGACCGGCCCCCACTTGACCTGAAACTGGCCCTATTCAACGAGGAGAAACCGATGCTGCGGACCGCAACCCAACGCTTAGCGCTGATCTGTGTGATGGCGCTAGTTCTGAACATCGCCTTGGCGCTCAGTGTTCCCGATCCTGCGGCCGCAGGCGTCGCCGAAGCCATCGACAAAATCATCGAATACATCAACTCGCGTGTCGCCCGGTCGCTCGCCATCCTGGCGGTGATGCTGCTCGGCATGGGCTGGTGGTTCGGCCAGATCGACTGGAAGCGCGCAGGCGGCATCATCTTTGGCGTCGGCGTGGTGTTCGGTGCTGCCGAATTCGTCGACATGATCCGGGGCTGAACCATGTCAGACACCGAGCCCCTCACCAGCGACACGCTGTTTCTGGCTTGCACCCGGCCGGCGATGTTTGCCGGCGTCACGGTCGAGGCCATGGGCGTCAACGTGTTCGTGACGACGCTGCTGTTCTTAGGGCTCGGCTCGATTGTCTACGCGCTGACCGGCGTCGTGCTGCACGGCCTCTGCCGCGTCATCGTTCGCCACGACCACAATGCTTTCCGGGTTTTGGCCGGGTGGGCCGATACCAAGGGCCGTTATCGCAACAGTGCCTATTGGGGCGGATCGAGCGTGACGCCGCTCAGGGTGATGCGAAGTTACGATTTGGGAGATTTGGCCCATGGCTGACCGCGCGACGCTGATGACCCGCGAACTGGAATCGCAAGAGTTCATTCCCTATGGCCGCCATGTGGACGCCCACACCATCACGGTCGGCACCCAGGGCCTGATGACCATGGTCGAGATTGAGGGCTTTGCCTTTGAGACGGCGGACAATCGCGATCTCAACGGCCTGCAGGCGCGGCTCAATACGTTGTGGCGCAATATTACCGATCCGCGTTTGGCGCTTTATGCGCTGCTGATCCGCCGCCAGGCGCACCGTTATCCCGAGGGGAAGAGCGCCAGTCCCTTCGCGGCGGCGCTCGATGCCAAATACCAAACCCGGCTTGCCAACGACACGCTCTACGACAACCGCCACGTTCTGGCGCTGGTCTGGATGCCGGGGACGGTCGTTGAGGTCAAAGCGGCAGCGTTGTTTGCAACGCTGCGCCGGACACGGGAGACGGACAGCGAACCCGATCCCAAGGCACTCAAAGCGCTGGCCGACGCCACCCGGCTGGTGCTGGCGGAGCTGGCCCCCTTGGGCGCGCGGCAGCTTGGCCTTTTCGAGCACAACGGCATCCTTGCCTCCGAAATCTCCACCGTCCTGCATCATCTGCTCGGCGGCCGTCTGTCCCAAGTGCCATTGACGCGCGGTGCCATCCGCCATGCCATTCACACAGACCGGATCATCATCGGCCGCGAGACCCTCGAACTGCGCGATCCGGGTGCAACGCGCTATGCCGGGATGCTTGGCATCAAGGAATATCCGGCGCGGACCTCGCCCGGCATGTTGAATGAGCTTCTAGCGCTGCCGTTCGAACTGACCGCCGTGCAATCCTTCCGCTGCATCGACAAAGCCTCGGCGCGGGCAATTCTATCGCGCAAGCAAAACCAGATGCTCAACGCCGCCGACAAGGCGTTCTCACAAGTTGAAGAGTTGAGCGTCGCCCTCGACGATCTCGAAAGCAACCGCTGGGTGCTTGGCGAACACCACTTAAGCGTCGCCGTGTTCGCCGAAGCCGTCACCACCTTGAACGACCACCTCGCGGCAGCAAGAAGCGCCGCCGCGGCTGGTGGTGCGGTGATCGTGCGCGAAGACCTTGGTCTCGAAGCGGCGTGGTGGGCGCAGCTGCCGGGCAACTTCCGGTTTCGCAAGCGGTCGGGTGCGATCACGTCGGCGAACTTTGCCAGCTTGGCACCGCTGCATGGGTTTCCGAAGGGGCGGGCCGACGGCAACTCCTGGGGTCCGGCGGTGGCGATGTTCAAAACCCAAAGCGGGGCACCATATTTTTTCAACTTCCACGACGGCGATCTCGGCAACACCTTTATTTGCGGGCCGTCGGGCTCGGGCAAGACCGTGGTCTTGAACTTCCTTTTGAGCCAAGTGACCAAGCACGGCGCGCGCATTGTCCTGTTCGATAAGGACCGGGGTGCTGATCTGTTTGTCCGGGCGCTCGGCGGCTCGTATCTACCGCTCAAGAGCGGCGTGCCGACCGGCTTCGCGCCCTTGAAGGCCATGCCGTACGACGCGGCCGGGCAATCGTTCCTGACCCGCTGGCTGGAGTCGCTCGCAGGCGGCACACTCAGCGCAAGCGACCGGCAAGCCCTTACCAGTGCCGTCGCGGCGCTGGGCGAAAGCCCGGTGCACACCCGCAGCTTTGGTGCGCTGCGCAGTTATCTCGATCAAACCGAAACCGACGGCTTGGCGGCCAGGCTCAAACGCTGGCAGCGCGGCGACGCCTTGGGCTGGGTGTTCGACAACCCAGACGACGTCCTCGATGCCGGCGTGACCTACTCTGGCTACGACATGACCGAGTTTATCGATAACCCCGACATTCGCGGTCCGCTGATGGCCTATGTGTTCGAGCGTATCGAACGCACAATCACAGGCGAGCGGATTGTCATCGCCATCGACGAATTCTGGAAGGCGTTGGGCGATCCCATGTTCAGCGATCTCGCCAACAACAAACTGAAGACGATCCGCAAGCAAAACGGCCTGATGGTGTTTGCAACACAGAGCCCGGCCGATGCGCTGCGCTCCAAGATCGCGCACACCATCATCGAGCAATGCCCGACGCAGATTTTCATGGCCAACGGCCGGGCGAGCGCCAGCGACTACGTCACCGGCATGAAGCTGACGGCGCGCGAGTTTGAACTGATCGCCCGCGAGCTGACGCCGGAAAGCCGCCGGTTCTTGATCAAGCAGGGGCACGCGTCGGTCGTCGCTGAACTCGACTTGAGTGGCTTTGACGACGAGCTGGCGATTTTATCGGGCCGGACCGCCAACGTGCGGCTGGCCGACGACATCAGAGATGAACTGAGAAGCGATCCATCAGCCAGCGACGGCGAGAACTGGATAGTGGAGTTTCAGAAGCGGCGCAGCGCTTAGCAACCAAAACGGGGAAACCAGGAGACCTGACATGATCCAACACTTTTGGCGGCGCGCGATTCGCGCGGCCGCAGCCAGCGGAGCTTTGTGGCTTTTGACGCTGCCCGCAGCGGCGCAAATCCCGGTCATCGATGCCACCGGGATCGCCAAGCAGATCGAGCAAATCACCGAACTCAAGAATCAGCTGGAGACAGCCAAAAACCAGCTGACGCAACTGCAGTCGCTGCACGGGTCACTGAACAAGCTGACCAACATGGGCGACATCGCGGCCCTGCTGTCGAACCCGGCGGTGCGGCAAGCGCTGCCGAAAGACTTCGGTCAATTGGAAGCGGCGCTGACCGGTCATGGCGCAGGCGCGTTGGGATCGCGCGCCGAGGCCTACGCCCGAGACAACGAAGTCTATGCCCGTGCGGGCGATGATTTTTACGCCGCGGAAACCCGCCGGGCGCAAATGGCCAACGCTGGTCAGGTGAGTGTGGCGCAGCAAGTCTACGAAGCCGCCTCCAAACGCATGGATGGCCTCGACGAGCTGCGCCTTCAGATCGGCCAAAGCGAAGACCCGAAGACCACACTCGATCTGCAAGCGCGTATCGGCAGTGAAAGTGCGCAGCTACAAAACGAACTCCTCAAAATGCAGGCGCTCGCCATGTTGCAGCAGGCGGAAGTGCAGACGCGCGAGCAGCGGGCAAAAGAAGATTGGGACCGGAAGATTGAGGGCAATATCCGCGCTCTCGGCGGCACGGCCGCCAAGCCCTAATCCGAACCCCCGTCACCGCACGCACATGAGGTTCCCATGAATGTCTTTCAAAGCATCGATGCGGCGTTTCAGCAGCCCGCCATCCAGTTTCTGGAGCGGACGGCGTCGGGCCTGTGCAGTGCGCTCGCCGATCCGATGCGGGCGGCGCTGACACTCTATGTCCTGTGGTTCGGCATCCTGGTGCTGCGCGGGGCGGTGCAAGAGCCGATTCCCGAAGCGCTCGCCCGCATCCTCAAGGCCAGCATCATCACGACCCTGACGCTGAGCTACGCCAGCTACAACGATTACGTTGGCACGTTCTTCTTCGACACCTTGCCGCGCGAGATCGCGGCGGTCGTCGGTGGCGGCACACCGGCATCGCCGGGACGCTTCGATCAGCTGCTGACCCGCACCAATGTGCTGGTCGAAGAGATGTGGCGTGATGCCGGGTGGAGCTTTGGCTTGATCAAGGCGGCGGTGTCGTCGGTGGTGATCTACGTCACCATGGGCCTGCTGACGGCCTACGGCTACTTCACCTGGCTGTTTGCCAAGTTCGCGCTTGCGCTGGTGCTCGGTCTTGGACCGGTGTTCGTGGCGCTCGGTCTTTTTGAATCGACACGCGGCTTTGCGCAGGCGTGGCTGGCGCAAGTCGTCAACTATGTGATCCTGCAGATCCTCTCCATCGCCGTGCTGGCGATGATGCTGACGACGTTCGAAGGCTTGCTCGGCACCTCGAAAGGCGCCTGGGATTCAACCGCCTCGGCGCTCGGTATTGTTGCCGGCGGGACGTTCTGCTTCGGCGTACTTTGGAACCTGCCGGCAATGGCCGCAGCGCTCGCTTCCGGCGGGGCCTGGCTGGCGGTGCGCGGTCCGGCGGCGGTGCTGCGCGCGACGCATGCGTCCACCGTCACCAACATCGAAAGTGCCAAGGCCAGCGCCCAAAGCTTCGCAGCGCGCGGCCAAAGTCTCACAAGCGGCAACGGCTGGTTCCGGCCGCACGCGCGCACTGTCGCCGCGCGCAGCTCTGGTCCAACCATCGAACAGCAGCAAGCCATGACCGGTCAACAGAGGGGGTAAACATGCGGAAGTCTCGAACAGCTATTCTGATGGCGATCGTGCTCAGCCTGACAGGCTGCGCCAGTTGGCGCGGCGGACCGCCATCGTGCGACGGCTCCGTGCGCCGTCCGGTCGGCAGCATGCCGGACCGGACCAGTCTCGCACCAGACGTAGCGAGCGAAGGAGACCGCCATGGGCAAAGCTGAAGCCGTGCGCGCGAGCGATCTCGACGACTATTTTGCCACGGCCCGAAGGTTCGATCAGGATGCGGCGCTCGAAGCGCATGCCTCGGCCAAACGCGCCTGGCGCATTGCCGGTGGGGCGTCCGCCTTGACGGCGCTGAGCCTCATCGCGGTCGCGTGTCTGGCACCTCTCAAGAGCGTCGAGCCATTCGTGATCCGGGTCGATAACACGACCGGGATTGTCGATGTGGTCTCCGCCATAACCGGCCCCAATACCTACAACGAGGCGACGACGAAATACTTCGCTGGGCTCTATGTCCGGGCGCGGGAAGGCTTTGCGGCCAGTGAAGCCGAAATCAACTTCCGCACTGTGGCGCTGATGTCGGTTGCGGCCGAACAGCGCCGGTTCCAGGAGCTCTATCGCGGCAGCAATCCGCAAAGTCCGCAGGTGCAGTACGGCAAATCGGCGACGGTGCGGATTACGGTCTCGTCGGTGTCGATGCTCGACCGCAATGTGGCATCGGTCCGCTATCTCAAGACGGTTCTACGCGGCGACGATACCCAGACCACGCACTGGATAGCGACGCTGACGTTTTCCTATTCGAGCGAGACGATGTCGGCATCAGACCGGCAGATCAATCCACTCGGGTTCCTGGTCAGTGATTTCAAAGCAGATGCGGAGGCCGCCCCATGACGCACACAACACCAACAGCCAAACTCTTGGCAGGCGCATGTCTTGCGCTCATCGGATTAACGTCCGCAGCGCTTGCCGCCGAAGACCCGCGCGCCGGGCAGCTCGACGCGCGCGTGCGTTTTGTCGATTACCGGCCCTATCAGGTGGTGCGTGTCACGGGGCTGTTACGGCATTCGATTCAAATCGAGTTTTCGCCTGATGAGGAAATTCTTCAAGCGGCAATTGGCAACACTGTCGCCTGGGAAGCCGCGCCTGTCGGGCATATTCTGTTTCTCAAACCCAGAGAGCAGCAAGAGCCGACCAATATGTCGGTGGTGACGCAACGGCCCGACGGCACGAAGCGCAGCTATCAGTTCGAGCTGATGAGTGCCGGCCAAGACATCAAAGGCGAGCGGCCGTTCTACCTCCTCAAATATCAATACCCTGCCGACGAGGCGGCCAAGCGCAAGGCCGAAGCGCTGGCCGCCGCCGAAGCCCTCAAAGCCAAACAGGCCGAGCGCACGTTGGCGGCGGATGAGACCGGCGGTCCGCGCAATGCCCGCTACGCGGTGCAAGGCGCGGCGAGCTTTGAGCCGCGTGCCGTCTCCGACAACGGCAAGATCACGACGTTTGTGTTTCCGGAAAACATGGTCATCCCGGCGATTTATCTGGTGTCAGGTGACGGCAGCGAAAGCCTGGTGCCGAAAACCGTCACCGGCGGTGACGTGCGGGTCCACGCCATTGCCGCCAAGTTTGTCCTGCGCCAAGGCGATGAAGTCTTATGCATCTTCAATGAGGCCTATGTGCCGGAAGGTTTAGCGACCGGGACGCTGACAACCTCGCCCGCTGTCGATCGCCTGACACGCGATGCAAAATTGTCCGCCGGGGCGATATCACCCGCAGGCTCAACGCTAGTCGTCCAACCGCAAAAGTGAGGAGCGAGATTATGTCTCAGACCGATTCCGAAACGGTTGCAGGTGAGCGCGACAAGCACAGTGACGCCCGCGCCACATCGCCCGCCCGCGAAACCCGCCGCCGCACCATTGCCATCGCCGTTGGCGGCGGATCGACGGCCGTGCTTCTCTGGTTGCTCTGGTCCGGGCCCGCGCCGCAGCAAAAAATCGAACATGCGCGGGTGCAACAGACGGCGGTGTTCGAACCGGCGATTGAAAAGCCAGCGCCGAAAGAGCTGCCGCGGCTGGCGGTCATGACTGATATCAAGGCCGCGCCCGTGATCGAGGCTCCGCCCCCTGCGCCGCCGCCGCCCGATCCGATGCTGGAGGCGTCGCGCAAAGCCCCGGTGCTGGCAGTGAGCAAGCGCGACGCGCAGTTCTCACGCGGCGCGCCCATCACCACCGGCAGCATAAGTCCTGAGTTCGAGGCCGACGACAAAGGCCAATTCGAGCGCCGTCTCAAACCGCCGAAGCTGGAAGCGGTGCGCGCCGGGTTCCTCGGCAACCCGAACTTCGTCGTACCTCAGGGCACCGCGATCCCGTGCACGTTGGAAACGGCGATGCAGTCCGATCAACCGGGGTTTGTATCGTGCGTGATTCCGCGCGATGTGCTGGGCGCCAATGGCCGCGTGGTGCTGCTCGAACGCGGCACACAGGTGACGGGCGAATACCGTGGCGGCCTCAAGCAAGGTCAGGTGCGCCTGCATGTGTTGTGGAGCCGGGCGCGGTCCCCAGCTGGCGTTGTTGTCGATCTCGGCTCACCGGCGACCGACGCGATCGGCCGCGCTGGCGTTGGCGGCGAAGTCGATAACCATTGGTGGGAGCGGTTTGGCTCGGCACTGCTGATGTCGGTTGTCGGCGACGGCATGCGCATACTCACAAAAGCCGGGCAAACCGCGACCGGGGAAAGCTTCAACGGCGTTGGCCAGGCCGGCAACCAGGCGGCGGCGATTGCGGTCGAGCAGTCGATCAACATGCCGCCGACGTTGCACAAGGCGCAGGGTGAGCTGGTGACGATTTTTGTCGCCAGGGACTTGGACTTTTCCAACGTCTACCGGCTGACGCTGGCGCCGCAACCCGAGCCCGACCTTTGGCAAACTTCAACGGTGAGGACCGATGGCCGATCTCTCAAGGATTGACACAAGCGATGGGCGCGAGGAAACGCGGCGTGCCGTTCAGGAACAACTCGGCGCGCTGCAAGAGCTTCTCGACCGGCCGGACGTGATCGAAGTGGTCATCAACCGGCCGGGCGAGGTCTGGGTCGAAACCCGCGACGGCTGGGATACGATAACGAACGCCAACATGACGTTCGTGCGCCTCGAACGGCTGGCCAAGGCGACGGCCGCCTATGCGGCGCAAGCCTTTCGCGACGAGCGGCCGATCCTGTCGGCGACGCTGCCCTCAGGCGCCCGCATTCAGATTGTCGGACCGCCCGCGACGGAAGCGGGTGTGATCAGCGTCACCATTCGCAAACCGTCGGTGCGGACGTGGTCACTGGGCGAACTTCAAAGCGCCGGGCTGTTCGACGGCCCAAAACGCCAAACTAACAAAGACGATACAACCTCAGACCTCAGCACTTTACTCAAGAGCGGCGACACCAAAGCGTTTCTGGCTGCCGCCGTGAAAGAAAAAAATAACATCTTGATTTCCGGGGCGACGGGTTCCGGCAAGACGACGCTCTCCAAAGCGCTCATTGCCGAAATCCCCGACACCGAGCGCATCATTACAATCGAGGATACGGCAGAACTCGTGGTGCCACAGCCGAACCGCGTGGCGTTGTTCTACCCCAAGGACGGGCCAAAAGATGCGACGGGCCGCGCCCGGATCGGACCCAAAGACCTGCTCGAAAGCGCGTTGCGCATGCGCCCGGATCGCATCCTCCTGCAAGAGCTGCGCGATGGTTCGGCGTTCTACTATTTGCGCAACGTCAATAGCGGCCATCCGGGATCGATCACGACGGTGCATGCCAACAGCTGCGCGCTGGCGGTCGAGCAGCTGACCCTGCTGGTCAAAGAAAGCGACGGCGGCCGCGATCTCACCCGCACGGACATCCGCGAGCTGGTCAACGCCACGGTTGATGTCATCATCCAATGCCAAAGGATCGGCGGCGCCTTCAAAGTCGTTGACGTGGCGCTGACCGGCACCACACCAAACGATAAAGCACCGAACTAACCGCCGTTCCCTGTTCGGCAAACATCCTTCCCCCGTCACGTTCCCCGTCCCGGCATGGCCCTGAAACCGCAGGCCGTCCGGACTGCCGTCACCCGCAGGGCCGTAACAGACGTGGAGGAGCGCTTCAGCGCTTGACGGCGGTCCGGCGCCTGCGAGGCTCCAAAAGCGGGGCAAACAAAACACAAAGTGATCTGCGCCGGGCTAGAGCCCGGCGCAGGAAGAACATCACGCGGCGACTGCACACTCAGCCGAGAATGCCTTCAAAAACGTCACCGCCTGGTTGGCTTTGGCGGCGGCGGTAAAGATGGCGCGGCTGTCGGATTTTAAGAGCTGCAGGTACTGGGCGATATACTGGGCGTGATCGGCGCGCGGCGTGCAGGCAATGCCGAGTTCGGCGGAGATAAACGCAGCACTCAGTTCGGCAACGATTTCTTCGACTGCATAGGCGGCATCACCGAAGCGTTTGCCGAAGTCGCGGTTGAGCCTATGCTTGGCGCCGCTCCAATGGCCAAGTTCGTGCGCCAGAACCGACATGTAGCTTTCATCGCGGGCCATGGTGGCTGTGCCGCAAAAGCGGGTTTCCTCCGGCATCCGAATGGTATCGGTGGACGGCTGATAGAAGGCCCGGTCACCGCCGTGCGCAATTACGGCACCGGTTGCAGCCACGAAGGCATCGAACTGCGAACTCCGCACCACCGTCCCGAGATCGGGAATCGCATCGGGCTCAGCAAAGCCATCGACCTGCGCGCAATTGAAAACGGCGGAGGTCCGCGCAACGCGCCGCTGGCCATCGTCGTCGGCATCTTCTGGATCACCAGTCACCTCGAAGGATTTGTAGAACACGACGGGTGTGGATTTTTCGCCCTTGCGGACTTGGCAGCCGAGTTGCGTAAATTGGTGATACGTCGCCCAGACAGGGGACTTGAAGCCCTGCTGCTCGGCCGAGACCCAGAGCACGACGGTGTTGATGCCCTGATAGGCTTTTTTGGTCAGTGCGTTTTCCGGCATGAACAGCGGTGCGGAGGCATCGCGATGCCAGGGCATGGCGGGTTTGCCGGGATTGGCTTCGATGGCGGCAGCAATCGATTGCGTGATAGTGTCAAAGAGTGAAGGTTTGGAGGTCATGGCGTTGTCCTTGAGAACCGGACCGCCCGATTGCGGTCTCGATGCCCGGCCGCCAACGCGGACCCTAAGCGGCGCTGTCACAACCTCGCGCCTTCGCGACCCAACGGGCGCGCTGCTGCAGGGGCCCTGCGCCCCGAAGCGAGCGGGTTTGAGCAGCGCCGCGATCCGCGCCACAACGGGCAGCTGAGAGACAGCAGAAGGGGCGGCGCGATAGGCGCGTGACAGGAACGACCGCAGCGGTGGTTACGCGTGTTGTCGATTCCTGAAACAAGTAACCGGAGGCGTGCGTAACGCAGGCAGGACCTTAAACTGCACCGTTTATGGTGACGAAAATCGGACCGCTACCGTGAAGTATAGCGGCACGTTGACTCGGTCAGACTGTGAATTCAGACGGTCCGTTGCGCTATCGGCGAACCAAACGGGCGCGAGTAGGTGCCAATGCAGCCGGTAAGGACTGTAGGCGTTCCTATACAGCCCTCGACCCGTCTTGCGTTCACTCGGCGCCCTTAATTGGCGATGATGTCCGCTCTTGAAGGTGCTACTGCCTGGAGCACGGATGAATACGGCGCATCCAATCAGGCTTCCAGATCGTGATGGCCGGTGTACCTTGAAAGCCGACGGTCAAATCGCGTCGTTCGTGACCCTAAACGGACGTCGCGCCCCCGGGCCCAAGCCGTTGAAGTGCGACGCGATTCACCCAAGCCGGTCATTGTCCGGGCGTCTGGGACTGAGAATTCGGGACCGTTGGCGGCTGGATGTCGTCACCGGACGGAACGTCGTTCTTATAATGATCGAGAATATGCTGATTGGTACTGAAGCCGAACTCATCTGGATACGCGATGTGCTGGTAGCCATGCATTTGCATCAAAAACAACAGCGATCCCGCAATCACCAAGGTTGCATTGGAAATGATTGTGAAAGGCGCAAAGGCCTGCGTGCGACGAAGGAGTGCCAGCAACAACATCATGGCGGCCAGGGCTGCAATCTGTCCAAGTTCTACGCCTGCATTGAAGGCCAACAAGCGCGGTGTCAGTCCGTCATCTGGTAAACCGATATTTTGCAATCTCGTCGCAAGACCAAATCCGTGGATGAGTCCAAACCCAAACACCATGCCAAGCAAGTTCGGCGGCGTGATCCCAAACCACTTCCGGAAGCCATCGAGGTTGTCGAATCCTTTGTAGACGACCGAAATCGCAATGACCGCATCGATCAAGTAGTAGTTGGCCTGCACGCCGTAGAGTGTTGCGGCGATGAGCGTGATGCTGTGGCCAATAGTGAAGGCCGTGATGAAGGTGACGATGTCTTTGAGGTTCGTCAGAAAAAACATGACGCCAAACAAGAAGAGTAAGTGATCGTATCCGGTCAGCATGTGCGTGGCGCCGGCCCAGAAATAACTGAGCGGGCCGCCGTATTTGAGCATCCGGGCCTGGTCGCCATGAATACCGTGAGCAAATGCGGCGCTCATCGTCAGGCAAAAAGCTGCAATGGTGACGCTCGCAAGGAGCGCGGTGGTCCCGACTTGATGCTTCTCGCGTGTCATTTAGGTCCTATCGCTTGGAATTTCGATCTAATGTTTGTGTCCGGCAGGTTCGGTCATGCGAAAGGTTACAACGTCTGCGCGCTGGCCAGCGCTGAGGCGCAACTGGGCGGAAAATTCGTGCGGCTCAGCGGGCGCCTTGGTGCTTTCAAAAACACCGGAGCGGCCCGCAACTGGTAGCAGCGCAAGAGTTTCAACGGTGCCACCTGGACGATCAATGGCTACGGTGGCTTCCAACCCCACAACGGGGAGTTCGAGAACGAGCCGCATGCGTTCGCCTTTGGACGTATCAGCAATTGCCAACAGTCCGCGTGCTAGTGTACTCGCGACTTTGAATGCTTCCGGCGCATGGTGACGCCCAATAGTGTGCTCCGGCGCCTCGGCAACATCAGCAATTGAATCGGATCCGTGGACCCGAACGTTCACGACCGAAAGTGTCGGAATGTGATTAAACATTTCCCGCTTGAGGAGCGTTCCGATCTTGTCGGCATCGGTGACAGAAAGTTTGCCCTCAACGAGGATCGCGACGTCGGAATGGAGCTTGTGGCCCAGCCATCGGGCCTTGACATCGAGGACTTTCTTGATGCCAGGGACATGCCCGGCTGCGTGGCTGATCTCACCTATCATTGCTGGGTCTACACCGTCGAGCATGCGGGTCAGCACAGCTTTGGCTGATTGCCAGACGATACCAAAGATTGCGATCGTGATGAGCAGGCCGATGATCGGATCGGCAAGCGGAAATCCGAGCCAGACACCGATTGCGCCTGCGACGACTGCAAGGCTCGTAAGCCCATCCGTCCGGGCGTGATAGCCATCTGCAATGAGTGCCGCGCTGTTGATCTCCCGGCCGACACGAATGCGGAAGACCGCGACGATTTCATTGCCGATGAAGCCGACCAGACCAGCGAGCGCGACCCAAGCCAACTGCGTGATGGGCTGGGGGTGGAAAATCCGGTCGATCGCCTCGTAGCCAGCAACCAGCGCACTGAACAGAATAATCAGAACGATGGCAATTCCCGCGAGATCCTCGACCCGGCCGTAGCCATAGGTGAACGTTGCAGTCGGCTTGCGCTGCGCTAGCTTGAAAGCAATCCACAACGGAATAGCGGTCGTCGCGTCGGCGATGTTGTGGATGGTATCGGCGAGGAGGGCGACGCTGCCCGTGGCGATCACAACGAGCACTTGCAGGGCTGAGGTGATGGCGAGAATGACAAACGACCATTTGACGGCCCAAATACCGCGCTCGGTTGTGGCGATAGACGGATCGATGACACCATGCGTATGGCCGTGGCCGCCATCGTCCTCATGATCATGTCCGTGTCCGGTTGCGCCTTCAAACACCGTCAGTCCTAGCCAGTCGCGGATTTTGTCGAGCACATCGCTTTCCCTTCAAAGATATTTGGTCAATGCCTTGAACTCTTTAAGTGCCGCGTTGGAAGCCTTGCCACCCTCCGACACGGCATCCTCGAGACAATGGTCGACGTGGTCGTGGATCAATTCACGCTTGGCGCTGGCGATGGCATTTTCGATAGCATGGAGCTGTTGGGCCAAATCGAGACACGAGCGGCCAGCCTCAATCATGCCAATTGCGGAGCGCAGGTGTCCTTCAGCGCGCTTCAGGCGTTTGATAATGGCGGGATGACTCTCGTGTTTCATTTCTCTGTCCTATCCCCGGGGATAGGATATAGGCAAGCCCCATGATGGGATGGTTGATCGAAATCCAGCGGTGGCTCTATGGCGGCATGTCGGAAGGCATGAAATCGACTGTCGACGTGTCGGGCCTACCGGCGTTGATGGGCGCTGCGTTCTTTTTCGGGATCGTCCATGCGCTGATGCCGGGGCACGGCAAGAGCGTGCTTGTCTCGTATCATCTTGGCCGCCCGGCCGGTTGATCGAGGGGGTTGCAACGGGAAGCCTACTGGCACTGACTCATGTCGGAATGGCCGTCGTTCTTGTTCTGGCGGGCGTCGCTGTCATCAGCCGTTCGCTGGCGGCTGGCGGCAGGGCCCCCGCTTTCGAGGTGATGAGCGCCGCGTTCATTACGATGATTGGAGCCTATCTTCTATTTCGAGCCATCAGGCCTCCGCCCGATACTCATGCTCGCGATGGCCGCACATTGGCACTGGTGACGGGGCTCGTGCCCTGTCCCCTGACGACCTTCATTCTCACCTATGCTCTCGCGCACAACAAGTTGACGGTCGGGCTTGCAGCGGTTTTGGCCATGCTCGGCGGCGTGATCGTGACGCTCGCCAGTTTTGCTGTCGCAGCAGTCGTCGCCCGGGAACGTTTCATGGCAGTTCTCAGCCGGACCGAAGGTCTACGACAACGCCTCGGCTACTGGCTGGAACTCGCCAGTGCACTGGCTGTGCTCGTTTTGGGCCTCACGATGTTTTGGGACCGGATCAGGTGGTTGTGATCCGACCCATCGCACAATCCGGATGCGCTTGAGGCGTCTCTTATTGACATTCGATGGCGAGCTGCGCCAACATATTCCTCATGGGGTCCCGCGACGTCCCCGTGAGGCGCCAGCCCAAAGATCGCGTCCAACAACCTTCGAAATTTGAAGGGAGGGCGCGCGTATGCCGTCTCCAACTGAAATCACTGTATCGCAATTGACGCGACTTATTGGGCTCGGGCATGGCCCTGCCCTCATCGATGTACGCGCCGATGAGGATTTCGCTGCCGATCCGCGACTGATCCCAGCGTCCGTGCGTCGTCCCGCTGAAGAGCCGGCGACTTGGGCATCTGCCTACAAAGGGAAATCCGTCGTCGTCATCTGCCGCAATGGCGCCAAGCTCAGCCAAGGCGTAGCCGCTTGGCTACGGCACGAGGGCATCGCGGCTGAAACCCTTGAAGGCGGATTCGCGGCCTGGCAAAGCGGACACCACCCCCTCGTGCGTACCGAGAAATTACTGAAGCGCGACGCCGAGGGGAGAACCGTGTGGGTCACGCGCGCCCGCCCCAAGATTGATCGCATCGCCTGCCCGTGGCTGATCCGCCGGTTTGTCGACCCGAACGCAGCGTTCCTGTTTGTAGCGGCTCCTGAGGTGCTCGCCGTCGCCGAGCGCTTTTCGGCCACACCGTTCGATATCGAAGGCGTCTTCTGGAGCCATCGCGGCGAGCTTTGCACCTTCGATACGATGCTCGAAGAATTCGCCCTCGACATTCCGGCGCTGCGCAATTTGGCGACCATTGTGCGAGCTGCGGACACCGCACGGCTTGACCTTGCCCCGGAGGCGGCCGGGCTACTCGCAGTGTCGCTCGGGTTCTCGCGTATGTTCCGGGACGACCTCGAGCAGCTTGCCGCGGCAATGCCGATCTATGATGGGTTCTACCGCTGGGCCCGTGACGCGACTGATGAAACGCACAACTGGCCTACTCCGGCGACTGGGAGCAAGGCATGACCAGCGGCGCGCAGGAGAAATTTTCCTCTTCAGACACGCAGTCGCCTCCCGTGAGCTTTGACGAGGCGCTCGCCACATGGGCACGGATCGGTTTCCTCTCCTTCGGGGGGCCAACGGCGCAGATTGCGCTGATGCACCGGATCATTGTCGATGAAAAAAAATGGCTCGATGAGGCGCATTTCCTCGGCGCGTTGAGCTTTTGCATGCTGCTTCCCGGCCCCGAGGCGATGCAGCTTGCGACCTATGTCGGTTGGCGACTGCACGGTCTCAAAGGCGGTCTCGCGGCGGGTCTGCTGTTTGTGTTGCCCGGCGCTCTCGTCGTGCTTGCCCTTTCGATGATCTACGCCGCCTTCGGCAATGTGCCGATCGTCGAGGCGATCTTCTTTGGGATCAAGGCGGCAGTGCTGGTTATTGTGATCGAAGCTCTACTACGGATCTCCAAGCGGGCATTGAAACTAACGGAGCACTGGATCATCGCCGCAGTCTCGTTCGTGGCCATCTTCTTTCTCAATGTCCCGTTTCCGCTGATCGTGCTTGCCGCTGCTCTTTTTGGTTTCTATCGGGTAACGAACGCAGAAGTCGCAAAGAAAACTGCGTTTGCACCGGCCCTAATCGCAACGTCGGAAACGCTGCGCACGGTCGCAATTTGGCTTGCAATCTGGTTTGCACCGCTGATGGCGCTCGCTGGCATTTTTGGCAGAGACCATGTGCTCTCGCAGATGAGTGCTTTCTTCTCAAAACTCGCAGTCGTTACCTTTGGTGGCGCCTATGCCGTGCTGGCCTATATGGGGCAGGACGTTGTCACCCGCTACGGTTGGCTTGATGCGGGTGCGATGATGGATGGGCTTGGGCTGGCCGAGACCACGCCTGGGCCGCTGATCCTTGTGACGGAATTCGTCGGGTATCTCTCCGCCTATCGCAACGGCAGCGGCTCGGCCATCGGCATGGGGTTGCTCGGAGCGTTTGTTGCGCTCTGGGCAACGTTTGCGCCGTGCTACCTCTGGATATTTGCCGGAGCGCCCTACATCGAATGGATCACACATCAACCGCGCCTCAAGGGCGCGCTCAACGCCATCACGGCCGCCGTTGTGGGTGTCATTCTCAATCTGGCGATTTGGTTTGCGCTTCATGTCTTTTTCAAACAGGTGACGCTCATCAAGGCCGGTCCGCTGAAGCTGTGGACGCCAACATTGGCCTCACTCGATTGGCGCGTTGTGGCGTTGTCGTCGCTCGCTGGCTTTCTGCTGCTCAAACGCCACTGGGGTATCCCTTCAGTGCTGGCAGTCGCGGCCACTACGGCCTTAGCCGTCCGATTTCTAGGGATTTGAGAGAGCAGTATGCGAAGTTCGTATTTAGCGGTGGTTTTGCTTTCGGTTGCCCAATCTTTTGCAGGCCCGTTGCCGACGATGGCGGCGGATAGCTACCGCGAACTGAGTGACGCGGAGATCAAATCAAAAATCACGGGCATGGAAATCAGCGAGGCGCATTTTTCGGAGCAATATTTGGCTGATGGGACGGTCCGAATCGTGAGTCTGGGCCGCAGAATTCTTGGAAAGTGGAAGATTGAGCGAGGCCAGCTCTGCATCAAGGCGCCAAATCCCGAGGATTCCCGATGCAAAGAAGTCTGGACCTCCGGAAAAAAATACCAACTCCGGTTTCCCGGCGATCCCGTCCCCTTTGACGTCGACATTCAGAAGATGCAGCCACGCGGCTGGTAGTCCCAACTGGAGGATACTATGGAGCAGAGTTTGCTTTTGAGAGCGGCCATCTTTGGCGGAATTATTGCTTTCAGCGTTTCTTCGCATTGGGCAAATGCTGAAGATATGCCCCCAATCGACACAGTCAAGATTGAAGCGGCAACAGGTCTCAAAGGCAGCTTCAACAAAGAAGAAAACGTGTTCAAGGTATCAAAGCCAAGAGCTGACGTGGCAATCCGCGTCGATGGCTGGCAGATGCCACCGTTTATGGGCCTCACATCATGGGCGGCGTTCACACCGGGCCACGACGGCCAGACCATGATGATGGGCGATACAGTCCTATTCGAGGATGAAGTGAACCCCGTCATGAGCGCCGCATTGGACAGCGGCCTCGAAGTGACGGCCCTCCACAACCACTTTTTTTTCGACGAGCCCAAGGTTTACTTCATTCACATCGGCGGCATGGGCGATGCCGGCAAGCTCGCTGAAGGCGTGAAGAGGGTCTACGACAAGATCGCAGAAATCCGCGCGGCTCAGTCGGAGCCACAGAAAGCATTCGGTGTTGGAAAGATCGGCTCGCCAAACTCAATTTTACCAGAGCCCCTTGAAACAATCCTTGGCGTGAAGGGGCAGGCCAAGGACGGCATGTTCAAGATCGTCATTGGCCGTCCAGCCACAATGCACGGGATGCCCGTTGGCAAGGAAATGGGGGTCAACACCTGGGCTGCATTCGCCGGCACCAACGACGAAGCGGTCGTGGATGGCGACTTTGCAATGACGGAGAACGAGCTTCAGACAGTCCTCAAAGCAATGCGCAAGGAAGGCGTCAACATCGTCGCGATCCATCATCACATGAGCCAGGAAGAGCCGCGTATACTTTTTTTGCACTACTGGGCAAAGGGCAAGGCTGCGGCCCTGGCGCAAGCGCTGAAGGCGGTCCTCGAGGCTCAGGCGGTCGTAGCCAAGTAGGACTCGCGAACAAGAGTCGAAAGCAATGACCTCCCGTCCGCACCATTCTGCTTGAATGACTTCTCGGTGAAAAGGTGGAGAAAACAATGAAAATTGTACTTTTTGCAGCGGGTGCAATGGCAGTGACGACTGTAGCTTTCGCTGACACTGATACCTTCGACAAATCGCCAATGGGCAAGCCGCCGGCACGCTGGACCTGCGGCGTGACTGGCCAGGGCTCGCCGGTCTGGAAGGTTGAAGCGGACGCATCGGCGCCGAGCAAACCGCAGGTCCTGAAACAATCCGGTAATGGGGACTATCCCTGGTGCGTCCGGAATGATGTGTCGCTCAAGGATGGCTTTGTCGAAGTCAAATTCAAGCCCGTCTCAGGCAGCGAAGATCAGGCCGGAGGGCTCGTCTGGCGCTGGAAGGACGGCGACAACTACTACGTCGCCCGCGCCAACGCGTTGGAGGACAATGTTACGATCTATCACACCATCAATGGTAGCCGCCGCCAGTTCAAGAGCGCCGACATGAAAGTCGCCGGCAATCAATGGCACACGCTGCGCGTGGAGTTTGACGGCAACAGGTTCAAGGTGCTGTTCGACGGCAAAGTCGCCATTGAGGCCACAGACGACACATTGAAGGACGCCGGCGCCGTTGGCGTGTGGACCAAGGCGGATAGCGTCACAGCCTTCGACGACTTCAGTCACGGAAAACAAGGAGGCAACCCATGAGCCGCGTGTACTCGATCACAATTGGCGCGCTTTCTATACTCTTCAGTCTCGAGGCAATGTCCTTCTGCGCTGATGCGTCCGAGTCTCGGCTTCGCGCTTACGTGACGAACTTTGAAGGCGAGAAGATTTCCGTCATTGACATCTCGGATCAGAGGGAGGTCGCCCAGATCACTACGGGGGCGAAGCCTCATGGCGTTACCATTGCTCCCGATGGTTCCGAGATCTTCGTCACCAATGAGGGCGATGGCACATTGAGTTTCATCGACCCGAAAGAGAACAAGGTCACTGAGACAATCAAAGTCGGAAACCGACCGCAGCAGCTCGCCGTCTCTCAAGATGGTGCAACTCTTTACGTGCCGCTGAACGGAGATCACGCCGTCGCCATCGTCGATATTAGGCAACGCAAGATCGTCTCCACGCTCCCCGTTGGAAGAAACCCTCACATCGTCATCATCAGTCCCACTTCAAAACGGGTCTATGTGACAAGCGAAGGAGATGAAAAACTCGCCGTGTTGGACGGGCAAACGAATCAGGCTGTGAAGGATATTCCCATTTTTACCTGGCCTAGGGTTCCCGCCATCACGCCGGATGGAAAAACGCTGTTTCAGACCATTCGCTGGATGAACGGAGCGCTCGTGCTCGATCTCGAAAAAGAGGAGGTGGCGAACCGCATCGTATTGCCCGAACCCAAAGCCTTTCCCAAAGACGGGATGGTCGCGCATGGGCTTCGCGTCACGCCGGACGGAAATGAGCTTTGGCTCACCACTCAGCTCAATGACCAGATCACCATAATCGATCCAAAGACACTGGAAACGATCGCTACGCTCGCGGCCGGCAGGAACCCCAACTGGATCGAGTTCACTCCCGACGGCAAGATCGCCGTGGTGAGCAACACGTCATCCAATGACGTGAGCCTGATCGATGTCAAAACGCGCTCGCTGATCAAGAATGTGCCGGTCGTGAAAGCGCCCAAGAGATTGGCCGTAGGCTATGTCGAGGCGACGCGGGAACAGCCGGTAGCAAAACCATGAAACGGCTCGCGGCTGTCGGCGTCCTGATCGTGGCGGCACTTGTATCATGGCGCTTCTATGCTCCCACTGGGTCGTCGACCGTGGTGGTGTATGTCAGCCACGACCAGGTCTTCTCAGAACCGATCCTGAAGGATTTCGAGAAGGATACCGGTATCGCCGTGCGCGCGGTCTATGACACGGAGGAAACCAAGAGCGCGGGAGCGATGAACCGCCTCATCGCCGAGAAGAACAATCCGCAAGCCGATGTCTACTGGGCCAATGAGCCGGTCCGCGCCGAGGTCCTCCGACAACAGCACATTGCGGCTCCTTATATCTCCCCTAACGCCAGCGGGATCCCGGCAACGTTCCGCGACCCCGACGGCTACTGGACAGGATTTGCGGCACGCGCCCGCGTCCTCATCGTGCATCGTGATGTCGACCCGAAACCGGCCTCTGTCCTGGCCTACACGGACGCTCGCTGGCGCGGCAAAGCCGTGATCGCAAATCCGCTGTTTGGCACGACGACCGACCAGATGGCCGCGCTCTTTGTGCACTGGGGCGACAAGCGCGGGCGCTTTTTTCTGCAGTCCCTGCGCGACAACGGTATCAAGCTCTCGCCCAGCAATGGCGACAGCGCCGATCTGGTGGCGCGCGGCGAGTTCGCGTTCAGCCTTGTGGATAGCGATGACGCGGTCAACCGGATGCAACAACATCAGCCCGTCGAGCTCATCTACCCGGACCAGGGACCTGACGAGATCGGCTGCCTCATCGTGCCCAATGCCGCCGTGCTGATTACTGGCGCGCCCCATCCGGAGGCGGCCAGGACGCTCATCGATTATCTCATCTCGAAAGACACCGAGCGCAAGCTTGCTCTCTCCGATGCCGCCCAGATTCCGCTGCATCCCGGCGTTGTGCCGCCCGCTCAGCTGCGCGCGATCGAGACGCTCAAGGTGATGAACGTGAACTATGCCGAGGTCGCGGCCAAACTGCAGGCGATCCAGCCGTTCCTCAAGAGCTGGGCTCAAGGGGGCTGAAGGCTTGGACAAGCGCATAACCCTGGCAACGGCTGCCGCACTGCTTGCCGTCATCGGCCTGTTGCCCCTGCTGACCATGCTGATCAACAGCGTGGTCGTGGACGGGGCTTTCAGCCTTAAGGCCTACCAGGCGCTGTGGTCGTCCGGCGGCGACCAGCTCAGTTTGATGCGCCACAGCTTGCTCTTGTCCCTTGCCGTGACTGTCCTGGCGACGATTGCGGGCGTGCCGCTGGGCGTCCTGCTCGGCAAGACGGATCTGCCATATCGCGGTCCCCTGACGGTGGTGCTTACCCTGCCGCTCCTCATACCTCCCTATGTGCTCGCGGTCGCCTGGTTCGCCGTGCTCGGCTCCGCGGGCTGGATCAGCTCCTGGGCACCTGAAGCGTCGAGGTCCCTGTCAGCGGCGCTCTTCGGCCCGTTGGGCTGCATGTCAGTGTTGTTCACCACATTCGTGCCCATCGTCATCCTCCTCACCATCGCCTATCTCGGCGCGGTCAATCCACGGCTCGAGGATGCGGGCCGGCTGGTTAGCCCTTGGCCCGCTGTTCTTCGGCGCATCACACTGCCCTTGATAGCGCCCGCTATCCTCTTTGCCGCCGTGTTGGTTTTTCTCCTGACACTCGGAGAACTCGGCGTCCCGACCTATCTGCGTTTCCCAGTGTACGCGGTCGAGACCATGACCCAATTTGCGGCCTTCTACGACTTCAGCGCAGCGACGGCGGCCGCGATGCCATTGCTCGTCGTCACGCTCGGGGTCCTGGCCATCGAATACCGGCTGCTCCACGGGCAAGGCTCGGAACTGAGAACCGTGACGTTCGAGGGTGCACGTAATGAGATCAGGCTCGGACGCTGGCGCACCCCGCTCCTTGCATTGGTCCTGGCCTGGAGTGCGGTGACCGTCGTCCTGCCGCTCGCCGTGCTTATCGCCCAATCCTGGTCGCTCGATGCGTATGCCGAAGCATTCGCGCGCGCGGGCGCCAGCATCCTGCGCAGCCTCGTATTTGCGGCGGTGGGCGCTACCCTGCTGACATTCCTCGGCTTCTTCCTGGGCTACCTCATTCATCACCGGGCGCTGCCCATCTGGCGCAACGTCGATGCGCTGACGCTCTTTCTATTTACGCTGCCCGGTACCGTCGTCGGCATCGGCCTCATCAGCCTGTGGAACAGGCCGATGACCAATATCATCTACGCCACGCCGGCGATCGTCATCTTTGGCTATCTCGCTCAATACGCCGTGCTTCCGACGCGGATGACGTCCGCCATCCTGGACCGGATTCCGCGCTCACTGGAGGCGGCCGCTCAAATGAGCGGTGCCGGCTGGTTCATGACGCTGCGGGAGATCATCGTACCTTTGGCGCGCCGCGGCCTCATCGCCACCTGGATCATCGCCTACGGCTTCTGCCTCCGCGATCTCGGCGTCAGTATGGTGGTTTATCCGCCCGGCTCGGACACTCTGCCCGTCCGCATCCTGACACTGATGGCCAACGGTACGCCGAGCATGATTGCCGCGCTGTGCGTCATTCTGATCGGGATCACGCTGCTTCCGCTCGGGGCGGCCGCCCTGTTGGCAGGGCATGGCAGACGGAGAGCACGGGCATGATCGAACTCAGGGCGGTATCGAAGGACTATAACGGGCACCGCGTCATCGACACCGTGTCTCTCAAGGTTGAGACGGGCGAGCGGGTCGCCCTGTTCGGACCATCGGGTTGCGGCAAATCAACGGTGCTGCATCTGATTGCCGGTCTCGTCATTCCGGATGCGGGCGACATCCTGATCGACGGAGAGTTCGTCGCCACGGCGCATAAGAACCTGCGCGAGCCTCAAGAGCGCGGGATCGGCCTCGTCTTCCAGGATCTTGCGCTCTGGCCGCATATGACGGTTTCGGAAAACATCGCATTTGGCCTCAGGGCAAAAGGTATTCCCCAAGCCGAGCGCGAGGAACGCGTGCGGGAGATGGTCGGACTCGTGCGGCTTGGTGATTATCTTAACGCAAGGCCGGCGGAGCTGTCGGGGGGACAGCAGCAGCGGGTTGCACTTGCGCGCGCCCTGGCACTGAGACCCCGCATCGTGCTCATGGACGAGCCGCTGTCCACACTCGATGAAGAACTCAATCTACAGCTCAGACAGGAAATTCTGCGGCTGCACGGCGAGCTCAAATTCACACTGGTCTACGTCACGCATAGCCGTGACGAAGCCGCAGCGCTTGCCACGCGCATCGTCTATTTCCGGCAAGGGCGTCTGGACACAACGCCCCGCACTGGCCGTACCGCCTGATTGCCCCACCGCTCGCACCATTGCAGCATGTTCTGCAATTTGTTAGCGCGCCTATTCCGGAATTGGCCCATGACGTCGGCGCGGCAGACGTCAACAGCCAGTATACACTGAAACCCGAAGTGCTGTCAGCATCGCGTCTGGCACGCAAGGTTGCGCAGTGACTGTCCGCTGTTAGAAGTGATGCGGTCGGGGCATCGCCCCCAAAGCAGCGGCGCATCCAGCAAGGTTGCGACTTCCGCAAACTCTGCGCAGTCACTATTGTGGCCGTATTGCGCGACCCGTTTGATCCTTTGCGGTCTCAGTGCCGGCGCACAACGCGAGTGTTGTACAAATTCTTGGCCGGGTTATCTTACGGCGCGCAGTACAAAATTCAAACGCGTCGCACATCAATGGCTTTGACCGTCGTTGTGCAGAGGACGCTGCCGTGCGCGTCTTCTTATATTCAGTAAACAGATGCCCGAAAAGTCACAGCTGCTTTGAACCGGTTCGCGGACATAGGTGCTACCGCATGGTGCTCTTCTCACCCTTGTAACCAGGGCGTCACACAACCCGCCCGGTCGGAGAGTTCGCATTTGCGACAAAGCCCGGTGGAAGAATGATGGTCGACGCGGTAAGCGCCTTTACGGGGTATATGAGAATGATCGTATTGTAGGTCGTGTCCAACGCCTCGCCCACCAACTCATGGAGATCGCCATTTCGATCGCGAAGCCCGACGGTGGTTTGCTTCACGCGCCGTCGGCCGATTGGAAGCATCGGTCCCAGGGCATGGTCGGGATGCAGAAAAGCGTCGGCGGGAACAGGAAACCTGCGATCGAACGGCGCTGATGGAAATATGCGCCGGATGGGAAACACGATGCCAAACCCTTCCCGCATTTCAGCTTTTTCGCACACGATAACGAGGCATTCGCGAGAGTTCGTGCTCGCGAACTCTCTTGCCGACGCATAGACCGATGCACCAAACTTTTTGCGGAGATTGATGGGTGTATTGAGCGCCATCGGCGAGTCGGCTGCCATCTGCGCGTATGTTGTTCCCTGGAACAGCGCGAAGCGCGCAAAGTTGTTCGCTTCACGCTCGAATAGATTTGCAATCTCCGGCGAAAGGCTCTTTTCGCAATCCTGGAAGATGCGAAAGGTCTTGCGGTGATGGGGCATTTCGGCATGCCCTGTCTCGTGCAACTTCAAGAATGTCTGCTTAGCCTCGACGACCGTATCGTCGACATGAATGATATGGTCATCCGCATCGTAGATTCCGAACACTTTGGAGAGGCCAGAGCGCAGTGTCGCGACGACGCTTGCAGCTTTCCCCTGCAAATAGGCCATGATGCGCGCAGGATCGAAGGCCTTTGTCGGGGCGAGTTTGACCTTGGCTGCTTCTAGGATGATGTCTACCGGCGTTGGCAAAACGCCCCATGCCTCTGCGCGATCGAGAAGGTTCTTTGCCTTCAGTTCGACCGCGCGAAGCTGTTCCGGGTCGAGGCTACAATCATCTGCTTTGGTCACCCGGTTTCTTCCTTCCACGTATAAATTGCAAATATTCGACGAGTTCCGCCTCTTCCTGAGGCGTCAGGTCTTGCTCGGAAAAAGTGGCGACGCGTCCATGCCGCTGGCCAAGTTTGCGCGTCTGACTGGCGGTGATGTAGCCCGCCAATTCCATCAGATTCTCGTAGTCGACGACATAAAGTTCTGCGAGCGCGTGCAGGATGTTGGGAGACGGTTGTTGGATCTTGTCGTTCTCAATTTGGCTTAAGTACGCGTTGGAGACTTCGCGCTTCGTCGCCTCCTCGACTTCGCGCAGCGTGAGCTTTCGTGCCGTTCGAATCGAGGCGAGATACCTTCCTAGCGTCATGCCGGCTGGACTCGTTTCGCCTTTGGATTCCATGGCTTAGGCACCTCCGAAGTTGTTGTTTATTAAGCGTTTTTAGCATTAGCGTGCTTGCTTCGTCAAGCGTGCGTAGATTTTGCTTGATTTATCAAGCAAGCTTGGTTAATCACGCATCAAGGCCTTTGGATGGCCAAACCGAACAGTGGAGATTTAATGATGACGATGGATGGCCATGCAGCAAAGGCGGCTTTACCGCCGGACCACGATCGCAAGGACGGTTCCGGCGGCTCAGACAAGGAACAGAAATACTTCCTAATGGTTGAGGGACAGGAGTTTCCTTGGAGTAGCGATACGATATCGACGGAGCAGATCGCCCAGCTTGGGGGATGGGATGCTGCGCAGGGCGTAATCGAGGTCGATGACCAGAACGTCGAGCGCACGCTGGCTCCCGGCGAAGTAGTGTATATCAAGCCGGGGCACGGCTTCGGCAAGAAGCACAAATGGAAGCGTGGACTGATGCGTTTGCGTATCGAACAGGAGCTGGCGCTCCTGCGCGAACGTTACGCTGATATCCAGCACATCGAGCACGACGGGGAGGATTGGTTTCTCATCCCGGGCTATCCGCTCGCGCTTGGCTGGCAAATCGGGGCTAGCGCGGCCGAATCTTCGTCCGTAGTTTTTCAGGTCAAGGCGGATTTCCCGGGAGCGCCGCCATATGGGTTTTTGATTCCGGCGGATCTGAACTTCAGGGGCAGCCACCCGAACAACGCTAGCGACCCGCCCAAGCCGCCGCCATTTCCGGGCGCATGGCGTCATCTTTCGTGGTCGGTTGATGACTGGAGCGCCAAGAGCGAACCGCAAAAGGGCTCGAACCTGCTGGCTTGGTGCCGGAGTTTTGCTACCCGGCTGCAGGAGGGCGAGTGAAGACAATCCTGAAGATGCGCGCTGCGCTCCACGATGAGCTGATGAGTCATCTGCTGAAGCCCGATTCTGAACTCGAACAAGCGGCTTTCGTGTTCCTGCACGAGGCGCAGTGCTCCGGCCAGATTATGTTCGAGGCGAGCGACGTCGAGAAACTATCGGGCCAGGACTTTGATGTGCAGGCACCGGACTACCTGGAACTTGCGGATAGCACGCGAACGCGCCTGATCAAGAAGGCGCACGATGCGCAGGCATGCCTGCTTGAGATGCATTCTCACCCGGGGCCCTGGCGGGCGGGATTTTCGGCGTCGGATCGCTTGGGATTGCGGGAGACCGTGCCGCATATGTGGTGGCGACTGAAGAAGAGACCATATCTTGCCATTGTTGTGGCTGCCTCGGGATTTGACGCGCTCGTATGGTATGACAACCCCAAGACGCCGCGGCCTCTCGATGCGCTGATGGCTGGCGACCGCCTCCTGAAGCCTACCAATTTTTCGCTCGGAGGCTGGTCGTGAATGATAGGTATCACCGCAACATCTTATTGTTTGGCGAGGAAGGTCAGCACAGACTACGCCAGGCCAAGGTGACAATTGCGGGCGCCGGCGGTCTTGGCAGCCCGGTGGCGCAACATCTCGCGCTCCTCGGCGTGGGAGAAGCCGGGCTGATTGACGACGAAGATCTTTCAGAATCGAATCGTAATCGCTTCGTGGGCGCTCGCCACGATGATCCGGTGCCTGGGAGTTTGAAAGTCGCTTTGGTCGCCCGGAACATCCGCGAGATTAATCCGGATGTGAATGTCATCGAATGTCCTCACGCACTCGTTTCGCCTGAGGCATTCGATCTAATAAAACGGTCGGAATACGTCATCGGGTGCTTTGACGATGACGGGCCGCGGTTCATCCTGAACGAACTCTGCGCAGCATACTCGAAGCACTATATTGATCTTGCATCAGACGTTGCTGACGGTCGTTCGTATGGCGGACGCGTCTGCGTGTCCTGGGATGGTAAGGGCTGCCTTCATTGCTTGGGAGAACTCGACCCGGTCGCCGTCAGGAAGTACCTGTCATCGACGGAAGAGAAAGAGCGCAAGGATGCGATCTATGGAATCAAAACCGCCGCGCTCGGGCAAACCGGCCCATCTATTGCGCCTTTGAATGGCGTCATCGCCGCGCTTGGCGTCATGGAATTGATGGTCGCCGTCACAGGAATGCGCCCGCCGTCACGGTTCTTGGACTTCAAAGGGCATTTGGGTACGGTAAATAGCAGGCGCGACAAGCCAGATGAAGGCTGCCCGTATTGTCAGAACAGAGGGCGCGGCGCTGCCCTCGACGTCGAACGGTATCTTAGAATTCCGCATCTTCGTTTGCCGCGCGATAAATAACAGCAATGATCGCGGTCATCACAGTCGAGCATGAGACTGCCGATGAATGCGTGAGCGGCGACATCGAATTCTGTTAAGGCGTAAATTCAAAGGAGCTGGTTACCGAATTCTGGAAGCGTCGACCGATAACCAGGAGCTTTTTTCGTGTGGATGAACTGCGGCGCAAATACCCCCGAGATGCCGACGCCTTTAAAATCTATCCAACGAAACCCGCAACACGGGGGGCTCAGATGTTTTTCACGGTGGAGCAAGTAAACCAGCTTGCAGAAGGTTACGCGGCTGTCGATGATCGGTACGAAAAGTTGCGGCAGGCGTATATCGATCATCCTTGGACGACAGACAGGGGAAGAGAATTCGGCGTCAATGGCTTTGTGCGGAGGCTGCAGTGCCTCCACCGCTGTGTTCGGAACGTGTTCGAGAATCTTCCGCCTGAACTCGAGCATGCGCCTGATCGCGACACTCGCCACGAGGCCGAGCTGCAGGTTCAGGCTTTCATCTTTCGCGCCTTCGGCGCCGCTGACAATCTTGCCTGGATATGCGCTCGCTGACAGGATTCCGCTCTACATCCCGCCATACGTCATCGCTCAGGCAAATGTCGCAAGGTACAACGAGCTACAGTTGGCAATGAATGTAGCGTTCGCAGCGGCAAATTACACCCAGCACGCCGAACTTAAGAATCACCAGACGCTGCTCACGTCATGGCAACCTCTCATGCAGCATTCCATTATTGAAGAAGCAGGTCGAATTGTTTTTCACTCTCAACTGATAGCTGATTTCAACACCATCTATGAGCTTGGATCCATGATGCTGGAGGAGCTGGAAGAATGAGCGCCAATCAATAGCGCGAGTTCTCTATTGTGCCGGCTCGACGATGCCTTGCTCAACCGTCTGCTCCACGCCCGAGAGCAGACATCTGGGCTAGTCTCGTTGGCGGCCATAGTCGCATCACCGCCGACGGCAGCTTCTGTATAACTTTGTCTATCGACACTGTTCCGTTGCTCCACCGGGCGCATTGGGTCGCGCCCGGTGGGGCTTCACAACTATCTGGCCATCGCAGGTTGGCGTGTTTGCGCTTGCTGCAGAGCCAGACTCTGATCAAGGGCTTTGGTTGCCGCCTGATCGAGCTTGCCATGCAACTCCGTAATCTTCTTGGCGGCACTCTTTTCGATGTCGAGCGTTGCCACCAAGGTTTTGGTGTCTCCCGCTCTAAGCGCATCGCGCACCGCTGGCGCGGCCGCCTCCATGTGCCGGAGATAGCGGTTGATCTGGGCGGCGAGCGCCGGCTCGGCACTGTAACGGGCTATGAGATCGGGCTCCGATAACTTCAGCGCCTCTGCGACGGCCTTAGGCGGCTGCTCAATGCCGGTCCGATCCACCGTCGGCGGCACCAAGGCTTTGTCGTAAATCGACGTCACCGAAGCGAAGGCCATTTCGATCTCCGCCACATGCTCGGAACTCAACGGCACGACACCATAGGCCGATTGCCGGTCTCGCCAGGTGAAGCCTGCACCTTTCAGATCCTGGTTTGCCGACGGCATGTTGGGCGTTCGGACAAACACGGTGTCGCCCTCGAAACTGACGGCGATCCTTGGGTCGCTGGCAGTGATGGTCTTCGCCAAGGTTTGCGAGTGCTCGGCGGCGTGGATGGCGGCAGCCACACGTGGCAGTCCGTTTTCGACGAGGTTGACGCTGTTGGCGACAACTTCAACGGTCCAGCGCTTGTTTTTGGCGTCCCAATGCGCGCCCATTTCCTTAGCGGCCATGCGCGCAGCTTCCATGCCGGGCGGAATGGTCAAATGCAAACGGGCGTTGTGAATGCCCAATTTCAAGTCGGCGGAATGCGACGGATCATCTGGCTGATAGGCGGCGATGATCTTTTCGGCGCGCGCGTGGCTTTCGCCCATTTCGGCGATAATGCGGCCAGCAGAGACAGCGGCGGCTTTCATGTCGCGGTCGTCGGTCGTATCGCGGAACCGGTACACCCCGGCGGTTTCATCCCACGATGCAAAGCGTGAGACGATCTCGTTGGCGGCAGCGTTGTAGGGATAGCGGATGGTGCGGGCTTCGGCGTTGAAGTCGATCATGTAATCTTTGGTATCCATGGCAATCAGGTCCTCTTGCGAAGGTTTCAAGGAACGCGGGGACGCAACGGTACGGAAAGGGTCGCCGACGAGGGCGCGGCGCAGAGAGTCTGGCGCGCGGTCGGCAAGGCGGCGCGTCAGGCTGACAAGCAATTGGCGCTGGGTTTCGGCGAAGGCGCGGATCGCTTCGATGATGTCGGCGAGCGTTTCAAAGCCGCGCAGGCGCAGGACATCGTCCTTTGCGTAATCCAGCGTCGATGATTTCGCGCCGGAACGGCTGAACACAGCTTCAAGCGGCCGGTCAATAAAACTCTCGATTGGCGCGTAGAGGGTGACGGCCTCGCGGTGGCGGGAGAGCGCAACGTAGGCGAGATGCCGGTCCATGGTGGGAGCCGCAAGAACCAAGGTTTGATCAACCGTGACGCCTTGGCTCTTATGGATGGTGGCGGCGTAGCCATGGTCAATGTGGGCGTAGGTGGCGGCGTCGAATGCGACGGTCCCGCCGCCATCAATTGCGACGGTGAGACCATTTGCGACGGATGCGATGACAGTTCCGAGCATGCCGTTCTTCACCGCGATGGGATCATTTGCGCGAAACTCTGACGGCAAGCGGCGGTTTTCGAGAAAGAGAACCCGGTCACCCGGCGCAAAGGAGCGGACGCCTCGGGCCGTGACAAACGATTGCTCGCCGTTTAGTTCCCCGCGCGCCATCAGCGCCACACGCACGGACTGGTTTAGCGCGAAGACTTCGGCATTGCTGTGGGCCAGGATCAGCGTCTGAGACGCTGGCCGCGTGACGCGTGCCGCCAAGTAGTCGCGCGTGATTTCAACGATGGCTTCAGTGCGGGCGGCAGGCTGACGAATGGCGCCCTTCGCACGATAGGCGGCAAGCGCGCGCTTGACGTTCCCTCGGCTCAAGTCCCGCGTTGCCTGCTGCTGCCAGACGTCGCGCTGGCGGCGGACTTGGGTCAACTCCGCCGCGCCGATCCGCTCGACGATGGCCCGGAACGCGGCACCGGCTTCGATCGGTTGCAGCTGGGCGGCGTCGCCGACGAGGACCAGCTTGGCACCGGCCCGTTCAACAGCGGCGACAAGCGTTGCCATCTGCTTCGATGAGACCATGCCAGCCTCATCAAGGACGAGCACATCGCCACGATTGAGACCATCGCGGCCCTGGCTCCAGGCATATTCCCAGGCTGCAATGGTCCGGCTTGGAATTCCGGAACTTTTCTCCAAACCCTCGGCAGCTTTGCCCGCCAGTGCCGCGCCAAGGACGCGCTTACCCGACGCTGTCCACACATGCTGGGCGGCGTCGAGCATGGTGGATTTACCGGCGCCTGCGATGCCGACAACGGCGGCTATTCTTTCGGCCCCGGTGACGTGCGCGACCGCGTGGCGTTGTTCGTCTGAGAGCGTGACCGGAGAACGGCCGTCAACACTTCCCACAATCGCGCGGCGCGCCCGCCGACCACCATGTCGCGTCGTCTCTTTTAGTCTTATCGCGCCAGTGATCATGGCGGCTTCGAGCCGGACCATGGCGGCTGAGGAATAGACCGCGTGCGTGACGCGCAAGCCGGTTTCTGGATCGTGGATATCGGGCCGGAGTGTGACCAAGTCCGGTGATGCCATGACCTTTGCCATGATGACATCAAACGCGGCCTTGTCCGTGCTGTATCGGTGCACGGCACGGGCGATATCTCGGGCCGAGAACGTGGCCTTGCTGGTGGTGATGACGTCGAGCAGTAGCGCTGGGTTGGCGATGATCTTAGCGGCCGTTGTATCGGTATCGAGGCCGATGAAAAGATCGACGCCACAGGGTTTGGCTTTGGCGCGCAGCGCCGTCACCGACGGCCCGCGATGACTGGACGGCGGTAGCTCCAGACCAAGCGCCGCAAACGAGCGGGTCTCGACAATGGCATCATATCCTGCGAGCGCAAGATGCCGGGAGGCAAGCGCGCCCCAGGCCAGCCGCAACGCTTTAAAATCCTCGCGCGTGCCGATCAACGGGCGATACAACGGAACGCCGTTGTGACGGCGGACTGCGCCTGTCTCATCGCGCAAGGGAATGCGCTTGGCACCGAACTTGGTCACCCCGATCACCCGCAACGTGTGCATGACGTGAACGTGCGGATTGCCGGGTTTGTCGTGATAGACCCAGTCGGCAATCATGCCCTTGGCAGCGAATTCCGCGCCGATAAACGCGCGCACGAGATCAATGTTTTGCGCCCGCGTCAGTTCAAGCGGAAGCGCGATGACGAACTCGCGGGCGAACTGGCCGTTGCGGCGTTTCTCTTGAGCGGCGACGGCGTTCCATAACTGCTCGCTCGCCTTAGCAACGCTGTCGGATGAGACAATGTCTTTCACCCATTGGGGTGCATCCAGCGGCACGGACATCTCGGCATGCACCAGATCTGTCTCACGCGTGAATGACCACGTTTCGGCAATGGTGTGGTCGGTCATCTCGGTGCGATGCCGGTAGGCGGCGGCCGCAACCGGGCTGCGACCGGCGGTGATAAAACTGGCTGAGAAATGCGCGATGGCCATCGGGTCTTGTCAAAATTGTTAACGCGCACCCGCAAACGGCAATCGCCAAAGATTGCATAATTGCGCCATCCGGACTTTTCTCACATCTCTTCTTGACGTGCAATGGAATACACGTCAGAAATGTGCCTATCCTGAGTCGCGTCGATTGACGAGTGTTTTGCGTGCAACTGAGTGCGCGTTAAGAATACTTTAATGAGGACAGATGACCAAGGCGCATCCGGTGAAGAAGGCGAAGGCGCAAAGCGCCGTTTTGACCAGCATCGACAAACAAATCGAGGCGTTGCAAGCCAAGCGCACAACCATGATGCGCAAGCGTCGTGAGACCATCGGGCTTTTGTGCGAGCGCGCCGGACTGCATCTCATCGACGCCGACGTTACGGCGATTGAAGACGCGTTGAGAGAGGTGGCGCAGCGATTTCAGGTTGGGATTCCGGCCGGTTCTGCGCCTCGAAAGCGCTCTGAAGCGTCTTAAGAGGGAGCGCAGCAATCTCATGACCGATCAACGCAAAGCCGATACCCGCCACAAGATCCAGCTCGGCGGTTTAGTTATCAAAGCCGGCCTAGGCCATGTCGATGCAATGGCGCTGTTGGGTCTGCTGGTTACGCACGGTGACGCCGCCCGCGATCCAGGTGAGCAACAGCACTTGCGCGAGGTTGGTCGCACCTTTGCGGTCGCAGCACGCCAGACTGATGACGAGAGTTAAGCGCGAGACGGCGATCATTCTCAGCACGGCGGCTATACTGGCCGTGACGGCCCTGACGCTGCTTGTCCTCTATCCGCAAGCCTATCCGCCGTACGTGTCGCCGCCGGACATTTACCCGGCGGCGCTTTTTGGCCTGCTGGTGCTTGGGCCAACGGTCGGTATTCTGCTGACCTTCGCCGATGTTGTCCCGCGCCGGGTCGCCGGACTTACCGGGCTTCTGTTCACTGCGCTGCTGTGGGCACTCGTGGCCGCACGTTTCGGCCCGTTCATCGCCCCACCCGCGCCCGACCGCCGGTTCTTTCTGCGGCTCGCCGATGTCGATCCGGTGCTCTATGCCGGAGGTACGACGGCCATTGTTCTGATCGCGCTGCTGCTAAAGCGCGCGGTGGCAGGCACGCTCGACTTTCACGGCATCGCCGAGGGCAGCTTTGGTGACGCAACATGGATGAGCCTGGAAGACGTTAGCCAGCTCCTGCCGCCCGACGGCGAAGTCGTCATCGGCGAATGCAGCCGCCCCGATCTCGACAGGGCGATTGCCGGGCTGGCCTTTGATCCAAATGACCGGTCGACATGGGGCGAGGGCGGCCGCGCGCTGCTCGCCACTTTCAAACTCAATTTTGAATCGACCCACATGCTGATGTTTGCGGGTTCCGGCGGTTTCAAAACCACGTCAAGCGTCGTGCCGACAGCGCTCAAATACTCGGGCTCCATGGTCGTGCTCGATCCGGCGGGCGAAGTGGCGCCTCTGGTGCAAGCGGTTAGGGCCCGCGTATCACCGCGCAGACGCATCGTTGTTCTTGATCCAACCGCGCCGCTTGAGACCATCCAGGGTTTCAATGTTCTGGCGCCCCTGCTGCACAGCCCCAACCAAGCGGCCGATGCGGTGGCGTTCGCCAAACTGCTGTGCGGTGAAGGATCCGGCAAAGAGGGCGGCGCGGCGGAATATTTTCAAGCCCAGGCGCATAACCTGATGACCGGCCTGCTGCTGACCGTGTTGACCAGCGAGGCTTATGAGACCGACCGTACCCTGCGGGCGCTGCGCAGTCTCACGTCACTCTCCGAGACCGACCTCAAGGCACGGCTCAAAGACATTGTCTCAGAGAGCCCCATCCGCTTGGTGCGTGAGACGCTGGCGCCTTTTGTCGGCATGGCCGACCAGACCTTTACCGGCATCGCCTCGACGGTAGCCAAGGATACGCAATGGCTATCGCTGGAGCCCTATGCGGCGCTGGTGGCAGGTTCGACGTTTGAGGCGGCCGATTTACCGCGCGGCAAACTCGATGTCTTCATCCAAGTCCCCGGCGAAATCCTCAAAAGTTATCCGGCTGTCGGCCGGGTGATCATCGGCAGCCTCATGCGCGCCATGGTGCAAGCCAATGGCCGCCACGCAAAACGTGTCTTATTCTGTCTCGACGAAGCCGATCTGCTCGGGCGTATGAACATTCTGGAAGAAGCCCGCGACCGGGGCCGCAAGTACGGCATCACGCTGATGCTGCTCTATCAAAGCGTCGGCCAGCTTGAAAATCACTTCGGCAAGGAGGGCGCGACCAGCTGGTTCGAAGGCGTGTCGCTGGTCAGCTATGCCGCCGTCAAATCCATGGAAACCGCCAAGCATCTTTCCGAGCGCTGCGGCGATACAACCATCCGGGTCAAGAACCAATCGCACGGCACGTCGATGCTGTTTGGGCCGCTAAGCCCAACGGCGGCGGGCAAGGGCACGCAATCGTTCTCGCTGCAAAAGCGTCCACTGATCCTGCCGCACGAGATCGTGCAAGGCCTGCGCGCGGACGAGCAGATCGTACTCATTCGCGGCTATCCGCCGATCCGCATGGGTCGGGCGATCTATTTTCGCAGGCCTGAGATGCTAGCTACCGCAGGTACTGTAAAGTTCAAGTAGGCGACCTGCGCTTTTTTCCCGTCCTTACGCCATTGGGCTTAGGCTGCATCTTGGATGTCATGAATTTGAGTTTGGACGTTGTGATGTTGGCATGTGATTCAAACGCCAGAGCCGCAAGTGCGGATTGCAGGTACGCCGCCTTGTGCTTCGCAGGCATCGATTCGGCACGATCGAGAATGGCGCAGAGCTTGTCCCACTGAGATGTCATGTGTCGCACCCTTAGACATGAGAATCCCGCCTTCCCGGTTGATACCAAATACTCAAAGTGAGGCGACGCTAACGGATCATCGTTTTGCGTCCAAACATAAATGGGCTTCTGAATGCTGTGCTCAGTCTGATTGCAATTCGGCCGGAAATCGAATTCCTCCAAGATTTGTCCCGCATTAGCAAAACCGGTTAAGTGCTCTCTGAGCTGTTCAATATGTTGTGTACTGCGATTTGCTTCTGGGTTTGCTGTCGCGTCGCCGTGCGGTGGCGTGATCGCGTGCAGAGCGCCATGCCGGCGGGACAGCGGAACTTTCCGTTTCCACATGGACATTGACTCGATGGGCTGGTGAGGAAGTCAGGCTGACAGCGCATAGGAAAACGATCGTTGTCATTTTCCGAATGACAACGATTATTATCATTGCCACAAAGACAACGATCGATTACATTGCAAGCATGGCAATGATCGTTATCTTGGAACTCCCATGCTGATCCGCCGTCCGAGCGAACTTGGTGCCGTCATTATGGCCGTCCGCCGCACGCAGGGCTTGAGCCAGGCGCAGCTGGCTGACCGGCTCGGCGTCTCGCGGGTTTGGCTGGGCCAGGTTGAGCGTGGCAAGGCCTCGCCGCGCCTCGATCTGGTCTTGCGCGTGTTGAACGAACTCCAGATTACTCTCGCCGCCTATGCAGGCGACGACATCATGCCGGATCGATTGCCGGTTGACGTGACGAGCCCCATCGACATCGACGACATTGCCGAGACCGGATTAGTGCGGATTGGTTCTGCTGCGGCTCGTTCCGTTAAGCCGCGCCTCGCTACACCACGTATGGGCACGCCGAAGTCTGGCAAGCGGACATGACCAAAGACTTGCGCGTCCTCATCGACGGAGCCGAAATCGGCAGCATCAACCAGGATGCACGAGGCAAGTACCACTTTGCCTATGACAACAGCTATCGCAAGTCCAAGACCGCGATTCCGTTGTCGATTTCGATGCCGCTCTCGGTGGCCGCACATGACGACAAAGCCATCCGGCCGTTCATGTGGGGCCTGCTCCCGGACAACGACGACACGCTCAATAACTGGGGGCGGCGGTTCGGGGTCAACCCGCGCAATCCCTTCGCGCTGTTGGCCGAGATCGGTGAGGACCTGCAGGGTGCCATCCAGATGGTGCCTTTCGAAAAGATCGGCGATTTGAGAAAGCGCGAAGGCACGACGCTCCTTTCCCGCGAGGTTCTTACCAAGAGTTTCGCCGAGTTGGTTCGCGATCCAGGGGCCGTTCAGTTCGCCCCCGGCGGCGGTCAGTTCAGCCTTGCCGGTGCGCAGCGCAAGAAGGCTCTCTATCTGGTCAACGGCAAGTGGTACGAACCGCGTGGCCGGACACCATCCACCCATATCCTGAAGCCCCCCATTGTGGGTCTGGCCGGTCAGGTCGAAAACGAGATGTTCTGCGTCCGCTTAGCGCCGCGCCTGGGGCTTCCTGCGCCAAAGTGCTGGACTGAAGTCTTCGGCGACATTCCGGTGGTGGTGATCGAACGCTTTGACCGCCGCAGACTGCAGGGGCGCAAGGTTCTCGCTATTGATGCACCGGGCGGCGAAATCCACCGCGTGCATCAGGAGGATTGCTGCCAGGCACTCAAGATCGATCCGCGCAATAAGTATCAGCGCGACGGCGGCCCCGGCATCAAGGCCATCATGGAATTGCTGTCAGGGTCCGGCAAACCGGGCGATGACCGTAACCGGTTCATGCGCGCCTGCGCTTTCAATTTTGTGATCGGTGGCACCGATGCGCACGCAAAGAATTACGGATTGCTGCTGAGCGCGGGAGGCCGGTATCGCCTTGCGCCGCTTTACGACATTGCGAGCTGGCTCCCTTATTCGAAGAACAACCGCGACGACCGAATGGCGATGTCGATCGATACATACTACCACTTCAATCGCATTCTGCCACGCCACTGGGAAGATCAGGCGAAGAAGGTTGGCTACGATCCGGATCGTGCGGTAGCGCACATTCGCGATCTCATTGCACGCATTCCGAATGAAGCGCGAAGCCTACTCGCCGAGTGCAAGAAGGAAGGATCGGTAACGCCCGATCTCAGGAAGCTTGTCGATCTTCTACTGGCGAGATGCGTGGACCTTGCTGAGACGTTTGGATCAGAAATGATGGGCTCCGATCAGGAGCGCCTGCCCGGCTTTTGAGGATGTCCTTCTGACCAGTCGCTTCGCAAGCGAACGACTGGAGGAACGGCATCTCAGGTATGATGTATGCGGGATTGCAGTTCAAATCTGACGAGACAGTTTGTTTACTGGCAGAGCAACCATCAAACCCATCCGCTTGGATGCCGGTCTGTACTGCGCTCTGCACCCCAATGCGGGTCTCAATGCAAAAAAATCTGCAAGCGGCGAACTCACCCGCCGAGCCGCTTACCCGAAAATATTTTGTATCGCTAAATCTCTTCCGAGCTCTGGTTTTGGCTTACCCGAGGCTTACCCGAGAGGCAAAATTCGTCCGGCAACGCCTTTTTCTGAATTCATAAGCTATTTATTTTATTTACAAAATTGGTTGCGGGGGCTGGATTTGAACCAACGACCTTCAGGTTATGAGCCTGACGAGCTACCGGGCTGCTCCACCCCGCGTCACCAAAACGCGCGGCCCGGTACGGCTTGCGCGTCATTCAGGGATAAACAAGGCCGCTCGTTTCGGAGCGGCCGGAGCGCGCCGTATAGCACAAAAATTTCGTCTGGAAACCCCTATCTTTGGATTTCTCCGGGAAGCCGCCAAAGATGCCGAGAATAGGGGCCTTACGAGGCCATCCAGTCGCGCGGCACAGTCATCTTCGCAGACGCGCCACCCGTGAACGTGCGATAAGGAGGCCTAGCGCGAGAGGGCTGCGATGTTCAAACCTGTCTGGTCTAGAGACATCGAGACAAGGTAGCGCGGGGTTACATCCCGACTGTAGGCCGTCGTTCGATTGAAGACGGGAGTGGGGGTGTTGCGATTTTTTCGAACCTGCGGGCGAAAATGCGCCACTGCCTTCTTGACATGGACGGGCTTGACAATGGCCCGGCCCAGATGGCCGCCAAGGCTCATGTATCCACTCGGCAAATCCGTGCTGGAGGCCAACGAAGCTTCGCTGAGGTCTTGAGCGAAGCTCATGCCGGGGCCTGACACCGTTGCCACCGCCGATATGACGATTACCGCCACCGATTTAAAAAACGCCATCGCATCCAGTCCAATGTCTGTGATTCTGGCCATATAGAGAGTCCGCCGCGCTTTGGTAAATAAAACGTTAATTTTTGTTCAATTTGACGCATATTTCTGGATTTTCGACTTTTTTGGCTCAAGTCGAATTCCCGGAAATCGGAAATCCCTTATTTCGGCCAATTCCCATAAATTTCCCGCAGCGAGAATATCCACCAATAACGGCATCCCGATTCCGGCGTCGATATTCCAGTATTATGGCTCAGCCGCCGGAATGGCAGGGGACGGCGAACACGTGAGACGGCGCCCGAATTTCGAATCGGGTCGAGGGCAACTTGCTCCATCAGACTCATCGCGACTTGATACGCGATCGTCGAACGCCGCTTTTCTTCAGTCGCGCCACCTCTTCACAGCAAGCTGGCATGCTCTGCGGATCTCCAAACTCCCGTTACTTTGAACCCGGCCAAAAGTTGCTGTGGCTTTTCGCGCAATGTTTGAACGCGCTGTCGTGCGGTTGAAGAATACTGCACTTACGCATTCGACTTGCTCGCGCGTCTCTCGATCGATAAACGGCAATCCGACAGCCCAGGATGACAACGGCGACTTCGGGCCAGAGGTTCGCGCTGGCCATGATCATTCAGCAGAGAAGGACCATCATGCAAACCAAAGCTTACGGCGCGCAAAAGGCGAAAGCACCGCTTGCTCCGATCGCGATCGAGCGGCGAGAACCCGGCCCGAAGGATGTCGCGCTCGATATTCTTTTTTGCGGCGTCTGCCATTCCGATCTGCATACCGCTCGCGGTGAATGGCCGGGCATTCTCTATCCTTGCGTTCCCGGCCACGAAATCATTGGCCGCGTCACGAAGACCGGCAAAGACGTAAAGTCGTTCAAAGAGGGCGACATCGTCGGGGTCGGCTGCATGGTCGAGAGCTGCCGCACGTGCGAACCGTGCCAACACGATCTCGAACAGTACTGCGAGGGGCCGAACGGCTTCACGGGCACATATAATGGCGCTGCGAAGGGCGGGCTGCCGAATACGTTCGGTGGCTATTCCAAGCACATCGTAGTCGATGAACACTTCGTTCTCCGAATTCGCCACAAGGAACACCAATTCGCCGCGGCGGCGCCGTTGCTCTGCGCCGGCATCACGACATGGTCGCCTCTCAAGCATTGGAAGATTGGACCGGGCCAGAAGGTTGGCATAATCGGCATCGGCGGCCTAGGACACATGGGCGTGAAACTTGCGCATGCGCTCGGAGCCCACGTCGTTGCCTTCACCACTTCGCCGTCCAAGAAGAGCGCTGCGCTTGAGCTTGGCGCCGATGAGGTCGTTGTTTCGAAAAATCGCGATGAAATGAATGCACATGCGGGCAGCTTCAATTTCATCCTGGATACTGTTGCGGCCTCCCACGATCTCGATGCTTTCACAAGACTTCTGAAGCGTGACGGCGCGCTCGTGCTCGTTGGCGTTCCGGAGGACCCGCATCCTTCTCCGTCAGTCGGCACTTTGATTTTCGGGCGGAAATCGATCGGCGGCTCTTTGATCGGCGGCATCGCCGAGACGCAGGAGATGCTGGATTTCTGCGCCGAGCGGGACATCACATGCGATATCGAAATGATCGCGATGGCCGATATCGACAATGCCTACGATCGTCAGTTGAAGAGCGACGTCAAATATCGCTTCGTCATCGACATGGCGACGCTGACTTGAGGCCTTCGTTTCGGCGCGAATGAAAGCAAATTCACGCCATAGCGACTTTCCTCACCGACGCAGCACGTTTGCGCCGGTGAGCGAACCCAGCCCAAGTTCATTCGGTCTTCGATGACTTCTGAAACGTCGACCCGGCTTCCTTGAATTTCATCGCGTGGGCGTCCTCGGCCGAGCCCTTCGTGCCGGCGACGATGCCAAACTCCAGCGGCTCATCCTGCGCGTAGCGCTTGCCGAGCTTTTGCGCGATCTCGGCTCGCGCCGTCTCAACGCCGAGATAGAACGCGTGCCCAGCATCCGCGCGCGTGTCGATATGCGGGAACAGCTCGAACGGATCTTGCCCTACATGATGGCCGTCGCGGTTGTAAATGTGGACGCCATCTTCCGCGACCTCGATGCGATAGTTCGCATCGCGAATCTGGCTCGCAAGCGTTGCGATCTCTTCTGGCGTGGAGGCAAAGCCCTTTCGGTCGCGCAGCGCCATGAGACCGCCTCCGAAGCCTTGCGGCAGCGCATTTGCCTGCTTCGCCGCATAGTATTCGCGCCGCGCGTACTCGAACTCCTTGATCGCCGTACGGCAGTGCGGGCTCACCTGCACGGCCAGCACTGCTGTGATGTTGAGCTCCGAGCAAATCCCCATCAACAGAGCGTTGATGCCCGTCGTATCGGCGTCGGTTAGCTCCGTGAGGTTGCCGATGCCCATGAGGATCGGAATATCCGGCCGGCGCATCCGCAAATCGTAATAGCGCGCGATCGATGCAGCGAAGCCGTAATGGATCGGATCGAGGATCGGATCGGCGTAATAGGGCCGCCCCTTTGCGATCATGATGTCGATGACCCGGTCGAGCGAAGCCATATCTGCGGCGCCCGCCGACACGAGAACCGGCGCCGCCGGCCCCTCATCGACGATCGAAATATTCTTCTCCGACAGGCTCAGGAGAAAATCGCCGCCCGCGCGCGTGGCGCGAGACAGCTCCTCCGAGTTGAAGGAGTCGACGCTCACCCGTGCACCGTCCGCATGGAGCGCCTCGATAGTCGCCTCAAGGTGCGGGAACGGGCTATCAGGCAAGCAACCGAGATCGATCACGTCGGCGCCGTCCGCTCGCAGCTTGCGCGAGCGTTCGATGATCTGATCGATCGTCATGGCAGTCGCATCGACGATCTCAGCGAAGATCGTCATGTTGTACTGGCTGAGGTCGGGCTTCTTTCGCACGTGGCCGAGGTACTCCGGCAGATCGGCGATCTCGTCGGGCCCCCGCTCAAAGCGCGTGCCGAAGAAGTCCGAAAGGCGTTCGAGGTCACCGCGAAACCTTCCGGGCATGATGACCCGGTCAGCTCCCTCCGGCAGCTTGAGCCGCCGCTCGACGATATCTGTCGTCATCAGTGCGGCAACCTTGACGCCGACGCTGGCGACGATCGGTTCAAGCTCGGCGTCGTTAAGCTCGCCGGCGATACGCTTTACCCGCGGCTCGGCCAGCGATCCGGTTACCAATACGACGCGCTTGGCCATCGGGTTGCATTTCCCTTTGCGAATGCCTCATGCATGAATTGGCATCGAACGCGGCGCGGCGCAATCTCCCCACGTTGCCCCATCTGCTTCCCAAGGTGACCCATCGACAAGTCACCGGATTTACGGTTTTCGTCGTGCCTCAGGATGGAGATGTGTGCCATGAAGACGGTTCTTCTCATAGGTATCGGCGCCGGCAATCCGGATTACGTCACGATACAGGCCGTCAAGGCGCTGAACGAGGCCGATGTGTTCTTCTTTCTCGACAAGGGACAGGAGAAGGAGGACCTCATCAATCTGAGGCGAACCATTTGCGAGCGCTTCATAGAGGACAAGTCCTACCGAATTGTCGAGGTTCCGGGTCCGGTACGGGATGCGAGCACGCCCGACTACAAGTCAGGCGTCCATGCGTGGCACCGCGACAAGGCGAAGATCTTCTCCGATCTCATCGCCAATCAGCTTGCGGATGGCGAAGTCGGCGCGTTCCTCGTTTGGGGCGACCCCTCGCTCTACGATAGTACCATACGGGTCATAGAGCACATCATCGCTGAAGGCGCGCTCGCGTTCGAATACCGGATCATTCCAGGTATCACGAGCGTCCAGGCGCTTGCCGCGGAACACAAGATTGCGCTCAATCCGATCGGCGAACCCGTTCATATCACGACCGGCAGGCGGCTGTTGGAAGGTCTGCCGGAAAGCATCGATACGGCTGTGGTCATGCTAGATAACGGATCCGGTCTTCGCGCTTGGGTCGATGAAGACGCCGAAATTTTCTGGGGCGCTTATCTCGGCACGCCGGATCAAATCCTGATTTCCGGAAAACTCTCGGAGTGCGTCGAGGCCATCGAAGCGGCGCGCGGCGAAGAGCGAAAGCGGAAGGGTTGGATCATGGATACCTATCTCTTACGGCGAAAGCCACGGAGATAGCAGGTCGGTCCGCCTTCAGCCTTTCCTATCCCAGTCGTCCCATGGCGGCTTCTTTCCGAAGCAATCGACCAGAAAATCTATAAAGACGCGGGTTTTCGCCGCGAGATATCGATTTGGCGCATAGAGAGCATGGATCGTCAAATCGGGCGGACGATTGTTCGGAAGGACGAGCTTCAACCTGCCGGCTGCGATATCGTTGCCGACGATGAACGTGGGAAGCATCGCGATGCCGATGCCTTTCACGGCCGCCTCGCGCAAGACGTCGCCATTGTTCGACGACATACACGACGCAATCGAGACGGAAACGGACTCGCCGTTTTCCGTCAGATGCCAACGCTGCAACGATGTCGTATGGCCGTAGCTCAGACAGCGATGCTCAACCAGATCTCCCGGCGATTCCGGTTCCCCATGCTTCTCGATGTAATCGGGCGATGCCACGAGAACGATGCGCGCAGGCGCGATGCGGCGCGCGATCAAGCTCGAGTCGGTAGGCGTGCCTATCCGCACCGTCACGTCGGCGCCTTCTTCCAGCGGGTCGATCAATCTGTCGGTCAACGTCAGTTCGACCTTCAGGTCGCTGTAGCGGATCATCAGGTCGGCAATGGCGTTGCCGAGATAGAGCGTGCCGAACGACATCGGCGCGTTGACCCTCAGCGTGCCTTTGGGCTCGTCGTGTAACCGGGAGACCTGAGCCTCCGTTTCCTCCACCTGCGCCAGAATTGCGAGGCACCGCTCATAATAGGCGAGGCCCGCTTCCGTCGGCGTGACGCGGCGCGTCGTGCGATCCAGAAGGCGTGCGCCGAGGCTCTCCTCCAACTCCATGACGGCCTTGCTGACGGCCGACCTCGTCAGACCGAGCCGGCGCGCTGCCTCGGCGTAGCTGCCGCTCGCAACCACCTTCACCAGCGCGTTCATGGCAGCGAGCTTGTCCATTTGTATCCAAATTGGAACCAGACTGCGCAAATATTGGCGGATTGAGGAATTCGTGTCAACGCGTCATGTGTTGGAGGTCGGCGGCGCCAAGGGTCGCTTACAGCAGCATTCAAAGGGGTAGGCACTCATGAGCAAGGTTCTGGTTCTTTATTACTCAAGCTACGGACACATCGAGAAGATGTCCGAGGCCGTCGCGGAAGGCGTTCGCGAAGCCGGGGCCGAAGCAACGATCAAGCGCGTGCCGGAGCTGGTACCTGAAGAGGTCGCCCAGAAGATGCACTTCAAGCTTGATCAGGCGGCACCCATCGCCACGGTCAATGAGCTCGCTGACTATGACGCCATCATCATCGGTGTTCCGACGCGGTTTGGAAACATGCCGGCACAGATGAAGAACTTTCTCGATCAGACAGGCGGCCTCTGGTTGTCCGGCAAGCTGATCGGCAAGGTCGGCAGCGTCTTCACGTCGACAGCCACTCAGCATGGCGGCCAGGAAAGCACGATCTTATCGACGCATACCGTGCTGCTGCACCAGGGCATGGTGATCGTCGGACTCCCCTACTCGTTCCAGGGGCAGATGGGCGTGAAGGAAATCGCCGGCGGCTCGCCTTATGGCGCGTCGACGATCGCCGACGGCGATGGTTCACGGCAGCCTTCGGAGAATGAATTGGCGGCTGCACGCTTCCAGGGCCGTCACGTCGCTCAGATCGCGGCACGGCTCAAAGGCTGACGCTCCGGCAACGGATCGTCGCCAAAACGGCGACGGTCTCATTCCATCGGCCGCCAATTGAAGGGCCGGTGTCACTAACCACATTGAGAAGCAACACAGCGAAATCTCGTGCGAACGAGAAAGGAGAAGCCATGTCTGGCATTCATCACATTACAGCGATTGCTGGCAACGCATCCCGCAATCTGGATTTCTACACCAATGTTCTTGGCCTGAGGCTGGTCAAGAAAACGGTGAACTTCGACGATCCCGGCACCTACCACTTCTATTTCGGCGACGAGGCGGGGAATCCCGGGACGATCCTCACTTTCTTCCCGTGGGATGATGCCCCGCGCGGACGGAACGGCGTCGGGTTCGCGCAGCAGACGATGTTTCGCGTTCCCGAGAGCGCGATCGGCTACTGGGCACATCGCTTCGTCGAGAAAGGTGTTGAGCATGAGGCAATCGAAAAGCGCTTCGGACGTTCGGTTCTCGCATTCCGCGATCCGGATGGCATGACGCTCGCTCTCGTCGGTGTTCCCGGCGCGGAGGCAGAAGCGGCTTGGCAGGGCGGCAACGTTCCGGCTGAACACGCGCTGCGCGGCTTCTATGGCATCAGTCTTCTTCTCGAGGACGCGACGCGAACCGGTGCGATCCTGACCGACGTCTTCGGATTTACCGAGGCCGGCAGCGAAGGACCGACCAAACAGTTCGTCGCGAACGGTGCGGTTGCCGGAGGCGTCGTCGAGATCCGCGAAGCCAAGGGCTTCCTCGCCGGACAGCTGGGCCGAGGCTCGGTGCATCACGTGGCGTTCCGCGCTGCGACCGATGACGTGCAGGCTGAGATGCGCAAGAAGCTCGTCGAGACCCATCGCATCCGGACCACGGAGCAGGTCAACCGCGACTACTTCCGGTCGATCTATTTCCGCGAGCCGGGCGGCGTGCTCTTCGAGATCGCGACCGACCAACCGGGATTTGCCATCGATGAACCGCTGGCTTCTCTCGGTCAATCGCTGAAGCTGCCGGCATTCCTCGAAGGCCGGCGGAATGAAATCGAAGCCGTCTTGCAACCATTGGGACGAGCAGCATGACGACACTTACGACGGAAGTCATTGGCGCGGGCGCACCCATCGGTGCCGCCCGTGCGGCGATGATCATGGTTCATGGGCGCGGCGCGAGTGCGCGAAGCATTCTCGAACTCGCAGGTGCGTTCGATGCGCGTGACGTCGCCTACATCGCACCGGAGGCTCAATCGGGAAGTTGGTATCCGTACTCATTCATGAGCCCTATTTCCCGTAACGAACCGTACCTCACCAACGCGCTTCAAACGTTGTCCGGCGTGGTCGAGGACCTTGAGCGGGAAGGGGTGCCTTCGGAACGCATCGTGCTTTTGGGATTTTCGCAGGGCGCGTGTCTCGCGCTCGAGTTCGCCGCTCGCAATGCTCGCCGCTTCGGAGGCGTGATCGCACTGAGCGGCGGCCTCATCGGGCCTGAGGGCACGCCACGGAACTATCCAGGCTCGCTTGCGGGTACGCCGGTGTTTCTCGGCTGCAGCGATGTCGATTCACATATTCCGCTCGCGCGGGTGCATGAATCCACGGACGTGCTCCGCAAGCTCGGCGGCGATGTGACAGAAAAGATCTATCCTGGGATGGGGCACACCATCGTGCAGGACGAAGTCGATCACGTTAAAAAGATCCTGAGCGGCATCAGAGCGCCGGAAAGCAGGACATGAAATGGAATTCGACTTCGAGAAGCTGGCCGCGGACGATCGTTATAAGATCCTGACGAGCACGATCGTACCGCGGCCCATCGCCTGGGTAACGACAATTTCGAAGAACGGCGTCCGCAATGCGGCGCCGTTCAGCTTTTTCAACGCACTCAGCAAAGATCCGCCGTTACTTGCGCTCGGCATCACGCCTGAGGCCGGTGGCGGCATGAAGGATACTGCGCGCAACATCCTCGATACGCGCGAATTCGTCGTCAACCTAGTACCGCGTTCCGCCTCGCACTCGATGAACCTTACGTCGGGCGACGTGCCGCCGGACGTTGATGAACTGGCGCTTGCCAAGCTCGAGACACGTCCGTCGCTTAAGGTTCAGCCGGAGCAGATCGCAACAAGCCCCGTGGCGTTCGAATGCCGATTACATACGCCCATCGTGATTTCCAATCAGCTGATTGCACTCGGCGAGGTCGTGCAGGCTCACGTCGATGATGCGTTCATTCTGGATCCCGAGAAATTCTATGTCGATACGCTCGCGCTCGATCTCATCGGACGCATGCACGGCCGCGGCTGGTATACGGGAACGGGCGATATGTTTGAGATCGCCAGGCCTTGACCGGCAGTTCATCAGAAACGCAAGAGGCGCCGAGAGACGAGCCCGGCGCCACAAAAGCTTAGGTCAATCTCCGACTTAAAGTCTCAGGCTTCGTGAGGGATATTCCGCGTTGCTTCGAATAGGAACCACACGCGGCGTTCGCCTTCGTCGATCCAATTCTCCAGAAGACTGGTGGTAGCGACATCGCCGTGCTCGTCACATAGATCGTGAACCTGGCGCATCTCATCGACAAGCTGAAGATTGTCGTCACGAAGCTCGGCCAGCATGTCGTTCGGCGTGACGAAGTCGGCATTGTTATCGAGAATGCGCTTCTCGCTATTGATCTGCCCGATCGAGCGGATCGTCGTGCCGCCGATTTTACGCGCGCGCTCCGCTATGTCGTCGGTTGCAGCAAAAATCTGCTCGCCCTGCTCATCCAGCAGAAGATGATAGTCGCGGAAGTTCGGGCCGGACATGTGCCAGTGAAAGTTCTTCGTCTTGATATAAAGCGCAAAAAAATCTGCGAGCAGCGCCGACAGCGCGCCGGAGATATCTTTGATGGCGTTATCGGAAAAGTGCGATGGCGTATCGAGTGGGAGCTTGCGACGGGCCTTAGCGGTATCCGCTTTCATGACGATCGGTTCCTTACGCTATGTTGCTTCGGGGAGTTCATCCAAAGAATTCGCAACCTCTTGAAATGTTCATCACGAATCGTGAATTGGCGATTATTTTTTTTAATCAATCATCCTTACCTGCAGCCTCATCGACGACGAGCTTTAACAGAGCCGATAATTTCTCCACAGTCGGCCGAACGGCAGACGTTATTCCATACTGGTTCGCCAGCCACTCCATATCCTGATACGATAACCACGTGACGTTCTTGTCATCCTCCCAAACAAGAACCTTGGCCGGAAGCTCCAAGCCGATCAACTGTTCCTGCTGCATAAGATGTGTACCGACATTCGGGTTGCCGAAAATCAGAACCTCCGTCGACCGCAATTCCAATCCGACCTTTGCGGCGGCGGCCGCATGGTCGATGCGAGCTACGAGGGTCGCACCCTTGCCGGTGATTTTTCGGGCTAGCCTGTCGGCCGTTTTCTTGGCCGGGTGATTGCTGCGCTGAGTGATTAGGCCTTCAACCATGGCTCATAACCGTTGCGATTGACCCTTTGCCGAGCGCCACTGTTAGCTCCGAGGAACGTTCATGTCCAATAGACACGAAGCGGGCTTCCGGAAAATTATCATAAAGTTATCCGGCGGGCGGCATCATATCGTCAGGACGATTTCCGGCGCGCGAGATTGCGGGCTCCGGTTGAAACTATTTATCGATAAGTATGCATCGGACGTCGTTTTCAATAATCGCGACCCCGCGGCTCGGCCCCTTTCATACGAGGCCGAGCCGTGCCTGCAGTCGATCCGTCGATGCCCGCAGGAGCCGGTCGGCGACGATGCCGATGAAGGCAATTGCAAAGCCTGCGGTCAGACCCCGCCCTGCGTCAGCCTTCGCCAAGGCAATGAATACTTCCTGACCAAGGTCACGTGTTCCAATCATCGCGCAGATGATGATCATGCTGAGCGCGAGCAGCACAGTCTGATTGAGGCCCAGCATGATTTCGGGCAGCGCTAGCGGCAGCTGAACTCTCCAGAACATCTGTCGTGGCGTGCAGCCGGATACGGTAGCAGCCTCGATCAAGTTTTCGGGGATCTGCCGGATACCGTGATTGGTGTAGCGAATTGCGGGGACGATCGCGAAAAGCACCGTCGCAATCATCGCCGTTACGTCGCCGACGCGGAAGAGCATGACGACGGGAATGATGAAGCAGAACGACGGAAGCGTCTGCAGCGTGTCGCAAATGGGCATGAGAAAGGCAGCGAACCGGTCGCTTCGCGACGCTGCGATCCCGAGCGCGATGCCGAACAGGGCCGCGACAAGCGCCGAAACACCGCAAAGATAGAGCGTCGCCATCGACTTTTCCCAAAGTCCCGTCGCCGCGCAGAAGGCCGTCATGAGGACGACGATCGCTGCTAGCCGGGGGCCCGAAAGCCGGTAGCCGGCTAGACCCACGAGAAAGACCATTCCGAGCCAAGGAAAGCCGACGAGGAAATCGCGTATCGGATTGAGGATGTAGAGCAGCAGGAACGTCCGGAAAGCTTCTATCGCATCGAAGAAGTGGATGTTCACCCAGTCCACGACGGCCTTCCACCACGGCGCGGTCGACATCTTGATGGCCGCCGGAACGGATGCAAACGCCGGCACGAACTGGCTTAACAAGGTTGTGCCGGCAAGGACGGCGATCGCGGCCGTCAACATCGGGTAACGTTGCACAAAATTCTGGTCCGGCACGTGCGCTGATGGACGCTGACGCGCGGCTGCCTGGCTCAGGCGATCCAGCACGATGGCAAGCGCGACGATCGCGAGACCTGCCTCCATGCCTTGACCGATTTTCAAAGCGCGCAGGGCGAGCAGAACGTCGTAACCCAATCCGCCAGCGCCGATCATCGAAGATATGATGACCATGTTGAGGGCAAGCATGATCACCTGATTGACGCCAACCATCAGCGTCGGGCGTCCGGATGGCAGCAAAACCTTCAGCAACTTCTGCCGCTGCGTGCAGCCCACCATTTCGCCGAAATCGTCAATCTCGTGCGGTACGCGTTTCAGTGCGAGAACGGTTGAACGCACCATCGGCGGCATCGCGAATATGGCCGTCGCCAGCATTCCGGAAACCGGGCTGTTGCCGAACAGGAGCAGCATCGGGATGAGATAGGCGAACGTCGGCATCGTCTGCATCAGATCGAGCATGGGCTGAATGATGGAGCGATCGATCCATGGCTTGCGGAAAGCGAGAATGCCGAGGAGAAGCCCAAAGACGACGCACAACGGAACGCTTATCGCGATCAAAGCGAGCGTCAGCATGGCGCTATCCCATTGCCCGAATAGCGCGATGTAGATCATGCAGCCTGATGCCAGCGCGGCGAGCCTGATACCGCCAAAAGCATACCCTGCGACAGCGAACGCGGTGCACACGCCGATCCACGACAGGCGCGGCAGCACGAGCGCGTCTGGCCCGTATCCGAATTTCCAACCTTTCGCGAGGAGTGAGATGGCCCACTGCAGGGGCACGTTGAAGATATCGGTTATGCCGCGCGTCAGCCATGTGAAATTGGTTTTCAGCCACGCCATGAACGCCGAGATCCAATCGGCAACGGGAATGATGGCGTCGGACGGATATTTCACGGCCCAAGGAGCGACGTCAGGCAACATGTAGAGAATGGCGACGCAGGCGACGGCTGCGACCCATATCAGCGTCCAACCCGCAATTGCCGGCGCGCGCGGCGAAGTCCGAGTGTCCGCGACGGTCATAGGCGGGCCTCGCGCACGGGATCGCGATCGGCAAGCAAATCAATGACGGCGTCCGGCGTCACTTCCCCAAGCGGCTTGCCGTCGGCGGCCGTGACAAGAAAGCTTTTCCGGCAGCCGACGATCCGGGCCGAGAACGTCGCGATTTTATCTGTCGCCTGCACCGTTCCGCCGTAATCGGCGGAGGACGTTACCGGCCGCATGAGGCGTGCCGCCGACATGACCTTGGAACGCTGTACATCCCGCGTGAACTCGGCGACATAATCCGTCGCCGGATGCAGCACGAGTTCTTCCGGCGTGCCGGTCTGGATGATCTCGCCGTCCTTCATGATGGCGATACGGTCGGCCAGGCGGATCGCCTCGTCGAAGTCGTGCGTGATGAAGACGATCGTCTTCTTCAGCACGTTCTGCAAGCGAACGAGCTCGGTTTGCATTTCGCGGCGGATAAGTGGATCGAGCGCGGAGAACGGCTCGTCGAGAAACCAGATTTCCGGCTCTACGGCTAGGCTTCGCGCAATGCCCACGCGCTGCTGCTGGCCGCCCGACAGCTCACGCGGATAGAACTGTTCGCGCCCGCTGAGGCCAACGAGCTCGATCACCTTCCGCGCGCGCTCCTCGCGCGATTTGCGGTCGACGCCCTGTACCGACAGCGGGAAGGCGATGTTTTCGAGCACCGTCAGATGCGGCAACAGCGCGAAGTGCTGAAACACCATGCCCATGCGATGGCGGCGGATTTCGATCAACTCGTCAGGCTTTGCCTTAAGGAGATCCATGCCGTCCAGCTCGACACTCCCCCACGTCGGCTCGATAAGCCGCGAAAGACAACGCACGAGCGTAGACTTGCCGGAGCCCGAAAGGCCCATGACAATGAAAATCTCGCCGCGTTTTACTTCGATGGACGCGTGCCGGACGGCGCCGACGAGTTTGGCTTCGGCGAGACTTTCCGATGTCGCCACGCCGTCGCGGCTTGCCAGAAACTTTTCCGCGCCGGCGCCAAAGACTTTCCAAACGTCCTTGCAGCGTAACTTCACCGGCCGCTCGTCAGCGACGGCATTCATTTCATCGCGCAGCGGCGCTTGATTATTCATTCCAGAGGGCCCCATGCGCTCGTGATTGGATTGCTCTAAAACAAAGAGAACCGGACAGTCTTCGCGATGACCGCCGGTTCTCGTTGTTTCAATCAGTACTGCAAAGAAAAGGTCCGCGTCTTACTTTGCCCATTCCTTCCACTTCGCCTCGTTGGCGTTGACCCATTGAGCGGCAACATCGTCGATCGATTTGCCATCAAGATCGACTTGGCCCGACAGCTTGTTCAACTCGTTGACGTCGATCGTATAGGCCTTGGCGATCTTGTAAGCACCCGGCCACTTATCCTTTAGGCCCTTCCAGGAGTACTTCCAGATTTCGCCGTGCGGCTTGCCGCAATCGTATTTCTTATCCGGATTGACGCCCCACTTCGGGTCCGTGTAGCAGGCCGGTTCGTATTCCGGGAACTGGACCCACTCGCCTTGGTATTTCGCGGGAGCCCAATGCGGCGAGTAGATCCACAGCAGGATCGGCGCCTTGCGCTGATAGGCTGAATCGAGTTCGGCGAACATCGCGCCGTCGGTTCCCGCGTGCACGACTGTGAACGGCAGCCCGAGCGCTTCGACACGTTCGTCATCGAAGCCTTCCCACGTTACGGGTCCACCGAGATAGCGCCCCTTCGGAGCGGTATCAGGTGTCGAAAATGCCTCCGCGCACTTCGGATCCTTCAGCGCTTTCCAATCAGGCAGGCCGGGGCACTTTTCCTTCATGTAAAGCGGGTACCACCACTCTTCCTTGGCTTTCGGACCGAGGGTGCCGAGGCGTTCCGTTTGGCCCGTCGCGTCGGATGCCTTCATGGCCTCGGCAGCCGTCGTATCCCAGAACTCGACACCGATATCGATATCGCCGTTGGTGAGGCCCGTCGTAAGACTCGAAAGATAATCAGCTGTCGGATATTCGACGTTGTAGCCGAGCTTTGTTAGGATGCCGCCGAGAATCTTGGCGTTCAAGTTGACGCTCGTCCAATCGAAGAGAGCGATTTTGATTGGATCATTCGATTCAGGAGCCGCCATCGCCTGGGGCAGACCCGCCAGCGATAGCAAAGCTGCACAAGCGCCACCAGTCAAAACACCTTTGACGGAACGGTACATTGGTAATCCTCCCCAAGCCAACTTTGTTGCGATCAAAGTAGGAAATCGGAATTGCCCGATTTTTCCTGTGAGTGATAATTGTTGAAATATGCTGCTAATTCCAAGATGCGTACAAGGCCAAATTCCGAGCAATCAGAGATTAATTAGGCAGCACGACGTTCGCATTGATCGAACGTTTGACGAAGAGAGATTTGATTTTTTTCCGAGCTTCATCGTTCCGAAGCTTGGTGAGTTTTGCTTCGGTAAAGAACTGCGAAAACCGTCGTCACGAACCTGCGCACCAGACGAAGCACATGCCCCTCAGCGCACAGGATGCCCGAATGCGCGATTACGCAGGGGGCATTTGGAAATACCAATTCGCGATAAGCACCACGGCGAGGCCGGCAATCAGCGCCAAGTATGGGAGTATGCCGGCCTTGCGTTCTCCGAGGTCTTGCCCCGTCAATCCCAAATCCTCGAGCGCGCCTTTCGGGAACTGCCCTTTGTCTTGGACATAATGCCGGAAGGCGAATACCGGAATGATGAGCGCAGCGAAGATGAAACCGACCAAGAGCGCGTTCGAATAGCCCCAGACTTTCGCTCCTGCGCCCATCAGAAGCGCGTTGACGAACGCGAGGACCGTATTCAGTCCGATCAGCCACGACGGCGCGCGATAAGGGCGCTCGATGTGACCGCTATCGACGCGATGCATCCAGCCCGCATTGAGGTTCAAGAAGTTGAAGATGATGTAGCCGACGTTCGACACGGCGAGGATGAAGAAGTAGCCGGCGGAGTCTGATGCAATTGCGAGCAGAAAGAGGTTGAAGACAAGGTCGGTCCACATGGCGCGTGTCGGCGCACCGTGCTCGTTCGTATGGTTCAGATAGCGCGGCAGCCATCCGTCGACTGACCCTTGGTAGAGCGTACGTGACGAGCCCGCCATCGCCGTCATGATCGCGAGCACGAGCGCCAAGATCATGAGCGCGACGAAGACCTGCTTGATGAAGGCGTTGCCACTCGCGACCATATTGGCCATCGCGTCGGCGACGCCTGTGCCGGCGACAATTCCGGGATCCTTCATGCCATCGACACCGAGCACACCCTGAAACGTGAAGGGTACGAGGATGTAGAGCAGCAGGCAGAGAAGTCCTGAATAAAAGATGGCCTTGAACGTGTCGGTCCGCGGGTCACGGAATTCGCGAGTGTAGCAGATGGCCGTTTCGAACGCGTAGGTCGACCACGCGGCAATGAACATCGCGCCGAGAAAGAGCGTCCATCCGACGTTTCCGTCAGCTCCCGGGAGATAAGGGCCGGCCACGTTCGACGCGTGGAACTGGCCATTGATCAAGGGCACTATTCCGACGATCAACATCGGGATGATGACGAGAAGGCCGATATATTTTTGGGCGTTCGCCGTACCAAGGATGCCACGATGCTGGATGGCGAATACGATCAGCATCAGTATGGCGCCGATGAAGAAGGACGAGTTGAAGTTCAGCGTTCCAAGACCCGGTACCGCCACGGTCAGTGCATTGAAAGATTGAATGGCGGGCGTGTGAACCGCGGTCACGGCAGCGATCGCGTCCGCGGCTACCTTTCCGGCATTTGCGGGATCTGCGAGCCAAGCAACGACTTCCGGCGATTGGGCGGTAAAGACGGGGATCGGCGCGACGGCATTCAAGATATATCCCGCCGCGATCGCGCATCCGAGCGACAGAACCGGCGACCAGGCGAACCAGTTGCACCAGACCGAGAGCGGCGCGATCAGCCTCGAATAGCGAAGCCAAGCGGTCGCGCCATAAACGGAGGCGCCGCCGGACTTATTCGGAAAGAGGCCCGCTATTTCGGCATACGTGAAGGATTGCAGGAAGCCCAGGATCATCGAGAGGATCCAGACGATGAAGGCAAGCTTTCCTGCAGTGCCGGCTATGCCGCCGATGGAGAAGAGGACGAGCGCAGGCACGCCGCTCGCCACCCAAAAAGCTCCGCGCCAATCGATTGCGCGATGAAGAGTGTTTTCGGATAAGCCTCCGGCCCGATTTTCGTAAGTCGCTGTCATGCGTATCCCCGATCTTGATTTTTATCGTTGTGCAAAACGAGGAACGCCACGAACCGGGTCTCCGGCGCGTGGCGCTAAACGATCAGTCGAATTTCGAAAACTGTTGGATGGCGCCTGGGACAAGGCCAGACGCTACAGGCATTTCTACCTGATATGGTTCCGGTTAGTTGCGCGTTGCCCTCGACGGACATGCGAACCTCTGTACCAATCGTCACCAATCACAACCAATAACCCCATAAAACTAGGGCATTTTTAGCCTATCACATTGCTCAGTGAGCGCAACAAATTTGCCGAATTGAGAAGCAAATTGTTTTCGTATTACGCATCTCCGCGCACGCTAGCGAGATTGAATTTCCCTCATGAAGTTGCGGTAGAGTTTTTCTGCGTCGGCCGCAAAATTCTTCATGTGAGGTTTCGCCGTCGCGGCCATGCGCGGAAGTGCGCCGGCGCCATGCGTCCGCTCGAGCGCCTCGGCGTAAGCGGGAACATTCCCCCAATCGTCGATCGTGTTGTCCTCGATCTCGACGTGATACTGCATGCTCCACGCGTTTCGGCCGACCCGCATTGCCTGACAAGGACAGACATCGGATTTCGCCAGTACCACGGCGCCTTCAGGTGGCTGAGCCACGCGTACGGAATGCCATTGGACAGCCTTGAACTCTTGCGGCAGATCGCCGAACACCGGATCGCTCGCCGCTGCTGGCGTCAACGCTATGTCGAGGATTCCGATCTCGGGCGGACGTTGCGGGCCACATGTGCCGCCCAGCGCATCCGCTAGAAGCTGGTGCCCAAGACATAGCCCTACGAAAGGACGACCCAAGTCGCCGACCCAGCGCCGGATCGCGCGCTTCTCCTCGATCAGCCACGGATGCTCTTCGACATCCCATACGTCCATCGGGCCGCCCATGACCCAAAGGGCATCATAGTTTTCGAGCGGCGGGATGGTCTCGCCCTCGTCAAGTTCGACCGCGTCCCAGGAAATGCCATCGGCGGCGAAGAATTTGCGGAAGATGCCGGGATGCTCACAAGCGATGTGCTGGAAAACGAGAAAGCGCACGGGACCCCCCTATGTATGCTGCGGGGTACTTCCTGTGGCATAGTGGAGAAAAAATTTCCACTGCCACGAAAGTGGTGCAGGCACGGCGTTGGACAGCCTTTGCGACGACGAGGCGACATGAGGGAGTCATCGTCGAACGCTAGATCCGAACATTCATCGCATCCCGGACCAACTTCCGGCGCCACTTCCGAGTGAGGCTTAAATGTCTGCAAAACATCTCATCTCATGCGCATTTCTCGCAGTGTTCGCTAGTGCAGCACCGGCCCTAGCCGACGCCAGCCGGCACAACGTCGTGCTGTTCGTTCCTGACGGGCTGCGCGCCGCCATCGTCACGCCTGAGACTGCGCCGACTTTCGCCGAGATCCGGGATAAGGGCGTTAACTTCGCCAACAGCCATTCGCTCTTTCCGACATTCACCATGCCGAACTCCAGCGGCATGGCCACCGGCCATTATCTCGGCGACACCGGCGTTTTCGGAAATGTCCTCTATGCGGGCTTCCCGATCAAGGCGGCCTCTTCGGCTCGCATGGCGTTCATCGAGATGAATCGCGTCCTGGGTGACATCGACGACCATTTCGCCGGCAACTTCATCGACGAGGAAACAATCCTCAGAGCTGCCCATCAGGCAGGCTTCAACACTGCTGCAATCGGCAAGATCGGCCCGACGCTCATGTTCGATCATACGTCGCGCGGCGGCGGTGAAAGCGTCATTATGGACGATGCGACGGGAACCGAGGCAGGCATTCCGCTTGCTCCGTGGGTAAGTGATGGACTGAAAGCGGCCGGCTTGCCGACGGAGACACCCGGCCGGTTGACCAACAAAGAGAGCGGAAATTTTCGCGAGCCCGGCACGAAGGACGCCAATGTCGTGCAGCAAGGATATTTCGCAGCGGCTCTGACGCAGGTTGTTCTGCCGAAATTCAAGGCCGATGGAAAGCCATTTGTCGTCGTCTTCTGGTCGCGCGATCCGGACGGGACGCAGCATAACCAGGGCGACAGCCTGTTGAAGCTCGAGCCCGGCATCAACGGACCGACGTCGATGGCGGCGATCCGCAATGCGGACTCGAACCTCGCGGCGATCCGGCGGACGCTCGATCAACTCGGCCTTGCTGAGACGACTGACATTTTCGTCTCTGCGGATCATGGCTTCTCGACGATTTCAAAACAAAGCGATACGAGCGGCGCGGCGCGGGCGAGCTACGCCGATGTGCCTCAGGGCATGCTGCCTCCGGGATTTCTGGCGATCGATCTCGCCGCGGCTTTGAACCTGCCGCTTTTCGATCCGGAAGCGGCAAATGCCAAAGTCGAAAGTGGCAATCACCCGAAGAGCTCAGACGGCTTGATTGGCGAAGATGCCAACGCGCCCAAGGTCGCCGTTGCGGCGAATGGTGGCTCGGACCTCGTCTATGTTCCGAGCGGCGATCGCGAACTGGTGCAGAAGTCGATCGATGCGCTGCTTGCGCAGGACTATGTCAGCGGACTGTTCGTCGACGATCACTTGGGCACGTTCGCCGGGACGCTACCGCTTTCCGCGATCAATCTGCAAGGTGCGTCGCTCATGCCGCGACCGTCGATCGTCGTCAATTTCAAGAGCTTCTCAACGGGATGCGCCAAACCTGAACTCTGCACGGTCGTTGTCGCCGATACCGGTCTGCAGCAGGGGCAGGGCATGCATGGAAGCTTCAGCCGTGCGGACACGGCGAATTTCATGGCGGCGTTCGGTCCCTCGTTCAAGAAGGGTTTTGTCAGCGAGGCGCCCGCCAGCAACGCCGACGTCGGGCAGACCATCGCGACGATCCTCGGTCTGATGCCAAAAAGCCATGGCAAGCTCGTCGGCAGAGCGCTCACTGAAGCTTTGACGAACGGCACCGTTCCGACTTGGGAGCGCAAGACGCTCGTCTCCGCGCCGTCGTCATCGGGCCTGCGAACGATCCTCAATTACCAGGTTGCGGGCGAGACGAAATATTTCGACGCGGCAGGTTTCGAAGGACGCACGGTTGGGCTTACGCTGGACGCCGCTTTAGCCGAGACGAAATAAGGCTTCGCGGGTCAGGTCACTGGCCCGCCGCTATATGCCCCGAATTGGTAATCGGGGTGCTACTGGCGGCGGGCTTTGCGACACTCATATCGTTACCGCGCCAGACGAACGTATCTCCCGCCCAGCCTTCGATCCAGAGGAGCGGGAGCAAGGCGTCGCGCAGCATCCATGCGAAGGGTGACTGCCATTTCAGGTGCCAGCCAGCCACCCGCGCCAAGAGCGCCTCGGCGCCGAACCAAATCGCAAGCAGGGCTGCCAATACTACGAGCGGATCCAGATCGTAGCTCGAAGCCGCGGCGACGCCGGCTGCAATCGGCAAAGTCGAGCCGGTCAAAACTTCCGGTGCGTAGAAAACCGGAAACGTTACCCGTCGCAACCTCGCCCAGCGCACTTGGCGTGCCCATACCTGCGCCACGGACCTTGGACCCAATGGCTGTTCAAATGGACGGTCGACGAGGCGGACGTTGAGACCATGAGAGCGGACGATTTTTGTCGCCGCTGCGTCTTCGGCAATCTCCGCACCGAGCGCTACGATGCCGCCTGCGTCGTCGAGAATATCGCGGCGCCAGAGCATCGATTTGCCTTGGGCAAACCCGAGTCCGATCGTGTCGGCGGCGCTTTGCCAGCGCGCCTGATAGGTGTTGAGAAAGGCGCATTCGAGCTCGGCCCAGAACCCGATCGGACGGCTTCCCACAGGTGGAGAGCAGACGAGGCCGACACTTGGTTCGAAGCTGCGGAAGAGATCGTCGAGATAGGTCTTCGGCATCAGAACATTGTTGTCAGCGAGGACGATCCACGGAAACCGTGCAGCTGCCCAGCCCTTGACGATGTTGTTGAGCTTCGGATTGCTCGTTGGCCTCTCGTCGCCGATGAGCAGCTTCGCTTCGACGTGCGGATATTGTGCGATCAACTTTCTGACGAACGGCACGGCGGGGTCGTCCTCGCGAGCCGCACAAAATATGATTTCGTGGCCGGCGTCGCCAAGCTCGAACGTCGAGCGAAGCGTCATCTCATCGAAATGATCGCGGCCGCAAACCGGACGGATGATGCTGACAGGTTCGACGTTCAATCCGCGCTGCGGAGAGCGTGATGAAGTAACGCGGAATAACGCCAATGCGATCGTTACGAGATGGGTGGCCGTTGCCACCAAGCAGAAGACCAGAGCCGCCGTCATGACGAAATCGGCCATCTCACCTCCCCGGCCAATAGTTCAGGCGCTGAATTCCAGGATTCAGTGAAATTTCGACGACAGTTGCGCGACGCCTGTGTGACACGGTGGAAAACTGCAGAGATGCCGCGCCCAGACGAACGTCAAACTTTTAGAGCGCTCGGCGCGCGGATAAGACCGCTCACGTTTTCGGGCGGGCGTTGGCGAGCCGCTGCGCAATGCCGGTAAAAAGATAAGCGCCGAGAAATGCTGCCGCTATTAGACCGATCACCGACGGAAGGCCGTCGTTCAAATCAACTGCGAGCAAAATTGCGTAGGCGATGGCAGCTCCTACGAGGCCACCGAGGGCTGCGACGGCGGTATTGAATATTCCGCGCTGCGATAAGCCGTAGAGAATTCCCACGATCAGGCCCGGATACATTGCCGGCCAAAAGTGATCACCCATAGCTTATGCTCCCGTTTCATCCCTATAGGCGACGCCGGTCTACAGCGCGCGCTTCGTAGCGCTTTTATCAGTCAATCGGCGCCAGGACGAGGGAGTGCAACCGGGAGAGGAGCAAGCCGCGCGCAATGTCGCGGCTTGTTGATCAGGATCAGAGAAAGTTCAGTTCTTCTTGGTGGTAATCTGGTCGTAGATTCCGCCGTCTGCGAAGTGTGTCTTCTGCACCGTCGCCCACGGTCCGATTTTGTCTTCGACCGAAAAGGTCTTGATGGCAGGCAAGTTTGCTTCCTTGAGCACAGCTTCGCTGCGCGGCCGGAAATGATGCTTGGCTATGATTTTCTGCGCGTCATCAGAATAAAGGAAGTTGAGGTAGGCCTTGGCGACATCGGCTGTCTTACGCTTCTCGACAATCGTATTGACGATCGCGATGGGCGGCGCGGCTTCGACGCTGACTGACGGATAGACGACATCGAAATTTTGGCCATCGACCTCGGCCTTGATCAGCGCAGCTTCGTTCTCGAACGTGACCAGAACGTCGCCGATGGCGCGCTGCGTGAAGCTCGTCGTAGCGCCGCGCCCGCCGCCATCGAATACCGGCACATTGGCGAACAGCTTGCCGACGAAGTCGCGCGCCTTGTCGTCCGAACCTAGTTTGTCGTGGGCATAGCCCCATGCCGCGAGATAGGTGTAGCGCCCATTGCCGGATGTCTTCGGGTTGGGAATGACGACGGAAGTGCCGGGCTTTACGAGATCATCCCAATCGGCGATGGCCTTCGGATTGCCTTTGCGGACCAGAAAGACTGTGGTTGTCGTGTAAGGCGACGCGCCGTGCGGAAATTTCGTACGCCAGTCGCTCGAAACCACGCCTTTGCTCACGAGAAAATCGAGATCCGTCGGTTGATTGAGCGTGACGACGTCAGCCTCGAGGCCCTCGGCCACGGATTGCGCCTGCTTCGTCGATCCGCCATGCGATTGCTTGACTTCGATGTCGTTGCCCGACGACTTCTTCCAGCTCGCGGCGAATGCCGGATCGATGTCTTTATAGAGTTCTCGCGACACGTCGTAAGACGCATTGAGAATGCTCGTCTGCGCGAAAGCTCCAGGCGCTACCGCCATCAAAAGAGCAGCCGTCAAACCAAGCCGCGATACCACTCGCCCCATAGTCATATGCAGATCCCTTTTCACATTTCAGAGTACTTCGATTGCTTATTTCAAAGCAGTATGGAGTGGAGAACGAACAAAAAGTCACAAGCTTTTCAGCCATCCTTGGAAAAAAAGACCGGCGGCCATGAACAGCCACCGGTCTCAAGGTTCCCGCTCGCAGCGTGCGGGCGGGTCCAGGGATGGAGATGCGCAGATAGGCTTGCGTGCTCGTGCGCTAGAAGTCTGGCGATGGCCCGACCGGCGCCGGATACGGAATCGGATCCGGATGCCAGTCTCGATCGGCCACCAACGTCAAGCGCCGGGAGGGAACTTGTTTCGTTCGCGTGTCCGCGACCCGTTTTGGTTCAAGACGCGAACTTTTGGCTTCGCTGATGTACCTGCTCATAGGGCAAATGCCTCCTGCGCGCGGGCGGAGACGCGCCGGCGACGCCGGCTTGCCTGATGAGCGATCGCCGCACGTTCGGCGAGAAGCGGATTTGCGAAGCGCCTTCCTTCGAGGGCACTGTATTCATTCAATGCCGCGTGGAAGAGATATTCGCGTTCTCCTTCTTCACGGATGATAAGTCCGGCTTGGTCGTCGCCGACCTCGATGACGTAGGATTTGGACATGTCGTTGCTCTGCCGGCGGTTGCCAGCGTCCTCTATGTTGCGATTTTTCGATTGAAGTGGCTGAAGCGGGGCTGCGTGATCTCAACAGCAGCCGGCCATACACATCGAGGCTTTCATCGCGCGACATGTGGACAGGAAGCAGAGGTCATAGCTTTTCATAGCGGTCTCCATTGCGGAGCCCACGAGAACCGTGGGGCTTAGCGTTTGATGACGCGGCGCAAGTCGCTGTCGAAATCACCGCGGCCGGCACAACATCGTGCCGACAGATGCATCAAAGCCCTGATCCCCTCGCTGGGTCAAATAACAAGAACTTCAATACTTATGACAACGGCGGGAAGCTCGCTGAAAACCCCATAGAATCGGGCCTAACCGCCGAGCGAACCGCCCGGCGCGGCGGGACCGGCGGGCGCAACAAATGTGTCATCTGATCGGAAAGGGCTAGAATCGCCATCTTTTCCGACCGCTCGCCGATTAGCAGGGTATTTCGGGGGGCGTCACAACCGCGTGGCAATTTCCCACATATCGATCCGGTGCTACACCTCGTCAGTTGCAGCCGGTTTCGGCAGGGGAAGGGGGACCTGAAGTTATGAAGATCTGTATGGTCGGCGCGGGATACGTCGGGCTCGTCTCAGCCGCCTGCTTTTCCGATTTCGGCTGGACAGTCACCTGCGTCGATAAGGACCCCAACCGCCTTGCCGATCTCAAGGCTGGCCGCTCCCCCATCTACGAGCCCGGGCTCGAGGCCCTGATGGAACGGAACATCAAGGCCGGGCGCCTGCTTTTCACGGAAAATCTCGGGCCTGCGGTCGCGGATGCCGACGTCGTGTTTCTGGCGGTCGGAACGCCGATGCGGCGCGGCGACGGATACGCGGATCTTTCCTATGTTTTCACGGCCGTCGAAGAAGCCGCCCCGCATTTCAACGGATTTACCGTTGTCACAACGAAATCGACCGTGCCCGTCGGGACCAGCCGCGAGATCGAGCGCCGCCTCAAAGCAAAGCGGCCGGACGCTGACGTGGCCGTCTGCTCCAATCCGGAGTTTTTGCGGGAGGGATCGGCGATCCAGGATTTCACCCATCCGGATCGCGTTCTCGTCGGCACCGATGACGACCGGGCGCGCGACGTGATGGGACGTCTTTATAAGCCGCTGGCGCTCCGCGGCTCCCCCGTGATGTTCGTCGAACGGGAGTCGGCGGAACTCGCGAAATATGCGGCCAACGCCTTTCTTGCCCTCAAGATCAGCTTCATCAACGAGATCGCGGATCTTTGCGAGAGCGTTGGCGCCGACGTTCAGGAGGTTGCCTCTGCAATCGGTAAGGACCGGCGCATCGGCGACAAGTTTCTTCATCCGGGCCCGGGATATGGTGGCTCTTGCTTCCCCAAGGATGTATCAGCCCTCATCCGCACGGCGCGGGAGGCCAGATCGCCGGTTTCGATCATCGAGCAAGTTGAACGCGTCAACCACGAGCGCAAGCTCGCCATGGCGATCCGGATCGAAGAAGCGGCCGGAGGGTCGGTGCGCGATAAGACGATCGGCGTACTCGGACTGACCTTCAAGCCGAACACCGACGACATGCGCGACGCGCCGAGCCTCGTTATCGTGCCGATGCTGCAGGAACGCGGAGCCACCATCCGGGCCTGCGATCCGCAGGGGCGGCGCCAGGCCGAGCCTTTGCTACCGGATATCGTCTGGTGCGAGAATGCTGAACAGGCTGCCGAGGGCGCCGATGTCCTCGTCGTCATCACCGAATGGAACGAATACCGGGCGCTCAACCTCGAAGCTCTCAAGGCGCGCATGAGGGGCAAGACCATCGTCGATCTCCGAAACGTCTTCGATGCAGATGCCGTGCGCGAACTCGGCCTCAGCTATTCGGGGATCGGGCGTGGATGGGTGAATGTTCGAGAGGGAGCCCCGTCCGCTTCAAAGGCCCAATCGCCCCTGCATCCGGTCGAAGCCGCCAAATAGTTGCCACGGCACCGCCGGGCGGCGTCGCCGCGATGGGTTGGTGGAGCAACCGCGCGTGCCATCCGTTTGAATTGCGTACGGATTTGCCAGTTTTGAATTTTTCTCCGCTGTTCGCGGCCTGATGACGACCTCGCGCAAGGTTCGGATAGGAGACTCGCCCCCAAATCGCGGGGGAATTTATTCATCATGGCAACCACGAAAACCGCCGAGAGCGGCATCGACCTAGGTTTGGGTCGGCGCGACGCGGGCTTGGCCGTCGGCGTGATCGCCATTCTGACGATCCTGTTCCTGCCGCTTCCGGCGTTCCTGATCGATCTTGGGCTCGCCTTTTCGATCGCGCTCTCGATCATCATCCTGATGGTGGCGCTGTGGATCCGGCGGCCGCTGGAATTCTCGGCTTTCCCGACCATCCTTCTCATCGCCACGCTCCTCAGACTTGCGCTCAACGTGGCGACGACACGCCTTATTCTGTCGCAAGGTGCCGAGGGACCCAGCGCCGCCGGTCACGTCATCGCGGGCTTTGCGCAGTTCGTCATGAGCGGCAACTTCGTCATTGGCATCATCGTTTTCATCATCCTGATCACGGTGAACTTCGTCGTCATCACGAAGGGCGCGACGCGTATCGCCGAGGTCGGCGCGCGCTTCACCCTCGATTCGCTGCCCGGCAAGCAGATGGCTGTGGACGCCGATCTTGCAGCAGGCTCGATCGACGAAAAGGAAGCCATTCGCCGGCGCAAGGAACTCGAAGAGGAAAGCCAGTTCTTCGGCGCCATGGACGGCGCGTCGAAGTTCGTTCGTGGCGACGCGATTGCCGGGTTGATCATCACGGCGGTCAATATCTTCGGCGGCATCATCATCGGCATCACGCAGCATGATCTCGCCTTCGACCGTGCTGTCGACACCTTCGTCAAGCTATCGGTCGGCGACGGTATCGTAACGCAGATGCCTGCGCTCATCGTAGCGCTCGCTGCGGGCCTTCTGGTGTCGAAAGGTGGCACCCACGGCTCGACCGAAGGCGTGATTATCAACCAGCTTGGCAACTATCCCCGCGCGCTGTTGATCGCGGGCGGTGTTATGTCGTTGCTGTCGCTCGCGCCGGGCCTCCCGTTCCTGCCATTCGCTGGTATCGGCGGGATGCTCACGTTCATCAGCATGACCCTCGTTCGGCAAAAAGCGGAATTGGAGAAGGCGGCGGCATCGGCAAGCACCGCAGGCCAGGCTCCGTCAGCCGAAGAGCAATCGCGCCAGTCCATTCGCGATCAACTGAAGACGACGGAAATCGAGATCTGCTTCGGCAAACAAATCTCGTCCGTTCTGATGCGTCCGACCAGCGATCTTCCGCAGCGCGTCGCGAAGATGCGGCGCAAGTTCGCCAAGCAGTACGGCTTCGTGGTTCCGGATATCAAACTCACCGAAGACTTATCCATCCTTCCAAAGACCTATCAGATCAAAGTTCATGGAACGGTGGTCTCGAGCGCGGAGCTTCGGCTTGGCGACGTTCTCGTCGTCGTCGGGGACGGCCCGAAGCCGGAAGCGCCGGGCGACGAAACGCGCGAACCGGCGTTCGGCATGAAGGCCTTGTGGATACCCGACATCTTCACCAACGCGTTGAAGCGCGACGGCTTCGTTCCGGTCGAAAACACATCCGTGCTTTTGACGCACGTCGCCGAGGTCATCCGCAACAGTCTGGCGCAGCTCTTTTCGTACCGCGATCTTCGCGCGCTTCTCGAACGGCTCGACCCCGAATATCGTAAACTGCTCGAGGAAATCTGCCCATCGCAGATCTCTCATTCGGGCCTTCAGAGCGTGCTCAAGATGCTGCTCGGCGAGCGCATTTCGATCCGCAACCTGCATCTCATCCTCGAAGCGGTGGCGGAGATCGCTCCGTTCTCGCGCAAGGCCGAGCAGATTTCGGAGCATGTGCGCATGCGTCTGGCGTCGCAGATTTGCGGCGATCTCAGCGAGGGCAACTATCTCAAGGTCGTGCGTCTTGGAAACCGTTGGGAGCTTGCGTTCCATCAAGCTCTGAAGCGCGACGGCAAGGGAGAAGTCATCGAATTCGACATCGAGCCGCGCCTTATCGAGCAGTTCGGTGGCGATCTCAGCCGCATGGTGCAGCCGCTCATGGATGCGGGGCATCAATTCGTCCTCGTGACGGCTGCCGAAACGCGCCCCTACGTACACACGGTCACCGAACGGCTTTACGGAACACTGCCTGTCCTCTCGCATCTCGAGATCAGTCGCGGCGTCCAGATTCAGTCGCTCGGCTCGGTTTCATGACGCCGCTCACTCACGACACTCTGCTCGTACCGCTCCTCGTGTTCTGCCGGGTCGGGGCTTGCTTCATGCTGCTGCCCGGACTCTCGAGCGATCGCATCCCGGTGCAACTGCGCTTGTTCGTTGCCATCGCGGTCTCTATCGCTCTCACGCCGCTCGTCTATGATTCGGTGCGTCCCGCGACCAGCGAAGAGCCGAGCAATTTGCTGGCGATGATCGTTATCGAAACCTCGACGGGAATTCTGTTGGGATTTCTCGTTCGCATCCTCTTCATGGCACTCGAATTCGCTGCGACGTGCATGGCGAACTATGCCGGATATGGTAACGTCTTCTCGCATTCCGTCGAGAATAACGATCCGTCGTCGCCTTTTTCGTCGCTCGTGACAACGCCGGCCGTAGCGCTTTTCTTCATCACGAACCAGCACGTCAACATCGTTCTGATGCTGCAGCGCTCGTACGAGATGTTCAAAGTCGGGGTATCGATCGCCGCGCCGCCCAACCTGCAGACGATCGTCACGCTTGTCGGGTCTGCCTTCAAGTTGACGTTGCAGCTCAGCGCGGCGCTGGTCGTCTATTCACTGACCGTCAACTTCGCCTTCGGCTTCCTCAATAAGATGGTGCCGCAGATACCGATCTATTTCGTATCGACGCCGTTCGTCGTTCTGGGCGGCCTCTTCCTTCTGTTGCAGGTCGACAAGACGGCACTCGAAATTTTTACGTCGCTCGTGACCCAGGCCATCCAAAATCTCGGCCAAAATGGCTAGATCATCGAAAAAGGTCAGCCGTCTCGTCGACGTCTTTCGTGACCTCGAGACCGCCGATCGCGCGAGGATCGGCGAAATCACCCGGCAAATGGATGAGCTTCGCATCTCGCAGGACAACCTCATCGCCACCCTTGCCAATCCGTCGGCCGTTCACGAGCCCTTCCTGGCGCTGATGTCGCGGAGCTTGGGGAACATGCAACGCCGCCACCAGCGTCTCGTGAAAGAGCACGAAATGGCGCTTGCCCGCTATCTCGAGGCTACCAAGCGCACGCGCGGAGCAACCGAGTTGCTAGCCGACGTGCGCGCTGAGGAAGCGCGCCGGAACGAGCAACGGGACCTTGAGGCCTTGCTTGAATTTCAGCAGGCCACAGCGGCGCAAGGCCGGGGTAAGTCAACACGTTCATCGTGAGGCGATTGTCCGCCAGCACCGAAATGCCTCATGACGATTATTCCTCCTGCAGCCGTCACCGATCAGGCCATGTGGGCCGCCAGACAGACCGTCCGCACGGGATCGCAGACGGCAGCTCAGCCTGCCGAAGGTGCGGGGTCGACACCGTCCGGCCAAGCACAGGGCGGCAAGACCAAAGACGTCGGCCAGCAGTTCGAGGCGTTGTATCTCCGCCAGATGCTGGAAGAATGGATGCCGAAGGATTCTGAATCGCTCTTCGGCGAAGGTACCGCCGGGACCGTATGGCGATCGATGATGGTGGATAGCCTGGCGACCACACTCTCGAAATCGGGAACGATCGGCATCGCCCAAATGATCTTCAAACCGGAATCTCACGGCTCGGGAGACAAGTAGAATGAGCACCGCACCGGTTGAAGCCAAGACCCGATCGCAACAATCATCATCCGCAGCACTGAAGCGCGTTGGTGCGCGTGGCAGCCGTCGCGCTCCGCACCTTCCTCGCGCGGTCACACACGATGCCGATGCGACACGAGCCGTCGTCGTCGCGGTAATCCGGCGGATCGAGGATTATCTCGAGGAGGAAACTGCGGCCCTGGACAAAGCGCCGAACTTCGACCTCAAGGCCTCCAACGATCGCAAGAGCCAGGGCCTCGTTGATCTCAATGAGGCAATGCGACGGCTAAATCCCGCAGACATCGATGAAGATCTCAACCTGCGGCTTCAGATGTTCCGCTCCAAGCTCGACGTCAATCTTCGCAAGATACAGCTGCACCTCGAGGCCGTCAAAGAGATCGCTGGGATGCTTTCCGACGCCATCCAGAACGCTGAATCGGACGGAACCTATACCCGCAACATCGGACCGAGCCGGAGCACGCAGTGGTCCGATTGATCATCTTATCAATTATCGCTTGTCTCTCCACCATCGGCGGCGTTTACGGCGCGGCCACGTGGAAGGCGAGCATTCAGACGCCTGAAGCCAAAGACTCCGAACCCAAGTTGCAGATTATGAAGACGCACATGGTCAGTGTGCCAATTCTGAGGGACGGTGAAGTCCTCGGGTATGTCGTGACGCGTCTGCAATTCACTGCCGATTCCGAACTCGTTAAGGCGAGCTCGCTGCAGCCGGACGTTTTCGTTGCCGACGAAGCATTCCGGCAAATCTACGAAACCACGCCGGCCGACATCAAGACCGGGCGCAAACAGGCCATCAAAGATCTAGCCGCCAACGTCGCGACGGGAGCCAACAAGCGGCTCGGCCGGGACGTGATCAAGGACGTTATGATCGACAGTTGGACCTATCTCTCAAAAGCGGACATGATGAAGAACAATGAGCGCAATCGATAGTAACTTCGGATTCGATGCCGTCTTTCGGCAAACAGCGGCCGATCTCAAATTGCGGCTGGCTCGCGACGCCGGGATCCAGAACAAGCCTTTGACGGCTCAGCAGCGCGGCGGAATTGCCGCCTTTGCCGTGTTCGCCGGACTTGGAATGCTGTCGGTACTGATCTTCATCATCGGCTATTCGGCGACGTTATCCGATGAGCCGATGATCTGGATTCATCGATTGATGGCTCTCGCCGTCATGCAGAGCATTTTCATTGCCGCGGTGACGATGAAGCTCATTCCGATCATCGAGCGCCGCCGGTCGTTGATCCGCATCGGTCCGTCGCTCAGTTTCCGGCAGACATCAGATCAGGATGCCTCAACGCGCGCGGGACGAGACCGGTCTGCTGTTCCGGCGCCGCCGCCGCTGCCCGAACCGCGCCAGCCCGTCGTTGGCGGCAAGCTCGCCGGCCGCGAATTTCTCGAATACGAAGATGGGTCTATCGAGATCGATACGCTCGTTGGACGGCGCCGTTTCGCATCGCTTGCGGCTGCGCGGGAATTCGTCGGCTCTTGATCGGCGTCAGCCGGTCATAGGCCAATTCTCGAAGTCGTCGAATTCGCCTGTTAGATCTCCGGAAGGCTCACTGGCCGCCGTCCGGCCGGTCAGCCTGTCGCACACGTCTGCAAGCTTCACGGCGCGCGCGGCATCAGAAAGATCGACTTTCCAATCGGCCGACGAGCCGTTGGCAACGCCTGCGAGGAAATCGGCAACGGCGTTGAGGCTCTGGCACAGCCGATCGAGGCTTTGCAGCTGATAGAGCGATTGCGACCCTCCGAATGCGCCGGCGACAACGAGGTTGCCGATAAGATCCTGTAGATCACCGGCCGTATCGGACAGCATGCGGACTTCCGCGGAAACGATCGTCAATACTTCCGGGACCGCCACACCTGCGCGCGCCGATCCTTGGCCTTCCTGATTGCTGTCATTCATGTCGTGCGCATCCCAATGTAAAAGCGATCAGAAAAGTTCAAGTTCACCGGCGTTGGCATCGAACGAAGCGACCGGCATCGGTGCCGGTTTTTCGATGGGTGCCGGGCCTGCGAGCAGAATCTGTCGTGCACGTCCAGAAACCGGCCAGTACTGAATACGCCGTCCTTGCGGTCCTCCGGTACTGCCGCCTACATAGGAAATACCTTCGGCCTTGAGAAAGCGTTGAGCGAATTCGGCGTTGTGCTTGCCGGGTAGTGTCTCAGTTTGAATGTCTGCCTTCGACCTCATCATGGACATTCCTTGATTTGGGAGGCAGAGTCGAAAGTCACCGATCTTCGCGGCGGCGATGAACTCGGCTCAGGTGAGTTCGCCCGGAGGCCAGTGTGACTAACGCGTTCTCT
>NZ_JBFRFO010000005.1:0-383248 GCF_052114865.1 Hyphomicrobium sp. 2TAF46 | reverse complement strand
GGGTTGCATTCACCGCACCGATAAGGCGCCAGGCCGATGGCAACAGGCGGTGCTGATCGACAAGAAGGGAAAGGACCGCCGATAGACCGGCCCGCCAGCGAGCGTCGCCATTTCCCACCCCGAAATTGAATTCAAACTGAGACACTACCGCTTGCCGATGTCGGAATGCGATCGAACCGTGCGCGCGCCGCCAAACAACTTTGCTTCCAGCCGCTCGCGACGCGCGCCTGCCTTCAGAAGACCGTTGACGAGCAACTCCATCAGATGGACGCCCACGCGCTCATCCTCCGCCGCCGTGGCGCCGATGTTACCAGGCAGAAGAAAATGGTTGATGCCGCCCACTCCAGCGAGCGGATCACGAATGCACGCAGCGATGCACGATCCAAGTATTGTCGTCACCATGACATCCCGGTCCCGGGTGACGAAAAACTCGCCTTGGATTATGTGAACGCGCTTTTCCGTTGCATCGGCGACCGTCATGTCAACTTACCAACAACAGCTTCGATGCACGTTTTGAGCTGCGGCACTGAGAAAGGCTTCGCGAGAAAATTGTTGAGGCCCCATTTTTTGCCTTCATCGATCAAGGCTTTATCGCCCTTGCCGGTTACGAGGATGAAACCGACTTTGCTTGTCGGACCATGCTGGCGCAACGCACGCAGAAGCTGAATGCCATCGATCTTCGGCATGTTGTAGTCCGAGATGACGAGATGGCAGGGCGCCGTCATCATCATCTTGAGGCCTTCCTCGCCATCCTTGGCGACTTTGAAATTCTTCAATCCGATCTGATCGAGACCATCTGTTAGAAGAGCTCGGCTGACGGACGTGTCATCAACGACCAGGATCGTCAATTGCTGCATTGCGGGCATAGCCTTGCCTCCTATGGTTTCTTCTTAGTCGTTTCTGAAATTATCGCTGCCGACAGGCGCTCGAGCGGTAGTTGGTGTTCAACGGCACCGGCTTCGAATGCCGCTTTCGGCATGCCGTAGACGATAGAGGTCGATTCATTCTGGCCGAATGTCGTTGCTCCAGCCTTACGCATCGAAAGCAGACCCGCGGCTCCATCCTTTCCCATACCGGTGAGAATGACGCCGACCGCGTCGCCCTTGCACGCTCGCGCGACCGAATTGAACAATACATCCACCGAAGGGCAATGCCCATTCACGCGTTCGCCGGCTTTCAAGCGGCAACGTAGATCCGGCGTGATTTCGAGGTGGCTCGACCCGCCCGGCGCCAGAAAGATGCTTCCAGGCGTCAGCTTTGCGCGATCTGTTGCTTCCTCCACCTTTGGCGCACAGATCCGATCAAGACGACTAGCGAAACTTCGCGTGAACGCCGGTGGCATATGCTGCGTTATGACAGTCGGCGGGCAATTTTCAGGAAATCCAGAAAGGACTTCCAGCAGCGCTTCGACGCCGCCTGTCGAAGCACCGATGGCGACCACGCGGCCGTCCGAGACATAGGAGCCATTTGCGGATCGAACGGCATGTGTCTGCTTGCGATCGCCCTCGGCCTTGGTCAACGGCTTGACGCGCGCCGAGGCCGCGATCTTGATCTTGTATGGCAGCTCCTCGAAGCTGTGCTCGTTGCCCGGACGCGGCTTCTCAATGCAATCTATCGCACCCATTTCGAGCGCTTGCACCGTTTCTTCCGCGCCACGCCGCGTCAACGTCGAAACCATGATGACCGGCATAGGCCGAAGCCGCATGATCTTTTCGAGGAATTCGAGCCCGCTCATGTTCGGCATTTCGACATCGAGCGTAACGACGTCGGGATTGAGGGCCTTGATCGCCTGGCGCGCCTGCAGCGGATCTTCAGCCTGACCGATAACTTCGATATCCGGATCCTTCGCCAGCACCGTTGCGATTAACCCGCGCATGGTGGAAGAATCGTCGACAACGAGGACTTTTATTCTCTTCATGACGACTGACTGCTCTTCCTGCGATAGCTCGTGATGCCGTCCGTCGATAACATCGAAGATGCCGGACCCGAGATGCGTTCGGAATGCCCGATGTATAAAGCGCCGTCTTGCCTGAGCATCCGCGTCAAGCGATTCCAAATCATACTCTGCGTCTCGCGGTCAAAATAGATGACAACGTTTCTGCAGAAAATGGCGTCGAAGGGCCCGCTGAAAGGCCACGTGCCCATCAGATTGAGCTGACGAAACGAAACGAGAGACCGCGCATCATCAGCGATTTTCAGAGCGTCGCGATTGTCGCCCGGTACGGGCTCGAACCATTTTGCGCGCAGGTTAGGCGGAACATCGCGCAACTCCTCCTTTTGATACTGGCCGTTCTTTCCATGCGCAATGACGTGCGGATTGAGATCGGTCGCAAGGATGCGGACGTCGAGGGACGCGGCATTGGGAATGACGGACAGCACTGTCAGTGCCATCGAGTATGGTTCTTGTCCCGTCGAGCACGCGGCTGACCAAAGCCTGACGCGATTGCCGCGACGCGCCGATTCGGCGAGCGGTTCGAGGATTGCTGAACGCAGATGCTCGAAATGATGTCCTTCGCGGAAGAAGCGCGTCACGTTCGTTGTGAGCGCAGCAATCATGCTGTCGCGCTCACTTTCGTTCGAGCGGACGGTTTCGCAATACTCTGAAAACGTGTCGATCCCGAGCGCCCGCAGCCGCTTCGCGAGCCGCGAATAGACGAGAGTCGCCTTCGACTGAGGCAAGTCTATACCGGCTTCCGTTTTCGCAATTTCCGCAATCTCCCGAAAGTTCGCGGCGGAAAACGAAAATTCTCCGGTTACAAGTGCTCCAGAAGGAACCGAGGAATTCGCTGCTGCAGTGGTCATGCGGCGGCCTTAGCAGCTATCGGCAGCACGCTTTCGAGCGTGACGATGCTGATCATCCGGCCTTCAACGGCATAGACGCCCTTGACGAAATTTTTCGCGAGATCGGAGGCGACGTCCGGCGTCGGCTGCATGGAGGCTTCGGATGTTGTCAGGATGTCGGATACCGCGTCCACCAAAAGACCGACGACCTGCTGATGAACCTGCACAACAATGATGACGCTACGCGGAGTGGGCTCCGTCAGGCCAAGTCCGAAGCGCATGGCAAGATCAACGATCGGAAGCACGGCGCCACGAAGATTGATCACACCACGCACGTAGGCGGGTGCATGCGGCAGCGGTGTTGCGGGCGTCCAACCGCGAATTTCGCGAACGCCCATAATGTCGATGCAGAATTCCTGCGATCCGACCCGGAAGGCGACGAACTCGCGGTTTGCGGAGTTGGCTGGCGAACCGACGTCTTGCATGTTCATTATCCTTCCGTTCCATAGCGCGGGGCGGAGGTAAGCTGGCCTTCGAATGAACCAGTTACGAGCGCGTCCACGTCGAGAATGAGTGCGACCCGGCCGTCGCCAAGAATTGTAGCGGCGGCGATGCCGGAGACCGTTCCGTAGTTGGCTTCGAGACTCTTGATGACCACCTGGCGTTGATCCTGGATCGAGTCGACCAACAGAGCATTCCGTGCGCCGCCGTCGGTCTCGACCAATATCGCAACGCTGCGTTCCGGATCGGCCGGCGTGTCGCGAAAGCCAAGCTGCGTGCCGACGTCGATAAGAGGCACGAAGGTGTTGCGGATCGCCATGACGCGGCCATCGGCGCCAATGCCGTGAATCTCGCCCTTCTTGGGCTTCAGCGTTTCGACGATAGCCGTCAACGGCACGACGAGTGTTTGACCCGCGACGGACACGGCCATGCCGTCGAGAACGGCGAGGGTTAACGGCAAACTCATCGAGAACGTCGAGCCCAATCCCGGTCGCGACGAAATCGAAATTCTTCCCCCGAGCGCCAATATCGAGCGCTTCACGACGTCCATGCCGACACCGCGACCCGAGATGCTTGAAATCGTGGCGGCGGTCGAGAAGCCGGGCAGGAACAGGAGATTGTCGATGTCGCTGTCAGACAGCTGCGCGTCAGGCGAGATGAGGCCCTTCTTGATCGCGGAAGCGCGGACCTTGGGACGATTGATACCGGCACCATCATCGGAAATTTCGATGACGATACGGCCCGAGCGGTGCGCGGCACTCAGCCGAACATTGCCTTCCGGAGACTTTCCAGCGGCGATGCGTTCCTCGGGCGATTCGATGCCATGATCGACCGCATTGCGGATCATGTGCGTCAACGGTTCCGCCAGACGCTCAACGACGGTCTTGTCGACTTCGGTGGCTTCGCCGTCGGTTTTGAGACGGACTTGTTTATTCGTCGCATCCGCGACCTCGCGCACGATGCGCGACATGCGTTGGAAGAGCGGCTTAACGGGCTGCGCGCGGATCGCCATCACGCTTTCCTGGATCTCGCGCGTCAACTGCTCGAGCTCTTCCAGGCCGATAACGACCGACGACGAGCCAGCGAAATTTGCCTCGATGACACGTTGCGATAACATTGCCTGATTGATGACGAGCTCGCCGACGAGGTTGATCAGCCGGTCGACGCGATCGAACTCGACGCGGATGGTCGTTTGCGCAGGAACCGCGACAGTCTTCACTGCCTCCGCGACTTGTGCCGGAGGCGACGCCGCCTCGCTTGCGACCGCATTCGATTGCACCGGATCAGCTGGCGATGGCTCCTCGACATTCGCTACGTTGGAAGGCTGTTCATTCTCGGCCGAGGGTGCGCTTCCGAGAGCCTGCGCCAACAGAGCCGCGATGGCATCATCAGACACCTCCGGCTGGCCATCGGCTTCAACGGCGATATCGGCTTCGCCGTCGACGAATTCGAAAACCTCGCGGACTGCTTCGATTGCCACTTCCGACGACAGCTTGATCGTCCAGGAGAGGTAGGCGCCGTTCGGATCGATATTCTCGAGATCCGGCACGGCGGAAACATCGCAAGTGGTTTCTGCCTGACCAAGACGCGAGAGCTCTCGAATAACCAACACGGCTTCGTTGGCATTGGCGTAGAGTTCCGGGCGCGGGGTAAAGCTGACGCGATATTCGTGTACAGGCGCGGCGACGGGCTCGGGGGCCAGATCGGGAAGTCCGAAATCGATTACCGACGGCTGGAAGTCGATGGCTTCCTCGACTTCTTCTTCGGCGCCTTCGACGACCGTCAGCGCCTTGACGTCTGCCGCAATGGCCGCATAGCTCGACTCGTCGATCTCTTTGCCGTCGCGCGATGCTTCCACAAGATCCGCCAATACGTCGGCGGCGCGGAGCATGGGCTTCATCACCTCCGCTGTCGGATTGAGTTTGCCGCTGCGAACGAAATCGAGAGCCGTCTCGAATGTATGTGCGAACTGCACGAGCGCCGTAAGCTTGAACGCGCCGGCACCGCCCTTGATCGAGTGGACTGCACGGAAAACGGCATTTACCGTTTCAGAATCGGCGTTGCCCTCGTCCATTGCCAGCAAGCCGACTTCCATCTCCGAGAGCTGCTCTTCGCATTCCTGGAAGAACGTCTGGCGGATTGCGGCCATCGTATCGACGGTCATTTGTATGCTCTTTTATTTATGCTTCAGGCGGCGACGCGGCGGATAGCGGCGATAAGCTTCGTCGGTTCGAACGGCTTAACGATCCAGCCCGTCGCTCCGGCTTCCTTTGCGCGCGTTTTCTTCGCGACGTCGCTTTCGGTGGTCAGAACGAGGATCGGTACCCTGCGATAGCGGCTGTCCTTGCGCACCGCTTCGATGAGCCCGAAACCATCCATCTTCGGCATGTTGATATCGGTTACGATGACATCCGGCATGGACGTCTGAAGGACTTCCAGTCCGTGGACGCCATCAACGGCCTGAATAACGTTGAAGCCAGCTTCCGCGAGCGCCATCTTCAACATGTCGCGCATCGTTCTAGAATCGTCCACGGTTAGTATGGTCTGCGTCATGGCGAAGATCCTTCAAAAAGAAATTGGTCAGCCGACAATCCAACGAGAGCAATCGTTTCGAGAAGTGCAGAGCTTGGGTTCCTGACCGCGTAGTTCTGGCCGTCGGCCCGCCACGTGTGGGCAGCCGCAAGCAAGACCTGCAACGACTGGATGCCGACGCGCTGTACCTGTCCGGCATCGACGACAAGCGAAGCACCGCGACGCGCGAGGAGAAGATCCCTGATGGAAGCCGCCGACGACGAGTCGAGTGAGTCTGGAAGAACAAGCTCCGGCTCGCTCGCGGTTGCGGGTGCTGCCGTCTCGGCGTCCTGCATTTGCGTTGCGACCTTGGGCTTCTTCCGCGACCGGCTGCGTTCGCCGGAACCGCCGTCGATCTCTTTCCCTTTCCGCCGGGCCATTAGAATTCCTCCCAGCCGGCGTCAGACGAAGCCGCGCTGCGGCGTCCCATACCTACAGCTGCCGCCATTTTGGGTTTGGCGGGCGAGCGCTGGCCCCGAGCGGCTGACTTGGACGATTCCCGGCGAGCCGACATCTCGACGACCGTTTCCTCACCTGTGCGGAAGCGGCTGACCAGACGAACGAGTTCTTCGGTCTGCTGAGCCAGAGTCTGCGTTGCAGCCGTCGCTTCCTCGACCATCGCGGCGTTCTGCTGCGTGACCTGGTCCATCTCGTTGACAGCCGTGTTGACCTGATCGAGACCGTGCGCCTGTTCGTTGGCGCTCGTCGCAATGTCCGTCACGATGCTGTTGATTTCAGCAACCTGCGAAACGATGCGCGTCAATGCCAAGCCGGTTTCACCGACGAGCTGCACACCTTGAGCAACCTGACCTGTCGAAGCCGAAATTAGGCCTTTGATTTCCTTCGCCGCTTCTGCAGAACGCTGAGCCAAGGCACGCACTTCTGACGCGACGACTGCGAAGCCCCGACCAGCGTCACCTGCGCGCGCTGCTTCGACGCCAGCATTCAAAGCGAGAAGGTTCGTCTGGAACGCGATTTCGTCGATGACGCCGATGATCTGGCTGATCTGCTTCGATGAGCTTTCGATGCCGTTCATCGCCAATATTGCTTTATGAACGACCTCGCCGCTCTTCTCGGCGTCTGTCTTGGCGACCGATACCGTTTCGCGAGCATGCGTTGCACCGCGTGCTGTCTTATTGACGGTATCGGTGATCTCCTTAACGGCGGCAGCTGTTTCTTCGAGACTTGCGGCCTGGTTTTCCGTGCGCCGCGACAGGTCGTCGGAGGCTTGCGAAATTTCTTCGGTGCCCATCTTGATGCTGCTGGCGCCTTTTTTCACAAGCTCGATCGTGCTTCTCAGTTGCGAAGCCGCAGAATTGAAGTCTGCTTTTAGCTTTGCAAACTCGGGAGCGAATTCGGCGTATACAGTGGTCTCCAGGTTTCCTTGCGCGAGTTCCGACAGAGCTGTCCCGAGCGATGCGACGACGGTATTGATCTGGTTCTCCGCCTCGATCTTCCCGACTTGCGCGGCTTCCAGCTGACCCATCATCAGGTTCATCTGACTGATGATCGCCTCATACTCCGGGATGACCTTTTCGGTGATGCGATGCGTGAAGTCGCCGCTCGAAATGCGTTCTGCCGCGCTTGTGAACGCGTCCATGAAGCGTTCGTGCTCCTTGGCGTAGTGCTCGCTCTGCTCCTGCTGCTGCTTGGCAGCCTCGACGGCAGCGTCGGTCATCGCTTTATTTTCGACGGCTGCTTCCTTGAAGCGCGCGAGGGCTCCTGCGATCATGCCGTTTTCGTTGCTGTCCGTAAGATACGGGACTTCAACGCTCAGATCCTTGTGGCTGAGTTGATCCATCGCGCGAACCAGGCTCGAGAGGCGAAGCGCAATTCCCTTGCCGATCAAGCCTACCATAATCACCGCTGCGATCGTTGCCGCAATCAAAAGACCGAGCGTACGATAAAGAGAGGAGCGTGCTTCCGCCGAATGACCTTCGGCAAGCTGCGCAAACATGCCGTTGATCTGGCCTGCAGCCGTTCCGACCAAGCTATTGGCGTTGTTGATGGACGAAATCACATCACTGCCAATTGCAGCGCGGCGATAGTCAGCGGCCTTGAGCTTGGCAGCGATCTGATCGAGCTCCGACAGAAGTCGGTCGTTCGTACCGCTGAAAGCGTTCTTGGCGTCGTCGGACAGATCGGTGCTAAGGAGCTTGTTCGATGCGCCGCGAAGCTTGTCGGTCGTTCGCCGCAATACGGCATAGTTGATAGCGAGCTTGGTCTGGTCATCCGCCAGCCCCGCCGTATCGAGCGTGGATTTGAACTCGATCAGCGCCTGCTTGACGCCAGGCAACCGCTGGACCATCACCTCTTGCGCATAATACGAGGCCGGCGAGGCATCTGCGGCGATCCCGGATGACGTGGCGATCTGGTCCAAAAGCTCAACGCCGAGGCGCACCCGCTCGTCCGTCGAACGTGCGTTTTCGAAGGCGTTGACACTGGGCTGGACACCAAGGCTCTGGGACGCGTCAGAGAGCTTTGCCAACTCTCCGTCGCCCAACCTTGAATTCTCATCGGCGGACAATTTGGTCCAAACGGCCGCTGCCAGCTTGCCGCCGCTGATTTCACGATCGACCGCGCTGATCTGCTCCAGCTTGTTAGAGGTGTAGAGATAAAGCTGTGCCAGCGATGGAATTAAGAACACCGCAGATATCAGTGCGAGCCGGCGCGGCATCGACCATTTGCTGTTGATATATCCTATGACCATAACTGAACCTATTTCCTCGAAGCGTTGATTTTGATTCTGGGCTGGGATGCGGCGGACTCAGCGTGGAAGCGGATATCCGCAATGTCGTCGGTGTGTCGGGTTGCAGAAGCGCTCAAAGTCCCGGGAGGTGACGCGGGCCGTCATCGCCAAGACAGCGAAAGCTGCTGCGTTGGCGGAAATTCTTGGCAATCGTCAAATTCTTCTGGGCTGACGATGGAAGCGGCCGCGAATTATCGTGCCTCATCGGGAGTTCCTGCTTTTGAAAAGCCTGGAACATGTCGGGTTGCCGACTCGGCTGCACGGCATCATGCCTATGATTTCATCAATCAAGCAGCCGATTGCTAGAATTAATCGGTAAAACTATCGAATTGGTTTACGACAATCGCCTCATTGCGATTTTATTGAAACGATTTTACAGGCTCTATTAAATGCGTCCGCATTTTCAATTTTTCTGCCGACCCGTTCCGCTTTGATTCTCATGAGCGCGTATCAAGCCGATTAACGGGCTTTAAGACTTAAGTTGGCCTTCTCTTTAACCAGGAAAGACGCCGGGGCGGCCGCACGTACTGCAATCCAGCGATTACGCCTTCGATGCGAATTAAGCGGCATTTAACGATTAAATCGTCGCCGGGGATCTCCAAATAGAACTCGCCATTCAGGCGCTCGGGCTCGGCAAGCTTAATTTTAGCGCCGCCCTCCGATAAATCGAGGATAGCGCCCGGAAGGCGCTGGCCGTCTTCAAGCGCAACAACTGCTGCCTTGAATACGGGCCGGCGGCCAAATTTCCGCTTTTCTTGTGGTCTGTCTATTGGCAAGTCTGTCTCGATATTTTCAATCAATTAACGGTTTCTGATTGCGCACGCATACATCGGCGGAAGAAAATAATTCGGTAACAACGGAATAAAACTCTTGCGCGCCTCCGTTCGGCTTATGGTTTTCGCTTGACTTCAAGAAGGACTATTCTGCATGCGGATCACTTCACCCTAACCGATTCGCCCCTGCGCGAGCTAATCTCGCCTTAATACATTACCTCTAATTGTTTCGATGGATAACTGCCAATAGGCCCAGCTTGCGGCGGTGGCATCATACTAGCCTGTTCGCCAAGGTGGTGTTTTCTATGCGGAACATCAGTAATTTTAGGCCCGTTGGTGTAAAACTATCCGATTGCGGCCAGCCTTTGGCCGGCCATGGAATGGGGCGGAATGATGCGAGGTTCACCGGCTAAAGGCGTCATGGCTTTCAATCTCGATGGATTCGCCTATCGTGCTCCCAATACAAATAAGGGGCGCAGAAAAAAGACGTCCAGTCCCTATTTCAGCACGAATTCCGATGCGAAGGCTTTTGCGTCTGCGGTCGATCAACTCGGCATCGTCTCTATTGCGGATTCCGAAGGCCGGATCGTCCACGCCAATGCCGAATTCCTACGCGTCAGCGGCTATACCGCGGAAGAAGTCGCCGGCAAGGACCATTCGATACTCAATTCCGGCCATCACCCGAAGGAATTCTGGGCTGACGCCTACGAGAAACTCCGCAGAGGCGAGACTTGGCGCGCGCCGGTAAAGAACAAAGCGAAAGACGGCACTTTCTATTGGGTCGATTCCATCATCGTGCCGCTCAAGAGCAAAAACCGGCAGAGCAAAGGCTTTCTGTCGTTTCAGATCGACATTACGACAGCCGTCACGCTTCACATGGCGCTGCAGGATCGCAATACCCTGCTCCAGGCCGTCGTCGACAGCTTTCCCGGCGGCCTTACTGTATTCGATCGCGACCTTCGCTTGCTTCTGTGCAATCGCAAACAGCGGCAGCTCATGGAATATCCCGATTCGCTCTTCGAGAATTCGCTACCAACACTGGAAGACCTATACCGCTTCAACGCCAATCGCGGCGAATATGGTCCGGGGAACGTCGAAGAGCAGGTACGTAGCCGTCTCGAACGCGCTCGCAAAGGCGAGGCACACACCTTCGAGCGACAACGGCCCAACGGAACGCATCTCGAGATTCGCGGCACGCCATTGCCAGGCGGCGGCTTTGTGACCGCCCATCTCGATGTTACCGAGCGAAAACGGTATCAGGAAACCATCGGGCGGCTCGCACACCAAGATGTTCTGACAGGCCTTCCGAACCGTGCGCTTTTTCAAGACCGCATCCGGCAGGGCTTGAAGCAGGTGCAGCACGGCTCTTCTTTGGCCCTTCATTGCCTCGACCTCGATCGATTCAAGTCCGTCAACGACACGCTTGGCCATCCGATCGGTGACTCTCTGCTCATTGCGGTCGCGGAAAGGCTGCGCGCGGAAATTCGCGAAACGGATACCGTCGCGCGGCTGGGCGGCGATGAATTTGCAATCATACAGGTGGAGCCGCGGTCGATCGAAGAGATCGAGGCTCTCGCAAGGCGCATCATCGGCGCGTTCGCCGAGCCCTTCGTTCTCGAAGAGAATACAGTCTCAATCGGAACGAGCATCGGAATTGCGGTCGCGCCGTCGGATGGTGTCGATGCCGAGCAACTGATGATGAATGCCGACATGGCTCTCTACCGGACCAAATCGCTCGGCAGGGGCACGTTCGGATTCTTCGAGCGTTCGATGCACGAACGCCTGCAATCCCGCCACCAAATCATCATGGGCCTGCGCGAGGCGATCGCAAACAGCAAGTTCGAGCTGCATTATCAGCCTATCGTCAATGTCAAAACGCGTAAGATCGTCGGTTGCGAGGCGTTGATCCGCTGGTCGCATCCGGTACGCGGGCTCATTCCAGCTCACGAATTCATTCCGATAGCGGAGGAATGCGGGCTGATCGGTCAGATCGGTGACTGGGTCTTGAAGACAGCTTGCACCGAGGCGAGCCAGTGGCCCGACGACATCTGGGTCGCCGTCAACATTTCACCAGCCCAGTTCCGCGGCCGGGATCTCATCGATAAAGTCACCAATGCCTGCAGAGGCCTACCGCTCTCGCGGCTGATACTTGAAATCACCGAGACCCTCCTGATGAAAGATCGGGATATTGCCTCTGACACGCTCGAACGTTTGCGCAAGATGGGCGTCCGATTTGCGATCGACGATTTCGGAACCGGCTTCTCGTCGCTGAGCTACCTGCAAAGCTTTCCGTTCGACAAAATCAAAATCGATCGCTCGTTCGTCTCCGACGTCGCAAACCTCAAGCGTTCGGCGACGTTGCGGCGATCGATCATTCAGCTCGGGTACAATCTCGGCATGACCAGCGTCGGAGAGGGCGTCGAGACCGAGCAGCAGCTCGATCGGCTCCGCGCCGAAGGATGCGTCGAGGCGCAGGGCTTTTTGTTCTCTCGTGCCGTACCCGCGGCGAAACTCCGCACTCTATTCTCCAAACCGCTTTGAGAACGTTCATGCCCGGCATTCCTGTGCTGGCTCAATCTGAGAGAGATGACTGTGTTAAGGGCACTTTTAAATTTACCCGATCCGGCCCGGCCATCTTTCCCGCGCACGCGGCTTTCGAACGAACCGGATGAAGGCAACGCCCTCTTCGAAGCGCTCGTCTGTGAATTTCATTGGAGCGCGCTTCAGATTGGCGGCATCACAGGCTGCATGAATGCAAGCTTGGCCTTCGAGCGAACGTGGATGCTTCGATCGTGCAGCAACCTCGTCCCAGTGGAATCGCCCGTCATCAAAGCCGCGCTAGGCACGTGGCAGGAAATCGGGCTTTCGGAAGAAATTACCTCGTCACTCCGCAAGATCTATTTCAATTTGTCTGACGCCAAGAATTTGGCGTTGCCGCTGATCGAGCAGGCCGGAGTTTTTTCCGGACCTCCCATATCCCTCACGAAACTCGAACAAATTACCGCGCTCTGGCGGAAGCTCGCTGAAGACTGCAAAACCGCGGTTGCCCGTCTCGAACCAGAGACGCGCTGGCGTTTCAACGGCATCTACACCGGAAATGCGCTCGTTCTCGGCAAATTTCTTCAAGACGCACTTTCTGGCGGCTTCGGATGCGTCAATCAACACGGTGAGGTCGCAATTCCCGTCCTGCCTCAACGCCGCAAGACACCGAGATACGTTCTGCTGCAGCCCTGCAAGATAAGCGATAAAAGCGGCGGCTCAATTGCCCTTGCACGCGATATCTCAAAAAACGGCATCGGTCTTGATTGCGAGCGAGATTTCCCATTGAAGGAACGGGTGGTCGTCGAACTCCGCAACGGACGAAAAATGAGAGGGACCGTCACCTGGGCCCTCAAAAAGAAGGTAAGCGTTCAGTTTGATGAGCCGCTGGCCGATGACGATCTGCTGATTGCCAGATGAACTTTTGACAATCATTTGCGGCAGAGAATTTCTATTCGTCGGCAATGATACGATTGCGGCCGGCGGCCTTCGCTTCATACAGTTTTGAATCGGCCCGATCCAAAAGCGCGTAACAATCCTCGCCCTGGCGCCATTCTGCAATTCCGAAGGATGCCGTGACTTTCCCGATGGGTTGTCCCGTCCGGTGATGCATCCATTTCTTGTTTTCGAGTTCCCCACGGATCTGTTCTCCGAGGTTCTTGGCGCCTTCGAGCCGCGTCTGCGGCAGCAGTATGATAAACTCTTCGCCGCCGTAGCGTGCCGCGGTATCACGCCCCTTGATGTTCTTTGAGAGAAGCTCAGCAAAACGCCTAAGGATTTCGTCGCCGACCGCATGTCCGAATGTATCGTTGATCCTCTTAAAATGGTCGACATCGGCCATGATCAACGAGAGATAGCCATTTGTATCCGTAGCTGTGGCAACCTCTTTCGGAAGGTAAATCTCCAACCAATGCCGGTTCTTAAGCGACGTGACGGCATCGAGCATTCCTAGCTTATGACTATCGCTAAGGCTGATCCTCAGCTTCTCGATCTGCTGCTGCGACTGCTGCAAGCGGCTATTCAGCTCTCGCACTTCATTTTGAACTTTCTTGTTTTCGCTGATCAGCATCTGAATGATGGCGCGGACGCGTTCCGGCGGCGTCGAAGCGACCAAAGAGCTGCTCACCTTCGCCAACGATTCAGAATGCGAACCGCTGAGCTCAAGATGTTCCTTCAGTAGCCGCACGACGGAGAAAACCTCGTCATCCAGTTCCTGCCCTACCTTTTCCAGGCGCTCGGACAAGCGTTCGTCAATTTGGTTCGGCGCCACGGAAGCCAAGCGGAAAAATTGCAAGGCGCCCCAGGCGAAAGTCGTGCAGCCTGCTGCAACCAGTCCAAACAAAAGCGCCAGGGCAAACGGGTGTGAACCGAGCCGCACCAGCCGGCCGCGCGAATCCACTTCCGCAATTTGCCAAGAGATATCCGATAAGGCCGTCAAGTCGATGTCTGAGCGCATCGAGAGATGCCAGACCAGAAACGTCGAAACGATTCCCACTATGCTGACCAACATGATTATGGCGGAAGACGGCAATTGCTTCAGTGCTAATGCGCTCATAATCCTGCTCAGCTCAAAGTGACGAAGCGTTTTGCCTCGTTGGAAAGGAGATCTGCCCGCGAGAAGTCGCATGCCGGTTTCCGACAGAAACCTTGGGCGGAATTGAGGATAGAGTCGTCATAGTGATTTATTTTCCGACAGCACCAAGCGAACTCACTGCGAAAGCAGAGAAACGACGCTTCGATTTGCGGACACAGTATCTCCGTCTACGGACCATGAGTCGTCGACAGGCGCAATACTCTTTTTGACTATTTATATCGTTTGCATAATTTTATGGGGCACTGTCACTTAAATCCGAGGGCAATTCGCAGATAGAGTTGCTCGGTGAACACTTTTAGAAGGCTGCCGCTGTAGCTGCCTGTCAGCAGAATGATCAGAAAGCCAACAATCAATTTCGGGACAAAGGTAAGCGTCATTTCCTGGATTTGGGTGAGCGCTTGAAAGAACGCTACTCCGACGCCGATCACCATCGCTGACCCGACAACGGGACCAGCCAAGACGATCGTCAGCCAGATCGCCTGTTGCACGATCTCGAGCGCGTCCCCTTCCGTCATGCTTTGTAGCCGATTGTTACGCCTGCGCCGATCGGTACTTCCTTGCCCGTCGTCAGAATCGCCGTTGAGCCGGAAGAATCAATTCGCACCGATTGGATGGTGCCCGTTGTGCCGTCCGGTGCCTTCAGCGTCAGTCCGATCATCGTACTTGCTTGGGAAATATTCGAATTCACAAGAAGCTGATCAAGCTTGGAGTTTGTGTTTATACTCTGCTCGACGGACGAAAACTGTGCAATCTGAGACATGTACTGCGTCGAATCCGTTGGATTGAGCGGATCCTGATTCTGCATCTGTGCGATCATCAACTTCAAAAAATCATTGTAGTTGAGCGTATTCGATTTTGCAGCGGCAGAAGTTGCTGTATCCGTGCTCGTACTGCTGCCGGTCGACGAAACCGTTGTCATGCGACCTCCTTGCTCTGTTCCTGAGGATTCATTTCGGCGGCTTCCACCGGAAGCAGCGATCTGACTTTCTTCAATGCATCGAACGGGCGATCGCTATCGAGCAATTCAGCCGTATCGATCAGTCCCTGCTTCAGAACGCGGTTGCTGATGCTTGCGAGAAGATTGGCGACCGACTCGCGCGCCATTGTCCGTGCCTTCATGTGCAATGAAGGATCCATCAGCATCATCTGGATCATGAAGTACAGCTGCTTGAATGGTGTCGTCGTGTCCTCGGGCTTCATCACATGCTGCTCGAGAAGGAAGATGACGTCATTCATCAGCTCGAGGCTGACCTTACGATCGACGCGCAAGACACCGCCGTTGATGAAGATCCGCTCGCCGGCACGCAACGTGATTTTCAGGCCGCTAGCCATCACAATCCTTCCGCGATGACATTCGAGACATCGATCAGGCCGGCGAAATTCCGCGAGTTGCCCTTGCTGATCGCGTCGGCTTCCTTGAGCATCCAGATGCCGATCGAGATGAGGCTCGCGCGGACTTCATCCGGCAATCCATTCTCAGGCTTCGCGAGATCGTCGAGAAAGAAGCTCCAGAGCCTGTTCAGGAAGAAAATGGCATCGATCGCTTCGCGCGACTGCGGTCCGGCCTGCTCTGCCGACTTCAGCAGCGCTACCGACTGTTCTATTGCCAGCCGCTCGTTTTCGCGTTGCCGGCTGCTCGATTCGATCAGCGTCTCTTCGTATGAGAACTTGTACATCTTCTGCCTTCCGCAAGACCTGCTCTAGATGCCGCCTAAGCTCACGACAGATAGTCCATGATGGTGAGTTTATTCAGCTTGTTCGTGATGGAGTACGCCGCCTGAAGCGCGGTCGAAATATCTGAAAGCTGCGTGGTGATGGTGGCCGGATCGATCTGCTCGAGGTTGTCGATCGATTTCGTGAGAAAGTCGATCTGAGTCCCGATCTGATCGTTTGCGCTCGTAACGCGCTGTTGCGTTACACCAAGGGATGACTGAACTTGAGTGAGCCCGCCCGTTGCGTTGGCGACGAGATCTCGCGCCTTCGCTACAATCACGTCTTGGGTGCCGCTGCTCAGATTTGCAAAACCCAGCCCCGAGATCATCGTGAATGCTTCAGTCAATGTGCGGAAGTTTTTGTCATTCGCCGTCACCGACGTATTGGCTATCTCGGTTCGCGAAATTCGGCTGCTGACAGATTTGTCCGACGCGGACGACCAAGTGCTGGCCCAGCTCGAAGTGGTGAACAGGTTGGAGAACTGGTTATCGAGAAAGTCCTGCATGTCGGAAGGCGAGATGTTCGCGGCCTGGGAGCTGGTGGGACTGAAGCCGAATTTGGCAACAAACGCATTCGTCACGGCCTGCGCTCCCGGGGAAGCAGGGCTGCCGAGGAAGTCGTCCATCGGCTTGACGTCCGAATTGATGCCTGCAAAGAGATACTGGCCATCGAGCGACGTGTTCAGCTGATCCTGCAGGGTCTGCAAGCCGGATTGCGCCGATTGAATAAGCGTGTCGGCCGACCCTGAGGCCGAGCCGCCGTTGATCAAAGCCGACAAGAACGACTGCGTGCTGGTCGCTATCGTTTTCAGCGCCGATTGCGAGGCATCCATGCGGCCCAGAACGAGGTTGTTAGAACTCTTGATCGCCTGAATTTGCTCCAGGTCCTGGCGCATGGAAACGCTGACCCCGGTCGTCGCGCCGAGGGTCACACCGACGTCAGCGTGCCTTGTGGTTGCAAGCTCCTTTTGCGCGTCGACGAGCTGCGACTGCAAACGCGCGATTGATTGGCGCGTTTCAGACGAGAGAGAAGAGGACGATACGAAAGAGCTTGATATCATGATGTCAACCGACTGTCTGGAGGAGCGTTGAGAATATGCTGTCAACGGTGTTTATCAGCCGCGACGAGGCCTGAAAGGTTCTCTCCAATGCGAGAAGGTTGGTCATCTCCTCGTCCAAATTCACACCGGTGTCGCTCGATAGCGCGGTACTTGCCCGATTAGCCAAGGTTTGCCGCGACTCGGCTTCGGCGCTCGCGGACTGTCTTAGCGATTCAAGCCAAGAGACCGAGGATTTTGCGTAATCGGTTACGGATGCCGATTGCGTCAGCTGCGCTGACGGGTCAAACGATCGCGAAGTCCCGAGATTCGTTATGAGCTGCTGAATTCGGTCCGTGAAGGAGGCAGCACCAGTCGAATTGTATTTATAGGCTGCATTGCCCGCAATGCCGCCGTCTCTGATGAGCGTCGCATCCCCACCTTGCGACGGATCGACATTCGGATTGACCTTGATCGAGCCGGCGAGACCCGCCACCAGAGTTCCGGAGGTGGGAATTGCGGGACCGCCGCCGTACGTAAATAGACCGGCTGCTGCAGGCAGTGTCGGCGTCGCGGACTGATCGGTCTCGGCCGTCGCTTCGATCAAGCCGCGGGCGATCTCATCGAGCTGGCCCTGATAGGTGAGGGCGATGTTGTCCCTGACTTCGACCAGACCGGCCAGATTGCCAGAACTGATCGACATCGTATGCGGAGTTCCGGCAATCGGAACGCCGTCGGCATAGATCGGATTGCCAACGGAGCTCGGCCCAAGATTTGGCGTAGCCGCGAATGTTACCTTCCGCGCAGTCTTATCGAATAGCGTTACACCGCTATCGGTGTAGATAGCCATATCGCCGCCCGCACGCGTAACGGTTCGTATGCCGACTTCGGTCGATAGTTGCTTCAGAATGGTGTCGCGTTGGTCGAGCGCATCGGTGATGTCGGCGCCGCTGCCGGTTCCGCTTACGATCGTCTGGTTCAGCTTCTGAAACTGGGAAAGCAGATTGTTGATGTTGGATACCGACGTCGCGATGTCGTTATCAGCCTGATTCCGCATATCGGTCACCGCTTGGGTGGCCGAATTGAGAGACGTCGCCAACTGTTGCGCGGCAGAGACGACCGTCGCCGCGATGGCGCCGTTCTGCGGAGTCGTAGAGTAGTTCTGCAGCGCAGAGCTCAGCTTCGCAATGAGCGCTGCGGGAGACGTGTCGGAATCGGTCTCGCCAACCGTGTTCTCAAGCTGATTCAGCGAAGAGTTGATCACGGTTTGCGTCTGGTTATTGGAATTCGCAGTCAAATACGTGTCGAGCAAAAGTTTGTTTGCAGTACGGGAAATGGAGGCGACGCTGACGCCGCCACCAGGCCCAGTTATGACGTTTGCGACCTTGCGAGTCGCATTGGTATCGTTCACGCGCGCAATATTCTGCGATACGACCGAGATTTGTTCGGAAACAGTCGACAGACTCGAACGCGCGTTGCCGATACTCTGTGTAAGCGTCATATGCTGGGCCTTTACCTTTCAATTCCCCGTCAGCGAACGAGATTTACGAGAACGTCCAGGAGTTCGGTGCCGGTCTGGAATACTTTGGAGTTTGCCGTGTAGTTGCGCTGCGCCTGAACCATGGTCGTCAGCTCGGAAGCGAGATCGACAGTGCTGCTTTCCAACGCGCCAGAGATGACTTTGCCCCGGCCCGCTTCATTTGCGGTGCCAAGTTGCAGGTCTCCGGAACTCTTGTTCGTCGCGTACACGTTGCCCGAAATGGCCGTGAGATTGTCGGGGCTTGCTACGGTCGCGAGAGGAATCTTGAATGCGTCAACCCGCGAACCATCAGCGTAAACAGCCGTGACGATGCCTTCATTGCTGATCTCGAGACGGTCGACAGCGGTCGGTGGGCTACCGTTCGCGCTTGGCGCGTTGGAGCCTGTTTGCGGCGCGTAGTTCGCCGCAAGTTGCGTCATCTTGCTGATGTCGAGAGAGAACGCGCTGCCGTTGGGGATATTGACGGTCAGCGATTGCGGGCTTGTCGTTGTCAGTGTCCCGGTCGTGCTGTCAAACGTCACCGACGTCGTCGCCAACTGCGAGCTCGGCGGGCCCGCCGCATAGGGGAATCCGCCGGATGCCGACGCGCCCGCCGCGTTGTAGACGGTTATTTGCCACGTATTATCGGCGGTTTTGGCGGAATAAACATCAAGCGTGACCTGATGGCCGAGATTGTCATAGGTGACGATCGAGGTCTTGCCGGCGTACGCCGCCGTTGCGGCATTCGCCGCAGGCAAGTTGGCCGCAGGGGTAATACTCGCGTCGGCCGGAAGGTTCACGCCAAACTTGCCGCTCGTCGAAGGTGTTGCCTTCATCCCGAGCCCGCTTGTGCTCACCACCTGCAGTCCGGCAGCGCTGTTTACGACCGAGCTCGAGCTGCCATCTAGGAGGTTGTAGCCCAAGAGCTTGAAGCCCGCGGCGTTTACAAGGTTGCCGTTCTGATCGGGAACGAAGTTACCGGCGCGGGTCAGGAAAGGCGTACCAGCGTCGCTTTGTACCATAAAGAAGCCGTTGCCGCTGACCGCCAGGTCCGTGGGCGATTTCGTATATGTGAAATCGCCTTGCTGCGAGACCATTCGGCGCGCGATGGTCGAAACGGAGCCCGGCACATACTCGGCGACACTTCCTTCCGCGATGAGCGTCGCGAATTCGGTGGATGCTGCCTTGTAACCGGCCGTATTGATATTTGCGATGTTGTCCGCGACCGTACCCATTCGATCAGACTGGACAGACATTCCCGAGACGCTCGTAGTCATTACTCCGTAGAGACCCATCGATATTCTCCTCGTCGCGCATAATGCTCGGGGGCATTAAAGCATCTGGGCCTTGCGTGAGACTGGTTGGCGGCGCGTGCGCGGTCTGCAAAACCTCGTCGATTGCGAAGTCTTTCAGGCGATAACCGAGGAACCGCTGAGAATCGATTGGGTCGTATCCGAGCTTCTGCTTCAATCGCTTCCGAAGCCGGCTGATATGGCTTTCAATGACGTTCTCGTGGATCTCGTCGTTGAATATTCCGTACACGCGATTGAATATCTGCGTCTTGGTGATCCGAGTATTGCGGCTCAGCACGAGGCATTCCAAAATTCGCCGTTCGCGCCTTGGCAAGGGCAGCACGTCGCCGTTAACGATTGGGTCGCGACCGTCGAAGAAGATCCTGATGCCCCCGACATCAACGCATTCGTCGGTGATTTGCATGCGGCGGCGAATGGCGCCACTGCGCGCCAAAATTTCCCTGACATGAAACGGCTTCGCGAGCACGTCGTCGAAACCGAGCGAAAAAAGCTCAAGCGTTTCGCTGAGCGCCCTCGCTTCGATCAGGCCAATAAGCGGCGCACGGCATCGCGACCGAATGCGCGCCGAAATCTGTCGACGGGCTGAAACCGTGCCGAGCAGAAAACCCTCGATGACAGCAACATCCGAGTCGTTGATGAGCTCGAACCATTCGAAGAACTCAGATGGATCTACAGCTGTAGCTGCAATGCCCTCTCGTTCGAAACACGCAACATACCCCCCCGCGACCGTTGAACGATCGTCAAGCACAACGAACATGTTGCCCCCCAGGCCCCGCAAATCATTGGCACTAAAGGGAATACAGTGATTCACGCGAGTTATTAACATTTATTTCATTATTGCTTGCGGCCGAAAAGACACGGCAAATCACTCTGAAGTTACACTCGATGCAGATACATGACTCCGTGCGTTTGTGGCGCTTCGAGTTTAAACGGCAATTCAACTCCGTATAATTTTATTTGTTTCTGTTTCGGCTCCGTAACCTAATTGTTGTTCAATGGAATATGCGATCTCTGCCGCGAACAGGCCAATTCCCGGCCGATAAGCGTTTAGAGACAATTACGTTTTCAATTGCAGCGAAATGAGTGGATTTGTTCAGGTGCGTACTATGAAGCAAACAAAGGTCCGAAAGCTCTTTCGCAATCTGGCAGCAGCCGACGCAATTGCGGAAGATGTTACACCGGACGACCGTCGCGTTACTGCCAGGCACGAAGCACGCCAGCACGTTGCGCTTCGGTTTCGAAAATCTCATTTGATCTGCGATCTCACAGATCTTTCTGAATCTGGCGCAAGGATCAGTGTTCTCGACGGCGTCGTACCGGACGTGGATGAAACCGTATCGTTGACGCTGTTCGACGGCACGGTCGTCGTCGGCAGGGTATCTTGGCTGAAAGATAAGCATATCGGCGTTGAATTTGTTACGCCTGTAACGAATGTCGACGAGCGTCTGGACTTCGAAAATCTCGGACGCGCTTATTACCAGAAGGCGGTCAGGCTGCAGAAATCAGCGCGCCGCCTCTAGGTCGTTCGAAGCTCAGGACTGTCAGCGTTCCGCAAGCCGAATCCCATAGGTTGCCGGGCTTCGAGTGCTCATTTTCCTTCCGGCTATGCCTATGCGATTGCGGACGCCGCTGCCGTCGAGTTTTGATACTTTGATCGACGACTTGATCGCGCGAGAGGACGAACTCGGTCGCGCGCCTCAGCTTTCGCGTAAATTTTCCCTTAACAGCCTGGAAGCTGCATGGGACCTTGCGGCGAGCAAGCGCACCGGTACTACGATCGGCGCCTCCCAGCAGCGCGGCAAGAAATACGGCGACGACGGCGCCGACGATTTCAATCTGGAAGCATTTCTCGATCCTAACAAAATCTTGCTCGAGCTCGGGCTCTCTTCGAACGTCACCGAAGCGGACATTGCAATGTTCCGGCGCGAGTTCGCCTTGCGCAATCATCCCGATCGGGTTCCGGCGGAACTCAGACCGCTCGCAACGCAACGGATGATGATCGCCAACGATCTAATCGACAGATACGTGGCGCGGTTGCGTAAGTCCCAAGGTTAATGACCCGCGCAGAATTTGCTAAAATGCAAATAGCTTTGTTGGCGGTAATGCCATCAATGCTGTGTAAATTCACCCTCACAGACAGCGGGACGATGAAAAGAGTTGAGGGACTAAAATGGAAGACGTACGTGCCGATCTTGGGGCCCTTCATGCTCGCATGGCAGGGATTGGCTCACGTCTAGGCGGCGACTGGGCGGAGAAGCTGGAGCGACAGCTGCATCTCGATCTCGGCACGGCGGAATGCGCCTATTGGCATTCAGGCTATTATCAGGCCCTTGCAGACGTGCTCGACCTGATGACGAAGCCTCAGTCTATCGACGACACCGCGGACATGCCCAATCTGTGCCTTGCGGCCGGCTAGGGTGCAGGAAGTTTCCGGACGGCAGAAACTGATGGAACATTTCGCACTCCTTTTCGAAGGCGAGCCGCTCTTCTGCGAAATGACGAAATTTGAACTGCGATGCGGTTCCGATGTGCGCTTTCAGTTTTGATTTCAGATTTTCACCCGCGCTCCCAACGTAGGTGATCGAGAACCGGCCCAGGTGATCGGTGAAACCGAGCGCGTATGCACCTGGACAATTCTCGGCAAGTTCTTCATCGATCGCATCGGTTGCGAGCGAGAAGGGGCCATGCAGGCCGCTGCCTATCAGTTCCTGCTGCGTCATAACGAGACCTAAATATAAACTGCGCCGCCCGCACGGCCGCTAGCCAAGTCGGCGGACGTCTGCTGCGATTGATCTTGTTGACGGCGTTGCGGCTGGCCGAACGTCGCACCTTCGCGGCGTTGGGAATTCCCGTCCTGCTGACCTGTGAAGTTCGGGCGCGCCTGATCGCCATCGCGCGACGGCGATCCGTTCGCTTGCTGACCACTCGAGTTCATCGCGTTGCTCGATGAAACATCGGTGATCTTCAAACTGGTAACGTCGTAGCCTGCATCCCGCAGACCTCGCTCCAACGACGTGCGATCGTCGTTGAGGATCTTAGCGGTCGCCGCTTTCGAAGCATCCGCTTCAATCTCCAATGCGTTCGACTTGAGACTCATGCGCAACCGCACGGAGCCGAGGTCAGGCGGAGAGAGCGTGAGGTCTAATGATCGCAAAACCGGCGGTGGCGACGGCGCGCGATCCTGAAGATCTGCGACCGTTGTACTTGGATTCAGTTCTTCGGCTTTTCCGGCAAGAGCATCAACGACACCGTTGCGCACTTGCGCCGTCACATTGACCGGGCCTTGCGAGGGCTTGGGATCAACGGACAACATCCTCTCGATAGAATCGGACGACTCGGGTTTCACAATCTTGCGGATCGCCGGATCTCCGGTCGCCGGCTGTTGAAGACGCGGGCCAGTTTGATCCTTATCGGCGAGGAGGGCATCATCGGATGTATTAGCTGACGCCGGTGCCGTGACAGCTTGCACCTGTACGGGCGGCGATGAGTCGTCCGATACGCTAGCCGGTTTTTGGGATGTCTCCGCGACGCGAAACGGCGAGAAGACGCGCTGCGCGGGACTATCCTCGGATTGCACTCCTGAAGCCTGCAAAGCAGCGTCGGCAATGGCTTTATCGTTGAAGTTCCAGTGCGTCTCTTGGCCGTTGACGGTTGCTGGAGTTCGATCCGTCACGTCGGCAAACGCATCCGATTGCACGTCCTGCTGCAGGGGCAGCGTATCCGGCATCGTTACTTCCGCAGTCTTCGGAATATTGTCACTCGGCATCAGACGCGCCTTGGCGTCGATCAATGCGGCAATGCTATCCTGCCGCAAAAGATTGACCGGACGCATGGCGCGTTGCGGACTTTCTGCCGGCTGCTGGACTGTATCGGGTGTCTGCTGCTTGGCGAGAGTGTTGCCGGCAGCGACCGCGGCGATCGCGTTTTGAGGCCAATTATCGCTTCTCTCGACCTTTGCGTTAGCGTTCGGCTCCTGTTGCCCGATGCTATCGATTGTTTCCGCGAACGACGCCTCATCGTCGGCAGATTCGGACTTGCTTTGTTTACGTGGCGACGACTTTTCAGAGCGGCTAACGGCGCTATCGGAATTCGAAGCCGCCTTGGGCTGTGAATGATCATTCTTGACGTCTTGAGCGTCTGACTCGTTATCCCGAGTTTGCCTGTCGTCGTCCCGACGGGAGCTTACGCGGCCACGAACGGACTGCAATAGATGATCGACCGTGCCTGTCGCAGCACCACCAACTGACGCTGTCATTTTCCACTCCGTGCGATGATCTGATCGGCTTCGTTTATAAGAGCATCGGCTTTGCCGAGAACGGCCGCGGCTTTCGGTAGGATCTGATCTTTGGCAATTCCCGGTGCGCCGGTGCCCTGGTGTGCATTTTCTATCTTATCGCCGACGACGGAACTCGCGATGAAGCCCGCGACTTCACGAATTTCCGTATCCTCGTCCGAAAGGCGATCGGCCGTGATCTGATTCAAAGCTTGCAGAGCCTTCCCTGCATCGGCGGAAGGAGCTTCTGCCGCAGCCTGATAGAGACGCGCCTTTTCCAAGTTTTCGGGACTCGCGCCATCGAGCTTCAAGGCTCGCTCGGCGGCCGCGCGTGCGAGTTTCAGTTTGCCCTGGAGCAATGCTTCGCCGGCGATATCGATAAACAACTCCGACGCGTTCAGCATGTCCTTGGGATCGAGGGAATTCGCGAGCGCATCGATTGTTTCGGCATCATCCATATCATTGCGTTTTGCGGTTGCTTCCGCAAAATCGCGAAACAGCTTCCGCGCATAGATGGATTTTCCGAACTCGCGGACGTAGCTCGTCGTCAACATTATCGCTCGATCTTTCCGGCCCATACCGATGAGAAGGGGAATTTCCCTTCGCGCGGCGGCTTCGTCGATTGCAGTATGCGGACAAGCGAGCCTCGCGTCGTCGAGCAGGTCGATCGCCTTTTCGTGATTGTCGTCGAGATAAAGCGATGCGCGGGCGAGCGCGAACGGTCCGACGAGGCTGACATCGAGAGATCTCGGGTCGATCTCCATGAATAACTTGCGCGCGGCTCTGGTCTGCCCTTGAGCGAAACTCACGATGCCAGCGGCCAACTTCTGGTCGGCTGCTCCCAGAGTATCGCTATCAAGCAGCGGGGCGAGAACATGAGCATCGCCGCCGCTGAGGACGTAAAGCAAGCTGGTGCGCACGTTGACGTAGTCTTTCCAGTCGTCGGGGCTGAAGTGACGAACGTCTTGGGCTATGTCGCTCAGCACTCGGGCCTGCTCAGCGAGCGCGGTCCGATCGCCGCGAATAATCCTGTCCTGGATGGCGCCCAACTGCTCGACCTGGCGGAGTGCCTTCTTCCTCGCCTGCATTTCGTTCGACGGCTTTTGTGCATATGAAGGCACGGCATGATCGAGACGAGGTTCGGGCTTATCTTCGCCGAAGATCAGTTCCGGCCGGAAGTAGAAGGCCGAGCCTGCTGCAACGCCGGAGAGTGCGACGACCGACGCTGCAGAGATCAGCGCGAGCCGTTTCATTGCTTGGCCTCTTTTATGAGGATATCGATCCGGCGGTTTTCTGCCGCCAGAGTATCTGATGGATTTTTCGGATCACGGTCGGCGCGACCTTCGATGGCGGTAACGCGCGTTTCCGGGATGCCGCCGCGCACGAGCATGTAATAGGCCATTTGCGCGCGTGCTGCCGAGAGCCGCCAGTTATCGTAATTTGCATTTTTGTAGGCTCGGCTATCGGTGTGACCGCGAACCACGATGGGTCCATCGTGACCGTCCAGAACCTTGCTGATTTTGTCCATTACAAGGACGAGTTCCGGGCGCGGCCTTGCAGAACCCACCTCGAACATGCCGAATGCGGCATCGTCGGTCAGGCTGATGAGCACGCCCTCAGGCGTTGCCTTGACCTCGACGTGCGGCAGGTCGCGTGCCACCGCGGAAATTGCCTTGCTGATGTCGTCTTCGAGCTTCTTCGCGTCTTCGTCTTTTTCCTTTTGCTTATCCTGCTCGTGCGTCTTGTCTTCCTTTTTCGCCTGATCCAGCGTTGCTGGTGTCTGCTTCGCGACGACGTCAGTTTGCTTCGACGTTTCGAATTGGCTCTGCGCCGGCGGAACGGGCGGCGTCTCTTTTGCAGCCCCTTGCGACGGCGGCTTCGCATTGCTCGGCGGCACGGCCACCTTTGCGACTTCGTTCGCTTTGGGTGGAGTTTCCGGAGCCGGTTGGGTCGCCGGCTTCAACGCCGCCTGAGATTTTCCGGCCCTGCGATTGGTGCGATCGAACGGATCGCTAATGTTTCCGTCGGCAGGGCTTGATGCCGTCGTCGGCGCACTGGCTCGTGCTTCGTCCGCAAGCTTCTCAAGCAGATCGCCGGGATTGTCGAAAAGCGCCTGCTCCTTTTGAGCTTCGGAGCTCTTGCCACCAGCGGCAGCGCTCGATTTCTGCGCCGCCTCGTCCATCGCTTCGCCGATCTTTTCTTTGCTATCTTGATCGGCTTGGCGCGTCTGCTTGATATCGATAACCTGCTTTTCGAAGCCTTTTTTTCCTCTCTCCTCCGACGGCTTGGTCGCGGTCTCGGTCAGGTCTTCAAGGCCTTTCGGCGCAGCAAATCGATCCGTCAACCGCATCGGATTGAAATAGGCTGCGACCTGAACGATCGTCTTCTTGTCGGCGGCGTTGATCAGCCACATCACCAAGAAGAAGGCCATCATTGCGGTCATGAAGTCCGCGTAGGCGATTTTCCAGACACCACCGTGATGCGGCTCGTCGGTATTGCGCCGGCGACGAACGATGACCAGCGGCTGCGATGAAACGTCTTCCTGACCGTTGCTCATGATGCCACCGCTTCAAGCGCGGCGACCCACGCGGAAATGTTGACCTCGATTTCGGTTTCTTCGATGTGAGCGCGAATGTCGCTGTTCTCTGTTTCGGAATAGCCGATTTGAAGACCCTCCACCGGCAAGCGTTCGCGAAGATGCACGACGATTTCGGCCGGCGCCTCTATGTGGACTTTCGCGCCTTCGGCTAGCGCGCGCGCAATGGCGTTCTCAAGATCCTGGAGGGCGCGTTCTCGCAATCGTTCGGCGAGCCATGGCCGCAGTAGCGTCGCGACGCGCTCTTCTATGCTCGCCTCAATAAGCTTGGTGACGTTTTCCAAACGTGCCGCCAGGACGTCGGCGCAGTCGCGTTGCCAGTTTTGCTTCTCTTCGAGGAGTTGCTCGGCATGAAGAGACGTCGCCTCCGTCAGCCGAAGCTCTGCGTCGGCCTCCATTTCGGTCCGCCCATCGGCGTGACCGTGGCGATAGCCCTCTTCGAAAGCCGATTTTATCTCGGCTTCATAATCGCGCTCGACGACCGCGTTTTCGCGATCGAAATCAGACAGGAGCGAAAACGCCGAACTGTGAAGTCTCGTCGTCATCCGTTCTTAACCCAATGCTTCAGGATAGCGGTGGCTTGCTCCTCGTCGCTATCGATGATCGCCCCAAGCTTCTCGACCGGGCCGAGCGCAAGAGATCGGCCAAAGGAAAGACCGCTGCCGAAGTCTGAACCCATTGAGCCCATTGAGCCCATTCCGCCTTCTCCGTCGAACGGATTGGCTCCTGGCTCAAGTAGCGGCGATGCCATCTCCGGCATGTCTAGCGGCGCAGTTCCCGTTCCAGTGATGGACGCAATCGGTGAACCGAGCGCGGCAACTGCGGCGGGCCCTTCGACGGCGCTATTTGACAGCAATGTCCGCATGACTGGCCTGAAGCCTGCCATCACCACGATCGCCGCGAGCAGAAGAATCGTCAGAGATTTTATTCCCGTGCCAGCGAGACTCATGACCAGTGGCTGCCATCCTCCGGAGGCGGCATCCGACTCGAACGGCGTCGGCGCGAAGTCGACGGCTGAGACGCTGATATGGTCGCCCCGCTTCTTGTCGATTCCGGCTGCCGAGAGCGCAATTTTCTCGATTTCCGCGACCTGCCGATCGAGATCTTCGGCCTTCGCGTCCTTGCCCATGACTTCCGCGAGACGCCTCTTGTTGATGACCACGGCGACCGAGATGTTATCGACCTTGTAGCCCTCGCTGGTCGTCGAAGCGGACTTCGTGCTGATTTCGTAGTTGGTCGTCTCTTCCTTGCGATCCTGGGCCTTTTTCGCCTGGTCCTTGTTCGGTGTCGCTTCACCCGGAATATTCTGCTCGACGCTTACGTTGGTTTTTGAAGCGTCCTGCGAGCTCTGCGCCTCTTTGATGACCCTGGTCGACCGCTCGACTTTGCTCTCCGGGTCGAAGTTCGTTTCGCTCGTCTGGCGCTTGTCGAGGTTCAGGCGGGCGATCGCGCTGACTTGGAAATTGTCCATGCCCAAATAGGGCACCAACGTGCGGCGAACACTGTCTTGGATTTGTTGAGCGACGGTCCGTTCGAGTTCGAGCATCTGCACGGGTGCATCACCAGTCGCGCTTTTGCCTCCTCCGAGAATGGTTCCGTCGGTGCCGATGACCTGCACTTCTTCCGGCGACATTTCCGGAATTGCAGATGCCACCAGGTGTTTGATCGCGGGTGCCGCAGCAGCATCGCCGGCGATGTCGGTTCTGATCACGACCGAGGCCGACGGGGACTGCTTCTTGACGCGCAGCGCATTCTGGTCGGGAAGAAAGATATGCACACGGGCAGCGCGGACGCCCTTCAGATACTGAATGGTGCGCGAAAGCTCGCCTTCGAGCGCCCGGACTCGGGTGACTTCCTGCATGAAGGAGGTCAGACCCAGAGCGCCAAGCTTGTCGAAAAGCTCGTAGCCTGCGGTTTGACTTCCCGGCAGGCCTTTTTCGGCAAGGAGGGCACGTGCCTGAGCCGTGTCACCAATGGGAACACTCAGCTTCGTGCCGTCAGTGCTGGTCTCGAAGGCGATGCCCGCTTCCGTCAGCACAGTGCCCATACGACTGACGTCGGACGGCGTCAGTCCGACATAGAGTGTGTCGTAGGCAGATCGCGAGGCGAAATAGCTACCGATCGTTATGAGCGCAAAAACGAATGCGCCGGCAACGCCGAGGGCTATCAGACGCTGCCGCCCTAGGCCTTTCAGACTCTGAATTAAATTTTCGAATTGACGCCAATCCATCCCTGGCACCCTACCGGCAAAGTTAGATGCCAACGGTAGAGAGGGAACCTTGTGCAGAGGTGACGGGGCGGCTGCTCCGGATCCAGCGCGGTTGGCGGATCGTTGCTCGGAATGCGGTCCGTATGGGGCGCCAGTCAGTCCCGACTGGGAGGAGGCAAGGAGGGCTCGGCGCCCGATAGGCGCCGAGCCTTAGTCATTAGCGGAAGAGCGAGAGGATGCTCTGGCTCGACTGGTTAGCAATGCTGAGTGCCTGAACACCGAGCTGCTGCTTGACCTGGAGTGCCTGCAACTTCGTCGACTCTTGGTTCATGTCGGCATCGACCAACTGCGAGACACCCGTGGTGATCGTATCCCTCAAAGACGAGATAAAGCTCGTCTGCAGGCTGATACGTGTCTGGGCTGCGCCGAGGTTCGTGGCCGCCGAGGTCATCTCCTGGAACGCGCTATCGACGCCAGCGATGTACTGGGTCAGCGTCGTCTGGTCAGTCGAGCTGTCCGTGAGCTTGCTGATGTCGATGTTCATGACCGACGTGCCGCCGGTCGTCACGATTGCACCCGTCGTACCGCGCTGCGAGTCGAGGATGCCGCCGGCGGCGCCGCTTGTCGCGGTCGAAGCGTCGAACAAAACCGACTTCGAGGTATCAACGGAGATCGTGCCGATCGAAACGGCACCCGACGTCGTACGAGCAAACGAGGAAACGATCGCCTTTGTCGCGCTGTAGCCCGAAACTGACGAGTCGACCGAAACCCAGTTCTGGCCGGAGAAGTTCGCCGTATCAGCGATGCCCTTCAGCTGTTGCTGAAGCTGCGTGATTTCCGACTGAACCTTGGTGCGATCAACGCCCGGAGCTGCGGCCGCCGTCAGCTTTTGCTTGATCTGGCTGACGAGCGTGATGCTCTGGTTAAGCGCGTTGTAGGCGACGTCAACGGTGCCTTTGCCGAGGCCAAGCGCGTCTTGAACCGTCGAGAGCGCGTCGTTGTCAGACCGCATGGTCGTCGCGATCGACCAGTAGGCGGCGTTGTCCGAAGCGGAAGCAACTTTCAAGCCGGTCGAGATCTGATTCTGCGTCGTCAGCAGGTCTTTGGCGGTCTGCTGCAATGACTGAAGCGCCGTCATTGCCGAAATATTGGTATTGATACTGCTCATGCCCATGTCCCTTTGTTCCTTCTACTCGGCACTAAATAAGCGCACGCACACTGGGGACATGCCGGGTCTTCCGGCTTAACAGATCGGCATCATGCCTGTGGTGCAGGTGTCGGCAACCACTCCGTTATCAAACTTGAAATAGCTGAGAGTTATTTCCCAATTGTTACTTTTAGGGGCCTAATCGTTAATCGCCGCCTTAGGCGATGCACTTAACACTGTTCGCCCGGTTAGGCGAACGATTTAACCAACGCACCGACGAGTAAACTCCACCCGTCGACCAACACGAAGAACAAAACCTTTAACGGTAGCGATACCACCGTCGGCGGCATCATCATCATGCCCATCGACGTCATGATCGTCGCGACGACGAGATCAATGACGAGGAACGGCAACGTCACCAGAAACCCGATTTCGAATCCGCGACGAAGCTCCGAGATCATGAAAGCCGGAACGAGTACGCGCAAGTCGTCTGATTCGATTTTATTCTGCTCGCCGAAGCGTTGTGATGACATTTCCTGAAAAAGTGCAAGATCTTTGTCGCGCACGTTGGCTTGCATGAAGGCGCGAAACGGCGCAGTCGTCCGCGTATAGCCATCCTGCTGACTAATTTTGTTCTCGACCATCGGCTTCACGCCTTCGTCCCAGGCTTTCTGCAGCGTCGGCGCCATGACGAACAGCGTCATGAACAACGCCAAGCTCACCAGGATGAGATTGTTCGGCGTCGTCTGAAGTCCAAGGCCAACCCGCAAAAACGAAAATGCGATCAAGAAGCGCGCGAAAGACGTCACCATCATCAGCAGACCAGGGGCGACCGAGAGGACGGTCATCACCACCAGAAGCTGGACAATACGGCCCGAGACGCTCGCATCACCGGCTGGGAACAATGTCTGCAGGTCTATCGTTTGCGCAAACGCGGTGCCGGACGACAGTGACAAAGCGGCTATTGAGGTGAGAATTCTACGAGCTGTCATTCGAGAACCAAGCCGCCGATCAACAGACCCAAGATGGCGCCGCGGCCGCGAACTCTGGCGCGGTCGTCGAGCTGCTCACGCAAATTCTGAAATCCCCTGACGCCCTGAATATCGGATACGCTGAGCCCTTTTAAATAGGCGATCACATCTTCCTTCACTTCATTCTTGAGGGTGGTCGTTTCGGGAGTTCCATGCGCAACGACGATCGAGATATCGAGGCGAACCCTGCTCCTCGGCTCAGTCTCGAGGTCTGCGATAATAGAGGAAATTTCAACCGCCAGCGCATCGCCCGGAAACCGGCCAGGCACCACCGAGGACTTCTCTTCGACGTGACCAGCCTGAGCGGCCGGTGTGCTCGCGCCGTTTGGCATGACGAAATAGCCGAATGCTCCGCCACCGCCGACGCCGATGATTGCCGCCGCAAGAGCGGACTTCACCAGATCCGCGGCGCCGCCTGAAGTTTCGCTTTTTTCTGTCGCCACCGCCAACGCCCCTGACTTTGCCTAGAACGGAGCCACGACGTCGAGTATCTGCTGGCCGTACGCTGGCTGCTGGACCTCCATCACCCTGCCTCGGCCGCCGTAGGAAACGCGGGCCTCGGCAATCTTTTCGTAGGAGATCGTGTTGTCGGTTGCGATGTCGCGGGGGCGAATCACACCTTGAACGTTCAGCACGCGAAGCTCGAAATTGACCCGCACTTCCTGTGAGCCGCTGATCACGAGGTTCCCGTTCGGAAGAACCTGACTGACGACAGCGCCCACGAGGAGGTTGATACTTTCGGATCTTGCGATGGAACCTTTCGAATCGGTCGATGTCGTTCGATTGAGATTGCCGTCAAGTTTTCCCGATCCGGCAGGCCCGGTGCCCCCGAAACCGAAATCGAAGTCCGCGGATGACTTCAGACCGACGCTCGCGTCGCGCGAGCGGTTCAGGTTGTTATCGAGAGAGGCTTTGTCGTTGATTTGAATCTTTACCGTCACGACGTCGCCGACGTGCAAGGCACGGGCGTCACGGAAGAGATCGGCTCCGGCATCCTGCCACGTCGAATTCCCGGAGTGGTAGGCGACGGGCGTAACCGGAAGATCGACATGGGCTGTCCTGTCCGGCGCCAAGCCGCTTCCGACCGGCGACAACGTCGGCTCGCGACCGATTTCGCGCAATTGGTCAGCGCATCCCGTGAGCAACAAAGTGAGCGATACGATTGCCGGCGTCGCCCAACGTATATTATTGCGCATCGGCCTTACGCTCCGGATGAACCGCCACTTCTCCCGCGCCCGCTATGACTGCCGATAATCGGGCCGCCTTCGCCACTTCCATTTCGGTCATGATGAGGCTTGAGGCCTTCGGCGTAAGCTTCGACATGATGGCCGCGGCGACCATCTCGTCCATCGCTGCGAGCTGCGCTGCAGCGGCATCCGGCTTCATTTTGCTGTAGATCTGAACCAGAGACTCCGTCGCGCGCGCAGTGAAGTCCTCGCGCATCTTAATCCAGCCTTTCAGGACTTCGGCCTTCTCGGCAAGAACGGCGATCCGGTCGTTGAGCTGCTTCTGTGCTTTTTCCAGGTTGCGCGTCTGTTGCGCGATCTGGGCAGCGGTCGCCGCATCCATGATGCTCGAGCAATACTGTTGCGCCGGGCTGAGCTCAGGCGCATTCGGCTGCGGCACCTGCAGAACTTCCAGCTCGTTGCTATCGGGCTTTGCCTCGTCGGCGGCGACAATCGGCGCGAAGAGAAAGAGACCGAGGAGGACCGGCGCGAAGCTCGTGAACGATCTCATTGAACCACCAGCTCGGCTTGCAGCGCGCCTGCCGTTTTCATCGCCTGCAGGATTGCGATAATTCCGAGGGGCTTCAGACCCATCCTGTTGAGGGCGGTCACGAGCTCACGCAAGTTAGCGCCACGAGCGATCTGTACGTTGCCGCCCGCTTCGTTGACATCGACTTGCGTATCGGGAACGACGACTGTTTCACCCCTGTTCGAGAACGGCGCAGGCTGCGAAACCCTGGGCGTCTCGGTCACGCGCACGGTGATGTTGCCGTGGGCGACAGCAACAGTTGAAATACGGACTTCGCTGCCGATGACGATCGTGCCGGTTCTCTCATCGATAACGACGCGTGCGGTTTGATCGGGATCGACCTCAAGCTCGCCGATCTCAGCGAGAAGGCGCGACGACAGCATGCGCGGCGGCTTGCGAACCATCACCGATTGCTGATCTTTCGAGCGCGCAATCGGCATTCCATAGCGATCTTTGGCGAAGGCGTTGATGACGTCCATTATGCGGACGGACGTTGTAAAGTCTGGGTTGCGGAGCTTGAACTCGAGCGGCATGTCCTCCTCGAAGCCGCCTGGCGCGTCCTGCTCGACGATGGCGCCGTCCGGAATCCTGCCGCGCGTCGGAATTCCCGACGTTATGGATTCGGCGGCGCCCTTCGCGAGATATCCTGAAATCGTGACCTGGCCTTGGGCGGCTGCGTAGATTTTTTGATCCGCGCCAGCGAGCGGCGTCATGATGAGCGCGCCACCGGCCAATGATTTGGCGTCGCCAATCGATGAAACGGTAACGTCGAAACGCGAGCCCTTCGAAGCAAACGGCGGGAGCTCAGCTGTGACCATGACGGCCGCGACGTTGCGCGTCCGCGGCTCATACTGCGATCCGCGAATGTTCACGCCCATGCGATCCAGCATCGCCTGTACCGACTGCTGCGTGAACGGCGAATTTCGGAGCGTATCTCCCGTGCCGTTCAGGCCGACGACCAAGCCGTATCCGACGAGCTGATTGACGCGGATGCCTTTCAGGTCGGTGATATCCTTGATGCGCGTGCCGGCTTCGGCCGTGTGCGCCAGGCCTAGAAAAAAAAAGAAGAGTGCAGCGGCCAATCTCATTGATCGTCCACCGTCAACGTCTGATCCGGCTTGATGCGCGCCTTGATTATCAGGCCCGTATCCGGATTTCGCACATTTATGATTTCGCCGGCCGAACCCGATTGCAGCGGGACGCCGACGCCGACGATCGATACGAAGCGCGACTCATAAGTGAGCTTGTACGTTTTGCCCTGTTTAATGAGATCCTGCGTTCGAACCGCCGATCCTGGAATGAGTTCTCCCGGAAGCAAGGTGCGGCGGGCAACCTTGCCAAGAAGCTCTCCCGAATCTTCGCCAAACACGGGCGGATTGTTCGGTGCGACCAACAGTCGGCGCTCCACAAGCGCTTCCGTTGTGATGACGTCTCCCGGATAGATGACAGCGCGGGGAACGAAGACCGTGCGGCCGCCTTCCTTCGCGTGCGCGACGACGGCCACTGCGCAAATGGCAAGCAGCGCCGCTGCCGCGAAGCAGAGCCCTTCCCGCACGTTGCGCGCCGTCTTCATCAGCGAATGTCCTTTGTGATGACGCTGTACATATCGGAGGCTGCGGTGATCACCTTGGAGTTCATCTCGTAGGCGCGCTGCGCCGAGATGAGCTCTGTGATTTCCTTCACCGGATCGACGTTGGAGCTTTCGAGATAGCCCTGCTGGATCGTTGCAAAGCCGACGTCGCCAGGGCTGCCGATAACGGGTGTTCCCGATGCGGGAGTTTCCTGAAAGAGATTGCCGCCAAGCGCTGCAAGCCCAGTCTCGTTCGCGAAATTGGCGAGCGACAATTGACCGAGAAGCTGCTGTGTCCCGGTCGCGCCGATGACCGCATACACTTGGCCGGTGGAGTTGACGATCACATCGGTTGCGGTGTTCGGTATCGTGATACTCGGAATGACGAGATTGCCTTCGAGCGTGATGAGCTGTCCCGTTGCGTTCTTATTGAAAGCGCCGTCACGGGTGTACAGAATCTCGTTGTTCTCGCCCTGGACCTGGAAGTAGCCTCGGCCGTTCAGAGCCAAATCGAGCTTGTTATTCGTCGAAGCCAGGGGGCCCTGCATCGAAAGGCTACGGATGGCGACGGTGCGAGCGCCGAGACCAATTGCGTTAGCTTCCGGAATGATGGTGTCGTCATCGCGGGCGGCCGTTCCGGCGGCGCGATCCGTCTGGTACAGCAAGTCGGCAAATTCCGCGCGCGAGCGTTTGAAGCCGGTCGTGTTGATGTTTGCAACGTTGTTGGCAATGACTTCAACGTTGGTTTGCTGTGCGGACATGCCGGTCGCAGCAATTGAAAGCGCTCTCATGACCTACGACCTCAAATCTGCATACGACTGATTTCTTGGTAGGCGCTGACGACCTTGTCGCGTACGGCGACGACCGTTCGAAGCGCCTGCTCGGCCTGCATGACTGCTTGCACGACCTGCTGCAACGGCGCCTTGCCTTGCATGCCGGAAATCGCGGTCGTTTCGCCTGTCTTCATCGTCGAAATGGCGTCGGCCGCCATGTTCGCCATCGTCTGCGCGAAATCGCTTTCTGGTGTGGCGACGGAAGAGACGCCAGGAGCGGCAACCGCAGCAGCGCCTTTCGACGCCGCAGCCCCACCGACGCGGTCGATTTCCGGCGATAGCATCGCGATGCTCAAGCTCATGACGGCCTCAATAGATCGATGGTCATCGAGACGATCTCGCGGACCTGTTTGATGACTTGGGTGTTGGCGGTATATGAGCGAGATGCCTCGCGCATATCTGCAAGCTCGGTGAGCATGTCGACATTGGGCATCTTAACGTAGCCCTTTGCATCGGCCGCCGGATGCCCCGGCATGTATTCCGTGCGAAATGGCGCCTGATCGCGGTCGATTTCGTCGACCTGCACCATGTCCACACCATCAATTCCGTCGGTGACGGATTGAAAGCTGACGGTCTTGCGCTGATAGGGGTCGGCGCCCGCCGTCTTCCCGGTGGTCTCAGCGTTGGCGATGTTTTCCGAGAGAACCCGCATGCGGGTCGACTGCGCGAAGAGGCCGTTCGCTGCGGCCTTGGCGGCGGAGATAAGCGGATCACTCATGGCTTAGGCCTTCGTCACCGACTGCAGCATCCGGTCGAACGTCCTCATGATCTGGGTGTTCATCGTGTAGCTGCGCATCACGTCGTTGGACTTGAGAAATTCCTGCTCGAGATTGACGTCATTGCCCGAAACGAGAACTTCAGCATCGTTGGATCCATCTTCTGCCTGACGGAACGTGCCAATGCCGGATGTGAGATGCTGCGGGTCGGTTGCCGTCATCGAGACGGATTTGCGCATAACGTCGTCGAAGCTTTCGATATCCTTCGCCTTGTAACCAGGCGTGTTGGCATTCGCGACGTTCGACGAAATTACCGATTGACGTTGTGCGAGCCATTCGTTTTGGCGAAAAGCCAGATCGAAAAGTTGCATGGGCTGCATAGAAAGGGATCCTTCATGATCTTGCCTTCCTATGTGCACCCGCTCCCTTGCGTCGGCCTGAACAGCGGTGCGGGAGTCGGCATCTTCTTTGGCGATGCGACTGGCGCGTTCAATAAACGCGTCAGTTCAGGCGCGCCTCTCCCAGCGCGTGATGCAATCGTGTGGTGTTTTGACTGGGACCGCTCGATTCGCCTTCAAACGCAATATAGGTGATTTCGACACCAGCCTCTTCGGCCTCGAGTATCAGGCGAAAGAAGACGTGCACGGACTGGTGGTGAAATTCCATATCAAGGAATACGCGCGGCAGCGAACCCCATTCCAGATGAACGTCGCCGGCATGACCGAAGGTCAACGTTTCCGGTTTGAACGACAGTTCAATCGAAGCCTGCACGAGCGAGCCGATGTTCGCGATCTGTCCGGTTTTCAAATAGCTGACAAGATCGGGAAGGTCGATCAAGCGCAGGTCGGACGCGACGGAACGAATGCTCTCGCCGAGGATCTTTTCACGAACTTCAGAATGATCGATGCGAAATGGAATCATAGCGCCTTTTTTCCCTTCACGCGCGGACAGGACCAGTCCGGTTCCGCCGCGCCTGAAGACGAAGAAGAATTTCAGCGACTGCCTTGTAGAACTCGACAGGGATCATTTGATCCACGCTTACTTTTGCATACAGCGACCTTGCGAGAGCCTTGTCTTCTATGACAGGAATATCATTTTCTTCGGCAATTTTGCGAATTGTAAGCGCGACGAGGTCCTGCCCCTTGGCAACGACCCGCGGCGCGCCTCCTTCCGAGCGGACATATCGCAGCGCCACAGCGAAGTGCGTCGGGTTAGCGATAACGAGCGTTGCGCGCGGCACTGCATGAAGCATCCGCTGGCGTGCGCGCGATCTCGCAATGGAACGGCGACGCGCTTTGATATGAGGATCGCCCTCCGACTGCTTGCGTTCATCCTTGACTTCCTGCGGCGCCATTCTGAGCGACCGGCGCCAAAGGATATGCGTGATCGGCAGGTCGAACAGCAAAAGAACGAATGACAGAATCGCCAGCGATGTCAGCAACAGCGCGACGCTCTTCTGCGAGAGTCTCAGAATGGCCGCGGGGTCGCTCCAAATCGAATTGATAAAGTCGTGCCACAGGTACATCACGACCAATGCGCTCGTGATCACGATGATGCTCAGCCGCAACGTAAGTTTCAGGAACTCGAAAGTTCCATTCATGCTGAACAGGCGCTTCAGGCCTTTTCCCGGTGACACCCTGGAAATATCCGGCATCACGCGCTTGAAGATCGGAACCGGTGGCGTCTGCAGCGTTGCCGCCAATACGCCGGCTGCCGTAAACGAGAGAACGATAGGAGCGGTCAGTAGCGCCGCGGTCTTACCGACAACATCGAAGACCATGCCGAGGTCACCGGCGTTCTGGAGGCGAATGGACCCGGCGTTCGCAAGCAACCCCATAAGGAGTTCGGCAAAGCTGGTGAGGAAGGTCTGGCCGAGCGCCGCGACCATGAGCAGCGCTGCGAGGAGGTACATAAAGTTTGTCGCCTCGCGGGAGAGCGGGATATTGCCCTCCCCTTTCGCATCAGACATTCGCTTGTCTGTTGCTTCTTCTGTGCGGCTATCTTTGTCCTGTGCTTCAGACACGATCCCGCTCCAGCGGCCTGCCGATTAGACGGCTTCCATGGATGTGCTTGAAATATCGATCGCGCCTTCGGCGGAGAGCCGCAGCACAGATTCGACCATCGCGCGCCGGGCATCGATGATATCGCGCTGAGGCACGTTTGCGGGGCTCTGCAATTCCGCTTCCGCCATGCGGCGCGCTCGCGGCGAGAGTGCCGACAGAACCTTGTTTTGCAATTCTCCATCGGCGCCCTGGAGTGCGAGAACCGTTCGCTCTACGGGAATTCCGTCCATGAGGACCGTCAGGGCCCGCGCCGGCAACCTCAACAGATCCTCGAACTTGAACAGCATCTTTCGGATCGCTTCGGCGTCCTTTGGCTTGACGCTCGCGAGGTACTGGAGCGCTTGCGCCGACTCCTCTTTGTCGAGGTTGTTCAGAATGCTCGCCAGCGACAGATGCTTATCCGAGGACCGCCGATCGTTATCGAACAGTTCTTCGTGCAGTCCGCTTTCCAGAGCTTCCACGACTTGCGGCGCGACCTGCCCGAGACCCAGCATGCGGTTCAGAAGATCGTTGCGCTCAGCGACCGGAAAGCACTTCAGTACGACCGACGCCCGTTCGCTTCCGAGCCGGTCGAGATAATAGGCTGCGACTTGCGGGGACTGCTTTTGAAAATGCGCTTGCAGCACGTCATCGGGAAGCGCTGCGAGCTGACTCCAAATGTCCAAGCGGGCGATGACCTGCTCGTTCGGGTCGCCGGACGACTTGTTCTCGGAAATGACGTCGGTAACCAGGCGCTTCACATCTTCGGCGCGGCCCAAAAACGGCGCGCCGTGGCCAAACTGGTTTTCGAACTCCTGGACGATGTTTTCGAGCTCAGCCGCGGAAATCGTCGGCATGACCTCGGCGGAGCGAACGAGGATGTTCAGCTCTTCGGGATTGAACTTCTTCAGCAGCCCGCTTGCGCGTTGTTTGCCGAGCGCGAGAAGCAGCACCCCGACCTTTTCCGGACCCGTCAATGTTCTTTCGGGCTCTAATGACGGATCGCGCATGGACAGCATGTGCCGTTATTATTTCGCAACGGGTGGCAAGGAGCCGACTTGCGTCAGCACGACACCGAAGCGAGACGTTCCTTCATTGAGAACGACAACTTCTCCGCGCGCAATCAGCCGGCCATTGACCAATATGTCGACCTGATCGCCCACCATTTTGTCGAGCTTGACGACGGATCCCTTGGCCAGCTTGGCCAAAGTTGCGACAGGCATTTTTGCAGAGCCGAGCACGACCTTCATCATCACGGGCAGGCCCATGATCAATGAGTTGTTGTTGCCGAAATCGGCTGCAGCCTCGTTCATATCGGCAGCCGCCTTGCGCAGGGTCTCCGCCAAGTCCGCGCTACTGGCTTCACCGAAATCGGCCATGCCTGCGAGCGGCTGATCGAAACCGGCTTCAGTTGCTTCCGGAGCGTTCTCCGCTTCTACTGCATTACTCGGCATCATGCCGGTCATTCCTCGTGCTAACGTATCCGACTCGAACTTTGCCATACGAAACATGCCGCAGCCTTGAGAGCACGGCCCTACAGTCCGTAGAACTCGTCTACCGATTCCCTTTGTTCATCGAATTCGTCATCGATCCTCAGGATCAGCGCATTGTCGCGCTTGCCGAGCTCGCACCAAAACAGCGGGCTCTCGTCGGCATCGAGCCGCACGCGCGACATCGACGTGAGCTCCAGCTCGACGACGGTTCCAACGGCAAACCGTTGAACCTCACCCAATGCAATCGGGCGCTCTTCAAGGACGCCGTTGAGCTCGATGAAGGAGCGAGCAATCTCCTCGGAGAGCTGCTTGGTCCAGGTCGGATCCTCGCGCGAGCGTGTGGCCGCACCCGTCACTCCGGCGGGCATCGGACCCGCGAGCAAATGGCGTACCGATTCGAGAGCCGCTTGCGGAATGACGATCGTCACGACGCCCTGATGTCCGGCGTAGTCCAGAGACAGGCGCGCGGCGATGACGGGAGAGGTCAGGGTCAGCTGCGGTTCGAGCTCAATCTTCTCGACGACCGCTCCGACATCGAAGCTGACATCGACGAGGATCGAAAAGGCGCTCGACAGGGCGCGGGCGACGCGCCGGAACAGAACGCGCAGGACATTCGCGTCGGTACGGGTTGGCGTGCGTGGCGACAGTCCGCCTTGCGGAATCCCCTCGCAGCCCGTCGCAGCTTCCACGAAAAGGGCGCTCGCGGCAGGGTCGGCTATGAAGTAGAGCCAGCTTCTCCATCTTTCGGCGCGAACCACGCCGGCAAATGCGCTCGGCTCCAGCGCGCACGTATCGGCTATGGTCGAAGCAAAGAGATCGAGGAGACGCACCTTGAACGGCAAATGCGAAAGATTGCCGATCTCTTCCGTCATCACGCGCGGCAACTGGCCGAAAATCATCTGCAAGCCCGGCAGGCGATCGGGCCGGTTTTGACCTGAAGAAAGCGCTCTCTCGAGCGATCTTTCCATTTCTAGATGAATATTGCTTGCGCCTTCGTGCAGACCGTCATTCGTCATAGCGGCCGCCCTGCGATTTTATCGCCACGCCAGCCGAGGACGGTCCGGAGAAGACGCGAAACGATGGCCGGATCATCAAGCTGCCTTTCTTTCTTGGCCCTGCTTGTTGCCCGCACCACCACCCATCGTCGCGGATTCGACCTCGTTGATCGTCGGACGTTCGTACGCCGAAATCGCCTTGCGGCCGTGTTCGATTGCGACCTGCGGCATGGCTCCGTTCATGAACGCCAGCAGCGACTGCTTGACGATGACGTACGACCGCATTTTCTTCTCGCGGACGATCTTCACCTTCGTCGCGAGAGGACCAACGACCGCATAGGAAAAGAAGATGCCGGCAAAGGTTCCGACGAGAGCCGAGGCGATGAGGTGGCCTAGGATTTCCGGGGACTGATCAATTGCGCCCATGGCCTTCACGACGCCAAGGACCGCGGCGACGATACCGAGAGCCGGCAAACCGTCGCCTACGGCAACGAGTGCGTGATAGGCCTTCAGCTTGTCGTGGCGCACCGTCTCGATTTCCTCGTCCATCAGCGATTCGATCTCGTGGGTGCGAGCGTTGCCCATGATGATCAGACGGAAATAATCGCAGATGAAGGTGGTCAGCTCCTCATTCGCCGTGACCGTCGGCGAGCGCTTGAACACCTCCGCATCCTGCGGCGCATCGATGATCATTTCCATTTCGGCCCGGGATCTGTCGCGAAGCTCGCGCATCATGAAAAAGAGCAGAGCCAGAAGCTCGATGTTCTCTTCCTGGGTCGGCGTATCGTTCCTGAAGGCCTCGAAGGCGGCCTTACCCGAGTCCTTAATCGTTTTCATCGGGTTGGCGACGACAAACGTGCCCAGCGCCGAACCGCATATGATGACGTACTCCCAGGGTTGCCAGATGACCCAAACGTGGCCGCCCATGGCGGTGAAGCCACCGAGCATACAGACGAGGGTGATGATCAGGCCGAGTAGAATGGTCACGTAAGCATTCCCAATGCCGATTTAGGCGAAAACCAATAAGGGACGCTTTGGCTTGCGCGGGACTTGCTCGCCGAGCGAGTCAGCCACCCACAAGTTCGTATCCGTAGCTTCGTGGCCAGACCGGCACTCACGAAGACGGATCTCGCATGCAATCGAATGTCTACGTCGCTCTTTCCGCGCAGATGGCTCTACAACGGCGCCTGGATACGCTCGCCAACAACGTCGCGAACACCAACACCGTGGGATTTCGCGGCGAAGAGATGTCGTTTGAGGAACTTATGGCCCCAGCCGGCAAGGATTCGGTGAGCTTCGTTTCGAAGGGCCAGAATCATCTTTCGCTCCGGACCGGCGAGGTGACGCAGACGGGCAATCCGCTCGATGTCGCTGTGAGGGGCGATGCCTTCCTCGCCATTCAAACGCCGAATGGAGTTGCCTATACGCGCGACGGGCGCATGCAGATGACGAGCGAAGGCATGCTGACGACGCTCACCGGGAACCCGGTTCTAGACGCCGGCGGTACCCCGGTGCAGCTCAATCCCAACGACCCAGCGCCGACGATCAACAAGGCGGGCACGATCGAGCAAGCGGGCAACAATCTCGGCGCGCTCGGACTTTACCGGATGCCGCGCGGAGCGACGCTGACGCGGGCCGATGGCGCGTCGGTCGTTTCCGACATTCCGCCCACTCCGGAAATCGACTTCCTCAACAATGGCGTCATGCAGGGCTACGTCGAAAAATCGAACGTCAATCCCGTCCTCGAGATGACGCACCTCATCACCATCCAGCGAAATTTTCAGGCCGTCACCAACATGCTGAGCGACACCGAGTCGTCGCTGACGGATTCGCTGAAAACTCTCGCGGGCTCCTGATCTATCGCCGGAGGACGAGTATTGATTACGGACGCCCCAGCGACGCCGTTCGACCGGTTGGATCGGATGATGGCCATGGCTTCGGCGCTGTCCCCCGCCCATCGCGTATCCGGACGCGTCGTCCGCATCAGCACGACGTTCCTCGTCGTGTCGGGACTTTCGAAGTTCGTCTCCATCGGCGATGCGGTCTCGATTGCGGGGCTAGGCGGCTCCGTGCTTGCCGAGGTCGCGACAATCGAAGCCGACTCGATCAACGTCACGCCCTTCGTTGCTGACCATCGGATCGAGCTCGGCGCCCGCGTCACGACACTGTCGGGGCCAATGACGCTTTCGCCGGACGAATCCTGGCTCGGCAGAACGTTGAATGCGTTGGGCCGGCCGATCGACGACGGCGGTCCGCTCATCAGTGGCGTTCACGCATTTCCGATCCAAGGTTCGCCACCATCGCCGCTACGCCGAAATCGGCTCGGCATGCCATTGACGACCGGCGTCAAGGCGATCGACCTCTTCACGCCCATTTGCGCGGGGCAGAGACTGGGAATTTTCGCGGGCTCGGGCGTTGGCAAATCGACGTTGCTCGCCATGCTGAGCCGCGCCCCTTCGAGCGATGTCACGGTGCTTGCTCTCGTCGGCGAGCGAAGCCGGGAGGTGAGGGACTTTCTTGACGATACGCTTGCGGCATCGCGTTCGCGCGTCGTCTCGGTCGTCGCCACGTCCGACGAGAGCCCGATGATGCGGCGTCTCGCGCCCAGTACCGCGATGTGCATCGCCGAATATTACCGGGATCGCGGAAAAAACGTCCTGCTCATCATCGATTCGTTGACGCGCTATGCCCATGCGATGCGCGAGCTGGCGCTCGCCGCCGACGAACCGCCCGTTGCGCGTGGCTATCCGCCGAGCGTCTTCAGCAACTTGCCCCGGCTGCTCGAACGTGCCGGCCCCGGCGAAGAAGGCGCTGGTACGATCACCGCAATCCTGTCCGTTCTCGTCGATGGCGACGATCATAATGATCCGATTGCCGATGCCGCGCGCGGCATCCTCGACGGCCATATCGTCCTCGATCGCGCCATCGCCAGCCAGGGGCGGCTGCCCGCAGTCGACCCGCTGGCATCGTTGTCACGATTGGCGCCGAAGATCAGAACCAAGAATCAAGCACAATTCGTAACCCAGCTCATCGAGGTCATTTCGCGTTTCGAGGATACGCGCGATCTTCGTGCCATCAGCGGCTATCGGCCAGGCACCGATGCGACGCTCGACCGTGCGATGGAAATCGTGCCGCGAGTATATGAGGCGATCAAGCAGGATCTCGACGAAGAGCCGGTCGAAGACGTGTTTGCCTACCTTTCGCAGACGTTGCCCGGCGGGCAAAAGCCGGGAGCCCAACCTTCACGTTAGGAGCGCTGTTCGTAGCTTAAGGTATCGAGATAGGAATCTTGATTTCGAGGCGGAACGACCATGGTGAACAATGCGGAGACAATTGGCGCGCTGATCGTCAACGAAACGCTTCTGCGTGGCGAGCGGCAACTTCTGAGCAATCGGAATCCATCCTCCAGTCAGGACATGGGAGGCGAGGCATCTCCCCCGGCGGCCCCGCCGATTTCGCACAACGATAAAGCCATGGCGCCGGTTCTGTTGACACTGCTCGACGAACAACTCAACGGCAAGATCGCCGACGAAACACGCCGGATCGGCGCGCACGAGGGCGAGGTCGCATCGTCGCCGAACCGTATCGCGGCTCGCTACGTCGATGATGAGCAAGTGTTTCGCGCCGATCCTCCTGTTGCAGGAACCGCAATTCCACTCGGCCTCAACCATCCGCATATCGCGCAGACAGCGCCTTCCCCTGATCTGCAGTTCTTCTTGCAGCGATTTCTGATCGGCAAGACGCGGAGCATTCAGGCGGACGAGCGGGGATTCCGCGGCGGGGAGAATGGACCCAAAGCTTCTGCCGATCCATCAATGGTGAAAGTCGCCAGCGCCGCCGTTGGCATCGCGACGGTTCTGATCGTTATTGCGATCACATACTTCCGTTAGAAAGGGTTTGGCTCAACCCGCTTTCACGACGTCGCGATCTTGCGCCTTCTGATCGGACTGGCGATCCGATTTTTTCGTGTCGGCCTCATCGCGTGCCGCTCCCGCGCTTGGCATTTTCGACAGTAACGCCAAGAGCATTTGATCGCTGGTGAGGCTAGCGAAGGGCTCAACGCTCAAATCGGTCGACGATGCCGCCGATGCTGTGACGGGCCGCGCGGTCACCGGAGCGGCGCTTGCGGGTGTCAAATCGGAAAGCGCTCCGTCCGAAGATGCCGATGCGCCGCTGGCTGCAGCAGCCATCGCAGCGAAACTGGCATTTGCGACCTGTGCGGTTGGCAGGCCCTGGCCGAACCACGAAACTTCCTGAAGCCGGCGCTGCACGAGGCCGTCCAGGACGTTGCCGCCAGCCTTGTTGTACTGGAGGAATAGCGAACGGGCGGTATCGAGGTCGCCGCTCGCGACGGCCTTTCCAAGCCCGCTCTGGCTCCAGGCCGTGCCAGCATTGTACGTGAGAGATGTCAGGGCGGCTTTGCTGCCGGCGTCGAGATCCGGAGCGAACTTGTTGACGAAGTCCGCTGACTTTTTGATCTCGTCGGAGAAGCGCCGATCCGCCTCGTCCTTATCGATGACTTCGCCCGCGAAGCGCGCGCGAGTGCCATAGCCGTTGGTGTTCTGGGCATAATCCCAACGGGCTTTGGCTGTGTAGCCTTCGAACTGCTTTATGGCATTGAGATAGCTTGCGTCGACCATATCCGATGCTTTGGCACGGAGACCTTGCGGCAAGCTGGTGTCGAGCGTTGAGCCCTGAGCCGAAGTCTAGCGCCGCGAGCGCGCGACGTCTCTCAGCACGCTGGCTTCGAGTTGTACTTCATCCAAGCGATGTTTCAGAACGTCGCCGATACTGATCAGGCCGACGACCTTGCCTTCGACGACGACCGGCAAATGCCGAATGCGCCGTTGTGTCATGACATTTGCAACGGCGGCGACGCGGTCGTCGGGCGCACACGTAACGACCGAGCGGGTCATCAAGTTGGCAACCCGCATTTGCGGCAGATCCATGCCGAATTCGTCGATGCCGCGGGCCAGATCTCTTTCGGAAATGATCCCCTCAAGACAGCCCTTGCTGTCCAATACGAGCATCGCGCCGACCGATTCTTTTCTGAAACTATGAGCCAAGGCGCGCATCGTGGCATTGGCCTCGATCGTCTTAACCGCCGACCCTTTCGTCTTCAAAATGTCGGAGACTTTCATCTGATCGCTCCAATCAAGTCCCGTCAGCCCTTCGCACTTACTCGCGTGCAGACGGTATAACATCGCCAAAAGATCAGCCCGGTCTTCGGGGGTGAGGGGATCGTGGGGATTGCGATCGCGCGCCGCGAGCAGACTCGTCAGATCGTCCACACACACCGAATCTTCGCTAAAAGCCGGGCTTTCACGACAGAATGCGCTTCGCGTCGTGATGACGGAATAGCCCGCTGCCTTCGCTGCGAGCGTGCCGCGGCTACCGCCCTCAATGACGAGACTGTGCTTGGGATCGATGCCCAGTGCCGAACGCGCTTCGGTATAGAGTCTTTCGCACTCGCCCTTGCCTTCCTTGTCGCCGGAGAGGACGCTATCGAAGAGCGTCCGCCCGCGATCGCCGAAAAGTCTCGTGAGCAAGCGCTCTGTGTCTTTGGGATCGAGCAGCGAAACCAGGATCAGCCGAAGCCCGTCGCCGCGAGCCGTGATGATCAAGTCGCGAATGCCCGGGCGGGGCTCGATGGCCGTCGTCGAAAGCATCTCGCCAAAAAGTTTCGAGGCGCGGCGATGCATCGCGTGGATAAGGAACGACAGATCCTGGGTCTCAGGTTTGCCGCGAAGGATCGAGCGGACGTAATGCGCCATCCGCGCCTCGCCGCTCCCGAGTTTGGCGGTGAGCGCAAATCCTTCTCGATCGCAAGACCACTCAAATCCGGCTTCAGAAAACGTCTGTGCGAACGCTCGCCGGCGTACGTCTTCCGTTTCAGCTAGAGCACCGTCTGCTCGAATGATGATCGCCTGCAGCGTCATCTGCCAGTGATTATCCAATCTGGATTCAAGTATGTGGGAAAGGTACTCCCAGTTCAGGGGCGCGCCAACGCGACGTAAGGTCTGGGAGATGGGTCATCACGTGGGCCAAATTGCCCCGCGAAGACGGCCCTTCATACACTTCGCACTGCAACAGCCGCCGCTTAAACGGCCGGGCGGTGAGAAGACACGCGCACGGCGTAAATTAATCAGGTGCGCAGGTCGGCATCGAGCCACGGCATCGAGGCTCGAAGCGGGGAGAGTGTGGATGCCTCGAGCGACGTTTTGCATGCTTTGGTTAAATCGCGGGGCAGGGTCCCAAGCTCTTGCTTGCGGCTCACCAGCGTCAAGGTTCGTTTCAGCTGCGGACCGGGCAACGGTGCGGTTCGAACATCGCTACCGGCGAGCGCCGCCTCGGCGAGGCAGATCGGCGTCGTGATCGCGAAGCCCTTGCCGCGCGCGACCATGTCGCTCACCCCAAACGGGGTATCGAACTCAAGTCCCGGCGGGAGGTCGACATGCAGCCGGCGGAGATGGCGTTCGATGTCGATGCCGGTTTTGGAGCGGGCGCTATAGCGAATGAACGGAAGCTTTTCTGCGCAGGCCTCGAGTTCCTCGACGGAACGGGGAATTTTCTGCTTCGGCGGCAGCACAAGTATGTAAGGCTCGGTCACAATTTCGTGGCGATCGAAGCCCTCGACGTCGCTCATATCGTCGACGCCGATGAAAAGGTCGAGATTTCGCGTCAAAAGGGCGCCTGCGTGGGCGGCCGTCAGTCCGGACTGCACCGAGACGTGCTCGGCGTGCGAGACGAGAAAAGTCGCGATTGGGCCCGTCAACGCGCGCGACAGGCTGTCAACCAATCCGGCGCGGATCAGGGCCAGGCGGCCGCGTGCGGTGTGCCTGATAGCGGTCGCAATCTGCCGCGCTTCTGAAATGAGCGCGGACGCGCGCTGGCGCATCAGCTCGCCAGCGGGCGTCAACGCGAGGGGCCGGACGCTACGGTCGAACAGCTTCACGCCGATGCGCGATTCCAGATCGGCAACGGCTTGGGAGATGGCTGGCTGCGTCATAGCCAGCTTCTGGGCGGCGAGCGCCATGGAGCGCGCTTCGCAGACGCCGAGGAAAGCCTCCAGGACGTGGAGATCGAATGGGAGCCGTGTGGGGCGCGTTGCCATAGCCTCGTAGTATAAGTATTTCTTATATTAGCGTCAATTACGGCGCGATATATAAGCTTAGCCGTTGGTCCACGACGCGCCGGACTCCCCGGTTCGCGTGAAATTGCAGAGCATCTTATGCCGCGCTTAGATCGCTATTCCATCTTTTCAGTATTTCTCGAGGGCCTCCGCGGGCAGACCGGGTGGGGTCCCGCCTGGCGCCAGGCAACACCCAAGCCGAACTACGATGTCGTCATCGTCGGCGGCGGTGGGCACGGCCTCGCGACGGCTTACTACCTCGCGAAACGCTATGGCGTGAGAAACATCGCCGTGGTCGAAAAGGGCTGGATCGGTTCCGGCAACGTCGGCCGCAACACGACCATCGTTCGCTCGAATTATCTGCTCCCCGGGAATATCCCGTTCTACGAGACGAGCATGAAGCTCTGGGAAGGCCTGGAGCAGGATCTGAACTACAATGCGATGGTCTCGCAGCGCGGCGTTCTGAACCTTTATCATTCCGACGCCCAGCGCGACGCCTATGCCCGGCGCGGGAATGCCATGCGTCTTCACGGGATCGACGCCGAACTGCTCGATCGCGACGCCGTGCGGTCGATGTATCCGTGGCTCAACTACGACAACGCGCGCTTCCCGATCCAGGGCGGCCTTCTGCAGCGGCGTGGCGGTACGGTGCGGCACGACGCCGTCGCCTGGGGTTATGCACGTGGCGCCGACCGGCTCGGGGTCGATATCATCGAGAATACGGAAGTTACCGGATTTCGTATTTCAAATGGCAAAATTAGCGGTATCGAGACGACAAGCGGATTTATCGGTGCGAATAAGGTCGGATTAGCCGTTGCAGGAAATTCCTCCCGAGTGGCTGGAATGGCCGGTTTGACGCTTCCGATTGAAAGCCATGTCTTGCAGGCATTCGTTTCGGAAGGAATCAAGCCATTCATCGATGGCGTCGTGACATTCGGTGCCGGGCATTTCTACGTTAGCCAATCGGACAAGGGCGGACTGGTCTTCGGCGGCGACATCGACGGTTACAATACTTACGCGCAGCGGGGTAACCTTCCGGTCGTCGAGGACGTCCTCGAAGGCGGGATGGCGCTGATGCCGCGGATCGGCCGGGTGCGCCTGCTGCGCTCCTGGGGCGGCATCATGGACATGAGCATGGACGGTTCGCCGATCATCGATCGGACGCCGATCGACGGGCTCTTCTTCAACGGCGGCTGGTGCTACGGCGGCTTCAAGGCAACGCCGGCTTCGGGATTGTGCTTCGCGCACCTTATCGCGCGCAATGAATCGCACGAGGTGGCGCGGGCCTATCGCCTCGATCGCTTCCGCACCGGCCACATGATCGATGAGAAGGGCATGGGCAATCAGCCCAACCTGCACTGAAGGCGACCCCAACATGCGCATCAATTGTCCCCATTGCGGTCAACGCAGTAACGACGAATTTTCGTATCTCGGAGATGCGAGCATCGTCCGGCCCGATCCAGCCGCTCCTAATGCCAATGAAGCCTTTTATGCTTTCGGGTATGAGCGCGCGAATATCGCCGGCCCGATGCAAGAGCTCTGGTATCACGCTGCCGGATGCCACGCCTGGCTCGTTGTAACTCGCGATACGCGCAATCACGAAATTCTGGACGTCAAATCCGCTCAAGAGGTCGCCCTCGAGCGGCAGAAAGCTGCGGGCACGGCTCAATGACACAATCGGCTCAAACTGCACGGCTCAAAGATCGCGGGTTGATCGACCGCTCGCAGTCTCTCACCTTCACCTTCGATGGCGTTCCCTACAACGGCTATGCTGGCGATACCCTGGCTTCCGCACTGCTCGCCAATGGCGTTCGCCTGGTCGGCCGATCGTTCAAATACCATCGTCCCCGGGGCATCCTGACTTCAGGCTCCGAAGAGCCGAATGCTCTCGTCGAGCTTCGCTCCGGCGCGCGTCGTGAGCCCAATACGAAGGCGACCATCACCGAACTCTATGACGGCCTCGAAGCGAAGAGCCAGAACCGGTTCCCGTCGCTGTCGCTCGACCTGCTCGCCGTCAATGGACTTCTTTCGCCATTTCTTTCGGCCGGATTCTACTACAAGACCTTCATGTGGCCGGCGTCCTTCTGGGAGAAGTTCTACGAGCCGATGATCCGGCGCGCGGCGGGTCTTGGCCGGGCTGCACAGGAGCACGATCCCGACAGCTACGATAAGGCTTTTGCATTCTGCGACGTACTTGTCGTGGGATCGGGTCCCGCCGGATTGATGGCGGCGCTCACGGCGGCACGCACAGGTGCAAGGGTCATTCTCGTCGATGAAAGCTTTGCATTCGGCGGAAGGCTGCTGAGCGACGTTCGGACCGTCGGCGGCGTGAAAGGCGCAGATTGGGTCAATTCAGTCATCGCTGAGCTGAAGTCGTTTCCCGGCGTTCAATTGATGCCGAGAACGACTGTCTTCGGCGCCTACGATTCCGGCACATTCGGAGCCGTCGAACGCGTTGCCGATCACGTCCCCGTCCCGGCCGCAGGTGTGCCCCGGCAACGGCTTTGGCGCATTGTTGCGAAGCATACCATCATCGCCCAAGGCGCGTTGGAACGTCCGATCGTGTTCGGGAACAACGATCGCCCCGGCGTCATGCTCGCAAGCGCCGTACGCACCTATATCAACCGCTTCGGCGTCAAGCCCGGCGAAACCGCTGTCGTCTTTGCGAACAACGACGACGGCGCGAGCACGATCGAAGACCTGGTCGGGGCGGGCATTCGCGTCACTGCTCTCGTCGATACGCGCACGGTGCTACAGCCGGCAACCAAATCGTTCGCGCGCAAGCACGGCATTCGCATCTTCGAAGGCGCTGCCGTTGCCGATGCCATCGGATCTTCGCGCGTCACCGGCGCCCGCATCGTCGCGGCGGACGGCACGTCGCAAAACATTGCGTGCGATCTCATCGCGGTCTCTGGCGGCTTCAATCCGAGCGTTCAGGTCACGACCCATCTCGGCGGCCGTGCGCAGTGGCAGCAGGAACTGGCTGCATTCGTTCCCGGCGCGTTGCCAAAGGGAATGGCTGTCTCCGGCTCCGCAAAGGGCACTTTTGGTCTTGCTTCCTGCCTCAAAGAAGGTGCTCAGGCGGGCGCTGCCGCCGCCGTGGCAAGCGGGTTCCAAGAAAAGGGCGCAGCTGTTCCCGCGGCAGACGACGAGCCCAGCGATATCGCAGCTTTCTGGCACGTCCAGTCTGCCAAGCATAAGGCGTTCGTCGATCAGCAGAACGACGTCACGGCCGCCGACGTCGCCTTGGCGGAACGCGAAGGTTTTCGCTCGGTCGAACACCTGAAGCGCTATACGACACTCGGCATGGCGACCGATCAGGGCAAGACGTCGAACGTCAACGGCCTCGCGATCCTGGCGCAGCTGACAGGCAAAACCATTGCGGCGACCGGCGCGACCTCGGCGCGTCCGCCATACACGCCCGTTTCGCTCGGCGTCCTCGCTGGCGAGCATCGTGGCAAACATTTCAAGGCAACGCGTCTCACGCCATCGCACGATTGGGCCAAAGAGCGTGGCGCCGTATTCATCGAAACCGGCATGTGGCTGAGGGCTCAATATTATCCTAAGCCCGGCGAGAACGATTGGCTGACGACGGTTTGCCGCGAAGTGAACACGGTTAGAAATGCCGTCGGCGTTTGCGATGTCTCGACGCTCGGCAAGATCGAGATTCACGGCACCGACGCCGGCAAGTTCCTCGACCGTGTCTATATCAACATGATGAGCACTCTCGGTGTCGGCAAAGCCCGCTACGGCATGATGCTGCGGGAAGACGGCATCGCGATGGATGACGGAACCGCAGCGCGTTTCGCGGACGACCGCTACTTCATCACTACGACGACGGCGAATGCGATCAAGGTTCTGCAGCATCTCGAACTCTGCCGCCAATGGTACTGGCCGGACCTCGATGTGCAGCTTTTCCCGGTGAGCGATCAGTGGGCGCAGTATTCCGTCGCCGGTCCTCGCGCTCGCGATTTGCTTGCGAAGCTCGTGGACGCGCCCTTCGACATCTCGAACGCGGCTTTCCCCTATATGGCGGTCGCTGAACTCACCGTGATGGGCGGCATCAAAGCGAGACTCTACCGGCTCTCGTTCTCGGGCGAGATGGCTTACGAAATCGCCGTTCCGGCACGCCATGGCGATCGCCTGATGCGCACTCTGATGGCGAAAGGCGAAGAATTCGGCGTCACGCCTTACGGAACGGAAGCTCTCGGCGTCATGCGCATCGAGAAGGGACACGTTGCCGGTCCGGAACTCAACGGCACGACGACGGCTGCTGATCTCGGGCTCGGCAAGATGGCATCGACGAAAAAAGACTTTGTCGGCCGCGTACTTTCGCAACGGCCCGGACTCGCCGATCCTACCCGTCCCCGCGTCGTCGGCTTCAGGCCTGTCGACAGGTCCGTACGCCTTCGGGGCGGCGCGCATTTCATCGGCAAGAGCGATGCTGCCGTCGCGAAAAACGATCAGGGTTATATGACCTCAGTCGCCTACTCGCCGTCGCTCGGTCACTGGATCGGCTTGGGCTTTTTATCAAACGCCGAGTCTCGAATGGGCGAGATCCTGAGAGCTTTCGATCCCGTTCGAAATGGCGACGTCCTCGTCGAAGTGGTTCCGGCTACATTTGTTGACGTTGAAGGAGCGAGACTGCGTGTCTGAGCTTGCAAACCATACCAAAACGGCGCGTGCGTCCGACCTCATCGAGCGCAACGATGTCACCGTCATGAATATCGCCGCCCGTCGCGGCGCTCGCGCTTCGCTGGACGAACGCGCTCGCGCGACCTTCGGAGTATCGCTGCCGTCGACGCCAAAAGCCGTCGAAGCTGGCGGGGCGCTGATCGTCTGGGCAGGTCCCGATCAATGGCTCATTATTCAGAAAGACGAAGCCGGTCGCGACCACTATTCTGAACTTGCGAAGACATTCAATGGATTGGCGTCGCTCGTTGACGTTACCGAAAGCCGAACGATTTTTAGAATTTCCCAGGCACGTCCGTCCCCTGTCCTTTCACGGAGCATGGGTATTGATTTTCACGATGACGCTTTCAAACCTGGAGACGTCGCGATTACACACGTTTCGCATCTCGGGGTTATCGTCTGGCGGCTTCCCGATGGTACAGCGTACGATTTCGCCTGCGCCCGTACTTATTCACGGGATTTCGGGGATTGGCTCCGAAAAGCAAAAGCCTGACCAATAATAGGCCCTTTTTCCGGACCTGCGTCCTTCCGGCAATAGACAATTTCTATTTGGGTAGTGGCATAATGCTTCCCGACGTGCGAACTTGTTTTTTTAATAATGATTTGAACCGCCGTATCCGGCGGAAGGCTTCATGTCAGATAAAACGCGCAAAAACCCTATTGCTCTTCTGGAGCCGGAACCCCTAGCAACTGGCTCGAATGCTCCGGGCGCTGCCGAGCACACTTTAGAGCAAGCGATCGGACATCAGGTCCGTCACCATCGCAAACACGCGGGTTTGACAGTCGCGGAGCTTGCCACCGCGGCTCAGATCTCACCCGGCATGCTGTCGAAGATCGAAAACGGCCAGATCTCGCCATCGCTCGGCACGCTGCAGATGCTGGCTTCGGCGTTGAATATACCGTTGACGGTGCTGTTTGCCTCTTTCGAACAGCGTCGTGATTGCTCGTATGTGAGGGCTGGTGAAGGCGTAGTCATCCGCCGGCGCGGGACGAAAGTCGGGCATCAGTACCAGCTTCTCGGCCACTCACTCGATGGACCCGTCGTTATCGAGCCTTATCTCATCACGCTGACCGATGATGCGGTTGCTTACACGGGCTTTCAGCACGAAGGCGTCGAATTCATCTTCATGCTCACGGGCGAAGTGGAGTACGCGCACGCCGATCGCAGCTACCTTCTTGCGCAGGGTGATGCGATCCTTTTCGATAGTGCGGCGCCGCATGGGCCGGCGCGCCTCATCAAGACCCCGATGACCTACCTTTCCATCATTATTTACCCACGCCCCTGACGAACCGCGCCTCCACCGCATTTCTCTCAGAGAAAACTTCTTTCTTCTGAGTTGACAATCCGAACACCGATTGTTACGGTGTAGGTCCGTTCCTTCGCGGCCCTTTGGAGGCAATCATGTGCGGAATCGTCGGACTATTTCTAAAAAACCCAAAAATGGAGCCGCAGCTCGGCCAGCTACTTTCTGGCATGCTGTCGACGATGTGCGAGCGAGGGCCGGACTCGGCTGGGTTCGCCGTCTATGGCTCCGGTACTGAAGGTCGATCAAAAATCACGCTGCAGTCAGCGACTGCTGTGGAAGACTTCGCGAAGCTCAAAGCTGCTCTCGCGAAAGACAAGAAATTGGATGCTCAGCTTACCACCAAGGACACGCACGCTGTTCTCAGCGTTCCGTCGGATAAGCTTGATGACGTCCGAGCACTGCTCAGCGCGGACTTCCCGTCGATCCGCATCATGGCGACCGGCGAGAATATCGAAATCTACAAGGAGGTCGGCTATCCGACCGAGGTCGCCAAGCGCTTCGATCTCGCCCACATGTCGGGCTCGCATGCAATCGGCCACACGCGCATGGCCACCGAGTCTGCCGTAACGACGCTCGGCGCGCATCCCTTCTCGACGGGCGCGGACGAGTGCCTCGTGCACAACGGCTCACTTTCCAACCACAACAGCCTGCGCCGCGAGCTCATTCGCGACGGCATGAAGTTCAACACTGAGAACGACACCGAGGTCGCCGCTTCCTATCTCACGTGGCGCATGAAGCAGGGCATGAACCTCGGCCAGGCGCTTGAGAAGAGCCTCGACGATCTCGACGGCTTCTTCAATTTCGTCGTGGGCACGAAGGAAGGGTTTGGCGTCGTGCGCGATCCGATCGCGTGCAAACCAGCAGTCATGGCGGAAACCGACGACTACGTTGCGTTCGGTTCGGAATATCGCGCGCTCGCAGGCTTGCCTGGAATCGACAAGGCGAAGGTCTGGGAACCGGAACCGTCAACCGTTTACTTCTGGCAACGCTGATGCAGCAGTTAATTGGGGACCTTATGCGAACGTTTGATCTGGCTCAGAGCCCGTTACGCGAACTGAACGAAGAGCTGCATCGGCAAACCGATGGCTCTAATCAACCTCAGTGGGAAATCGTAAATCCGCGCGGCGGTCATGCCATTGCCGTCGGCCTCGATGCCCCCGTCAAAGTCGATATCCGCGGTAGCGTTGGATATTACTGCGCGGGAATGAACAAGAAGGCCTCCGTGACGGTACATGGCTCGGCAGGCCCCGGCGTTGCCGAGAACATGATGTCCGGACGTGTGGTCATCAAAGGTGATGCGAGCCAGTACGCAGGCGCTACCGGCAGAGGTGGGCTTCTCGTCATCGAAGGCAATGCATCGTCCCGGTGCGGCATTTCGATGAAGGGCATCGATATCGTCGTCAAGGGTAATATCGGGCACATGTCCGCCTTCATGGCGCAGTCGGGCCACCTCGTCGTTCTCGGCGATGCGGGCGACGCCTTGGGGGATTCCATCTACGAAGCGCAGCTCTTCGTTCGCGGCAAAGTGAAAAGCCTCGGCGCCGACTGCATCGAGAAAGAGATGCGCCCCGAACATCAGGAGGCTCTCACCAAGCTTCTCGCAGATGCCGGAATAAAGGACGCCAAAGCTTCGGAATTCCGCAGATATGGCTCTGCGCGCAAGCTTTATAACTTCAACATCGACAACGCGGATGCTTACTGATGTCGCCGAAAATCCCGCTTACGACACCACGCCCCTCGGCTACGTTCGATGATTACACGCTCTCGGAAATCCGACGCGCGGCATCGACCGGCATCTACGATATCCGCGGAGGCGGCGCGAAGCGCCGTGTACCGCACTTCGACGATCTTCTGTTTCTCGGCGCCTCCGTATCGCGCTATCCTCTCGAAGGCTATCGCGAGCGCTGCAGCACGAGCGTGACGCTCGGCACGCGGTTCGCCAAGAAGCCGATCGAGCTCAAAATTCCGATCACGATTGCAGGCATGAGCTTCGGCGCACTGTCGGCAAATGCGAAGGAAGCCCTCGGCCGTGGCGCCTCGATCGCAGGCACCTCGACGACAACGGGCGACGGCGGCATGACGCCGGAGGAACGCGGTCAGTCGAAGACACTCGTCTATCAGTACTTGCCATCGCGCTACGGCATGAACCCTGATGATCTGCGCAAGGCGGATGCGATCGAAGTCGTCGTCGGTCAGGGCGCCAAGCCAGGCGGTGGCGGCATGCTGCTCGGTCAGAAGATTTCGGATCGCGTCGCCGAGATGCGCAACCTGCCGAAGGGCATCGACCAGCGCTCGGCTTGTCGCCATCCCGATTGGACGGGTCCGGACGATCTTGAAATCAAGATCCTCGAAATCCGTGAAATCACGGACTGGCAGAAGCCAATCTACGTGAAGGTCGGCGGTACGCGTCCCTACTACGACGTTGCTCTTGCCGTCAAAGCAGGCGCCGACGTCATCGTTCTCGACGGTATGCAGGGCGGCACCGCCGCCACGCAGGAAGTGTTCATCGAGAACGTCGGCCTGCCGACACTCGCTTGCATCCGGCCGGCCGTTCAGGCCTTGCAGGATCTGGGCATGCACCGCAAGGTTCAGCTCATCGTGTCGGGCGGTATTCGCAACGGTGCCGACGTTGCCAAGGCGCTGGCGCTTGGCGCTGACGCCGTCGCGATCGGCATGGCAGCGCTGGTTGCTCTGGGCGACAACGATCCAGCACTCGATGCTGAATACGCGAAGCTGGGCACGAAAGCCGGCTGCTACGATGATTGGCACGAAGGCCGCGATCCGGCGGGTATCACAACCCAGGATCCCGAACTTTCGAAGCGCCTCGACCCCGTACGGGCCGGACGCCGTCTCGCCAATTACCTGAAGGTCATGACGCTCGAAGTACAGACGATCGCTCGCGCTGCTGGACACAACAACATCCACAATCTCGAGCCCGAAGATCTCTGTGCATTGACGATCGAAGCCGCTGCAATGGCCCGCGTCCCCCTCGCAGGAACGTCTTGGATACCCGGAGTAACAGGATCGGGCGGCTTATAAGCCGCCCCTTTTTTTGAACACCGGCAAGAGAAATAATCAAAGAACACCAGAGTTGAGGAAACTAAGTATGGCTCAAGATCTCGCCCAGCTCGCTAAAGAGCGCGGCATTCGCTACTTCATGATCTCGTATACGGACCTTTTCGGTTCGCAGCGCGCCAAGCTCGTTCCTTCGTCGGCGATTGCCGACATGCAGAAGGACGGTGCAGGTTTCGCTGGATTTGCGACCTGGTTCGACATGACGCCTGCACACCCCGATCTCTTCGGTCTGCCGGACGCCTCGTCAGTCATTCAGCTGCCGTGGAGGAAGGAAGTCGCGTGGGTCGCCGCCGATTGCGTGATGGAAGACAAGCATGTTGCGCAGGCGCCGCGCGTCGTTCTGAAGAAGGTCGCGGCAGAAGCTGCTGAACTTGGCCTTTACGTGAAGACCGGTGTCGAGTGCGAGTTCTTCCTGACTACTCCGGATGGCTGCGAGATATCCGATAGCAAAGATACCGCCGCGAAGCCCTGCTACGATCAGCAGGCCTTGATGCGCCGCTACGATGTCATCGCAGAAATTTGCGATTACATGCTCGAACTCGGCTGGGGTCCGTACCAGAACGACCACGAGGACGCGAACGGCCAGTGGGAAATGAACTGGAACTTCGACGATGCTCTGCTCACCGCGGACCGGCATTCGTTCTTCAAGTTCATGACGCGCTCGATCGCTGAAAAGCATGGCTTGCGCGCGACGTTCATGCCGAAGCCGTTCCCGAACCTCACCGGCAACGGCTGCCATGCCCACATCTCCGTCTGGGACAAGGACGGGAAGACCAACATGTTCTACGACGGGCATGATGAAATGGGCCTGTCGCAGCAGGGCTACAACTTCCTCGGCGGCATCATGAAACATGCTGAGGCTCTCGCTGCAATCACCAACCCGACGGTCAACTCGTATAAGCGCATCAACGCACCGCGCACCACATCGGGCGCAACGTGGTCGCCGAACTCGGTCACATGGACCGGCAACAACCGCACGCACATGGTTCGCGTGCCGGGCAAGGGCCGCTTCGAGTTGCGCCTACCGGACGGCGCCGCAAATCCCTATCTGATGCAGGCTGTGATCATTGCCGCCGGCCTCGATGGTATTCGTTCGAAGGCACATCCCGGCAAGCGCTACGACATCGATATGTACCAGGAAGGGCATTTGGTGACAGACGCGCCGCGCCTGCCGCTGAACCTGCTCGACGCGATCCGCGCCTTCGATAAGGACACTTCGCTCAAGGCCGCTCTCGGTGACGAATTCTCCGCGGCCTACATCAAGCTCAAGCTGAAAGACTGGAATTCCTTCGCCTCACATTTCACGCAGTGGGAGAAGGACCATACGCTCGACTGCTAAACTTGCGTTCCTCCACGAGCAACTGTCCCCGGCCACATTGGCCGGGGCTTTTTTTTGGCGTTCCATCACGTGTTGCGCGGCTTCGCCCGTGCCGTAGGTTTGGCATTGGCCGGGTCTTCGGGCCAAACGTGCTTTGGATATTGCCCGCGCATATCGGCTCTCACTGCGCGCCAGGAGCCCGCCCAGAAGCCCGGCAGATCGCGGGTGATCTGAATTGGCCGGTGCGCCGGCGATAGCAAATGCAGCGTGAGCGGCAGACGGCCGCGTGCGATGGCGGGATGGTCCTTCAGTCCGAAGAGTTCCTGCACACGAATATGTAGGGCCGGTGCGTCGGCGACATCGTAGTCGAGCGCGAATCTATTTCCGGTCGGTGCTTCGAAATGCGTTGGCGCTTCGGCGTCGAGACGTACGCGCATCTGACGCGGTGCCAATGAATTGAGCGCACTCTCCAAAGTGTCGGCGTCGATTTCGGAAAGCCGCGACTTACCCGCTAAAAATGGCGCAAGCCATTCCTCCAGAGCCGACGTTAGAGAGGCGTCGGACATATCCGGCCACGTCTCATCGCCTTTGCGCAGGAACGCAATGCGACTGCGAAGCTGAAGCTGCGCTTTCGTCCACGGCAGGGCCCCCGCTCCGAGCCCCATCAGACCTCGGGCAAGAACGGCAGAGACGTCTTCGCCGGGGCCAAGGGGGCGCGGCTCGCTGTTCAACGCGATTGCGCCGAGGCGGCGGCTGCGGCGTGCGCGTACGGCTCGGGCGTCTTTGTCGAAGACAATCTCGTCGCTCAACTCGATCCGGTCAGCGGCGAATGCTTCGATGTCCGCTTCGTCCGCTGCGATCGCGAGTGTGATCCGTGTTGCAGCAGCTCGTCCCTGAAGCTCGGCAACAACCAGATAGGGCGCGGACGCCAGGTGATGACTGTCATCGACGATCCCGGCGCGGCCATTGGCGAGTAGAAAGCTGCCGCGCTTGCCGCGATTTTTTGCAATCCGGTCGGGATAGGCTAGCGCGAGGAGCGCGGCCGGCGACGGCGCTTCGTCTCCCGCCACTTTGACTGCTGTTCCAGTTCTCGCCCACTGACGCGCGAGCGCGCGCATGCTTTCCGCCCGTTGCGAGCGGTCGCGGCGGAAATTTTCAAGACGGACGGCAAGATCGAGGTCGTTGCCGCCGATGCCGCGCTCGACGAGGATCGCGGCCAGCTCTGCCGCCGTTCCGGAGTGACCGCTGGCGGCGGCTTTCAGGACCATTCGCGCCAAGCGCGGCGGAAGCGGCAGCGCGCGCAACCGCTTGCCTTCTTCGGTGATCCGGCCGTCTCCGTCGAGTGCATCGACCGCACGCAGGCTTGCGCGCGCGGCAGCAAGCGCGCCTTCAGACGGCGGATCGAGCCACGACAGCGATCGCGGATCGTTTGTGCCCCACTCGGCGCAGTCCAGTATCAAGGCTGAAAGATCGGCGGAGCGGATTTCGGGTTCGGCGAATGGCACGAGACCCTGCGTCTCCGGCTCGTCCCACAGGCGATAACAGATGCCTGGTGCGGTTCTTCCGGCGCGGCCGCGACGCTGATCGGCCGAGGCACGCGATACGCGGACCGTCTCGAGGCGGGTGATGCCGACATCCGGTTCGAAGCGGGGAACGCGGGCGACGCCGCTATCGATGACGACGCGCACGCCTTCGATGGTGATCGAGGTTTCCGCTATCGATGTTGCGAGAACGACCTTGCGGCCGGTCTTCGCCGGTGAAATGGCACGGTCCTGGGCGGCGGGATCGAGGCCGCCGTAAAGTGGTACGACGTGCACGTCCGCCGGCAAAGCGTGCGCACTCAAACGTTCGGCAACGCGCGCGATCTCGCCTTGGCCGGGCAGGAACACGAGGATCGAGCCGGCGTCATTCGCGACCGCTCTCTTCACGGCATCGGTGACGTCGTCTTCGATCCTGTTTGCACGCCTGCCCACGTAGCGCGTTTCGACGGGGAAGGCGCGACCCTCGCTCCTGACGATCGGCGCGTCGCCGAGCAGCTTCGCGACGTTCGCCGCTTCGAGCGTGGCGGACATGACGAGGACTTTGAGATCGGGCCTGAGGGCCGAACGCGCGTCGAGTGCCAGGGCAAGGCCGATGTCGGTATCGAGCGAGCGTTCGTGGAACTCGTCGAACAAAACGGCTGCGACGCCCTCGAGCCCGGGATCGTCGAGGATCATGCGCGTGAAGACGCCTTCGGTCACGACTTCAACGCCGACTTGCGGTCCGGTCTTGGAATTGAGGCGCGCGCGGAGGCCTATCTTCTCGCCGAGGCGGCTGCCGACATTCGCAGCCATTCTCTCGGCTGCCGCACGCGCAGCAATGCGGCGCGGCTCAAGAACGAGAATTTTGCCGTTGGCACTCCAGGCTTCATCGAGAAGGGCAAGCGGCACGCGCGTCGTCTTACCGGCTCCCGGCGGCGCGACGAGCACCGCTGTCCCGCTGGACAGCAGTGCCGCTCGAATATCGTCGAGCACATCATCGATCGGGAGCGGCTCGGAAAACTTGCTTTCGGTCATGACCCGTCGAAATACGCTCGCCGACTCTGATTTCAAGCGGCGTTTCAGACCTTGTGCTCTTAGACCTCGAGCCGCGTCGCGTTCCTTATGGCGTCGATGTTGGCGCGATAGCTTTGCTCGCTGCCGCCCTTGAAGACCGCCGAGCCCGCGACCAGAACGTTGGCGCCGGCCTCGACGACCTGCCGTGCGGTTTCCGGCGTGATGCCACCGTCAACCTCGATATCGATGGGACGCGAACCGACAAGTGCCTTCACGCGGCGAATTTTTTCGACGACCGCCGGAATGAACGATTGGCCGCCAAAGCCCGGATTGACGCTCATCACCAGGATGAGATCGAGGCGATCGAGAACATATTCGATGGCGCTTTCCGGGGTTCCGGGATTGAGCGATACGCCCGCCTTCTTGCCGAGCGCTCGAATCGCCTGAAGCGAACGATCGAGATGCGGACCTGCTTCCGCGTGGACCGTAATGATGTCAGCGCCAGCAGCGGCGAAGTCCCCCAAATAGGGATCGGCCGGCGCAATCATCAAATGCACGTCGAAGATTTTCTTCGATGCGCCGCGTACGGCTTTGATGACCGGAGCACCATAGGTGATGTTCGGCACGAAATGCCCGTCCATCACATCGCAGTGGATCCAATCGGCGCCCGCCCGGTCAACGGCGCGAATTTCGTCGCCGAGCTTGCTGAAGTCGGCCGAGAGGATGGACGGGGCGATCAAGAGAGGGCGAGACACGGAAGACCTTTCGCGGGTTCGATCATATCACTCGGCGGCGGCGCTCGACGAGCTGGAGAATGAGCGGCGTCAGAATGAGTTGCATGGCAAGATCGAGCTTACTACCAGGAATGACGATGGAATTGGCCCGCGACATGAAGCTGTCGTGGATCATCGACAAAAGATACGCGAAATCGATGCCGCGCGGCTCCTTGAAGCGGATGATCACCATCGATTCATCGGGCGTTGGTATCCAGCGGGCAATGAACGGATTCGAGGTATCGACCGTCGGAATTCGCTGAAAATTGATATCGGTCTGCGTGAACTGCGGACAGATGTACTGCACGTAGTCGGGCATTCGCCTGAGGATCGACTGTGTTACCTCCTCGGTCGTATAGCCGCGCTCTGTGCGGTCTCGCTGGATCTTTTGAATCCATTCGAGATTGATCACCGGAACGACGCCGATCTTCAGGTCGGCATGACGGGCGACATCGTAGTCGCCTGTGACGATGGCGCCGTGGAGGCCTTCGTACATCAGAACATCTGTGTCCGGCTCAATTTCCGTCCAAGGCGTGAAGCTGCCGACCGGTGTGCCGAGCGCGCGTTCTTCCGCATCGTCATGCACATAATGGCGAATAAGGCCCTTGCCGCTCTCGGAATACGTTCGAAAGAGCGTTTCGAGCTCCTCGATCAGATTTGCCTCGAGGCCGAAGTGGCTGAAATTGGGGTTGCCGCGCTTCCCAGCTTCCCGCATCGCCTTTTCCATGCCGCAGCGATCGTAGCGGTGAAAGGCGTCGCCCTGAATGAAGGCCGCCCGCACGTGCTCGCGGCGGAAAATGTTTTCGAAGGTTTGCCGCACCGAGGTCGTTCCCGCGCCAGAGGAGCCGGTGACGGATATGATCGGATGCTTAATGGACATTGCGGAGGCTCGATGCGCTTCGGTTCAGGGGAGGTAAGCTTTCGACGGACAAGCTCATGGCAGCGCTCGGAACAAGCCTCGCCGACCGAATAGCGGCGAACGCTCGCCCTTGAATTCCTGGCCGCTATAGATGCGCATCACTCGGTCCACCTCGTCCCGTGAGCCGCAGATCAGCGGCGTTTTTTGATGGAGGGCTGCCGGCACGACGTCCAGCACACGCTCTCTTCCCGTCGTCGCTCTTCCACCCGCCTGCTCTACGATCCAGCTCAACGGATTGGCTTCGTAAATCAACCGGATGCGCCCCTGGTGGAACCCCTTCCGGCGATCACCGGGATAAAGGTAAATGCCACCACGGGAGAGTATTCGATAAATGTCCGCTACCGGCGAGCCCGTCCACCGCATGTTGAAATCGTGCCCGCGGGGGCCGTTGGCGCCGTTTTCGCAGTCGTGAATATAGATGCGGATCGGATCGTCCCAGTGGCGCGCGTTGGAAGCGTTAATGGCGTACTCATCAGCTTCGGGCGCAATCGCGACGTTGCGCGTCGTCAGATGGAAGGTCCGGGTTTCCTTATCGAACGTGAAGATCTGGGTGCCGTGGCCGACGGTGAGCGCCAGCACCGTCTGCGGGCCGTACACGAAAAAGCCCGCTGCAAGTTGATGCGAACCCGGGCGCAAAAATGCTGCCTCGCGCGTCGAGGACGGATGACGCGGAAGGATCGAGAAAATCGTCCCGACCGACACGTTGGCATCGATATTCGACGAGCCGTCCAGCGGGTCTGTCGCAACCAGGAGCGGCGCATCGTTCTGGAGTGCGATGGGCTCCGCGGCTTCCTCGGACGCGAGTGCCGCAACGGGCTGAGATTTCAGCGCATCGATGATCATGCCGTTGGCGAGAGCATCAACTTCCTTCTGCTCGTCGACCTCGCCTGCACGGGCAACCACGCGCCCGAGTTTACCGCCGAGTGCACCCCGCCCGATGATATCCGAGAGACGGGCGCTCGCGTCGGCAATGGCGAGAATGGTGTCCGCGACCTGACCACGCGTGCGGCCGTCAAGCGTCCAATTCGAGAGATACTCTTTGAGTGTCGGGAAGCCCATTCTATCCTTCCAGCGCTCACCTGCCCTTCATTGCGCTGGACACATCTAAGCTTACTTGATCGACAGAAGCGAGACTGCACTTTCAACGCAAAGCGTGCATAAGCAAGTCGCTGCAATTTTGCTGGGGTGCAACATAGATTTCACTTATGCAAAGCGCCAATCCGGCGCGGCGGGTTCGAAATTGCAGCGGTTTACGTCCGTTAATCAATCACATCCCGGGGACGCGACCGATCAGACGTCGAACTCTTCGATCTTGGAGAATGCCTGACGCAGCGCATCGGACCAGGCGCCGGAGAGCTTGCGAAAATATTCGTCGTCCGCGCCGATGCGCTTCTCGCGCGTCACGTCGAGCGTATCGCGCTCGTAGATCACGAGATCGAGCGGCATGCCGACGGACAGGTTCGATCTGAGCGTCGAGTCGAACGAGAGAAGTATGAGCTTTGCGGCCTCGCCGAGGCGCATGTCGGAGCGCGCGACGCGATCCAATATTGGCTTGCCGTACTTGTGCTCGCCGATTTGGAAGAAGGGCGTGTCGTCCGTCGCCTCGATGAAATTTCCTTCCGGATAGATCTGAAACAGGCGCGGTCTTTCGCCTTTGATCTGGCCGCCGAAGATGAAGTTGGTATTGAAGCCGAGCTTACTCGCCTCCAGCGCGGCGCCATCGATGCGGCGTGCTTCGCGAATGGCGTCCCCGACGACTCGTGCGGCGCGATACATGTTGGGCGCGGTATCGAGCGTCGCTGAATCTTCACCCGTCTCTTCCGCGAGATGCTCATTCAGCAGACTGATCACAGCCTGGGTCACTGCAAGATTGCCCGCGGCGAGCAGAACCAAAACGCGGTCTCCCGGGCGGCGCCAGAGTTGCAGCTTTTTGTATTGAGCAATGTTGTCGACGCCGGCATTGGTCCGCGTATCGGCCGCGAATACGAGTCCGCCCTCGAGGCGCAACGCTACCGCGTATGTCATGCAAAAAACTCCGGAGTCGCAGGCGCCTACTGTTGCTGGCTGCTCTGCTGCTGAACTTCGACGATGACGTCCAGCTCCTCATTCGCGACGCCCTTTCGAGAGCCGCGAATGGGAGCCGCATCTGTCGCGTCCAACCCCGAAGCGAGCCGCACGTACTTCTCCGTGGGACATATCCGATTAGCGGGGTCAAAGCCAACCCATCCGAGGCCCTCGAGCCAGACTTCCGCCCAGGCGTGGTTCGCGTCGGAGGGCTCGTCCGCGCCGGACAGAAAATAGCCGCTGACGTAGCGGGCCGGAATATCGAGCGATCGCGCGGCCGCGATGAACAGGTGCGCATGGTCCTGGCAGACGCCCTGGCCTTCCGCCAACGCCTCGGCAGCCGTCGTGTGCGCGTTCGTCGCACCAATCTTGTAGTCAACTGCGTCGCGCACGGCATACATCAGGCTGTGCATTCCGCGGATGTCCGGCTTCGCGCCCGCGGCACGGCAGAGGGCACGGATTTCGTTGGTCGCCGTCGTCTTCGCGGTCTGGCGGCGATAGACCCGGATCGGCGCCGGATCGGCCAATCCACGCACGATGCCGGCCTTGTCCTCCGTATCGACAACGCCCTTAGCGATGATCAGCGATTCCGAGTGTTCCTCAGTGCAGCTCGCGAGATGGACCATATTGCCGAAGCCGTCGCGAAAGCACTTCACAGCATCGACACCCGGAGCGCTGACGCGCCATTCGACGACGCGTTGACCTTGAAACGACGGCGGCGTGAGGCGCAGCGCCAGAATAGAATATTTGGTCGGCTCGCTATAAACGTAACGCGACACATGCCCAATCGAAATGCGCATCGTCGATCCTCAATCGCTGAAGTGATACGCGGCGGAGATCTCGTTCCCGAGCTTGTTGTTGCGGCCTATGAAATCCTGCACGAACTCATGCAGTCCGGATTGGAAAATGTTGTGCATGTCAGCTTCGAGCAGCAGATCGCGCGTTGCCTCGGCGGTCATCTGGCAGTCGTGCCGCGCGCCATAAAACACAGCAAGATCGCGAAGAGCTGCCGTCAGCTCGTCGTAGCATGAGCGAAGAGAGCGCGGCATCTGCCGATTCAAGATCATGAAATCCGCGATCTTGAGCGGACGATAGTGATCCTTGAAAACCCAACGATAGCTGCGGTGCGCCGAAACGGAACGCAACAACGCCGCCCACTGATAGTTGTCCTTCTCGCTGCCGACCATCTCGCTCGACGGCAAGAGGTGATAGTATTTGACGTCGAGGATACGCGCGGTGCTATCGGCGCGCTCGATGAAGGTGCCGACCTGACTGAAATAATAAGTGTCGTTGCGCAGGATCGTGTTCAGCAGCGCGCCGCGATAGAGCGCGGAGCGCGAGCGCACCCAGTCGAGAAGCTCTGGAAGCGAATTCGATGTGACGGTTACGGGCCGGATTGCCGAGAACTCGAGCCAGGAGCTGTTCAAGCTTTCCCACATTTCGCGCGTTAAGGCCGTGCGCTGAGCGCGGCCGTTGCGGCGCGCGTTTGCAAGACACGATGCGATGCTCGACGGATTCGATGTATCAAACAGCATATAGTCGACGACGTTCTGCGAGATGAGCTCGCCGTGCCGCTGCATGTAGCCTTGCACGCAGCCCGCGCTTTCCAGCGTCGATCGCCATTCCTCATGGAAGCCTTCGCCCTCGCGCGGCAGAAGCACGATGCGATAGCCGACCTCGAGAAGACGCGCGATATTTTCAGCGCGCTCGATGTAGCGCGACAGCCAGTAGAGATCGTTTGCCGTACGTCCAAGCATTCCGAAGCTATTCCTGCAGCACCCAAGTATCTTTGGTGCCGCCGCCCTGGCTCGAGTTGACCACCAGCGAGCCCTTTTTCAGAGCAACGCGGGTCAACCCTCCCGGCATCAGCCGCACCTGATCGCCAATGAGCACGAAGGGACGCAAGTCGAGATGCCGGGGTGCGACGCTCGAGTCGGCGAGCGTCGGGCATGTCGACAGCGAAAGCGTCGGCTGGGCGATATAATTCGTCGGATTGGCGATCAGCTTCGCCCGGAAAGCTTCGATCTGCTCTTTGGTCGATTTCGGACCGACGAGCATGCCGTAGCCGCCAGACCCGTGAACTTCCTTGATGACGAGTTCGGGGAGATGCTCGAGCACATACTTGAGGCTCGCGGGTTCCCGGCAGTTGTACGTCTCGACGTTGGCGAGGATCGGCGACTTGCCGGTGTAGAACTCGATAATCGCCGGGATATAGCTGTAGATCGCCTTATCGTCGGCTATTCCGGCGCCCGGGGCGTTGACGATCGTCACCCGGCCGGAACGATAGACATCGAATATTCCGGGCACGCCGAGCAACGATGTCGGATCGAAAACGAGCGGATCGAGGAAGTCGTCGTCAACGCGCCGATAAAGCACGTCGACGCGTTTCAACCCCTCGGTCGTCTTCATCCGGAGCAAACCGTCGATGACGACAAGATCGGTGCTTTCGACAAGCTCAACGCCCATCTGGTCGGCGAGGAACGAATGTTCGAAATAGGCGCTGTTGTAGACGCCCGGCGTCAACAGCGCGATCGTCGGCTCGGCATCGAGATTTCCGGGCGCAACGCTTTCGAGCGTTTTCAGCAGGGCGTCAGGATAGTTCTCGACGGGCCGTACCCGGTTGCGGCTGAAGAGGTCGGGGAAGAGGTGCATCATCGTCTCGCGGTTCTCCAGCATGTAGGAGACGCCGGACGGCGTGCGGGTGTTGTCCTCCAAAACCATGAAGTCGTTCTCGCCGGTGCGGACGAGATCAACGCCGATGATGTGGCTGTAGACGCCGCGGGGCGGGTCGACGCCGATCATCTCCGGCAGGAAGGCGGAGTTCTGGGTGATGAGCTCTTCGGGAATCTTGCCGGCCTTCAGGATCTCCTGGCGGTGGTAGATGTCGTACAAAAACGCATTGAGCGAACGTACGCGCTGCTCGATACCGAGTTCGAGGCGACGCCATTCCTCGGCCGAGATGATGCGTGGCAGGATGTCGAACGGAATGAGGCGCTCGCCGGCCTCTTCGGCGCCGTAGACAGCGAAGGTTATACCGGAGCGGCGAAAGAGTACTTCCGCCTCGGCCGACTTCTGTCGAAGCGTATCGAGATGCTGAACACCGAGCCACTCGGCAAGCGCGCGGTAGGGAGCGCGAACTTCGCCGCCGAAGCCGTTCATTTCGTCGAATGCCGCGACCAAGACCACCCTCCCGTCACGATTCTTTTCGGATAGGCATCGCAAACCCCAGGCCAATTCACGCGAACCCTGGAAATGCTGGGTCTAGCGGCTCACATCACCTTACCTTTGCTTGTCAAATATGCAGCTGACGGCCTTCTTAGCATAAAATTCCGGCATTGCCGCCAATGCGTTGGCGGCGTCTGCTTGCGCGGAATTGAGCCCTAAATCTGCGCCGGATCGGCGACACCGGGGACGGGCGCTGCCGATCTCGATTTCAGACCCCAGGCGGTGACGACGCCGAGCAGCCCCATGACGGCACCCGCGGGCAGCATCGTCCAAAGCGTGCCTGCGCCGGCAAGCCCGAGCCCGTACAGCAATGGACCGAAGGCCTGACCCAGGAACACGAAGAACGAATGCGCCGCGACCCCTGAGGCGCGATAGCGGGGCGCGAGCTCAGTTGCCTGCGTCTGAAGAGAATTATGGATCATGTAGAAGCCGATGCCGACGATTACGAACAGCTCCATTTCGGCTGGCCAGGATGTCCCGAACGACAGCATTGCCAGCCCGAGGCCCGAAACCATTCCTCCGGACATGATCAGGTTGTAAAGGCCGAGCCGGCCGAGCATGAACCGCACCAAGAAGGTGTAGATGAAGCCGCCGATGGCGAAGCCGGAGAGGACGATGCCGGCTTCCTTCAGGCCTCCGGCGCCACGCTGCTCGAGCAGAACCGCGACGTACGGAAAGAGTCCGAATATCACGATGCCTTCGACGAACACGGCCGAAAAGCAAACGACCGATCGTGGATTGGCAAAGACTTCACGGTAACCGTCGAAGAATTCTCCGCGCTTCCTCTGTACGGGTTTTGAAGGAGCAGGCGGCTTCAGCTGCCAGACTGTCACGACAAGCGCCGCCAGCGCCAATCCTGCCGCCGTCATCGTGGAAATCCGCCAGCCGAACTCGGCTGCGACGAAGCCTGCGCCGATCAAGCCCGCGAGATTCCCGGTGATGATCGCAGTCAAAACGCGGGACAACGCGATCTGCCGTTCATGCATCGGAAATGCATCGCCGACGATTGCAAACGCCAGCGGGATGATCCCGCCCGCAGCTGCCCCGCCGATGAGGCGCGCGATGGCGAGCATATCGAACGTCGGCGCCGCGGCGGCGGCTGCCAGGCACAGAGCGACGATCAGAAGCGCGATCTTGATAATGCGAGCTTTGCCGAAGCTGTCGCCGAGGGCTCCGAGCACGGGCTGAGCAAGCGCATAGGGGAAGGCGAAATACGATGCGAGCATCGCGACGGAGGCGGTATCGACGCCGAGGCCGCGCGAAATGTCGGGCACGACGGGATCAAGGATCCGCATCGACATCGAACTGACGAGACAGCTCGCGGCTAGGATCGGGAGAAGGCGCATTCGGCGGGGGATCAACTCAGAAGGAAAGTGCGCTCTTCCTATAGCAACGGGGCAGGCCGCGATACGACCTGCCCCGTATGACTGATATGTCTCGATGTTCGTCATTCTCCGGCCATCGCGTTCGCTCGGCCGAAGATAACGATAGGGTGTCTCAGAACAATCCCTGGATCTGACCCTTGTCGTCGAGGCGGATCGAGTCGGCCGACGGCACCTTCGGCAGGCCGGGCATGGTCATGATCTCGCCGGTGACGACGACGATGAACTCGGCGCCGGCCGACAACCGCAGCTCGCGGATCGGCACGATGTGGCCGGTCGGCGCGCCGCGCTTCGCCGGATCGGTCGAGAACGAGTATTGCGTCTTCGCCATGCACACCGGGAAGTGGCCGAAGCCCGCGGCCTCGAAGTCCTTGAACTGCGTTTCGACGCTCGCATCGCAGGCGATGTCGGCGGCGCGATAGATTTCCGTCGCGATCGTCCTCACCTTGTCGCGCAGCTTCATGTCGTCCGGATAGAGCGGCTTGAAGTTGGCCTTGCCGTCGTCGATCACCTTGACGACGTGATGCGCCAGCGCCTCCGTGCCCTTGCCGCCGTCGGCCCAGTGCGTGCACAGGAACGCCTTCGTGCCCATGCTTTCGGCGGCCTTCTGCACCTCGGCGATCTCGGCGTCGGTGTCGGTGATGAACTTGTTGACGGCGACGACGGCCGGGACGCCGAACTTGTTGATGTTCTCGATGTGGCGCTTGAGGTTCTCGCAGCCCTTGGCCACCGCTGCCGCGTTCTCGGCCTTGAGATCATCCTTGGCGACGCCGCCGTGCATCTTCAGTGCGCGGACGGTCGCGACGATGACGACAGCGGACGGCGCGATGCCGGCCTTGCGGCACTTGATGTCGAAGAACTTCTCGGCCCCGAGATCGGCGCCGAAGCCGGCTTCGGTGACGACGTAATCGGCGAGCTTCATCGCCGTCTTCGTCGCCAGCACCGAGTTGCAGCCGTGGGCAATGTTGGCGAACGGGCCGCCGTGGATGAAGACCGGGTTGTTCTCGAGCGTCTGCACCAGGTTCGGCTGCAGAGCATCCTTGAGCAGCACCGTCATCGCGCCGTCGGCCTTCAAATCGCGGGCGCGGACCGGCTTCTTGTCGCGCGTGTAGGCGACAATGATGTTGCCGAGGCGGGTCTCGAGGTCCTTGAGATCCTTCGACAGGCAGAGGATGGCCATGACCTCGGAGGCCACGGTGATGTCGAAGCCGTCCTCGCGCGGGAAGCCGTTCGAGACGCCGCCCAGCGAGTTAACGATCGAGCGCAGCGCGCGATCGTTCATGTCGAGGACGCGCTTCCAGCCGACGCGGCGCTGGTCGATGCCGAGGGCGTTGCCCCAGTAGATGTGGTTGTCGATCAGGGCCGACAGCAGATTGTGGGCGCTGGTGATGGCGTGGAAGTCGCCGGTGAAGTGGAGGTTGATGTCTTCCATCGGCACGACCTGGGCGTAACCGCCGCCGGCGGCGCCGCCCTTGACGCCGAAGCACGGCCCGAGCGACGGTTCGCGCAGCGCCGCGATCGCCTTCTTGCCGATGTAGTTGAGGCCGTCCGAGAGGCCGACCGTCGTCGTCGTCTTGCCCTCGCCCGCCGGCGTCGGGCTGATCGCCGTGACGAGGATCAGCTTGCCGTCTTTGTTGGCTTGAATCTGATCGATGTAAGCGGTGGAGACTTTCGCCTTGGTCCATCCGTACGGAATGAGCGCATGCGACGGCACGCCGATTTTGGCTGCGACTTCGGCGATCGGCTTTATCTTTGCTTCGCGCGCAATCTCAATGTCGGACTTCACAGACACGGGTTTTCCTCCGAGATATCTTTTTTTATTGGCAGTGCGCCAATAGTGTGGGGCGAGCCGGGATATTGGACTGCCAAGCGTGGCACGCCAAGCACCTGCGGCCAAAAATCCAGTTTTGGCTTGGGTATCCGGCGGGACGTCCGCTGATGCCTTAGTTAGCGAAATGGCGCAAGATCCTCCCGCGTCGCGGCACTTTGGGAGAGAGGCGCGAGAGCCTGGCACTCGCTCGCGCAGGGGGAAGACGCTTTGCAGGAACTTACCGATCTGTCGTTCGAATACGCGCCGCGCGCGCCGCAGAGAAAAACTCTACGCCGGCGCGTTTACGAGGTCATCGAGACCGGCCACGGCGAGAGTTGGACGAGCAAGCTCTTCGATTCCTTTATCGTGTTCCTCATTCTGCTGAATGTCGCCGCGTTCGTTGCCGAGACCGTGCCGAAGCTCAGAGCGATGTGGGGACGCGAATTTTATTATTTCGAGTGTTTCTCGGTCGCGATTTTCACCGTCGAATATCTGTTGAGGCTTTGGACCGCGGTCGAAGTTCCCTATCTGTCGCGCACCGGGCCGTGGCTTGCCCGGCTGAAACTCGCGCGGCAGCCGGGATTGGTCATCGATCTTCTCGCGATCCTGCCATTCTATCTCAGCAGTCTTTTCGCAATGGACCTGCGCGTGCTGCGGACGCTGCGGCTGCTGCGGTTCCTGAAGCTCTCCCGTTACTCGCCTGCGATGTACACGCTCATTCGCGTGCTTTCGAACGAGCGCCGCGCGCTGCTCGGCGCCGGGCTACTGCTGGCTGCTGCGCTGCTCTTCTCGGCAACGCTGATGTATTACGTCGAAGGGGAAGCGCAGCCGGAAAAATTCGGCAGCGTACCGGACGCGGCGTGGTGGGCGATCGCGACGTTGACAACGGTCGGCTACGGCGACGCGGCGCCGGTAACGGCCCTTGGAAAAGTCGTTGGCGGCATCACGATGATCACTGGACTGTGCATTCTCGCGCTGCCGGTCGCCATCATTTCCACGGGCTTCGCGCAGGAGCTGCAACGGCGCGACTTCGTCGTTACGTGGTCACTGATGTCGCGCGTGCCTTTGTTGGCGCGCCTCGACGCGAGGGAGGCCGCCGAGATCATGCCTCTTCTCCAGGCGCACAATCTTCCGCCGAACTTCGAAGTGGTGAGGAAAGGAGCGCCCGGCGACGCCGTGTACTTCATCGCATCGGGAAAACTTGAAACGCGCACTGACGACGGCGAGCGCGTTTATGTGGCGGGCGATGTCTTCGGTGTTGCGGCCATGTTCGATGAGAGCGTGCACAGAGATGCTGTCATCACATCGTCAAAATGCCGATTGCTGAAGCTGCAACGGGACGATTTCCATCGTCTCGCGTCCAAGCAGCCGCATATCGCGTCACATATTCGTAATCTTGCCACCGACTTTCGCGACGCTTGAAATCCGGCTTTTGGGCAAAACAAAAAAGCAGCGGGTTCCCGAACCCACTGCTTTCTCTGAAAATCGAAATTTTCGAAACTTACTTCTTCACGGTGCAGGTTTTCGTGGCCTTATCCCACGTGCCCTTGGCCTTCTTGCAGTCGGCCTTGGTCTTCGGAGCTGCATCGTCGGCATAAGCGACGACCGGAGCCGAAACGGCCAACAGAAGACCAGCAACAACTGCGCCGCTGAGAATCTTGGAAATCATGTGTCTCTCCTTCGCGTTTCTTTCGGCCATGACGGCCGTAAGGCAGCGCTCAATACGGAAGGTTCTTTGCCAGTTTCTGGCGGCCAGTATACATTTGCGTAAGGTTCGCGAGCGACATACGGATGCAATCTCGATCAATAAGTTGCAGGCATTCGGAAAATAGCTTCCTCACCTCCGTGCGCGCACGAAGCAACATCGAATTGAAATAAAAATTTCGCGAAACGCGTTCAGCCGACGGCTCTGACGACGAGCACGGTCGCATTGTCCTGATAGGGCTCGCGCAATGCTTCGATCGCGCGGATTATGGCTTTGGCGACGGCGGCCGCACCATCCTTCGCATAGCCCTGAATGAGGCGAGCGATTTCACCCGTCTCGAGTGTCGCAATACCGTCGCTCGCCAAGACGACATAATCGCCAGGCTCCAATTTCAATGGCTGTTGCGAGACATCGAGAAGATCGATTTCTTCGCCCGTGACCGCCGATCGCAACATGTGGCGACGCGGATCATGACGCGCTTCCGCGGCAGTCAACTTGCCTTCGGCGACCATCCGATCGAGTTCGGGCGCGAGTGAATGGTCTTCGTTCAGGAGAGCCACCTCGCCGCGCCGGAATAGAAAGAGCGGGCTATCACCGACGCTGACCCATTCGATGCCGGCCGGTCCGAAAGCGGCGCCAATGAGTGTCGATCCCATTCCCGCAAGGAGCGGGTTCTCGGCAATTTTGGAGGCGACCGCGGCATTTGCTGCGCCTAATCCGGAAACGAGGCGCTCACCCACCTCGCCCGGGGCCGAGGCGACGAACTCCAGGAAATTTTCGCAGACCGTTTTACTCGCGAGCGCGCCACCGGCATGCCCGCCCATGCCATCGGCGAGAACCGCAAACCCGCCTCGATCGTAGCCGGGGCCTTCGCTCGACATAGCGACAGGCTCGCCGCCCTCAGACATGAAGGCAGCCGTATCTTCCTGATAATCTCGGGCTCCGCGCGTCGCGGCGATTGCGTGCTCGAACGGCGGCATTCGATCCTTAAGCTTCGGATATCTCGGACCAGTCGAAGTCGCTGCCGCAGAACGGCAGGAATGCGACTTGCGTGCGTCCGAATGTTATTACGTCCATCGGCTGCAACGGCACGGGGCCTGCCGGTCGCTTATCGTTCACTGAAACGACATTCGTTTTAGCAAGATTTGGCACGAAGAGGAAAGACCGATCGCTGGAATCGTAGCGCACATATGCCTGCGCTTCGTTCGAGATAGTCTCATCGCCAAAGTCGAGCGGAATGCGATTATCGGCGGACCTGCCAACGGTGTTGTTGCCTTCGAAAATGGGCCGGTAGGAGCCGAGGCCGGGGCCGCCGACGACGATCAGGAAGCCGACCACGGGATCGCGCTCGAATACGCCATGTTCGATTTTCTGTTTGCCGCGGACGAGAACTGTCCGTGCGGGCGCTTCAGGCTCGACTTTCCGCGGCTTGGCGGCGGGGTCCGGGCGGATGACGCGGGTGGTCGGCGGCGGATCAGCCTCATTCGGACCAGCGACGCGATCGGGCATTTTGGGCTCCGGCGGGGTGCGCGCCAAACGTGCGGCTTCCTCGGCACTTGGAATCTCGGGTGCGGGAGGTGGCGGCGCCTTTTCTGCCGCCGTGGCCGCCGGCGCTGCGACAGCGGCTGGCGGAGGAGCGGCGGGGTTGGCGCGTGCGGCTCCGGCCGGCGCGGTATCATCGCGGCCCGCAGCCATCAACGCGTCCCGCAACGAGCCCAAAAATTTATGCTGTTTCACGGCTTTGGCCTCTTTTCCCGCCGTCGTCTCCCCGCGCTCGATCGTCATTAAAATCTTCCTCCCATTTGAACAAGCACAGACTGCCTCAACGCCACACTGTTCCCCGGAAGCTTGAACCGGAACCTGGACGGAACCTTGACCGCAAACCGAGCATTATCCGAACCCGGCGCGAAAACGGAGTTTCCCAGGACCGAGTTCGATCAGGTCGCCGTCGTTGAGGCGCGCTTCGCAGCAGCGTCTGCCGTTGACGATCAAACCGTTGCTTTCCACGCCCGTAAGGTCGGTGATGTGCCAATCGTCAGAATCACGATGGATCGCTGCGTGATAGCGATGCACGGACCGGCTCGAGATCCGGATGTCGTTATCGTGTTCGCGGCCGATTCGAAGCATGTCACGCGGGATCGCACATCGCGTTTTGGCGCCTTTGCTCTCGATTTCGACGAAGGGAAGACTGTTGCGGCTGCCGAGAGTATTCGCAACCTCCGCATCGAATTTTTCGTTGCGCCCGGGCCGGTAGCGCAATGTCGCCTCAGGGGAGCGGCGAAGCGGCTCCGATATTTTCATGAACATCGTCAGAAGCGGCAAAACCGTCGCGAGAACAACGCCGAGCATCAATGCGGGCGCTGCCCGATAGCCGTCAGAAAATAATGTTCCGGCCCCACGCGCGAAGCGGAGGGACGTATCGATCACAGTATCTGCGCCGCTTGCGTGCGCGGGGAAAGTCAAGACTGCCATGGCCGAGAGAATCGCCGTACCCGCTACGGCGCATCGAGTTCTGGAAAGCTCGTGCATATGATTCGTGCCCAAATCGCGTCGGGCGAATAAGGTTTGCAGATGGCGGCGGCAACATGGCCCAAAGGCGACACCATGGGGATTTATTCATCACGGGTTCATCGCCCGTCGATACGCCACATTCTTGCGCCATTGGGACAAAACAGAGACAAGATTAGCACTTCGTCCGGCAGCCTTCGTCAGGACGATCCGAGGCCCTTCATCACGAGCGCGCGGACGGCACGCGCACGAGGATCATGACGCAGCTTGTCGCTTTACCGGACGGCACGGAGCTCGCGGGCGATTATAAAATCGTGCGCGTTCTCGGCGCGGGCGGCTTCGGCGTCACGTATCTTGCGGACGAGCCCGAGTTGACGCGTAAAGTCAGCATCAAAGAATATTTCCCCAGCGATTTCGCACTTCGAACGGAGAGCCTGGAGGCGACGCCGCGCTCGGAAGGTTGTAAAGGCGATTACAATTGGGGGCTCGATCGCTTCATCGAAGAAGCGCAGACGCTCGCGAAGTTCGACCATCACAACATCGTCAAGGTGCACCGGATCTTCCGGGCGAACAACACCGCCTACATGGTGCTGCGCTTCGAAGAAGGGAAGAACCTCAAGGCTTGGCTCAAAGACCTCGGGCGGGCGCCGCGCCAGAAAGAGCTCGATCAAATCGTAGCACCATTGCTCGATGCGCTCGAGGTGATCCACAAAGCGGATTTCCTGCATCGCGATATCGCGCCCGACAATATCATCATCCGGAACAACGGCGATCCGGTGCTGATCGACTTCGGCGCGGCGCGGAGCGACATCGCCGCTCATTCGAAGACGAAGACCGTCTCGGCGCTCGTCAAACCCGGCTACAGCCCCTACGAGCAGTATGCCGAAACGAGCCGTCAACAGGGCGCCTGGACCGATATCTACGCCTTCGCGGCGACCCTCTATCATGCGGTGACCGGAAAACGGCCGCCCGACTCGCCGTCGCGGATGCTGAAGGACGAGATGATCCCGGTTCGCGATGCCGCGCTCGGCGGGTACCGCGCGACGTTCCTCGACGCCATTCAACAAGCTCTTTCGCTGACGCCGGATGGACGTCCGCAATCGGTCGCGGCATGGCGGGGCGCACTTCTGGCCCCCGAGCCAGAAAAACCCGGTCTCTTCCAACGCTTCAAGGAGAAGACGGAAGTTCGCCGCCGCAGCGACGAGGCGCAGCGCGCGGCCGAGGCCGTCACCATGACGCCTGTGCCGCCGCCACCCGATGCGCCTGGCCCCAAAGGCGTGCTATTGGATTTCGTCGATGCCTTGAAGAGCCCTTCGGCGGCGAAGCGGCAAGCCGCTCAGGCTGCGCCGCCTCCGGCAGCTCCCCCAGCACCACCGCCGGCAGCTGCGAAGAAAACGTCCCGCGCGGAAAAGTCGAAGGCCGAGAAGGCCAAAGCCGAGAGGGCCAAGGCTGAGAAGGCAAAACCGGTAGAGAAACTGCCGCCATTGCCTCCGCCGCCGCGCGCCGTCGCCGAGAAGGTCAAGTCCAAACCGAAGATCCGTCCGAAGCCGGACGTTGCGCGGCGCCCGTTCCTGCGGCGGCTGACGACGCGGCTGATGATCGCCGCGGCGGTCGCGGGCGTCGCGTTTGCCTATCACGATCGCATTCCGCAAGTCCTCATGACTCGCGGCAATGCCATCACCACGGGCACGATCTCGAAACCCGCCACCACTGCCGATCCGTCGCTGACGCAGACTGCCGAGATCAAGGCATTCGACAGTGCCATCGAGGAACTCGCCCTCAGCGGCAACGGACGTTTGATCGTGACGGCGTCGGGAGAGCCGACGCTTAAAATATGGTCGTATGATTCCCACTATCAGCAGGGCACGATCCCGCTTGAAGATGGAGCCGCGACCTCGCTCGCGGTGCGGAACAACCGGGTTGTGACCGGGCATGCCAACGGCGCGATTGCGGTCTACGATCTGGAATCGCGGCATCGGCTTTTCCGGTTCAAGCGCAATGACGCGACGATATGGTCCGTAGCATTCGCCGGTTCGGAGGACCGCATCGTCGCGGCAAGCCACGACTGGAGCGTCGCAGTGTGGGAGACAGCTTCCGAGAGCGCTCCGGCTGCCGTCCTCGAAGGGCATGATAACGCCGTTCAGGCCATTGCCTCTGATACGGCTGGCCAGTGGATCGCATCGGGAGGCGCTGATCGCGCCATCCGAATCTGGAACGCGGACGCACGCGATACGCGACGGATCTATCGGAACAATTCCGATTACATCACAGCGCTCGCGTTCTCGCAGGACGGGACGATGCTCGCCGCGGGAGGCCTCGACGGCTCGATCAAGCTTCTGTCGATGAATTCCTATCGCATGCAGCGTTCGCTCGGCGGCCACACCGCGCGCATCACGTCCCTCGCGTTTTCAGGTTCCGACGATTTGATGGCGTCCGCGTCGGAGGACGGCGTCGTGCGGATCAGAAGCCTGAAGCGGCTCCGATCCTATCTTCCGCTGACCGGTACCGGTTCGGGCGCGAAGACCGTTGCTTTCTCCATCGACGGACATACGCTTCTGACGGGTGGTCAGGATGGCGTCGTCAGGTTCTGGTCGCTGCCGGAAGCACAGATCGCACAACGCAATTGAGCTTTGCCGTTGAGGGTTGCCCGCGCGTGCTTGCGGGTGGCGGATGCCTTCGCTAAACCAGCTGGCGCGTCGCGATAAGATCTGCGGAATGCCTCGGAAACTTGCTCCGATACTTGGGGGCTGCGCTTTGGCGACTACTTTGGCGACAAAGGGACGCCATCATTCGCCCCAAACTGACTAGAGCGAATCATCATGCTGGGAGGAGCGCTCGATGTTCGGGTGGCGTAGACGTAGCGAAGGCTTCGAATGGCGAGAGTATGTGCGCACGACGGTTCTCGTGCGCCGTGCAGACCGGCAGCGCCGTGCCGAGGACATCCGCGTCGCCGCGGCCTCCAAGATCAAGAACGCTGCGGACGCCGGCGTCGAAGCGGGCCGCGCCGGTGTTACCGCCGCTCGCTCAAAGCTTTCGCGATTGCTCTCGTTCCTCGCGGAAGCGCTTCTTGATTTCTCGGTAGCCGCTTTTGCCGAGCTTTCGCGCTGGATGCAGTTCTTCTGGGGGGTCGTAAAGGATTCGCTTGGCGGGCTTTTGCAGCCGCTGCGTGAAGCTCTGCGCGTTCCAATTGATGCGGCGCGCAACAAGGCGAAGATGCTGCCGGATGTCGCCCGCAATTTCCCGATCAAGGCTCATCATCTCGTTACCGCGGCGCTGGTTATCGGGCTGATCTACGCGGGCGGCCCTATGCTTCGCAGCGCTGACGGCGTCGGCGCTGCCGCAGTCGATATCGCGCCGAGCGGCAGCGGTTCGCGGCAAGTGACGATTTCATCCGAGATTTCGGGTCAGGCAGCGGCGATAACCGGCGATGTCATACGGGTCGACGGCACCACCGTTCGTATCGACGGGATCGAGGCGCCTTCGGCGCTCCAGCCCTGCTACCGGGCGAACGGCCGCAAATGGAATTGCGCGGCGGCGGCGCGGTCGGGCCTCAGCAAAATTATCCGCGGACGCGTCGTGACCTGCACCCGGTCCGGGCAGGACGATGCCGGTCGCGCGCTCGCGCAGTGCGCCATCGACGGCTCGGATATCGCAACGCTGATGGTGCGTAACGGGTACGTCTTCGCCGTCAGCTCGTATTTCAGCTCGCTCGGCAGCGAGGAAACTGCAGCACGCAACGCCAAAACGGGCATCTGGCAGGGTGAGGTGGTCCGCCCGCAAGCCTGGCGCGACCAGACGTGGGAAGCGGCCAAGCGGCAAGCACCAGACGGTTGTCCGATCAAAGGCGTCGTCCGGGCGTCGTCAAAGATCTACGCTTTGCCGTGGTCGGATGCCTATGCCGGCGCCAAGGTGCGGCCGGAACGCGGCGAGCGGTGGTTTTGCAGCGAGGATGAGGCCAAAGCCGCCGGCTTTTCGTCGTCGGACCGGTCCTGAATCCGGACCGGCCGTCCCCGACGCAAAAAAAATCCCGCAGCCGGGGGAGACTGCGGGTCGCGAGTGAAGAATTTGCGCCAAGGGGATCAAAAGGTGGCGCATAGCTCTCTGTACGGACAATACAGCCTACAGTCGTAGGAGTCGCAAGACCGTGGCGGACACACTTCGCGATCGGTCAACCAGTGTTGCGTCTTCGACGCGCTCCACCTCAGCAAATCGTACTGGCTTCTCACGCATATCGGGTGGCCGGGGAGCGAGGAAAAAGTCTCAACGGAATGTAGCTGAGCCCTGAAAATCAATTTCTTATTCGAATGACACAACCCACGGAGATAACAACCAGAAGCTTGTGTTGCAGATTCACACCACGTCCACTCCCGTTGAGCGGAACGTTGGTCTGCCCGCTGCCTTTTTGATTCGGCCGCCGCTAGAGTGCGCCCACTTGGGGCACGGGCGTTTAGTAACCAGAGGGGTTATGTTTATGTTGGGGAGACTGGTTCTAGGGCTGTGCGCCGTTCTGGCCACGGGCGTGCTCACGGCGGCCGAAGCCCGGCACTACCGACACCATCATCAATATTATGGCGATCAGTTGATCTTGATTTCGGAATCGGACGTCGACTTGTCGCTCGATAAGTACACGATCGACGTTCGCCAAGCGAAGGGCGCCTACAAAGGCATTCGCATCAAAAATGCGATGGGCAAGCTCTTCGATGTGCAGAAGGTGCAGATTGTCTACAGCGACGGCTCGGTCTGGAATGAGGACCGCCAGATCGACATGTACTGGGGCGAGCGCAGCCGGCCCATCAACGAGACCTACGACAGCAAATTCATCGACCAGATCATCATCGAGCAGACGCCCGGCTACGGCCGCGGACGGCTGCAGATCATCGGCATTCAGGACCGGGACGGCCGGGCGATGGACCGGAGCGGGCGCGGCCCTTCGGATCGCTACGATCGCGATCGCTATGACCGTGACGACAGACGCGGAAACGTATCTTCGGGCGATCTTCCAGTCCGGCCGACGGTTCCCGTCGCAACGCCTGCCAGGCCCGGGCAAGCGACCGGCGGCGGCGACGTGCTGTTCGGAGCCCAATACGTCGGCTTCCTGACGGACCGCGATGTCATCCGCGTCGGCAACGAAGTCGGCAAGTTCGCGAAGATCCGGTTGCGGGTGCTTGATAACGACATTCACATCAACGAAATGAAGGTTGTCTACGCGAACGGTGAAAGCGACACGCTCGCAGTCAACGCCGATATTCCGAAGAACTCGCGTACCAACTGGATCGATCTCAGAGGCGACCGCTTCATCAAAGAGATCCAGCTCGTCTATCGTTCGCGGCCGAGCTTCAACGGGCAAGCCCGGATCGAAGTCTTCGGACAATACGCTCCGGGGTGGCTCGGACCGAATGGCGAAGGCCGCAAGTATAACCAGGGCTGGGTGCTGCTCGGCGCACAGACCGCCGGCTTCATCGGGTTCGATAAGGACATCATCCCGGTCGGCAGCAACGAAGGCGGTTTCCGGCGCATCCGCGTTACGGTTCGCGATCGTGCGATTACCCTCAACGAGGTGAAAGTCGTCTACTCGGACGGCGAAGAGGAAGTCATTCCCGTACGGACGAGGGTGGATGCCGGCGGCACCTATGGTCCGATCGATCTCAGAGGCAAGCGCCGCCAGTCTGTCGATCACATCGAAGCCAAATACAGGTCGCGCTTCTTCGACTCGTCTGCGAGGGGTAAAGGCTCCGCCATCGTCGAAATCTGGGGCCAGCATTACTAGGGCGTAATTTACCAGGGTTTGCGCGAATGGACGCGAAACCCAAGAATCAGGAGGGCCGGGCACAATCCGGCCCTCTTTTTTTCGCACCTAAATGCGCTGGCCCATAAACATGAGCGTTTTGCGCTAGAAATGCGTCACTGCGCGCGCATTCCTCAAGCAAATGACGTCAACAGCGTTTCGCGAAGCACGTCGAATATGCTACGCGACGCCATCGGGCGGACTGTTGTCGATTCCACTCCTGGGGGACGAGCTTTGAACTTGAGCCTTAAGCAGCCTTTGCGTGCGGAAAGTCGCGCCCACGTTTCGATCGGCGACACGCTGACGGCAGCCGCGCCGCAGGCGCCCTTGCCCGAAACGCAGAAGCAGCGCGTTCGCCGGCTCGCGGCTCACTGCCAGAAATTCCGCGGATCGATCCCCCACGTCGCCGTTCAGCAACTGCTGACGACGTTCGTGCCGCTCGTACTTATCGTCGGCCTCATGTTCGCAACCGTCGAGCATGCTTACTGGGCAACATTGCTCCTCGCGCTTCCGGCTGCGGGTCTCGTCGTTCGCGCCTTCATCATCCAGCACGATTGCGGCCATGGCTCGTTCTTCTCGTCGCGAGGCCTCAACGATTTCGTCGGGCGCTGCATGAGCGTGTTCACGCTGACGCCCTATGGGTTGTGGCGCCGGGAACATGCGCATCATCATGCGTCGTCGGGCAATCTCGACCGTCGCGGAGCGGGCGACATCGACACCATTACGGTCCGGGAATATCAGGAGCTCTCGAAACTCGGGAAGCTTCATTACAAACTCTATCGCAATCCGCTGTTCCTGTTCGGCGTGGGCGTGCCTGCTTACTTCCTTATTCTGCACCGGTTGCCGTGGTTTCACGCGCTGCCGCCGCGCGATACCTGGAAGAGCGTTATGGCGCTCAACTTGGGCCTGGTCGGGCTGTATGCGCCCCTTTGCTACTTCTTCGGCTTTGCCAATGTGCTGTGGGTCGGATTGCCGGTTCTGCATCTCGCATCGGCGACGGGCGGCTGGCTGTTCTTCATTCAGCATCAATTCGAAGAGACGACTTGGGACAAGGCCGAGGGCTGGGATTTCCAGGTCGCAGCGCTGCTCGGATCTTCCTATTACAAGTTGCCGAGAATTCTGAACTGGTTCACGGGCAACATCGGCCTGCACCATATTCACCACCTCAACAGCACGATTCCGAACTACCGTCTGTCGGCTTGCCTCGAGGGAAGCCCGGAGTTGAAATCGATCAACCGTCTGACGCTCCGCGACAGCATCCGGTGCGCGCGCCTCAAGCTTTGGGACGAGGACCAGCGCCGTTTGATCGGGTTTGATGAGCTTCCTGCGACGGCTTGAGACTGCCGCTCAAAAGTCTATCGTCATGACAGCTAACCTCCCGCACACGCCGATCGAAGAACTCGTTAGCGTTCGGGACTGGCTGAGATACGCCGTGACGTCGATGACCCGTGCGGGGCTCAGCTACGGGCATGGCACGACGAACGCGGTCGACGAGGCTGCTTACCTCATTCTCGCGACGCTCGATCTTCCGATCGACGACATCAATCCCTGGCTCGATTGCCGGCTGACCCTTGCGGAACGCGAAAGCATCGACGCCGTGATTGCGATGCGCATCGAGACACGCAAGCCCGCGGCCTACATCACGAACAGCGCCTACATTCAGGGGCACAAGTTCTACGTCGATGAGCGCGTGATCGTGCCACGCTCTTTCATCGGCGAACTGTTGGTGCAGGATCAGCTGGCGGCAATCGTGCCTGATCCGCTCGCGGTTCGGCGCGTGCTCGATCTTTGCACTGGGTCCGGCTGCCTTGCCATTCTCGCAGCAGAAGCGTTCCCGAATGCTAGAGTCGACGCTAGCGACATTTCAGTGGATGCGCTGGCTGTCGCGAAACGCAACATCGACGCGTATGGCCTCGACGATCGCGTGTACCTTTTCAAAGCGGACCTCTTTGAGGGGATTCCTGCCGCCACCTATGATCTCATCATCTCGAATCCACCTTATGTAACAGCGGCCGCGGTTGCTGCTTTTCCTCCCGAATATCAGGCCGAGCCAACGATTGCGCATCTCGGCGGCGAGGATGGGATGGATCTCGTAAGAAAAATTTTGGACGGTGCACCGAGCCGGCTTTCGCCTGCGGGAAGTCTCATCGTCGAGATCGGCGCGGGCCAGGACGCACTCGAAACGTCCCGGCCGGACCTGCCGTTCCTGTGGCTCGACAGCGAAACCAGCCAGGGCGAAGTCTTCGCGCTTCTCGCGAACGATCTAAAGTAATCGCGTCAGCGAACGCTCGGCCGCGGCGAGGCGAACGGCTGAAGGATCAGCCGAACGCGCCGAAGTGATGCGAGATGCCGGTGCCGATCTCGCGCACGAACTCATAGGAAATTTCCATCGGCGTCAGAATCTCGGTTTCGAGACGCGCATAGTCGTCGATGCCGCGCGGGCGATAGCTGGCGGACTCGTCGAAGGTCTTGCCAGCGAGATTTTTCGCGTCATGCGGGAAGGCTCGGCGCAAAATGCTCAAGACCTCGGGGATCTCGAGGCTCAGAGCCATTTCCAGAACCTGCGTGTGGGACAGGCCGTCCTGCGGCGCAAATCGCGGCAGCTGAGCCGCGAGGATGAAGATGCGCATGATCAACGCAAGCCTGATGGCCTGCATCAGATCGAGCTCAAGCCGGTTTTCGTCCGGCACGAGGCCATCCTCGATATTCTGATCGGCCAGGATCGCATGCAAATCGATTGCGTCGAGGCGAAGGAGATGCACGAGCTCGGAGATGTCGCCGTGCCGGTCGTCCGGCAGCAGGTGCGTCGCGAGCGTGCGGAAGGCGCTGCTCAATGCTTCCTCGCGGCCCCAAGAGGCGCGCGCGGCCCAAAGCCCCGCGTTGAAGACCTGCGAATTCGCATCCATCGCATTGAGGCTCGAGATCGTCTTGCCGTGGCCGATCATCGCCAGCAGCGATTGCAGCCGCTTCGACGATTTCACGAGCTTGTTGAAGCGCTCGCGATCGTCGCCGACTGCGGTGCCAAGACCCGCCACGACGTTCGCGATATAGCCGAACTGCTGCAGGATCGCGTTGTTCGGGATGGCGCGCATGCGCGCGGGGTTGCCGCGATCTGATGCGTGATCACCTTGGCGCTTCACGGGCCGCGAGCCGGTTTTGAACAGCAAGTTGGGGCCGAACGCGCCAAGCACGGCGCGATAGCCATCGTGCGCGAAAAGCTTCTGCTGGAAGGCGCGAAGGCGAAGGAAGAAGTCGAGGCTGAAATTCTGCTCCGAGTAGAACGGATCGGTCTCAGCTGGCGGAATGTCGCCGTCCATCACGATCGTCGCCAGCGCCCGGGTCGTCAGCCCGCGGTTGCCGAAGAACATGTAGCCGTCGCCGCCCTGGAAACTCGTCTCGTGCTTGACGGGAATGTTCGCGGCACCGAAGCGGCGGCGCGCCTCGTTGGTCATGACGTAGTGGAGCCGGCGGTAGAGGTTGCCCGGATGCGCGCCGCGTCCCATGGACTCGCCGTGCGTCGAGAAGACGAGCGTCTCGACGTTGTCGAGTTTCGCATTGCCCACCAGGGAAGCGAGGCCGTGGTAATAGCGCTCGACGGCGAGCGTTGCCGGAACCTGCCCAATGAAGCGGCCCGCGTCTGAGAAGCCCGTCTGGATGCTGAGACGCTTCCGCCCCTGCACGTACTCGCGATAGGCCTCCTCTTCGACCAAGCGCTGCATGATGCGCGCGCCGTTCTCGAGGCCCGACGGCGTTTCGAACAGCGGCGAGATATCGGTGATATCTTGGACGCCAAAGAGCTTCGCAAAGAAGACTGCGATCAGAACTGTCGCCGGCGACTCGCACTCGGCGATGAGGAAGCGGATCGGCGTTTCCTTATCGACATGCTTCTTGATCTGCGCGGTGAGCGCGAACTGGCGGATCGCAGTTGCGGTCTCGAGATCGAGCGTCGCGAAGTTCACCGTTTCCGGCGTGCAGCTCTTGATCATCTCGACGATGCGGGCCAGCGATTGGCTTTCCGTCAGGTCGCGAGTCCACGGCTCGTGCACGTAAGCGCGAAACGCATTGTGAAGCTGCAGGGCGTTGATGCGCAGATGAATGTGCGACATGCCGAGGCCGGTCGCATCTACGAGGCCGGCGAGAGCGGCCGTCGCGCGCTTCATCTGCGGCGCTTCCACGGCGTCGATCAGATTGTCGAACAACGTTTGAAGCGGCTCGACCGTCAGCAGGTTGTAGCCGTCTGTCTTGGTGATGACGTTGGCGGCCTGTGCGAGACCTTCGGTGTCGTTCGTGAAACTCTCGAGCGCCTTGATCTGCTCATCGACGGCGGCAATCCCGAGGTCGAGCTTGCCGACGATCTGGCGGGCGATGCGCTGAGCGGCATCTCCGCCTTCGAGCTTATGCTTCAACACGACGAAGCGTTCCCGAACGTCGGCCAGAGCGGCGCGCTTTTCACGGAGACGAACTTCGAAGGAGAACGACCAGGCGATATCGGTGCGGCCGTCGAGATCGTAACCGACCCAGGACGCGAACGTCGTCAGCTTCGGCCGCAGCTTGAAAGCCGCTTCGCCGAACTTCTGCGACGCCACGCTGAAGAAGCCGTGCAGCAGCTCTTCGTAAGCGTTGCGCAGATTGCGGATCGCGTCCTGCGCGCACTTGTGCTCGTGCTTCAACGTCAACGTCTGTTCGGGCCGATGCGGCAAGCCGATCGTCACGTCAGCCGCCGGATCGGAGATCGCGATCTCGACCATCCGGCGATAAAGCGCATCGGAAAGACCGAAGGTCGGATGCGCCGTCAGAACGATGCCGGTGCGGGCGCGAGACCACCGCTCGGCGAAGGCTTCGATCGAGTTACCGGTTTCGTTTGCCGTCCTCTCGACGTAGGCCGTGAAATCCTTGAGCGTCGTCGCCTGATCGACATAGCCGATCTTTTCGCGGAGCCTCCGGGCCCGGCGAACGCAGGCGCGGTCCATCAGCCGTCCCGCTAGACCCCGGACCTCGTCAAATGACACGGCGCCGGATTCCAGCCGGCGCGACAGATCAAAGCCGACATTCAGAATCGGGTTGAGCGAAGGGTTGTCGGGAATCTGCTTTCTGAGACGCTTCAGCTCGTTGATCAGCTCGGTTTCGTCGAGTTTGGTCGAGCCAACAGCTGGCGTCGTATCCTGCATAACCAAGGCTCCACGTCCCTATGCGTGAGGGACAGAATTCGGAAGTCGATGACATAGAGTACCGGAGAGGGAGGCCGGAGGCAAAACTTCGCTCCGGCCTCGACCGATCTCAGGCAACTTTTCTTTTCTGGCCGAGGACCTGGGCGACCGTCGCGCCCATCTCCGAAGGCGTCGGCGCGATGGTCACGCCGCAACCCTTGAGGATCTCGACCTTCTCGGCAGCCGATTCACCGAACGCCGAGACGATGGCACCGGCGTGGCCCATACGGCGGCCCTTCGGTGCGGAAAGACCAGCGATGTAAGCGATCACCGGCTTTTTCATGTGCTCCTGGGCGAAGACGCCGGCTTCGGCTTCCTGCGGCCCGCCGATTTCGCCGATCATCAGAACGGCATCGGTGTCCGGATCGTTCTCGAAGGCTTCGAGCACGTCGCGGTGCGAAGAGCCGTTGATCGGGTCGCCGCCGATGCCGACCGAGGTCGAGACGCCGATGCCGAGGGCCATCAACTGCGAGGCGGCCTCATAGCCGAGCGTGCCCGAGCGGCCGACAATTCCGACGCGACCCGGAAGGTAGATGTGTCCCGGCATAATGCCGAGCATCGCTTTGCCGGGCGAAATCGTTCCGGCGCAGTTCGGTCCGGTCAGGACCATGCGGCTTTCCTTCTTGTAGCGCCGCATGTAGCGCTTCACGCGGATCATGTCCTGCGCGGGAATGCCATCGGTGATGCAGACGCAGTACCTGATGCCGGCGTCAGCAGCTTCCATGATGGCGTCGGCCGCGAATGGCGGCGGCACGAACACGATCGAGGCTTCCGCGCCGGTTTCGTCGACCGCGCCTTTGACGGTGTTGAAGACCGGACGGCCGAGGTGGGACGTGCCACCCTTGCCGGGGGTCACGCCGCCGACGACGTTCGAACCGTAGTCGATCATTTCTTGAGCGTGAAACGTGCCGATGCGTCCGGTGAAGCCCTGGATCAGGATCGGCGTCTTTTCATTGATGAAGATTGCCATTGGTGCGTTTCTCCCGATTAGGCCGCTTTTTTCGCTGCTTCGACGGCTTTTTTCGCCGCTTCTGCCAGGGTTTCGGCACTTATCACAGTAAGACCGCTGGTATCGATGATCTTGCGGCCTTCTTCGACGTTCGTGCCGGCGAGGCGAACGACGATCGGCATCGTTATCTGAAGTTCCTTGACGGCATCGACCACGCCCTTCGCAACCCAATCGCAACGATTGATGCCCGCGAAGACGTTGACGAGGATGGCACGCACGTTCTTGTCGCGAAGCACGGCCTTGAAGGACTTCGTCACACGCTCCGGAGAAGCGCCGCCGCCGATGTCGAGGAAGTTCGCCGGCTCGCCGCCAGCGAGCTTGATCATATCGAGTGTCGCCATCGCGAGGCCCGCACCGTTGACGATGCAGCCGATGTCGCCATCAAGACCGACGTAGGACAGACCGCGATCCGACGCGTAGGTCTCGCGCGGGTCTTCCTGGCTCTTGTCGCGTAGCTCGGCAATGTGCGGACGGCGGAAGAGCGCGTTCTCGTCGAACGACATCTTGGCGTCGAGCGCGAGGACCTGCTTCTCCTTGGTGATAACGAGCGGATTGATCTCCACCATCATCGCGTCGAGATCGCGGAACGCGCGGTAGCATCCCATGATCGCGGGCACGATCTTGTTGACGATGTCGGGATCGACGCCCAAGCCGAACGCGAGTTCGCGCGCCTGGAACTGCTGCATGCCGACAGCCGGGTCGACGGTCACGCGAATGATGGTGTCGGGCTGGGTCGCCGAGATTTCCTCGATGTCCATGCCGCCGGCAGCGGACGCGACAACGACGATGCGCTCGGAGCCACGATCCATCACGAAGCCGAGATAAATTTCGCGGTCGATGTTCGTCGCTTCCTCGATGTAGAGGCGCGAGACGAGTTTGCCGGCCGGCCCCGTCTGATGCGTGACGAGTTTACGGCCGAGCATGAACTCGGCCGCTTCTTCGATTTCCCGCTCGTTGCGGCAGAGCTTGACGCCGCCGGCTTTGCCGCGGGCGCCAGAGTGGATCTGGGCCTTTACGACAACGGCGCCGCCGAGTTCGCTCGCACGATAGGTTGCCTGCTCAGGGCTATAGGCGAGGCCGCCGCGCGGGATCGGCACGCCAAACTTCGAAAGAAGTTCCTTCGCCTGGTATTCGTGAATGTCCATCTTGGACTCCTTGGAATTCTGACGTTTCCGGGCTTTTTATTTGCTGCGTGCCGCTTCGGCTGCCTTGATGGCGGCTGCCGTGACGAGCAGGTTACGCGCCATTTTCTCGGACGCGGCGTCGATCATCTTGCCGTCCAGCGATGCAGCGCCCTTGCCCTGAGCTTCCGCTTCCTTCAGAGCGACGAGAATGCGCTCGGCGCGTTCGACTTCCTTTGCGGTCGGCGAGTAGACTTCGTTGGCGAGTTCGATCTGCGAAGGATGGATCGCCCATTTGCCTTCCATGCCGAGGGCTGCGCCGCGGCGGGCGGCGGCCTTGTAGCCTTCCGGATCATCGATGCCGCCGAACGGACCGTCGATCGGACGCAAGCCGAAAGCGCGGCAAGCGACAGTCATACGCGACAGCGGGAAGTGCCACTGGTCGCCCGGATAGTCGGGGTTGAGGCCGCCGATGACGACGGTGCGGGCTTTGTTGAAGGCCGAGTAGTCGGCGACGCCGAAGTGCATCGACTCGAGGCGGCTGTTGGCGGATGCGATGGCTTCGACGTTGGCCATGCCGAGCGGCGTTTCGATCAGGGCTTCGGTGCCGATCTGGTGCGGAAGGCCCTTCGCGACTTCGATCTGGCTGACGATGGTTTCGACCGCGTAGACGTCGGCCGGAACGCCGACTTTCGGAATGAGGATGGTGTCGAGCTTCGAGCCGGCCTGCTCGACGATGTCAACGACGTCGCGATACATGTAGTGCGTGTCGAGGCCGTTGATGCGGACGCTCACGCTCTTGCCGGCGCCCTTCCAATCGAGATCGTTCAGCGCCTGGATGATGTTCTTACGCGCCTGCTCCTTTTCCGGCGGGGCAACGGCGTCTTCGCAATCAAGAAACACGTAGTCGGCGGCGCTCTTCAGCGCGCGATCGATCATGGTCGGATTGGAGCCCGGAACCGCGAGATACGAGCGCTGCAGTCTCTGCTTGCGGGTCGGGTAAAGCGTAAAGCTCATTGGGGCGTGCCTTCCTAGGATTTGGTTCGCGTTTTGTTATTCGGGGATGGGGGTAGTCTCGTCGGACGAAACAGCCCGGCCTCTTGTGAGGCCGGGCGTTATGATCTTAGGCAGCTTTCGCTTGCTTCGGCGTCGGGGCGGTTGCCGACTTCGTTGCGGTCTTGCTGAAGTATTCCGCAGCTGCGCCGGTGCCGGAGCCGAGCTTGATGTTGATGCCCGTATCCTTCAGCGCCATCTCGACGGCGAACAGAACGCCACCGATCATGAACTCATCGAGCGCACCGAGGTGGCCGATGCGGAAGACCTTGCCCGCGACCTTGTTGAGGCCGGTTCCGAGCGACGTGTTGTAGCGATAATAGGCGGTCTTCAGCACGTTATTGGCGTCAAAGCCTTCCGGCACGAGGATGGCCGACACCGTATCGGAATGCCACTTCGGCTCCTTGGCGCAGAGCTTGAGGCCCCACGCGTCGACGGCATGACGAACGCCGGTTGCGAGGCGATGGTGGCGAGCGATGACGTTATCGAGACCTTCCGCGAAGATCAGATCGAGCGAAGCGCGCAAGCCGCGGATCAGCTGGGTCGCGGGTGTGTAGGGGAAGTAACCAAGATCGTTGGTCTTGATCATGTCTTCCCAGGAGAAGAAGCAGCGGTTCATGCGGCCGTTGACGCTCTTGTTGACGTCGAGCGCCTTCTGGCTGACGGCGAGAATGCCGAGGCCGGTCGGAAGCATGAAGCCCTTCTGCGAACCCGAGACGCACGCATCGACGCCCCATTCGCCCATGCGCATGTCGAGCGAGCCGACGGAGGAGACGCCGTCGACGAAAAGCAGCGCGGGATGCTTGGCGGCGTCGAGTGCCTTTCTGACGCCTGCGATATCGGAGGAGACGCCGGTCGCCGTTTCGTTGTGGGTCGCGAAGACGGCCTTGATCTCGTGGTTCTTATCCTTCGCGAGAATGTCCGCGTACTTCTCGAGCGGCACGCCCGTGCCCCACTCTTCGTCGCAAAGCTCGACCTTGAGGCCAAGACGCTCCGCCATGTCGACCCACAGAAGCGAGAACTGGCCGAAGCGGCTCATCAGAACCTTGTCGCCGGGAGCAAGCGTATTTTCGATCGCCGATTCCCAGGCGCCGGTGCCGGACGAGGGGAAAATGAAAACGCGGCCATCCTTCATTTTGAAAACCTTCTTGAGGTCTTCAAACACCGGCAGGGTAAATTTCGGGAATTCCGGCGAACGCATATCCTCCATCGGAACGTTCATTGCCATGCGAACGGCATCGGGAACGTTGGTTGGGCCGGGAATGAAAAGATGGGGCGTAACTGTCATTGAAGCGTTCCTCCGCGCTGCGTTGTGCCAAGCCGACGGCCCCCGACGCGGCAGGGGAGACGTTCCGGCATACTTTTGCTGATCCTTCGCCCGATCGCAGATGCGGGCGTAAGTCTTAACTAGCAGGGGGACAGTGATGGTGTGAACGAAAAACTATCAACACCCGGATGGGCAGCCGCTGCTACCCACCTCATTAGCTGCGGTGCAGCACTTTGCTGCAGGTTTCGCGCCCACTTAGTGTTGCTCATTACGGTTAACCGAAACGTGCAGTGCAACAGCCATCGCGCGATTCGATACGCCGAGTTTGTCGTACAAATTTTTCAGATGATATTTCACTGTATTACGCGAGATGCCCGTTCGCGCCGCGATCTGCAGGTTGGTCCAGCCATTCGCGAGCGCAGCAAGCAACTCACGCTCGCGCGCCGTCAGGCCTTCCAGCGGATCGTGATTGAGGAGATCGATATCGACGTAGGGCAGCGACAAGCGGCCACGCGCGACCGAAACAACCGCTTCCAGCAAGACCTGCGGATCCTCCGTCTTCGAAACGAAGCCCCACGCACCGCCCTTTATCGACGTACGTAGAACGTCGTGCGAACGCTCACCGGTGTAGATGATGATCCGCGTCTGCCATTTTTCCTGTTTAACGCGGGCGAGCACGGCGCCACCCGTCATGTCCGGCAGCGTCCAGCCGATAACCGCGATCTCAACCGGCCTTGCTTTCAGCGCGTTGATCAGCGCTTCGCCGGTGGCGTGAATCCCGCAGACGGTGAAGCGCCCGTCGCGTGCGATCAGCGCTTCCAGACCTGCACGTACGACCGGATTTTGATCGGCGATCGTGACCTCGATCTTGGCGGTCATTCGTGTTCCGGTCTCCTCAAGGGAATAACGAGCGCATTTGCCCATCATACCTGCGCGCGGAAGGTGTCCTTCCCGTGAGATACCTACCGAACTTGGCCATGTCAGCCAAGCGCGCAATTGCGCTGAAAAAATCGGGGATAACCGCCTCGTCGGGACGCCGAAAAACCATCGATCGTCTCAAGAGATTTGCCGCCGCGCACGGGCGTGGCGACCCCGGCAGGATTTGAACCTGCGACCTACGGTTTAGGAAACCGTTGCTCTATCCAGCTGAGCTACGGGGCCGGTTCAAGCCTTCCAGCTTTGGTTCACCGGTCGCACCGCGTCCGCAATGCGCCGGAAAGCTATGCGGTGCGCCTCGCTCCAGGTCAAGCGCGGGGTCTCATGACGATTTTACGGCAGGCGGATCCTGTGCACGGCAGGGGATCGAGGCGGTTTTTGGCGCCTTCCGCAAGGGCCCAGCTTGCCAGGCCACAAATGCAGATCCGTTTCGTGCCTTGGCGAACGGGGGCGGCTGAAAGGCGAATGCGGAATCTGCGATGAGCGCCGCTCGCGGCTACATTGTTGTTGCTCGCGCCTCCACTGCTACCCCAGAACCCGCCGCGAGCAAGAGCATGCTGGCCACGGTGAAGGCTCTTCGGCCACGCTCGCAACGAAGATGTGAAATGCTCAAAATGCCTCCTTTTCAAAATACTTAACCTAGCCGAGAGTATGGTTCTGCTGCGGAAAACTCCGCTGGCTGGTGGGGTTAGACGCGCTGTGCGCCAGGCTGTGTTTCACCGGGCAATTTGACCCCGCTTTGCGGCGTTGCTCGGCGGCTGAGACGTGAGGGGAATGCTCTGATGAGAATGATTTTGTCTGCGTTGGCCATGGCGCCGTTATTGTCACTGCCAGGCGTTGCAATGGCGCAGAGCCTTCCGGACGAAGTGAGGCCCATCGGCAATCTGAGCAGCCCCTATAACCTCATCGTGCCGAACTATGTCGAAAAGCCGCTCCCGTCGTCCTGGGAAGGCTACTACTGGAAACCGACGCTCGGCTATAACACCCTGTCATTCAGCACCAATGGCGGCCGGCTGAGGGACGCTGACGGCATCACGCTCGGAGCCTCGGGCGGATACGATTTCCGCTACAATGGCTTCATTTTCGGACCTACCGCCGATTTGAGCTATGATTTTCTGTATGGCAACAGCTCCAGCATAGACGGTATCTCCGGATACAAAGGCCACGTCGATTTCGACGGCTCTGTCGGTGGCAGGTTGGGGTATTTGTTGTGGGATCGCACCCTGATCTACGCGACCGGCGGCTACGCCTTCGCCAATTTGGAAGTCAGGAATGGTTCTCTCGGCGCCAGCGATTCCAATTTGCTGTCCGGATGGACTGCCGGCGGCGGCATTGAGTATCTTTGGAGCGACAATAACAGCCTGCGCTTCGAATATCGGCGCGTCGAGTTCTCCGGCGCGAGCTTCGATTCATTGCCGGCCGGCCACGACGAGGTGGAAGCCTCGATGGATAAGTTCAGCTTCGGCTTCGTCCACCGCTTCTGAGCGCTCGAAAGCGCGATCAAAATTGAAGTTGTCCGCCAACTCGGTCGTCGTTCTTGGCGCGCGGCCCCGCTTATGATTTCTATTCCGCATGGCGAGGCGATGGGCGGCATATGTGTTCGGCGCGGTGGGGCTGCTTGTTCCGCCTTGCCTTATGGCACAACCCTCTGCGTCTCCTACACCGTGCACCCTAGAGCCCGGGCCCGTTCGGACGGTCACCCGGGTGGTCGATGGCGAAACAATCATTCTCGACGATGGCAAGGCCGTTCGCCTCATCGGCGCACTGGCGCCCCGAGCGCGTGACGCCAATGCCGCGGCGGGTGCGTGGCCTCCGGAGCTCGACACCATCAAGGCGCTATCGGATCTCGTGCTTGCGAAGAAGATCAGGCTCGCCTTTGCCGGCCGGCGCACCGATCGCTACGGGCGCACGCTGGCGCACGTTTTTCAGGCCGATCGCGGGCAGCAGGACTGGGTGCAGGGTACCCTGGTCGCGAATGGCTACGCGCGCGCCTATGGGCTTCCCGAAAGCTTTGCATGCGCGCGCGAGCTTCTTGCTCACGAGGCGGAGGCGAGAGGCAAGCGTGTGGGGCTATGGAGCAACGGCGTCTATCGCACGTTCCCGGCGGACCATGCGAGCGAGCTGATGAAGCTGCGCGGCAAGTACGTGCGGGTGACGGGCAAGATCGTTTCCGTCGGCCGCACGAAGAGCGCGACGTACCTCAACTTCAGCAACGACTGGCAGTCGGATTTCACGGTGCGCATCGACAAGAAGGTTCTTGCCGCAAACGTCGCGTTCGATCGTTCGCTCGAGGGGCTCACTGGCAAGACCGTCGTGTTGCGTGGGTGGATCGAGCGGCGGAACGGTCCGATGATCGATATCGCCGATCCGTCTCAGATCGACATGCCGGAAGCGCCGGATGCACCTGCGAATGTCAGCGAGCGAAATCCGATCAACCCGAATCCGATTCAACCGGTACGGCTACCGGCCGATCCGATCTGAATCTTGAAGCCCTGAAAAGATTTGCGCCCGGCTCCGCCGGAAGGTGCGGAACCGGGCGCTGTAATTTTCATAGCGTCAGCGATGCGCCTCAGGCGGCTTCGCCAACCGACTCGCCGTCCGCCAACCGGCGGCCCTTGGCGCTCTTCGCGAGGATCTCGGTGATCCTCTGAACTGCGCCGCGCTCATCGAGCTTCTCGACGGCCGCCAGCTCGCGCGCCATGCGGTCGAGCGCATCCTCATAGAGCTGCCGTTCAGAATACGACTGCTCGGGCTGAGCTTCGGAGCGATAGAGGTCACGGACAACTTCGGCGATGGCAATCAAATCACCGGAGTTGATCTTGGCGACGTATTCCTGCGCCCTGCGGCTCCACATCGTGCGCTTGATGCGCGCGCGGCCCTTCAGCGTTTCCATGGCCTTTTTGACGAGGCCTTCGTCAGCGAGCTTGCGCATTCCGACGCTTGCGAGCTTGCCGGTCGGCACGCGCAACGTCAGCTTCTCCTTGTCGAACGTAATGACAAAGAGCTCGAGCGACATGCCGGCGATTTCCTGCTCCTCGATGCCGACGATACGGCCGACGCCGTGAGCGGGATAAACGACGAATTCGTTGGCCTTGAAGCCATGACGCTGACTGACCGGCTTCTTCTGCACGGCGAGAATCTGGCGGGCAGCGGCAGCCTTCTCGGCAATCGCCTTCGGCGAGACCGGCTGCTGAGCGGGCGCGACCGGGGCCGTGAGCTTCTGGCTCGCCGCCTTGTGTGCGTTTGCCGGAACGGCGACAGTGCGCTGCGGCGCGGGTGCGGCCTTGGCAGCGAGATGGGCAGTTGCAGGCGACGCGACGAGCGGTTTTTTCAAAGCGGGGGCAGCCTCGATCTTAGCCGCCGGCTTAACCGGAGCAGCTGTTACAGGAACGGATTTCTTCGCTGCTACCGGCTTGGCAACAGGCGGATGAGCCACTTTCGCCTTGACAGGAGCTTCTGCCTTCGGCTTGGCGGGATGCTTGGCTGCGGCGACCTTGCTCGCGCTCGCGCTGGTCTTCAGGGGAATGGGTTTGCGCGCGACAGTCTTTGCTGCGGACTTGGGGGCGACCGGAGCTTTTTTCTTCTGAGCCATATCGATCTCTCACTCTCGCATACTAGGCCTTGCCGGACGGGTCGGCTTGGCCGTCAGTCTCCGCCCTGTGGGGTCGGAGCATCAGTGCTGGGCGGATACATGTTGCATCCGAACAACACGCGCGCATTGATCCGAGCCTCCTTTGTCGGGAGACTGTTCCCCTGCGCGCTCATTTGTGGCCTAGCTTTGCAAATCCTGTCCGACTCTGAAGTGGCCCAGCGACGCCCCATAACGCCTTATAGAAAGCTGCCCATCAGAGTGAGGCAGCCCCTTTTTGTTCGCGGCCGTTCCGGATTTGTGCAGACTCAACGCCATCACAACTGACACTAACACAGTTCTGGCGGTAAATGAAGGGTGGCGTTCTGAGACAATCTGGTCGAGATTAAGACGTTCTTTAAAATTCCCCGCAAAACCAATATCTTATATCGGATTTGCTCTTTTCGACTTCAAGCTGCCCTTGAAAAGCAAATTTTAATCTCCGGTTCCCGGATTTGGGGAAAAATATTTCTCAAACTTATTGGTCTCGTCTTTCGCGGTTTCGGCTTCCGGAAGCGCTGGTTTCTTGGCCGTGATGTTCGGCCAGGTTTCTGAATACTGGCGGTTGAGCTCCATCCACTTTTCAAGGTTCGGCTCGGTGTCCGGCTTGATGGCGTCAACCGGGCATTCCGGTTCGCAAACGCCGCAATCAATGCACTCGTCAGGATGGATGACGAGCATATTCTCGCCCTCATAGAAGCAGTCTACCGGACAGACCTCGACGCAATCGGTGTATTTGCATTTGATGCATTTTTCATTGACGACGTAGGTCATTCGGAATCCTGGTTCATCGAATATGATCGAGCGATCTTGCGGTCGAGCTGTTTTCCCGACGCGTCGGCTCGATCTAGCGGCGCTCTTATTAGCATAGGCGTTGCGGCTGCCTAGGTGGACCGGGCGTCACAGTTCAAATGCGGCCTCGAAGTTTGTCCAGCTGGCGGCGTTGCTGCTTTGTCGGCCTTCCGCTCCCTTCGAGGCGAAGAGCTTGCTGGACCTCCGCCCCTTCCGCCGACCCAGCCGCCTCGTCCGGACCGGCGATGGCGTTGGTCTTCGGCGCCGCAAGATCACGATAGAGCTTCGCGGCTTCGGAGGCGGGTCCGCGCCGCGAGCCGATACCGAGAACCTCGATGCTCAGAACGCGCGGGCCGAGGGACAGCGTCAGCACATCGCCGGGTCGCACAATCGTGCTCGTCTTATAGATCTTTTCGCGATTGATGCGGACTTTTCCGCGCTCAATCAGCGCTTGCGCCAAGGTTCGCGATTTCGCGATACGGGCAAACCACATCCATTGATCAATGCGCTGAACGGAGCCTGCAGCCGCGTCCGGCATGAGATCAGGTGGAGCCCGAGCCTTCGCTCCGCTTCTCCATCTGCGCTTTGAGTGCAGCAAGAGCAGCGAACGGCGACGATGCGTCAGCGCCCGATGATTTCGGCGGCGCCGCGGTGATCATTTGCGGCGAACGGCGTTCCTCGCGGCGGCCATTGCGATTGTCGTCACGGCGCGGACGGTTTCCTTCCTCTTTCCTTGAACCTTGATCGGGACGGCGATCGCCGCCGCCTTTGCGGCCTTCAAAGCGCGGGCGATCGCCGCGATGCTCGTGCCGTTCGGGGCGATGGCGCCGATGCTCCGATCGATCGGTAGCCTCGGGTGCCTCGGCGGCAGGTGCGCCGGCGGTCGCCGCTGCGGGTGAATCGGCTGGCACCGCTGCCGCGGCGGGCCGGTTCGAGTGTGAACGCTGATGACGGTTGTGGCCACCATCGCGGCGCGGTCCGTCCCTGCGCTCAGGACGCTGGTGACGGCGTGGGCGCCAGATTTCTTCAAATTGTTCGGCTTCCGGTGCGGGGGCTGCTGCCGTGGCAGAGGCGGCAGCTTCAGTGGTTTCGGCTGTTGCCTCGGCCGGCTGCGGAACAGCTTCAAGATCGATGGCCGGCTGATCAGTCGCCTCCGCGACGGCGGCGTGGCCTTCCGCAGGCGCTGCCTCTGTGTTCGGCACGGCTTCGGCGGACGTTGTTGCCGCCGCTTCAGAAACCTGAGCGGGGGACGGGGCGGCAGGGGTCGGACGTCTCTCGAGGCGGAAGCCCAGCGCCTTCAGGACTTCGCTCAGCTCCTCAACCGAACAGCCGAGGATCGACATCATGTCGTCGGTTGCCTTGAAGCCGCCATCGCCGGTCGAGCCTTTCGGCGGCGTATCGGTCTTTCCGGGCGCGGAACGCCAAGCGAGCAACGGCCTGATCAAATCGGCGAGCCGTTCGAGGATATCGAGGCGAATGGCACGCGGGCCGCAAACATGGAAACCGTGCGCACGATAGAGTGCTTCCGGCGTTTCCGGATCGACGGCGACGCTTGTGAGGCCGGGGCGCGGAAGTTGCGGCGTCCCGTTAGGCACCGGGTTCTTCAACAGCCACAGCGTCGCCGCGAGATCGGCGGGCGCGGGCTTCAGCATGAGGGGGAAGAAGATGTTGAAGGCGCCGAAACGCAGTCCGAATTTCCGCAGCTCTGCTCGGGCCGCCTGATCGAGCGCGTTGATCTCGTTCGCGACCACCTCGCGCTTCAGGGCGCCGAGGCCTTCCTTGAGCTGGAAGGCGATGCCGCGCGCCAATCCCTGCAGCTCCGTGCTGCGCGACATCTCGACGAGCGGTTTCAGCTTTTCGGCGATCGTGTCGTCGAGCCACGTTTTGAGGCGGGCCAGCACCTTCTCGCGGTCGGCTTCGCTCATCGCATCGTCGGCGAGCAAGGCCACACCCGGCTGCAACGGATCGTCCGCACGCTCGAGCTTTGCAAGCTCGTCGTCGCGCCAGACGATGCTGCCGGTGCGCGTCAGCTTGAACGCTTCGTTCTGAGCCGCAGCCACCCGGCGCGCACGCATGCCGAGCTCGCGCGTCACGACCTGCATGGCCGCCTGCCGCGTCGCCTTTTCGTGGATGCCGTCGCCTGCCGCGTCGAGCGTGAAACGGAAGCCCTTGAGGCGTCCTACGAAGTGGTTTTCGACAGTGATCGCGCCATCGTCAGCGATGTCGGCTGTCAGTTCATCTTTGTCTCGCATGCCCTTCATCAACGCACTGGTTCGGCGATCTACAAATCTTTGGGTCAGACATTCGTGCAGAGCGTCCGACAGGCTATCTTCGATTGCCCGCGTCCGTTCCTGCCAGTGTCCAGGGTCGCTCAGCCAATCCGGACGATTGGCGACGAATGTCCACGTCCGGATGTGAGCGATGCGGTTTGCAAGGGTGTCGATATCGCCATCGGTGCGATCCGCCAACGACACCTGCTTGGAGAACCAATCTTCCGGAATGCGATGGGTGCCGCTCGTCAGATGCCGGTAGAGATTGCCGACGAGCTCGGCGTGACTCTGCCCGGAGATTTTGCGGTAATCCGGGAGCTGACAGACATCCCACAGCAACTCCACGCGCTCGCGGTTGGACGCGATATCGGCGATCTCGCGATCGGCCGTCAAAGCTTCGAGCGCGGCAACGTCGTCGGCCGTGCGCGCGCGTGTCAGACGTTGCTCACGCGGCAGCTCGCGCAGCGACGCGTGCAGCGCGTCGAGCGAGGAGAAATTGAGCGCGCGGCTTCGCCATTGCAGCGTCCTGACGCTGTCGAAGCTATGCGTTTCGAGCCGCTCGACCATATCGGCATCGAGCGCATCGGCGCCGCCCGTCACGCCGAACGTGCCGTCATTCATGTGACGGCCGGCGCGGCCCGCGATCTGGCCGATCTCAGCCGGCGTCAAATTGCGATGGTTATAGCCATCGAATTTGCGAAGCGCCGAAAACGCAACGTGATCGACATCGAGGTTCAGGCCCATGCCGATGGCGTCGGTCGCGATCAGAAATTCGACGTCGCCCGATTGATAGAGCGCGACCTGCGCGTTGCGCGTTCGCGGCGACAGCGCGCCCAACACGACGGCGGCGCCACCGCGCTGACGACGGATCAATTCGGCAAGCGCATAGACCTCTTGCGCCGAAAAAGCGACGATCGCCGTGCGCGAGGGAAGACGCGTGATCTTCTTCTCGCCGCTGTACGTCAGCTTCGAAAGCCTCGGGCGTGAAATGAAGTTGGCGCCTGGAATGAGATCGCTGATCGCCTCGCGCATCGTCTGGGCGCCGAGGAGCAGCGTTTCGGAACGGCCGCGCGCGTGCAACAAGCGGTCGGTGAAGACGTGGCCGCGCTCAGGATCGCCGCACAGCTGAATTTCGTCGATCGCCAGGAAGTCGACATCGATATCGCGCGGCATCGCCTCGACGGTCGAGACCCAATAGCGGGCCCGTTCCGGCTTGATCTTTTCCTCGCCGGTAATGAGCGCGACCTTGTCCGCTCCCACGCGCTGCTTGATCTTGTCGTACACTTCGCGCGCGAGGAGGCGCAGCGGAAGGCCAATCATGCCGCTTTCGTGGCCGAGCATGCGCTCGATTGCGAGGTGGGTCTTGCCCGTATTCGTTGGTCCGAGCACCGCGGTCACATTTCGGATGCGGGCCTCGAGATCACTTGCCATGTCGTACTTGACTCCGATCGAGCCCTGGCATTGCAGAGGAGGGGCAAGATATCAAGGGTTATTCAGCCCCTCGGGGATGGGTATCGGGTCGCGCAAGGATTTGGGGCCCCTGCGCATTATTGCTTCAGCGCAATCTGCTGGTTGTTCGCGGCCGTGATGTTAATCGTATCAACGGTCATAACGGCCGGGCCGATGGTCGAAGGGACCGTCACCCGGTAAGGAACATAGATGCCGGCCGTCGGAACGGCACGCAGTGCAATTTCGATGTGATCGTAGTCGACCCAAGGGTTCACGAAATCTTTGGGCTTATGGCCCGCGATCGGGACATATTTCACGCGGCAGACCACGAGTTCGGCCGGTTGGCCCGAGGGGCGCTTCTCTTTGAGCGGCTCGCGGCCTTTATACGAGAATTGCAGATCATAGCGGGCTTTACCGTCAAAAACGGGAATTGTGCGGTTACACGCGTCGGCAGGATTTGCGCTCGAGATCGCAAGCGTCGCGCCCATCGGATCAAAGACGTTTTGCAGATTTTCAGGCTTCAGCTTGACCGCCTCGGGAGACGGGGCCTTGTTGGGATTGAGCGCCACCGAGGCGACGCGGGGGCCGTTGAAGCTCACCTTCACGGTCGAGACTTTCGACTTGGTCTTCATGCTCATTTCGAAGCTTGCCGGTCGAAGACCGCTCGTCTCGACCGAGCCGCTGCCGGAGAAATTCCCGGCCCACTTGAAGGCGCCGAAAAGCGCTGAAATTTCAGTGTTCCCCTTCGCCGTGTAGGATTTACCGTCGTAGGTGGACGTGAAATGGTATTTTCCGACGTTGAAGCCGTTGAACGATAGCCGATAGACTGCGGCAACCTCGCTCGGGAAGGTAACGGCGGAGGCCTCGGCGGCGCGGACCGGCGAAACGGCTGCCGCAGCCAGCATCAGGCAGCAGCTCACGGCCGGTCCTTTGACCCCAGAACGCGAAATCGCCATGTCAATTCCCTGCTTCCCCATGGGAGGCCATCTGGTAGGGCGGATTTGCGACGATTGTTGGACTTTGACCGACCCGCAAAGCGCGCCTTGACGCCAGTCCTTCCTGTCCATTATACAGCACCCGAAACCCCGCAGGCTCGGCTTGCGGGGCACAATTTTTTGCTGCAATAGCAGAGTTTCGATCAACCGCGCTCTCAAAAGCTGCGGCACAGGAGATAGTTATGACCAGGCGCTGCGAGCTGACGGGGACGTTGCCCCTCTCAGGCCAACTTCGGAGCCACGCCGAAAACAAGACGAAGCGCAAGTTTCGTCCGAATTTGTGCCAGGTAACGCTGCTCAGCGACGTTCTTGGACGGAAGGTTCGTTTGCGCGTCTCGGCACGGGCTCTGAAGTCCGTCGAGCACCGTGGCGGCCTCGATGCGTTCCTTTTGAAGGCGGACAACGACGAACTGTCGGCGGCCTGCCTCAAGCTGAAGCGCGAGATTCAGAAGGCACAGGCGACCAAGGCCGCTTAATTCAGCGGTACTTCTGCAAACGAATATAAGCCCGGCGCCGATCAATCCGGCGGCCGGGCTTTCGCTTGCTCGCTGTCCTTCAGTACGAATTGCAATAGCAACGTGCGCTGAAGCAGGTGGTTGAAGTTGTCGTCCGAGATCATCGTGATCAGGGTTTCTCCGGTCTTGAGTCGTGTGACGGCAAGTCCTTCCATGTTGTCGATCTGATCGTTGAGATCGGCCTCGATCAGAGTTTCGCCCTCGGACGTGTGATCGGGCGCCAGGTCGTCCGGCGAAATGCGCCTCAGCCGCATTTTTACGCCTTCCGTCCAGCGGAAGCGGCGCTCCAAGACGAACAGCGTGCCGTCATCGAGGCTCGAAATATCGGTGATGTCGTAGTCGCCGATGTTTTTCAGATGGATGGTTCGCGGACCCTTGGCCGTCCATAGCCAGCCGGTGTGATTGCGGTGCGGATCGTAGAGCCGTTCCGAAAACGCGATCGGATTCCCCTTATAGGGTCCGCCCTTCAGCACCGTCAGCGCTTCGAGGCCGAGATTCGAGCCCATCTTCTTGGCCTCGGGCGGAAGCTTCAGGCTTCCACGGCTCGGCGAAAAACCCGCGGGCGTCATGTCGTAGCGTTCGATGCGATGGCGCCCTTCGAAACCGATCATAACCGAGCCGCGCTCTAAGGTTCCGCTCGTGAGGGCGATCGATTCTGAATCCCGGTCGCGGCCGCGCTTGATCGGATGTCCGCTGGGATCCAGAAGCGGACCGAGGCGGGCGTTTGCTATTCCGGCAAGATGCACGCCGTCATAGACGAGCTTTCCCGTCATCCATTCGCCGACATCGGAAATGGAGACGAACGATTTCGCGTCGTCGTCGAGAAGAAGTGCGGACCAGCCGCCGAAGTGGGGCGAGGGCGAAGTCAATTCGAGACCGCCCCGAAACGTCACCTTGGGCAGCGGCTGCTCCGCTGCGAAGCGCTTGAAAGACGTGATGCGCTTGCTTGCAACTGCGATCGGGCCGGCTTTGAGCTTAGAGAGATCAGGCTTGCTATCGGCGGCTGCGGTTCCGGTGGCGAGCGCAAGAAGCGCCACCGCAAGGCCGATCAGTCGATAATCGATCACGGCCAAGCTGACCCTCAATGGGCGCGTGCGTATCGTCGGCGCACCGCGAGCGGCTCACCGGCGTCAGGTTTTTCCTCAAACAGCTCGACGAGCTTTTCGGTCATTGCGCCGGCAAGCTCGGAAGCATCGGTAATGGTCACGGCGCGCTGGTAGTAGCGCGTCACGTCGTGGCCGATGCCGATGGCGATAAGCTCGACCGGCGAATGCGTTTCGATCTCGTGAATGACCTGGCGGAGATGCTGCTCGAGATAGCTCCCGGAGTTCACCGAAAGCGTTGAATCGTCGACCGGCGCGCCGTCGGAAATCATCATCAGGATGCGGCGTTGTTCGGGACGATTGACGATGCGGGAATGGGCCCAAGCCAGCGCTTCGCCGTCGATGTTTTCTTTGAGAAGGCCTTCGCGCATCATCAGGGCCAGCGCGTTCTTCGAGCGCCGCCACGGCGCATCCGCCGTCTTGTAGATGATATGCCGGAGATCGTTGAGACGTCCGGGTGAGGAAGGCTTGCCTGCCGCCAGCCACTCTTCGCGCGACTGACCGCCTTTCCAGGCTTTGGTCGTGAAGCCCAAGATTTCGACTTTTACTCCGCACCGTTCGAGGGTGCGCGCAAGGATATCGGCACAGCATGCCGCGACCATGATCGGCCGTCCGCGCATCGATCCCGAATTGTCGAGCAGCAACGTCACGACGGTGTCGCGGAAATCGGTGTCGCGCTCGCGCTTGAACGAGAGCGCGCCGGTCGGATCGGTGATGATGCGCGTCAAACGCGCGGCATCGAGCTGGCCTTCCTCGAGATCGAAATCCCAGCCGCGGTTCTGTTGCGCCAAGAGACGGCGCTGCAGCTTGTTGGCAAGCTTCGCAACCGCGGCCGAAAGCGTCTTCAATTCCTTGTCGAGAAAAGCGCGGAGCCGTTCGAGCTCATCCGGCGTCGAGAGCTGCTCGGCGCCGACCTCTTCATCATAGGCGCGCGTGAAAACCTTGTAACCGAAGGCTTCCGGGTTATCGAGGACGGTCATGTTGGGACGCCACGGCGCCGGCGTCTCTTCGTCGTTCAGATCGCTGTCGTCGAGGTCTTGCGGCTCGGTCTGACCCGCTTCCATCGTTTCATCGGATTCCGAGAGATCGCCTTCGGAGAGCTGCTCCTCGCTCTCCTGGTCCTGACCCTCAGAGGCATCCTCGGTCTTGTCTTGCGAATCCTCAGCCCCGCCCTCGGCGGCACCTTCTTCGCTTTCCTGCTCTTCGTCCTCGGATTGCGGCTGATCGTTCTGATCCGTCATTTCGAGGATCTTCAGGAGATCGCGGATCTGACGGCCGAACTGTTCCTGATTTTCCGAAAGGCTCTCAAGCCGGCTCAGCAGCTTACCGCCGCGCGATTCAATCACGGGACGCCAGACATCGACGAGACCTTTCGTCGAGGACGGCGGCGCCTGCCCGGTGACGCGTTCGCGGATCAGAAGCGCAAGTGCATCTTCGAGCGGCGCCTCGGCGCGCGTCGAGACGCTGCGAAAACGGCCGTGGCTGTATTGGTCTTCGAGGCGGGCGGTGAGATTCGACGCCATGCCAGGCATCCGCGCCGATCCCAAGCCTTCGATGCGGGCGCGCTCGGCCGCTTCGAAGACGGCGCGGGCGGGACCGGCGGATGGCGCGATGCGGCGATGCAGCTTGACGTCGTGGCAGCCGATGCGCAGCGCCAGGCTATCGGCCCAGCCACGCGTCAGCGCGATGTCCTTCGCCGACGGCGCGCGCGGCAGATCGGGAATGTGCACGGCCTTGCCGGCGACATCACCTTTGCCCGGTCCGAAATCGACTTCGATCTCGCTGTCGCCGGCGATAGCGCGAACGGCGGGACCGAGAACACGCTTCAGCGGTTCAGATGGGGCTTCGCGGCGTTTGGTAGGCGGGGTCATGAACGGCCCAGTTTAGCGGCCTTGATCAGCCGATCAGCTCAATGCGACGTTTGCCGTGCTTTCAGGAAGCTCTTCGCCGAAGCAGCGCTGATAGAATTCAGCGACCAGCGGCTTTTCGAGATCATCGCACTTGTTGAGGAACGTGACGCGGAAGGCGAAGCCAATGTCGCCGAAGATCTCGGCGTTTTCGGCCCACGTGATCACGGTGCGCGGGCTCATCACGGTCGACAGGTCGCCGTTGATGAAGGCCGATCGCGTCAGATCCGCGACGCGGACCATGTGCGAGATCTGCTTCCTCTTGGCTTCCGTCTTGGCGAACGACTTGACCTTCGAGAGCACGATTTTCGCTTCGTCGTCGTGCGGAAGATAGTTCAGCGTCGCGACGATCGACCAACGGTCCATCTGGCCCTGGTTGATCTGCTGCGTGCCGTGATAGAGGCCCGACGTATCGCCAAGACCGATCGTGTTGGTCGTCGCGAACAGGCGGAACGCGGGATTCGGCCGAATGACCTTCGACTGATCGAGAAGCGTCAGCTTGCCCGAGACCTCGAGCACGCGCTGAATGACAAACATGACGTCGGGGCGGCCGGCATCGTATTCGTCGAACACGAGCGCGATGTTGCTCTGCAGGGCCCACGGAAGAATGCCCTCGCGGAACTCGGTTACCTGCTTGCCGTCTCTCAGCACGATCGCGTCCTTGCCGACGAGATCGATGCGCGAGACGTGGCTATCGAGGTTGACGCGAACGCACGGCCAATTCAGGCGCGCGGCGACCTGCTCGATGTGGGTCGACTTGCCCGTGCCGTGATAGCCTTGGATCATCACGCGGCGGTTGTGCTTGAAGCCTGCGAGGATGGCGAGGGTCACATCCCGGTTGAACAGATAATCGGGATCGACATCCGGCACATGCTCGTCGGCCTTCGAGTAGGCAGGAACTTCAAGATCACTATCGATATTGAAGACCTGGCGGACAGACAGCTTCATGTCCGGAAGGTTGGCGGCCGCCGCGCCGGTCGCGCTAGATGACGTGCGCATTTCCATGGGGTTCCCGATCAATTCGCCCAGCCGCCGCAAATACCTTAAACTGGTGCAACTCCCTTCGGGCGCACTCGGTTCAAAGGCTTGGAGGATTAGGCCAGGCCAGATTGCTTCAAGTAGTTATAGGCTTGCAGAATTTCGCGCAACTTTTCCTCGGAACGGCTGTCGCCGCCATTGGCATCGGGATGGTGTATTTTCACCAATTCCTTAAAGCGCGTCTTGATATCTTGAGGCGTCGCCTCGTCGCTCAGGTCCAGAACACGGAGCGACTTCTGTTCCAGCGGCTTCAACTGGCGGCGGAACGTCGATGTTTGCGTCCGGGAGGAACGGGCCTTGCGCGGCGCCCGAGCCGTCGCTTGGACGCGGGCAGCGGCCTCAGCCGTCCGTCCCTCGTCGCGCGTGCCGTGCGCCCAGGCGTTGGCGCCCGTCTTCCAGGTCGGACGATGACCCGTCAGCGCGTCCTTGCGGAAATTGCTGACCTCGGTATCGCTCATGCCCTCGAAATAGTTGTACTCTTGATTGTACTGACGGACGTGGTCCATGCAGAAGTGGAAAAATTCGCCATCACGCCCACGGCCCTTTGGTGCCTTGTGGGCGCCGGGCTTATCGCAGCCCTTCCACTGGCAAAGAGGCGCGCGCGTTTCCTTCGTGGCGCTCTGGCGCTTTGAAGAGACGCGGATGCTGTCGAAGTATTTCGAGTCCAGTTTCATTGTTGAATTATGAGGGTTGGCGCGGCACGAAACAAGGCGGCAAGAAAACTCTTGATTTCCATTGAGACTGTGCGGTCAATCTCTTAATAGCCCCTTTCGAGGCGCATCGCAGTCATACCGTTCAGAAGTTTTTCTTTAAGAGACAAAAATGTCGGTTACGGGTCGAGTTCGGGAAAAGCTGATGATCGCGCTGCGCCCGACACGGCTCGACGTCATCAACGAGTCTGAGCTTCACGCCGGCCATCGCAACTCGCCCGGCACCGGCGAAAGTCACTTTCGCATTCTCGTCGTCTCGGATGCCTTTGCGGGCAAGAGCCGTCTTGAACGCCACCGGCTCGTCAACGACCTATTGAAGGACGAACTGGCGGGTGGCATTCACGCTTTGGCGCTATCGACGCTCGCGCCCGGAGAAGCCTTGCCGAGGTCCTGAGTCAAGCTTCGGCGAACTTTATCTCACCGCCCTTGCGGCAGCGGTCGTAGCGTTTCCTTTATCGGCTTGAGACACGGGCTTGATGCGAATAGCCGTGATTTTATTCCGGCTTTTGCGCAAAATTTCGAACCTATAGCCGTGGAACGTGAAGACCTGCCCCGGCTCGGGAATGGTCTGCGCCTCGTGAATGACGAGACCTGCAACGGTCGTCGCCTCATCGTCGGGTAGATCCCAATCGAGATGGCGATTGAGATCGCGAATTGCAACGGTGCCATCGACGTTGACGGTACCATCCGACTGCATGCGGATGTGGCTGTCGGGCATATCGTGCTCGTCGGTAATCTGTCCGACGATTTCTTCGAGGATGTCCTCGAGCGTGATGAGACCCTGCACCTCGCCGTATTCATCGACGACGAGGGCCATCTGCATTTTCTTTTTCAGGAACTGATTGAGCTGGTCTTTCAGCGTGGTCGTGTCGGGGACGAACCACGGCTCCGACGCCGATTTCATAATGTCGAGCTTATCGGGCCGCCAATCGGTGCGCGACAACGCCTGCAGCAGATTTTTCGTGTGAAGAACGCCGACGATATTCTCCGGCTCGTCCTTCCAGAGCGGCACGCGCGTATATTGCGAGCGGAGCACGGAATCCAAAATCTTCGCCGGCGGATCGTCGGCGTCGATCGTCTCCATCTTGGTCCGATGGACCATGATGTCGGCCACCTGCAGATCGCGGAGATCGAGCACACCGCCGAGCATCTCAGCGTCCCCCTTGGCGACGGTGCCTTCTCTCGCCTGCAGATCGATGGTGCCGCGGATCTCTTCGTGCGCGGCGAGGATGTTCGCCTCGTCGTCGGCCTTGCCAGGCGTCCAAAGCAGAATGTAGCGCACGACGAACTCGATCGCCCTCGTGAACGGCGTCAAGGCATAGATCAAGACCTGCATGGCTGGCGCGACGACCAACGCCACCCGATCGGCATAGGCCAAGGCGTAGGTTTTCGGCAGCACGGCGGCGAAGATCACGATCAGGATCGTGATGATAGCTGTAGCGTAAGCGACACCGACTTCGCCATAGAGTTGGACCGCGATGTTGGAGGCGAGCGCGGCGGCCAGAACGTCGACCAGCGTATTGCCGAGCAGAACCGTGCCGATCATCTTTTCCGGCCGCGACAGCACCTTGTTTACGAGGGCGGCGGAGGCGTTGTCGTCTTCCTCAAGCGCGTGCATGCGCGCGCGGGATGCGGCGGTGAGCGAGGTCTCACTGGCGTTGAAGAACGCCGACAATATGATCAGCAGAACGATCGCAACGAGGCTTACGGCTATGGACATGGCAATTCGCTGTTCCTGATCAGGAGAGGCAGCAGTCTAACACATCAACCGGTTGCCGATGCTTAACATGCTCAGCGGGCAATTTCCCGGGCGAGGAACGCCAGCACGGTTTCGGGCGCAACGTCGCGCGAAACGAAAGCCTGACCGATGTCGCGGACGAGAATGAACGCGAGCTTGCCGGCCTTAACTTTCTTGTCCTGCCCCATCAGGCGCAGCAATTCGGCGGGGTCCGCCGTTCCGCCCGGAATGTCGCTGATTTTCGTCGGGAGGCCGACGGCGCGGAGATGGTTCGCTGCCCGCTCGGCGCGGCCCGGCGGACAGATGCCAAGCTCCTCCGACAGGCGGATCGCGAGACACATGCCGATTGCGACGCCTTCGCCATGCAGGAGACGATCGGAATAGCCGGTCCAGGCTTCGAGGGCGTGACCGAAGGTGTGACCGAGGTTCAGCAGCGCGCGGTCGCCCGTCTCGGTCTCGTCGCGGGCGACAATGGCGGCCTTGGCGGCAACGCTCGTCTCGATTGCAGCGGTCAGAGCCGGTCCATTGTTGCCGAAGACGGCCTGCCAGTTCGCTTCGAGCCAGGAGAAGAACGGCTCGTCGCCGAGAAGGCCGTACTTCGCGACTTCGGCATAGCCGGCGCGCATCTCGCGCGGAGGCAGCGTCGTCAGAACGGCGGTGTCGGCGATAACGAGGCTCGGCTGATGGAAGACACCGATAAGGTTTTTTCCCTGCGGAGTATTTATCCCCGTTTTGCCACCGACGGAGCTATCCACCTGAGCGAGGAGCGACGTCGGGATTTGAACGAAGCGCACGCCGCGCCGCAGGATGCCGGCCGCGAACCCGGCGAGATCGCCGATGACGCCGCCACCGAACGGCAAAACGAGATCGCCGCGTTCCAGCCCCATCTCCAGGAGCCGTTCCGAGAGCGCCGCCAAATCGCGGAAGTTCTTCGTCGCTTCGCCGGGCTTCATGATCACGGAGCCCGAGAACATGCCCGCGGCCTTCAGGCTCTCCTCGAGCGTTTCGAGATGAAAGCGGGCGACGTTCTCGTCCGTCACCACACCGCATTTGACCTCGCCGAACCGCGCTTTGAGCAGCGCGCCGGTGTCGCGAAGAATGCCGCGGGCGATCAAAACATCATAGGAACGATCGGCGAGATCGACGTGCACTGCGCGGGATGGATTGGCGTCAAGGATGGACATCGCGGGGATTTCGGTTCCGGCGGCGAGGCGGCTTATGATCTCGGTGACGATGACGTCGTGCGGCTCGTCGCGGCTTTCGACGGTCATATTGGCTTCAGCATATATCGGATAGCGCTCTTCGATCAGCTTCCGCATCGTCGCTTCGGGATTGCCGTTGCGCAGAAGCGGGCGGTGATCACGTTTCGACACCCGGCGCATGAGGACCGGCAGATCCGCCCGCAGCCAGATGGAAATGGCGACGTCCTTGATCCGCCGCCGCGTTTCCGGATTGACGAAAGCACCGCCTCCGGTTGCAAGCACTTGCGGACCGTTGCCGAGCAGCCGAGCGATCACCTTACGCTCACCGGCGCGGAAATGCGCCTCTCCGTGATCGGCAAAAATCTCGTTGATAGTCTTGGCGGCGGCGCGCTCAATCTCGTCATCGGCGTCGACGAAGGGTAGATTGAGTTTGATCGCCAAGCGTTTGCCGACTGACGACTTGCCACAACCCATGAGGCCCACGACAACGATCGGCCGCTGACCGATGTTCTTTTTGGCGCGCTCGATCGCTTCGGCTTCCATCATAGGAGGCTCAACACCGACGGGTTCGGTAAGTTCGTCGGTTTCTTGGTTGGTTTCTGGCGGCAGGCCGCGCGGCGGGGTGGTCATTTCGGCGCCGTCATGCCACGAACCAAATACGTTCGCAAATTGGAAACTTACCTTTAAGCCACAGCAGACCCAAACCTTCTTGCCGATCGACAGAGACTTTCTTCGGCAAAATACCACTTTGAGTCATAATCACGCCTTCAAAGATGTTCACCTAGCGGCCGGGGACGGAACAGAGAGAAATGCCGAGCCTTTTCCGGCTTTTATTGGTACTTTGCGCGCTGACGGCGCTGGTTCTCGGGGGGCTCTACGTGCTGGCAACCCGCTTCGAGCCCGAGCAGCAGACCATCAGCAAGCCCGTGCAGAATATCAAAATCCGGCGGTGAATGGTGATGGTGTATACACACCGAAAACGACTAGCGGCCGCCGGTGGCATCGCTGTGCTCGCGCTCCTTGCGATCGGGGCGGCTCCAGTTCCCGCCGCCGCCCAGGATGCGCCGGCCTCGACGCCCGCCAAAAAGAAAGCCTCGCGCAACGACGCCTATTCGCCGCCGGCTGAGCAGCGAACCTATCTGCAGCCTTTGGACGGACCAGCGGGAAGCTCCAGCGGCGGCGCTACGTGGGGGCAGCCGAACCCGGACAGCGCGGTGCAGCCGGATCCCAGTCGCGGCAGCCGGTCCGACCCGCAGAACGGCGTGGTGCGCGGCGCGCTTCTTCCGGGCGTCGAGAAGGACGAGCTTGCGCCCGTCATGTCCGGTGACGGTTCCGGATTGCCCTATGAACTTTGGGGTGGATTGGACGTCAACGGGCTCGAAAAACTGATCAGCACGATCGAGATTCCGCCGCGCTCACCTGTGCTCCACGGCCTTTGGAAGCGGCTGATCACGACACCTTCGCCCGGCTCGTCCAGTGTGGATTTAGCAGCGCTCAGGCTCGAGGCACTTTATCGCTCGGGGCTAGCGCGGGAGGCTGCTGCCGAAATCGCAAAGCAGACGGGCGGCGAAAGTGCGCTCCTCCTCACGCTCCAGGCCCGCAACGAACTTGCCTCTGGACACCCAGACAAGGCTTGCGAACTCATCGCGCGATCGGCAACGCTCAAGGGCAGCATCCCAGCGCGTCTCAAAGGTCAGTCGATCCTGATGGCCGGGTATTGCTCAGCGGTGCAGAACGACAAATCATCGGCCGGCCTTGCTGCGGATCTGGCGCGTGAAGAAGGCGTTCCGACGTCTCCCGGTCTCGAGGCGCTGGACGCTTTCGCGATCAATTCCAAGCCTCGCTATTCGCCGGTGAAGCAGATCACGCTGCTCGATTACCGGATCGCGGAGAAAGTCGGCGGCCTGCCTCACAAGACCGTTCTGGAAAAAGGTGAGCCGGCGTTGCTCGTCGCGCTCGCAAGCGATCATTCGACGCCGGTCGATCTTGGGCTACCCGCGACGGAAGCGGCCGCGCGACTGAATGCGCTTTCGCCGGAGGCACTCGCCGGCATCTATCGCGTCAACGCGGAGCAAGTTCCGGCGGACGATCTCTTGGCCGGACGCGGCCCGCAGGGCGTTCCGCGCCGCGCGGCACTCTTCAGGGCTGCCGAGGACGAGCGGACGCCTATGCGCAAGGCGCGGCTGATCCGGGCGTTCCTCGATGACGCCAAGCGCGAAGGCCTCGGCATGATCGGTGCGCAAATGATTGCACCAGCCGCTTCACAGCTACAGCCCGCTCCGGAGATCGTGTGGTTTGCCGAAACGGGCGTCGAAATCGGCTTAGCGTCGGGCAAGTTCGGCATGGCCCGCGATTGGATCGGCATCGGCGATCAGGGCGGCGGTCCGGGCCTTGGGGCTTGGCGCGCGCTCATCGATATCGCCGACGCCAAGGAGCCGGACCGGGGCAAAAGCTTTTCCGTGCTCGAAAGCTACGTATCGAACGGCCGTTTCCCTGCGGCTGCGCTTTACCGCCTGACGACGGTTCTCGAAGCGCTCGATTATCTCGTTCCCATTCCGCTTTGGGATGCCGCAAACAGGACGCCACAGCCAACGTCCGGTTATCTGCCGGAGACTGGCGTGCTCACCGAATTACAAGTTGCATCGAAAAAGCAGGAGTTCGGCCATAGCGTGCTTCTGGTCATGAAGGCGCTTGGACCGAACGGAGCGCAGGACGCCAACCTCATCGCTCTCGGCGACAGCATTCGAGCGCTGAAACGCGCCGGTCTCGAAGCCGACGCACGGCGCCTCGGACTTGAGGCGCTGCTTCCTTCGTGGCCGCACACGGAAACGAATTGAGGGCTCCATGACGCCAGTCGCCGAATGCGATGGCCACCTCGCGGACTTTCTTGCCATGCTCACGGCTGAGCGCGGCGCTTCGGCAAATACCATCGACGCTTACACCGCCGACCTCGAAAATTTCACCGGCTTTTTATCAGATAGAGGCATAGCGGCGCCTGACGCCAAGCCGGCCGACGTGCAGGCTTATCTCGGGTTCCTCGCGAGCGAGGGGCAGGCGCCGACATCGCGCGCGCGGCGGCTTTCGGCCATCAAGCAATACTTCCGCTTTCTCCTCGCCGAGGATTTGATCGTGCTCGATCCGACGGCCGGATTGCAGGGGCCGAAAAAACAGCGCGCGCTTCCGAAAGTTCTGAGCATTGCCGAGGTGGACCGGCTGCTGACCGTTTCACAAGGCCAATGCGAAGGCCAGGAGGGGCGCGCGCTTTTTCGAGCCTTGCGCTTTCATTGTCTTCTCGAAGTTCTGTACGCGACCGGCATGCGTGTTTCCGAGCTCGTCGGGCTGCCACGCAGCGTCTTGCGCGGCGACAAACGCGTTCTCACGATTAAAGGCAAGGGCGGCCGCGAGCGGCTGGTTCCGCTCAACGTAACGGCCCGCGCGGCGCTCGATGCCTTCCTCGATGTGTCCGGACGCTTCGATAATTCCGAGTGGCTATTTCCTTCGAAGTCGGCGCTCGGCCACGTGACCCGGCAAGGCTTCGCGCAGGATCTCAAGAGCATCGCCGAAGCTGCGGGAATCGCGCCCGACCGCGTGTCGCCGCACGTGTTGCGTCATGCGTTCGCCAGTCATCTTCTCGACCGCGGCGCAGACCTCAGAGCCGTTCAGCAGCTTCTCGGCCATGCTGACATTTCAACGACGGAGATTTATACGCATGTGCTGCAGGAGCGGCTGAAGGCGCTCGTTAACGCCCATCACCCGCTCGCCAAAAACAAGACCTGAACAAACGCCGGCCATCCATTGCGACGGTTCTTGCAAATGAAGGGAATATGCCGATGAGCCGCCTATACGGAGACATCCATCGCGCTATGCAAATGGCTTTCGACACGCGGGCGATGGCGGACAGAGTCGAGGCGGTTGCCCTCAAGCCCGAGATCGACGACAGTGCCAAGGCTTTCATCGAAAGCCGGGACATGTTCTTCCTGACGACAATCGACGATCGCGGCCGTCCAACGGTCTCTTACAAGGGCGGCACTCCCGGCTTCATCAAGGTGCTCGATGCTCACACGCTGCTCTTTCCGAGCTACGATGGAAACGGAATGTATCTGTCGATGGGCAATATCTCGGGCAACCCCGAGATCGGGATGCTGTTCATCGACTTCGAGAGGCCGTTTCGTTTGCGCGCGCAAGGCCGCGCCGAACTCATCGTCAGTGGATCCGAGCTCGAGGGCTTCAAGGAAGCCGAGATGGCGGTGAAGGTGAGCATTCACGAAGTCTGGATGAATTGTCCGCGCTATGTGCACCGATACGAGAAGCTCGAGAGTTCGCGCTATGCGCCCGGCGTCGAAGCGGAAACGCCATTTTGCGAGTGGAAGCGCATCGACGCCATGCAGGATGTGCTGCGTCCCTTCGAGCAGCGCAAAGCGGAGGAACTCGGAACAACGACCATCGACGATTGGATGGGTAAAGTCATGACCGGCGACAAGGGCGCATAATGCCTTCGCAAAGGGGCCAGGAGATTTCTGCAACGGGATACACGGCTTCCGTCGTAGCGGAACCTCGCAGCTCCTGGCTCGGCTTCGCAGCGCAGCCGCGCGGGCTTTCAACTCTCTACTTTGCCGAGCTTTGGGAGCGCTTTTCGTTTTACGGCATGCGGGCGCTGCTGGTGCTGTTCATGGTGGCGCCGGTCACGCAGGGCGGTCTCGGCTTCGCCACGCCCACGGCGGGCAGCATCTACGGCACCTACGGGATGGCGGTTTATCTTCTCGCGCTGCCCGGCGGTTTCATTGCGGACCGGCTGCTCGGTGCGAAACGCAGCGTGCTCCTCGGCGGGGCGACAATCGCCTGCGGGCACTACGCGCTGGCGTGGCCATCCGGCGAAACATTCTACCTTGGCCTGGCGCTGATTGCGATTGGGACGGGCCTTTTCAAGCCGAACATCTCAGCCCTCGTCGGTGCACTCTATTCGAAAGACGACTCTCGGCGCGATGCCGGGTTTTCGCTCTTCTACATGGGCATCAACCTCGGCGCGTTTTTGGCGCCGCTGGTGACGGGATTTCTGGCGCAGAGCAGCACCTTCAAGGGTTGGCTGGCTGATGCCGGCTTCGATCCCAATCTGAGCTGGCACTGGGGCTTCGGTGTGGCTGGCGTGGGCATGACGTTTTCGACTTTGCTTTTCTTCCGGAAAATGCGCGATCTCAAAGATCCCGACGTCGATGGCTCTCAATCGACGTCGTCGGTTGTCCGTCAGGGCCTGTTCGTCGGCGTCGGCTCGCTGTCTCTTCTCGGCCTTGCATTGCTCGCCGACGTCGATGGCTTCCATTGGCTGCGCTGGCTGTTCATCATCTTGCCGCTGATGGGCATCGCTTACGGTGCGACGCGCCAAAGCCCCGATGCGAGACGCATGGCCGCCGTCGGCGTGTACTTTCTCGCGGCGATGATCTTCTGGGCGATCTTCGAACAGTCGGGCACGTCGCTATCGCTTTTTGCCGAGTCGCTGACGCGCAACGAGGTCTTGGGATTTTCCTTCCCGTCAGCGTGGTATCAGTCCGCCAATCCCATCTTCGTCATCCTGCTGACGCCAGTTGCGGCAATGCTCTGGATGAAGCTCGGCAAGCAGCAGCCGTCTTCGCCCGTCAAGTTCGGGCTCGGTCTCGTGTTCCTCGCGTCGTCGTTTCTGCTGATGGTTCCGGCCGCCACCTACGCTGCGGACGGACGCGTCTCGCCGTTTTGGCTGGTCGGGCTCTACTTCCTGTTCACGGTCGGCGAACTGATGCTGAGCCCGGTCGGGCTTTCGACGATGACGCGCATCGCGCCGCAGAGAATGTCGGGACAGGTCCTGGGGCTCTGGTTCCTGGCGATGGCGTTTGGAGACAAGCTCGCCGGCGACATCGGGGGCGCATTCACGGCCAACGATCCCGATGCGCTCGCCCTGTCATTCCTGGCGCAGGCCGGGCTCGTCGCCGTCGCTGCGGCGCTGATGTTCGCGATTGCGCCCACGGTCAAACGGCTCTCGGAAGGCGAAAGTTAAACATTGTAAAGGCCTCGCAGACCAGAAGTGGGCGGTGCACAGCCTGACGCCTTGACACCCGCGGCCAGCCGTGGCGAATGTCGCGCGTGAAAAAAGCGCTTGCCGCACGCTTCAGTTGCACAATCAGGAAAGCCCAAGTTCCGTGAACGCTACGACCGCATTGCGTACCTATCTTGATTTCGAAAAGCCGATCCTCGAGCTCGAGAACAAGGTTGCCGAGCTCAAGGCCATGCAGACCGAAGGCAAGGGTCCGCACATCGCCGACGAGATCACCAGGCTCGAGCAGAAGGCGAAGGCCGCACTGGCCGATACCTATGCGAAGCTGACGCCTTGGCAAAAGACGCTGGTCGCGCGGCATCCGGAACGGCCGCACGCGCTCGACTTCATCGGCGGCCTGATCGAGGAATTCACGCCGCTTGCAGGCGACCGGTATTTCGCCGAGGACGAAGCGATCGTCGGCGGCATCGGCCGATTCCGCAACCGCTCCGTTCTGGTGCTCGGACACGAGAAGGGCGCCGACACCGAGCAGCGCATCCGGCACAATTTCGGCATGGCGCGCCCGGAAGGCTATCGCAAGGCCGTGCGCCTCATGGAAATGGCCGACCGCTTCAATCTGCCGATCATCACGTTCGTCGATACGCCCGGCGCCTATCCGGGGATCGGGGCCGAGGAGCGCGGCCAGGCCGAAGCCATCGCGCGATCGACGGAGTGCTGCCTCAGGCTCGGCGTGCCGATCGTCACCGTCATTGTCGGCGAGGGCGGCTCGGGCGGCGCAATCGCCATCGCGACGGCTAACCGCATTCTTATGCTCGAACACGCCATCTACTCGGTCATCTCGCCCGAAGGCGCTGCGTCCATCATCTGGCGGGACAGCAACAAGAAAGAAGAAGCCGCCACGAACATGAAGATCACGGCGCAGGATCTTGATCAGCTCGGGGTCATCGATGCGATTGTGAAAGAGCCGACCGGCGGCGCGCATCGCGACCGCGAATCAGTAATTATCGCGACGGGCAACGCGATTGCCCGCATGCTTGCGGAGTTTGACGGCAAGTCGCCCGACGACATCCGGGCTCAGCGTCACGACCGGTTTTTGTCGATCGGACGCTGAACGCGTGGCGCTGCGAGCCCACTGTGATGCCGCATTTGCACACGATACTTGAATTGACTCGGGCGTCCGCCGATTTCAGTAATCGTTTGAGTTCGTTGTGTTAACAGTCCGCCGACCCGCGGCACGGGGAATTCGTTCGGGACGTGAAGGGCGCATTGGTGGGAACCAGCATTGGCTCGATGACACGAGCTGTTGTGCGGCTCATGGTTTTGTTCACCGTGGCGACGCTCGCCGCGTGCTCGAGCGCGCCCACCATTCCCCCACCGTCCGAAGTGCCTTTATCTAAGGAAGCGCTGGCGTCGCTCGCTAAGAAGGGCATGCAGCCGGGAGCGCCAGTTTTCGTGCGCATCTTCAAGGAAGAATCCGAGCTTGAGGTGTGGAAGCAGCGCGACGACGGGCGCTTCTATCACTTCAGGACATACCCCATCTGCAATTGGTCGGGCGCGATCGGGCCGAAGCAAAGCACGGGCGACCGGCAGGCCCCTGAGGGTTTCTATTCCATCACGCCGGCGCTGATGAATCCGAATTCGAAATACTATCTGTCGTTCAATCTCGGCTATCCGAACGCCTTCGATCGCTCGTGGGGCCGTACGGGCGATTCCGTCATGGTGCACGGAAGCTGCCGCTCCGCCGGCTGCTACGCGATGACGGACGCGCTGATGGAAGAGATCTACGGCCTTACCCGCGAAGCGCTGAAGGCGGGGCAGCCGAGCTTCCAGCTCCAAGCTTTTCCGTTCCGGATGACGGACGCCCGGATGGCGCGCGAAAAGTCGAACCAATGGTACGGCTTCTGGAAAACCATGAAGCAGGGTTACGACTACTTCGAAAAGTATCGCATTCCGCCGAGCGTCGCTGTCTGTGAACGCCGCTACGTCGTCGATGCCGTGCCGCGCAGCCGCCCCGACGCGAGCGGACGCTGCCCTGCGTTCGACCGGCCATTCGTCACCGCCTTTACGCCGCTGCCGGAGCCTGCTCAGATGGATGTCGCCAGCGGCAATAAGCTCAAGGGCATCACGGATCCGGACAGCGAACCGTCACTTGCCGATATCAAGGTCGCGAAGCAGCAGCGGTCGCAATCATCGATGGCGGCTTCTTCGCCGATGGCGAACGCGAACTGATCCTTCGGCGCACGGTCCGATCGATGACAACGCACAACGTGAGTGGGTGCTAAGTTGCGACAGCCACGACGCGGCCGAATTGGACGGATCCTGGGCTTTGGCGCGGGTTTGCTGGCCCTTCCGCTGGTGGGCTTCATCTCCATGCCGGTGTGGCTGCCGAAATTGCCGGGCGGCGATGCCGCTCTGATCAAATACGAGCGAAGCCAACGCCTGATGCGGTGGAGCTTTGGCCTGCCGATGCCGGGCGAGCCGGATCTCGCGAGCTATTCCGAACGCCTGAAGAGCGCCGGCGTTGCCGAGGGTGCCCCCGTGCTGATCCGGATCTTCAAGAGCGAGTTCGAGCTTGAGCTTTGGATGCAGCGCGACGGTGTTTTCCAGCTTTTCGCGACGTATCCGATCTGCCGCTGGTCCGGGGTTCTCGGGCCCAAGCTGCAACAGGGCGACCGGCAGGCGCCCGAAGGTTTCTATACGGTCGATTCCTCGGCCCTCAATCCAAACAGCCGCTGGTATCGCTCGTTCAATCTCGGCTTCCCGAATGCCTTCGACCGGGCGCATGGGCGGACCGGCTCGTTCATCATGGTGCACGGCGGTTGCGGGTCCATCGGCTGCTTTGCGATGACGAACGCACAGATGCAGGAAATCTGGAAGCTCGTCACCGGAGCGCTCTCCGGCGGCCAAAAACGCTTTCAAGTTCAAGTCTTTCCGTTCCGGATGACGCCGGAACAGATGGCGAAGCACACGAACAGTCCCGCGATCGATTTCTGGAAAAGCCTGAAGACCGGCAGCGACCTATTCGAGGCCAGCAATGTGCCGCCGAAGGTGACGGTTTGCGGCAGCAGATACCAGTTCGACCCCGGCGAGAAGGGCTCCGCCGGGTCTGATTCGATCGACGACAAGTGTACAAATGAGGGCGCTAAAAGTTAACCGTTCACGGCGGCGCTTCTGGCGCCGAGTGTTGGCGAAAAGTCACTCCGAATCTGGTATCCGGGCGGTAATGTTTCGCTCGCGAAAGATAGGTGCCGGTCGCAGGTCCATGGTGTCCAACGGTTCAACGCGTCTGAAGCTCTTCGCGGCGATGATCCTCGGTCTCGTCGCGTTCAGTCATGCCGCGATCGATCAGGCGAACGCGCTGACGATCGAGCTGAAAGACGTCGCGTCCGATCGCGTCGAACGCCAGCGTGCCGCCGCTACGGGTGCGCTTCCGCTTCCCGGAACGCCGGATGTCGCGGTGCTTCAGCAGCGCCTGCGGGAAAAGGGCGTGACGCTCTCGTCGCCCATCCTCATCCGCATCTTCAAAGCCGAATCCGAACTCGAAATCTGGAAGCAGAAGGATGACGGTTTCATCCTTTTCGCGACCTATCCGATCTGCCATTGGTCGGGCACGCTCGGGCCGAAGCTTCGCGACGGCGACCGGCAGGCGCCCGAAGGCTACTATACGGTGACGCGTGCGCAGGCCCGGCATGTGGGCCGCTGGCCCATCTCGCTCGACATCGGATATCCGAACATTCTCGACCAGTCACAGGCGCGGACCGGCTCCGACATCCTCATTCACGGCGGATGCTCGTCGGTCGGCTGCTTCGCGATGACGAACCCGGTTTCGGAAGAGATCCATCAGCTCACGATCGCAGCGATCGATGCGGGAGAACAGCGCGTTCCGGTGCACATTCTGCCGTTCCGCATGACCGACGCAAATATGGCGGCGCAGAGTACGTCGCCGTGGGCGCCGTTCTGGAACAATCTCAAGGAAGGGTACGACCTTTTCGAACGGACGAAGCGGCCCCCGCTGATCGGGGCTTGCAGCGGACGCTATATTTTCCAAGAGGCGCGAGCGCGCGAACTTCCCGGCCAGATCGACGCGTGCGGGCCGACGATCGCTTCGATCCGAGAGCAGGAGCAGTGGCTCGACAACGTTCCGCCACCCTCGCAGTTCGCGCCGAAGCCCGAGACGCAAACGGCTCAGTCGAAGACGACGCCGATACCGCAGATTCAGACGAGCCTCGAAAGTGATGCGCCGCCGCCCATGTTCTCGTGGCGTCTTATTCGCTGACCTGAGGCTCACTTTTGCGGCGCGGACCTTGTCGCGCTAACCTTCGCGGGCGCTTGTGATTTTTTCCTCGCAACCCTACTTACGTTATCGCCTAGTCGCCACACGGGCGGGCGCTTGCCTTGCGTCGCCAACGTTGCGATAGAGCATGCAAATTCACGAATAGAGGATGAATGATGGCCGAGAAAACATTTGCGAAGCGCGTAGAGATAACGCTGGAAAGCTGGTTGTTCAGCTCGCGCTGGCTTCTCGCGCCGTTCTATTTCGGCCTGGCACTGTCGCTCATCATTCTCATGATCAAGTTCCTGATGGAGCTTTTTCACCTTGCGGCCGTTGCGTTCTCGTCAACAGAGTCCGACGTGATCCTTGGCTTGCTGACCCTGGTCGATTTGACGCTGACGGGATCGCTGCTCATCATCGTCATCTTCTCGGGATATGAAAATTTCGTCTCGAAGATGGATCATTCCGATGACGGCGACCGGCCGGCTTGGATGGGCACGATCGACTTCGCCGCTCTGAAGCTCAAGATGCTGTCGTCGATCGTCGCGATCTCTGCCGTGCAACTTCTCCGTCAGTTCATGTCGCTCAGCACTGTAACCCCCGAGCGCGAGAAAGAGCTGATGTGGCTCGTCATCATCCACGTCGTGTTCGTCGTATCGAGCGTGCTCTTGGCGCTATCCGACCGGATCGCGGGCGGCGGCCATGACGGACAGCCGGCGTCCGCCGGATCGTCGAATACCGGCAGCCACTAGCCGTTCAGGTGTCGATCTGTTCACGACGGCAAATTTTGCCGGGATCACGGAAACAATTGAGGCGCCGAAAGGCGCCTCAATTCAGCTAATCCATCTTGCCGTGGCAATGCTTGTATTTCTTGCCTGAGCCGCATGGGCAGAGGGCATTGCGCGAGACGCGGCCCCAGGTTGCAGGGTCTTTCGGATCGACCGCGCCTTCATTCCTACGGCTCTGCAGCGGTGCGCGTTTCTCGGGCTCGGGTCCCGCGGCGCGGCGTGCACGGGCGCCTTGAATGGCGGCGTCGGCCATCGCGAGTTCTGGGTCGCGCGAGAACTCGTCGAAGCCCGTCGACGCATCGACGTGGTGGGCTTCCATCGGCGGCAGCTCGACGGGCTGGAGTGCGGGCTGATCCTCGGGCGGCGCCAGTTCGACGTGCATGAGCTGACCCGTCACGTTCTCACGCAGGCGTCCGAGCATGTTCTCGAACAGAATGAACGCTTCGGACTTGTATTCATTCAGCGGGTCGCGCTGGCCATAGGCGCGGAAGCCGATGACCTGACGCAAGTGCTCGAGCGTTACGAGATGCTCGCGCCAGAGGTGATCGAGCGTCTGCAGAAGAACCATCTTCTCGATCTGGCGATAGAGCTCCGTTCCAAGCTCGTTCGACTTGGCCTCTGCCTTGGCGTCGACGGCCGCCTTGATGCGATCCCTGATCTGTTCGTCGGCAATGCCTTCCTCGGCCGCCCAGGCGGCAACCGGAAGCTCGAGATCGAAGACGTTGTTGACCTCGCCGGCGAGGCCCTGCGTGTCCCACTGCTCGGCATAGGCCGCAGGCGGAATGAAGCGCGTGACGTACTCGTCGATCAGCTCGTTGCGAAGCTCGACGACCGTTTCGGAAACATCTTCCTGACCCATGATATCGAGCCGCTGCTCGAAGATGACCTTGCGCTGGTCATTCATCACGTCGTCGTATTTCAGGATCTGCTTGCGGATGTCGAAGTTGCGCTGCTCGACCTTCTTTTGTGCGGTCTCGAGCGACTTGTTCATCCATGGGTGGGTGATGGCTTCGCCTTCCTTCAGGCCAAGCGTCTGCAGCACCTTATCCATGCGCTCGGACCCGAAGATGCGCATCAGGTCGTCGTCGAGCGCCAAATAGAACTTGGAGCGGCCGGGGTCGCCCTGACGGCCGGAGCGGCCGCGCAGCTGATTGTCGATGCGGCGGCTTTCATGGCGTTCGGTCGCGAGCACGTAGAGGCCGCCGGCTTCCAGCGCCTTCTGCTTGTTGGCAGCGACGTCGGTGACTAGCTCGGCACGCTTGCTGCTTATCGCGGATTCGTCAGGCGGCGTGCCCTTTTCGGTTTGCTCGGCGATCCAATCGCGCAGGCGGAACTCGGCGTTGCCGCCCAGCTGAATGTCGGTACCGCGGCCTGCCATGTTGGTGGCGATCGTCACGGCTCCGGGCTGGCCGGCCTGCGCAACGATGCTCGCTTCCTGCTCGTGATAGCGGGCGTTCAACACCTGGTGCGGGATCGGCGCATCCTTACCCTTCGCTTCGGATGCGAACTTCTTCAAAAGCGCGGCCATATCGGTCAGATGCTTGCGCAGCTCTTCTTCCTTGCCCGCCTTGATGGCGGCGGCCTGCTCCTCGAGCTGCTTGGCGAGTTCCTTGAAATACTTGTGGTCCTTCAGGAGCTCCGAAAGCTGCTCGGACTTCTCGATGGAGGTGGTGCCAACGAGGATCGGCTGCCCACGGCTTTTGGCTTCCGCGATGGACTGCACGATGGCGGCAAGCTTCTCGCGCTGCGTGCGATAGATCTCGTCGTCTTCATCGATACGGCTGACGCCAAGATTCGTCGGGATGTCGATGACCTCGAGCCCGTAGATATCCATGAACTCGCTGGCTTCCGTCATCGCTGTGCCCGTCATGCCGGCGAGCTTCTTGTAGAGACGGAAGTAGTTCTGGAACGTGATCGAGGCCAGCGTCTGGTTTTCGGGCTGGATCTCGACCTTCTCCTTGGCTTCGAGCGCCTGATGGAGGCCTTCCGAATAGCGGCGTCCCGGCATCATGCGTCCGGTGAACTCGTCGATAATGACGACCTGGCCACCCTTGACGATGTAATCCTTGTCGCGCTGGAAAAGCTTGTGGGCCTTCAGCGCCTGCGTGAGGTGATGGACGATCGTGACGTTGTCGATGTCGTAGAGCGTGCCCTTCAGAAGGCCTGCCTCTTCGAGAGCGCGCTCCATCTTTTCGTTGCCGGCTTCGGTGAACGAAACCTGGCGCTGCTTCTCGTCGAGTTCGAAATCCTCGGCCGTGACGAGCTTCATCATCTCGTCGATCGACTGGTAGAGATCGGCGCGGTCATCCAAGGGGCCCGAGATGATCAAGGGCGTGCGCGCTTCGTCGATGAGGATCGAGTCAACTTCGTCGACGATGGCGTAGATGTGCGGTCGCTGCACCATTTCGGCGTAGTTCATCTTCATATTATCGCGGAGATAATCGAAGCCGAGCTCGTTGTTCGTGCCGTAGGTCACGTCGCAGGCGTAGGCGATCTTGCGGGCCTCGTCGCTCATGTCGTGGACGATGCAGCCGACGGTGAGGCCGAGGAAGCGGTAGACCTGTCCCATCCAATCGGCGTCGCGTTTGGCGAGGTAGTCATTGACGGTAACGACGTGCACGCCCTTACCGGTCAGCGCGTTCAGGTACACGGGAAGCGTTGCGACGAGCGTTTTACCTTCGCCGGTCTTCATCTCGGAGATGTCGCCCTGGTGCAGAACCATGCCACCGATGAGCTGGACGTCGAAATGGCGCTGGCCGAGCGTGCGCTTTGCGGCTTCGCGAACGGTCGCGAACGCAGGCACGAGCAGATCGTCGAGTGACTTACCGTCGTTCAGCTGCTGGCGGAACTGTTCAGTGCGCGCCCTAAGCTCTTCGTCCGAAAGGTCCTGCAGCTCGGGCTCAAGCGCGTTGATTGCCGCGACGCGCGAGCGAAAGCCCTTGACTCTCCTCTCGTTCGAGGAACCGAAAATCTTCGAAGCGAGGTCACCGAACGAGAGCATATTTTAGATCCGTCCTAAAAAATTCGTTTGGCCACGCCCCCTGGCGCGGCCGGCTCAGTTTTCCTGTCGCAGGGCAGCATTTAAGCAAAAAATACGCGGCAAGGCACATTCCCCGCCGCGGCTGCGTCAACGTTCCCCCAGCGCTGCGAATTGCGCGGTCGACACGGGCCTCAAAAACCCGGCGCGATTAGGGGCAGACATAAGAACTAGCCCCCCTGACTGTCAATGTTCTGCGCTAGACCTCCGACGTAGGAGATTTTCTCCTTGTGGCCAAGATTTAACTTGGTTTTCGTGCCTTGGACCGCTATCGAAGCGCGCTTGCCGGCCGCCCGCGTGCGGTGTCGCCGTCGTGCCCAGACGAGGCTCGAGACGGTAGTTTCAAGATCCTCAACCCCCAATGCGGAGCCGACGCTGATGAAGCGCATCCCCCTCATTCTCATGACTTTCGCGCTGGCGGGTTTTGCCGCACCCCTGACAGCGGTTGCCGACGACAAGGTCGTCGCCACGATCGACGGCAGACCCATCACGGAAGGCGATCTTGCTGTGGCGGAGAGCGAAATCGGCTCCGACATGGGCACCATGCCGGCGGACCAGAAGCGCACGTCGCTGCTCGAATTTCTCATCGACAATCAGCTTTTTGCCGAAGCTGCCGAAGGCGCGAAGCTGAACCAGGGCGCCGACTTCGAAACCCGGCTCAACTACTTGAAACGGCGGGCACTTCGTGAGCTGTACTTCGAAAAAGTCATCAAGGCTTCGGTCACCGATGCTGATGCCCGCAAGATCTACGACGATCAAGTCAAGCTTTTGAAGCCTGAGGAAGAAGTATCGGCCCGGCATATTCTGGTCGCTACTGAAGACGAAGCCAAAGCTTTGAAAGAAAAAATCAACAAGGGCGCCGACTTTGCTCAGCTCGCCAAGGATAACTCGAAAGATCCGGGCTCCAAGGACGATGGCGGCAACCTCGGATACTTCGGTCACGGGCAAATGGTGCCGCAGTTCGAAGATATCGTGTTCAAGTTGAAGAAGGGCGAAGTCTCAGATCCGGTGAAGACGCAGTTCGGCTGGCACCTCGTGAAGCTCGAGGACCGGCGCACGAAGCAGCCGCCGGCATTCGACATCGTGAAGGACCGGATCGTTCAGTCCCTGCTGCTGCAGAAAGCACAACAGACGGCTGTCGGACTGCGCGGCAAGTCGAAGATCGAGATCGTCGATCCGGAGATCAAGAAGACGGTCGATGCTCGCAATGCGGCGATCCAGGCCCAGTCTAAGCCGGCAGCCGCTGAACCGCCCAAGGACGCTCCGAAGGATGCACCGGCGCAGGCGCCGAAGCCCTAAGCTTCCGCTTTTTACTTTCAGTCTCATAGTTCTGTTCGGGCCGCTTGATTATGGCGGCCCGATCTGTTTCAGGGGGAGCCTCATACCCTGACCGGAGATCTCACTATGGGCAAAGTCTCGAGCGTTTCGCCGTTCGCACCCAAGACCCTCGCTAAATTGCCCATCATCGACGGCGTCGCGTTCGCGACTGCCGAGGCCGGCATTCGCTACAAAAACCGCACCGACCTTTTGCTCGCCGTACTCGACGAAGGGACGTCGGTCGCCGGCGTTCTGACCCAATCGAAGACGGCATCCGCGCCGGTGCTCGCCTGCCGCAAGCATCTGAAAAAGGGGGAAGCCCGGGCCCTCGTCGTCAATTCCGGCAATGCCAATGCCTTCACGGGCAAAAAGGGCAGCGACGCGGTGGACATTACGGTTGCACACGCCGCTCAGGCCGCCGGATGCAAACCGCATGAGGTTTTTGTGGCCTCGACGGGCGTCATCGGCGAACCGCTCGACGCTGAAAAGTTCGCGCATCTTCTCGGTGGCCTCGCGACTGAGGCCAAGCCCGACGCGTTCGAAAAGGCGGCGCGGGCGATCATGACGACGGACACCTTTCCGAAGCTCGCGACACGGACGGCGCTGATCGGCGATGTCGAGGTCACGATCAACGGTTTCTGCAAAGGCGCCGGCATGATCGCGCCCGATATGGCGACGATGCTGTGCTTCATCTTCACGGATGCTGCCATTTCATCCGATGCATTGCAGGAACTTTTGGCCGAGCACGCCGAGACGACGTTCAACTGCATGACGGTCGATGGCGATACCTCGACCAGCGACACCTGCCTGATGTTCGCGACAGGTAAAGCCGAAGCTCGTGGACAAAAGCCCATCACAAAGGCCAAGTCGAAGAAGCTGCAGGCGTTCTCCGAGGCGCTTTACGACTTGATGCGCGATCTCGCGATCCAGGTCGCGAAGGACGGCGAGGGCCTGACGAAGTTCGTGACGTTCGAAGTCGGCGGCGCGAAGTCCTGGCAGGCGGCGCGGACAATAGCGCTCGCCTGTGCCAATTCTCCCATTCTCAAGACGGCAATCGCCGGAGAAGATCCGAACTGGGGTCGCGTCGTGATGGCCGTCGGCAAATCCGGCGAAGCCGCCAATCGCGACAGGCTTTCGATCTGGTTCGGCCCCTATTGCGTGGCGCGGGACGGTGAGCGGGCTGAGGATTACGATGAGAAAACCGTCGCCGCATACATGAAGAACGCCGAAATCCTCATTCGCGTAGACGTCGGCGTTGGCAAATCGGGCGCACGGGTTTGGACGTGCGACCTCACCCACGGGTACGTTTCGATCAATGCCGATTACCGGAGCTGAAAAGCTGAGCACTCATGGATAAGGCGTTCTGGCACGAGCGCTGGCAGCGCCACGAGATTGGATTTCACCAGCAGCGGATCCATGCGCTGCTCCTGCGCTATTGGCCGAAACTCGCCTTGCCCCGGGAGGGCGCAGTCTTCGTTCCGCTTGCCGGGAAAAGCCGCGACATGGCTTGGCTTGCGACGCAAGGGCATCGCGTCATCGGCGTTGAACTGTCGGACGTTGCGGTGCGCGAATTCTTCGACGAATGCGGGCTGGTGCCGAACCGCTCTTCAGCGGGAGGATTCGAAATCTTTTCCGCCGGGCCATTCGAGCTTTATTGCGGTGATTTTTTCGACCTGCCCGGCAGCGTCCTGAAGGACGTCGTTGCCGTCTACGACCGCGCGGCGCTGATCGCGCTGCCGCCCGAAATGCGCGCCTCTTACGCGGAGGCACTCGCCCGGATCTTGCCGCGCGAGGCGAGCATCTTTCTGATTGCGATCGATTATCCGGAGGGCGAGATCACGGGTCCGCCGTTTTCGGTTTCGCCCGATGAGGTTCGGCGCCTTTACGGGGATTGGTTCGAGATCGAGGTGCTGGAGAGCCGCGATGGTCTTGCGGACAGCGAAAACCTCAAAAAACGCGGCGTGACGCGCCTTGAGGAAACGGCCTACTTGCTAAGGCGACGCTCATGAAGCCGTTGGTTCTCGTCGCCGCCGTCGCGCTCATCGACGACGACAAGCGCGTGCTGATTGCCCAGCGCCCGGAAGGAAAGTCCATGGCCGGTCTCTGGGAATTTCCCGGCGGCAAAGTGGAGCCCGGCGAAACGCCCGAAGACGCGCTTTGCCGCGAGATCAAGGAAGAGCTCGACATCGAGCTTTGCCGGACATGCCTCGCGCCGTTCAACTTCGCCAGCCACGCGTATGAAAATTTCCATCTGCTGATGCCGCTCTACATTTGCCGGACGTGGGACGGCGAGATTACGCCTCGCGAAGGCCAAACCGTGAAATGGGTTAGGGCGCTCGACCTCAACCGCTATCCGATGCCGCCGGCCGACGAACCGCTCATCCCGTGGCTCAGAGATCTTTTGAGCGAGGCTTCAGCACATCTTTGAGGCTGACCTCGGCCGACCCTGGCCGTAGCGGCTTCTGCTGGCTTTCGTGGGGTGCCCAGCCCGTCAGCGTGACGATTTCGAAGGTCGCCGGAACGCGGCCGCCGGGACGACCGAACCGTTCCTGATAGATTTCCGCCGCACGAAGCAGGAGGCCACGCGTCACCGGCGTGCGGCGCCGCTCCGTTAGCGGATTGCTCGCTGCCATGGCCTTTATTTCCTGCATCAACGCGAGAGGCGACGCGTACGTCACTTCGATCACGTCATTGTCGGCGACCGGCAGAGCGAAGCCCGCGCGCTGGAGAAGTCCTCCAAGCTCGCGAACATCGGCGAACGGGGCAACGCGCGGGGACGCGCCGCCTAGCACCTCATCCTCAGCCAGAATCCAAGCCTCGCGCAGTTCTTTGAGGGTTTCCCCGCCGAGCAGGGCGCCGAGAAAAAGCCCGTCGGGCTTCAAGGCGCGACCGATCTGGATGAGCGCTCCCGGCAGATCATTGACCAGGTGCAAGGAAAGGCCGGAAACGACGAGATCGAGGCTCGCCGCCGCGAATGGCAGCGCTTCGTCGTCGGCGACGACTTTCAGGCCGTGCGCCCGTCCGAGGCTCACGAGGGATGGTTCGACATCGATGATGGTGCCAATTGCCGGAAGCGCCCGCAGCCGCTCGGCCAAGAGCCCGTGATAGGCACCGAGACTGACGGCAACCGGAAAGTTCCGGCGCACGAGGGAAAGGCGCTCGGCGAAATCTTCGGCGACCCGCTCGAGCAGGAAATCCGGAAGGTTCGTGCCGCTGGTCGTCTGGGCGACGCGGTCACGCCGGGTTCTGATGGATTTGCGGTCGAAAATTTGCGGTGCGCCGGGCATCGCTCGTCTTTCCAGTAGAGTGAGACCCTGGCCTGCAACTCGAAGCCCGGGTCCGCATCGAAGCTCTCGCTGGCGTTAGCGCGTTGCGCTAGGGTTGCGCAATGTCGAACAGTAACACGGTTGCACAGGACGGCACGAACGATGGCCCGGGCAGCGAGTCGGCCGTGCTGTCGCGTAGCCGCGTTTTCACTCGGCTCGGACGAGCAGCCCTCGACATGCTGTTGCCGCCGGTCTGCCTCGGCTGCCGCGTCCGGATCATGGATCACGACGCCCTTTGCCCGTCGTGCTGGCGGCAGATCAACTTCGTCCGGCCCCCGCTTTGCGATCGGCTGGGGCTGCCTCTCGCCATCGATACCGGCGCGCCGGCGCTCTCGGCAGCAGCAGTCGCGGATCCGCCGGATTACGATCGGGCACGGGCGGTCGCCGGATTCGACGGGCTGATGCGGGTCCTGGTTCATGGCTTCAAGTTTCACGATAGCCATAACGCGCGGCGTCTGTTCGGGAGATGGCTCGCGGAGGCCGGGCGCGAGCTTCTGGCCGACGCCGACCTCCTCGTCCCGGTGCCGCTCGCTCGGTGGCGGCTGTTGGCGCGGAGATTTAACCAAGCGCAAATTCTGGCGGCGGAGGCCGGACGGCGGTCGGGAAAGCCGGTCAATCCGTTCGCGCTCGTGCGGTCCCGTTCGACCGCGCATCAAGTCGGTCTGACCCGGGCGCAGCGCCTCAAAAATGTGGCAGGCGTCTTCCGTATCCCTCCGAGCGAATTGCCGAATATCTCTGGAAAAGCCATAGTTCTGGTCGACGATGTCATCACGAGCGGCGCAACGGCTTCCGCGGCAGCCCGGACCTTGAAACGGGCCGGTGCTCGCAAAGTCGATGTCCTGGCTCTTGCGATTGTTTCAGAACGATATTCCTGACATTGCAAAGGGCGTGGCATAGGCGCGGCACAGCGGCGCAAATCAGCGATGCAAGGTTGCGTGACCTCGCGAACGGTTTAGTTTTGATTCGAACTATTCAGTGGCGTGTTGAGAGGCGCCGAAGAAATGCAGAAGGTGACGGTCTATACCGCTGGCAATTGCTGTTACTGCCACATGGCCAAAGACCTATTGCGGCGCAAAGGCGCCGCCTTCGAGGAGATCGACCTTACCGGTCGCAATGATTTGCGTGCTGACCTAAGCTCGCGGGCTGGCGGCCGGAGAACGGTTCCGCAAATCTGGATCGGGGACGTTCACGTCGGTGGTTGCGACGACCTTTACGACCTCGAGCGCAGCGGCCGCCTCGATACACTTTTGGCAGCATCCTGATCATGTCCTCGCGAACCAAGACAGCCTTCCGCGCCGCTCTCGTCCAAATGCGAGCCGGTCGCGACGTCGAGCGTAACGTCGCCGACGCCGTGGCGCTCGTTAACGAAGCGGCGGAGCGCGGAGCAAACTACATTCAGACGCCCGAGTGCACGACGCTCATGGAGCTCGAGCCGGAACGTCTCATGGCGGTGACGAAGCCTGAAGACGGCAATGCTGCGCTCGCGGCCTTCATCGACGCGGCCCGTACGCGTAAGGTTTGGCTTCACATCGGGTCCATGGCGGTGAAAGTCGGCGAGCGGAAACTTGCCAATCGCGCCTACGTCATCGCGCCGGATGGGACAGTCGCAGCGCGCTACGACAAGATCCATATGTTCGATGTCGATCTCGGCGGTGGCGAGTCCTACAGCGAGAGCGTGAACTATCAAGCCGGACCGAGCGCCATTCTCACCGAAATTCCCTGGGGGCGGCTCGGGCTGACCATTTGCTACGATCTGCGCTTTCCGGCTCTGCATCGGGCGCTGGCGAAGGCTGGAGCCAAGTTCATCGCCGCGCCCGCAGCCTTCACGCGCACAACAGGCGAAGCCCACTGGCATACGCTTCTCAAGGCACGCGCCATCGAGACGGGCACGTATATTCTCGCGGCCGGCCAGGGCGGGCGCCACGAAAACGGGCGGGAAACGTTCGGACACAGTCTGATCATTTCACCGTGGGGCGAAGTTCTGGCGGAAGCGGGGGTTGATCCGGGCGTCGTGATTGCCGATATCGACTCTGCCTACGTCGATCAGGTGCGGAGTAGAATTCCGTCACTGACGCACGACCGCGATTTCAATATCGTGGTCGCCAACTCGAAGGCACCGTCACCGGTGCACGGATCGTGATCAAATATCGTCTGGGATGTCCGTCCGGTCATGAGTTCGAAAGCTGGTTTCGCGCCAGCGCCGACTACGACGCGCAAGCGCTCGCGGGGGAGATCGCCTGTCCGCTGTGCGGATCAATCGATATCTCGAAGCAGCCGATGGCTCCGTCGATCGTGACCAATCCTTCGGTGGCTGCGCGCCCTGCGAAAGCCCACTCGACGCAAGGCGGAGACGCCAAGGCGGCGCTCGAGGCGCTGCGCGCCATCAAGAAGAGCATATTCGAGAACTCGGAAGATGTCGGCGCGCGCTTCGCCGACGAAGCGCGCAAGATGCATTTCGGCGAAATCGAAGAACGGCACATTCGCGGAAGCTCGACTCTGGAAGAGGCGAAAGAGCTTGTCCAAGAAGGGGTTCCGTTTGGTATCCTACCGGCGCTCCCCGAAGATCTTAACTAAAAGCACTCTCTCGCCGTTTTCCGGCGCCGTCGCCGGTTCAGAGAGGCATTTTGGCGGTTGCTAGCCGGGGCGGAAGCGGTGCAAACATCATCTCCGGATCGGGGGCTCAGTCCGTCCCCGTGGAGATAGCACCCGAATGACATCAACCGTTAGCCGTCTCGATGCCTCTGCTCTTGCCAACAGCCGTGGGGGTCCTGCAATCCGCCACGACTGGACGAGCGCCGAAGCGCTGGCGCTCTATGAGCTTCCGCTCATGGATTTGCTTTTCCGCGCCCAAAGCGTGCACCGGACGTCTTTCGACCCGAACAAAGTCCAGATGAGCCGCCTCCTGTCGATCAAGACGGGAGGCTGCGCCGAAGATTGCGGCTATTGCAGCCAGTCGGCGCACCACAAGACCGGCCTCAAAGCTTCGAAGCTGATGGAAGTCGAGCGCGTCATCTCGGAAGCCAAGAAGGCGAAGGCCGCAGGCGCGACGCGGTATTGCATGGGCGCCGCGTGGCGCAGCCCCAAGGCGCGGGACATGGACGTCGTCGTCGCCATGGTGGAGGGCGTCAAGTCGCTCGGCATGGAAACCTGCATGACGCTCGGCATGCTTTCGGACGACGATATCGTCAAGCTGCGCGATGCCGGCCTCGACTACTACAATCACAATGTCGATACGTCGGAAGCCTATTACGACAAAATCATAACGACGCGGACATACGCAGACCGGCTGGATACGCTGGCGCGGGTTCGCGATGCGGGCATGAAGGTCTGCTCGGGCGGCATCGTTGGCATGGGAGAAGAGCGCCAAGACCGGGTCGACATGCTCGTGACGCTCGCCAACCTCGAAGAGCATCCCGAAAGCGTTCCGATCAATATGCTGATCGCCATTCCGGGGACACCGCTCGAAAACACCAAGCAGATCGACCCCATCGATTTCGTGCGCACGATTGCGGTCGCCCGCATCATGATGCCGAAGTCTTTCGTGCGCCTCTCGGCCGGTCGCACGGAAATGAGCGACGAGATGCAGGCGCTTTGCTTTTTTGCCGGCGCCAATTCGGTGTTCGTCGGCGAAACGCTGCTGACTGCGGAAAATCCGGGTGAAGACAAGGACAGCACGCTTTTTGCCAAGCTCGGTCTTTCGGCCCTCGAAATCGACGTCGCCGAGCCTCACGGGACGGAGCTGAACTCCACTGTGGTTCAACGGGATGCCTGCCAATCATGAGCGTGCGCTCGACGCGCTCCTCCGCCGCGGGCGTTTGAGAACGCTCGAAACGGCGCACGGCATCGATTTCACATCGAACGATTATCTCGGGCTCGCGCAGTCGCGCGAGCTGGCGCAGGCGGTCGAGCAGGCGATCGCTCGCGGTGTGCCCGTCGGCGCCGGGGGATCGCGCCTCTTGCGCGGCAATCACGATGAACACGAGGTGCTCGAACAGGAAGCCGCGCGCTTTTTCGGCGGCGAGACTGCGCTGTTCTTCGGCGGCGGCTTCATTGCTAATTCGGCTCTGCTCTCGACCCTTCCGGCGCGCGGCGACCTGATCGTCTACGACGAATACATTCATGCGAGCGCTCACGACGGAATGCGCTTGTCGAAGGCAACAGCGGTCGCGGTTCGCCATAACGATGTACAGGCCTTCGAGGAAGCAATCGCGAGCTGGCGGCGGGACGGCGGGACGGGACAACCGTGGATCGTCATCGAAAGCCTTTACAGCATGGACGGCGACCGCGCGCCGATCGGTGATCTCTACGCCATCGCGCGGCGGCACGATGCGATGCTCATCGTCGACGAAGCCCACGCGACCGGCGTTTTCGGACCAGATGGCCGTGGACTCGCAGCCGATCTCGAAGGCAACGACAACGTCATCAGCTTGCACACTTGCGGCAAGGGGCTTGGCGTCATGGGCGCATTGGTGATCGCGCCGCGCGTCATCCGCGATTTCCTCGTCAATCGCGGACGCCCCTTCATTTATGCCACAGCGCCGTCGCCGCTGATCGCAGCGACCGTGCGTGCGGCACTCGCGATCTGCCAAACGCAGCCCGAGCGGCGCGAGCGTCTCATTGGTCTCGTCGCGCATGCGGCGCGCGAACTTAGTGCGAAGACTCGCTTCGTGCCCTCCGGCTCGCAGATCCTGCCGCTGGTCGTCGGCGGCGACGCTCCTGCGGTGGCGCTTGCGAAGTCGATGCAGAGACGCGGCTACGACATCCGCGCGATCCGTCCGCCGACGGTTCCGGAAGGAACCTCCCGGCTGCGACTGACGATAACGCTCAACGTCGGCGAAGGGCACATCACGCGTCTTGTCGACGATATCGCCGCGGCCGAAGCGGAGACCGCGGCATGACCATTCGCATCGTCGTCGCCGCCACCGGAACGGATGTCGGCAAAACCGTTTTTTCCGCAGCGCTCACGAACGCCCTCGACGGCTATTACTGGAAGCCGGTACAGGCGGGATTGGCAAACGAGACCGATGCCGAGACGGTCAACCGGCTGACGCGCGTTCCCGAATCCCGGATTCTTCCCGAGAGGTACCGGTTGAATACGCCCGCCTCACCGCACTTTGCGGCCGAGATCGACGGCATCGAGATCGACGCGAAGACACTTTCTCCATTCGGTCTGCCGACGCCACTCGTCATCGAAACGGCGGGCGGACTCATGGTGCCCTTGACGCGGCGGCTGTTGCAGATCGATCTCTTGGCCCAGTGGAGACTGCCCGTCATTCTTTGCGCTTCGACGGCACTCGGCACGATCAATCATTCGCTGCTGTCGATCGAAGCCCTGAAACGCCGGGCCATTCCGATCCTCGGCGTCGCCTTCATCGGCGGCGAAAATGCCGACAGCGAGCGCACGATCGCAACGTTTGGTGCCGTGAGACGGCTCGGGCGGCTGCCACGTCTCGACGTTCTCGACGCGGACACGCTGCAGTCCGCGTTCGCCCAGAATTTTTCGGTGGCGGACGTTCTCGATATCGGGGCCGTGGGCCCATGACGTCCTCGTCGATCTGGCATCCGTTCACGCAACATGCACTCGAACCGTCGATGACGCACATCGCGCGGGCTGAAGGTGCGTGGCTCGAGACACCTCAAGGTAAGCGCATTTTCGATGGTGTCTCGTCGTGGTGGGTCATCACGCACGGCCATCGGCATCCGAAGATCATCGAAGCCATTCGCGCGCAGGCCGAGCAGCTCGACCAGGTCATCTTCGCGGGCTTCACGCATGAACCTGCGGAAGCCGTTGCGGCAGGTCTCTTAAAGATTGTGCCAGAAGGTCTGCGCCACGTGTTCTTTTCCGACAGCGGCTCGACGTCGGTCGAAGTCGCTCTTAAGATGGCTCTGGGCTATTGGAAGAATACGGGCCAGCCGCGCACGCGCATCCTCGCATTGGAAGATGCTTATCACGGCGACACCATCGGCACGATGTCGGCGGGCGCACGCGGCGTGTTCAACGCGGCTTACGAACCCTTGCTTTTTGAAGTCGGCCGGATTCCGTTGCCCAAACCGCACCATGCGCAGCCGACGTTCGATGCGCTCGAAATCGCGTGCCGGAAAGGCGATGTCGCGGCGTTCATTTGCGAACCGTTGATCCTCGGCGCTGGCGGCATGCTGATGTACGACGCCGAGGCGCTGAAGGAAATGCATCGGATCTGCAAGGCCCACGATGTGCTCTTCATTGCAGATGAGGTGATGACGTGCTTCGGGCGCACAGGAACAGTGTTTGCGTGCGAGCAGGCGGGCATATCTCCGGACATCCTGTGCATCGCCAAAGGACTGACGGGCGGATCTTTGCCGCTTGCGGTTACGATGTGCACGGCTCCCATCTACGACGCCCATCTTTCGAAAGACCGTTCGCGGACGTTTTTTCATTCGAGCTCGTACACGGCCAATCCGATTGCCTGCGCCTCAGCCGCTGCCAATCTCGATATCTGGCGGACGGAGCCGGTCATCGAGCGGATATTGGCGCTCAAGCAGAACCAGGCCTTGTGCCTCAAGGACCTCGAATCCGACTCTCGCTTCTCGAACTTACGGCAGCTTGGTACGATAACGGCTTTCGAGCTTACCAGCGCACAAGGCGGCTATCTGGCCGATATCGCGCTAACGCTCCGCGCGCTACTGCTGGAGCGTGGCGTTCTTCTTCGGCCTTTGGGATCGACCATTTACGTTATGCCGCCTTACTGCACGACCAAGGATGAACTCAGATTCGTCTACCGCAGCATCGTTGAAGCTGTCGATGAGGTGCTGGCATGACGGGCGTCGAAATCATCGGCTTTGGGCACTACGCGCCGGAGCGCATTGTTCCGAATAGCGAGATCGAGGCGCGGCTTGGTCTCGAGACCGGATGGATCAAGCGGCGGACCGGAATTGAGCGGCGCCGGTATGCCGCCGACGGCGAAGCGCTTTCCGATATCGCGGTAAAAGCCGGCGACATGGCCTTGGCTCGTGCAGGACTTTCGCGCGACGACGTCGGGTTGCTGCTGCTTGCGACTTCGACGCCCGATCACCTGCTGCCGCCATCGGCACCGCTTGTTGCGCATCGTCTCGGATTGACGGCCGCAGGGGCGATCGACATGGCGGGCGCGTGCGCCGGCTTCATCTATGCACTGACCCTTGCCGACAGTCTGGTTAGAACGCAGCAAACGCCCGTTCTCGTCATTGCGGCGAATATTCTTTCCCGCCGCATCAACGAAGCCGACCGAGCCAGCAGTGTGCTTTTCGCCGATGCCGCGGGCGCCGTCTTGCTCGCGCCGAGCGCGCGGCCGGATGCCGGAATTCAAGGCGCGCATCTCTCGAGCAAAGGGCAGCAGTACGACCTGATCACCATACCTGGTGGCGGCAGCCGCAAGCCCTTTTCGAAGATCACCGATCCAAAAGACGTGCTGATGGTCATGAACGACGGCAAAGCCGTTTATGCCGGGGCCGTCGCGATGATGACCGAGTGCGCGGAGAAGGCGTTGGCGAAGGCCGGAGTTTCCACGGGACAGGTCGATCATCTCATCCCGCATCAAGCCAACGCGCGGATGATCAACACAATCGCGCATCAGCTCGAAATTGCGCCCGACCGCCTGCGCTCGACGATTGAGGACTTCGGCAACAGCTCCGCCGCAACAATTCCGTTCACGCTTTCGGTCACGGCGGAAGAGAAGCCCTATGCGGCGGGCGATACCGTACTGCTGACCGCGGCGGGCGCCGGATTGACCGGCGGCGCCGCAGTCTTTCGTTGGTAGATCGTTGGTAGATTCTGGCGCTTTCGCTACTGGCGAATGCCCTCGATGTTGAGCTCGAGTTCTACCGTTTTGGCGGCGGGCCCCAGATCGCGCTTGATGCCGAAATCGGCGAGCGTCAATTCCGTCGTGCCGGTGAAGCCGTCGCGATAACCGCCCCAGGGGTCCTTGCCACCGCCGATGCGTGCAGCATCGATCGTGATTTCCTTCGTGACGCCGTGAAGCGTGAGCTTGCCCGTGATCTTCGCCTTGTCCGATCCCTCGGCCTTGACACTGGTGCTTTCGAAGGTTGCAGACGGGAATCCATCGGTGTCGAGCAGATCGGCGGCGCGCAGATGCTTGTCGCGCTCAGCGTGGTTGGTATCGACGCTCGCAGTGTCGATTTCAACCTTCACCTTGGAAGCATCGGGGTTCTTTTCGTCGAACGAAAAGGTACCCGAGAACCTGTCGAAGCGTCCGGTCAGCCAGCTGAAGCCGAGGTGCTTGATGCGGAAGCTGATCGAAGCATGAGCGTTCTTCGTGTCGATGACGTAGTCAGCGGCGGTCGCCGGCAGCGCCGTCAGCAGTGCAACCGACGTGGAGACGGCGAGAGCCGCTAGTCTAAGTTTCATTGACGTCTTTCCTCTTTTTTGGATAGGTCATTCAGTTGGCGGGCCCGACCACATGCGACGCAGAGTTGCGCTCTTGTCGATGTAGTGATGCTTCAAAGCGGCGAGCGTATGAAGGGCGGCGAGCGCGATGGTGCCGTAGGCCAGAATTTTGTGAACGTAGCCTGCGCGGCTCTCAAGCCCGTGCATTTGGAAGACCGAGGGGACTTTGAACCAGCCGAAGACGCTGATCGGTTCGCCGCCTGCGGTCGAGATCAGATAGCCGCTGACGAGTAGCGCCAGCAGAAGAACGTAAAAACCCCAGTGAACCGCGTAGGATGCTTTCTGCTCGAGCTGAGACAGATCCGCATCCGATGGCCTGACGTTGGCGGCCCGCCAAGTCCAGCGGACGATCAGCACGAATAGAAGCAGCATGCCGACGCTGCGGTGAATATCCGGCGCGGAATTGTAGTATGGGCTGTAATAGTCGAGCCGCACCATCCACAGGCCGAGGACGAACATGGCGACGATCGCGATCGCCATCAGCCAATGGAAAAGCCGCGAAACGATCCCGTAGCCTTCCGATGTATCGCGAACAAGCATCATTACCCCAAGCCGGCGCCCTGCAGGGTCAAATGCGGGCAACAAACAGCTCTTTCAAGAGGGCACAAAAAGGTAACCGTTCTCGACGGTTCAGCGTCCGCTCAAGGCGTCGGCCGGCGCTCCGGCAATCATATTGACGTCGACGCCAACGCTAACGGAATGCTCGCCGCCGCCGCGCAGAACGCCGCTGATCGGGCTCACGTCATCATAGTCACGGCCGTAGGCGACTGTCACATGCTCGTCACGCACGACGATGCCGTTGGTCGGATCGAGATCCACCCAGCCGTATTCCGGCGTCCAGACCGAAATCCAGGCGTGCGAGGCGTCCGCGCCTTGCAACTTCGGCCGGCCCGGCGGCGGCCGCGTGTGGAGATAGCCGCTGACGTAGCGCGCCGGAATACGAAGAGACCGGAGACACGCCAGCGCGGCATGCGCGAAGTCCTGGCAGACCCCGCGCTTGGTCCGGAAGACCTGACTCAAGGGCGTCGAGACATCGGTTGCGTGCGGATCGAAGGTGAAATCGTTGTACATCCGCAAAACGAAATCCATCGCCGCGTCGAGCACGGGCCGGCCGGGTGTAAACGACGGCGCGGCGTAATCGACGATTTCGAGCGTTGGCAACGTGAGGCGCGAGGCGCAGCGAAACATCAGCACATTGACGTCGCGTTCGCGGTTTGCATCGAGAAGCTTGTCATCGAGACGATCCCACGACGTCGTGGCGAGAAGATTGACCGGCGAAGCGCTGAGTTTCTCGACCGTGCTGCGCGCGGTTAGCACAAGCTCTCTATGTTGGGATTCGATATCGAGAATGATGCCGATGTTTCCGAATGCGTCGATTCCATCCTGCCGGGACGCGGGCGCTGGTTCGACCGTCAGGCTGTGATGACGGACGATCTGTCCGGGCAGCGTGCGCGGCGTCACATGCACGAGGTGCAGTGACTGCACGACCATCGAGCGATAGCGGTAATGAGTCTTATGCACGATATCGAAAATCATAGCGAGGGTTCGACCCTCGTGTGAGTCCGGTGAGGAGCCTCGTCCATCACATTGAAATAGTGCCGCGTTATTTCGTTGGACAGTTCGGGCAGCATCTCGAGCTGGTCCATCAGGAGCCGTTGAAGCATCGTGCCGCTTTCTTCCTTCGACATGCCCTCGATATCGGCCATGCGGAGCGACGTCAGAAGGGCGAGAATCAGTCGGCGATCTTCCGGCAATCCCGCTCCCTGGTGCGTATCGGGAAGGCTTTCGAGATGGCGGGCAATCGCAGAGAGCTGATAGGCGAGGCTGCGCGGATTGGCTTCGTCAAGCAAAAGCAGATCGAGCACCAGCGGCAGCATGGGATCGAGCCGGTAGCGCGAACGATAGGTGATGAAGCTGTCGGCCAGCTCAAGCAGAAGTAACAGGCTGCTCGACGTTTCTTCCGGATCGGGAGTCGGAATGAACAGCGTGAGGATCGCCTCGCTGAGATTTTGCGCGCGCTCGATGCGCCGACCCATGTCGAGGAATGACCAGCCGAAATTGCGCGTCATATTTTCGTGCATGAAGCCATTGAAGGCGGCGATGGACGCGAGCCCTTCGTCCAGCACGTCGAGGACTTCGAGCGGCTGCGCCGAATTCAGGGCTTCCCTCCAGCGTTCGCCGGGGCGGAACTTCGTCAGTGTTTGCCAGGCTTCGAGCGACAGGCGATCGCGCACGAGGTGGGCGACGCGATAGAGCCCGTCAAGCGTGCGCTCGAGCGTTCGCGAACCAAGTCCGTTGGCGATGAGGCGTTCGCAAAGGCGCTCGATTTCGGCGTCGGGCGGCGTCTCACGGCTTTCGGACGCGAGGCCCAGATCCTTGCCAAGCAGCACTTCCAGGCATTTGCGCGCTGCGCGGCGTCCGGTATCCGGGACGCTATCTTCCTCTATTCGCCGGAGTGCTCCGCGCAGGACGCGCATGGTCCAGTCGGCGCGCTCGCTGTAGCGGCCGAGCCAGAACAGATCGTCGGCAACACGGCTTTGAATAACGCGTTGCGACCGTTCGATACGCGTCGTTGCGAGAGTCGGCCGCCATAGGCTGACGTGCGGGCCAAGTTCGCTTTCGGACAGAACCCATACGTCGCGCGTCCGGCCGTCGGGGGCGCTCAACGCAACAGAATGCTCGGGGTCTATGCTCATCGCGAGCCCGCCCGGCATGACTTGATATCCGGACGCGGTTCTGCAGGCGAAGAGGCGCACCGCAAACGGTTTCGGCACGAGGGCGTCGCGGCCAAGGATCGGCGCGGAGCTGAAGCCGACCTTTTCTTCAGCAACCAGCGTTGCGCCGTGAAGCTCTATTTCCCGTTTCAACTTTTCGCGCTCCGGCGCAGAAAGCCCACGGGCTTCCCATCCGCGCGCGGCTTGGCCCGGCCGTCCGGTGCCTTCCTGCGCCTTGCGGATAATGAACTTGTCAGACTGAGAAAAGACTTCGCGCCGCGATTCAGGATCACCGAGCCAGCGACGGGAAGCGTCCTTGAGTTCGAGATCTTCACCGAGAACCTGACGGGCGAGTTCCGGCAAATACGGTCCGAGGCCGCGGTTCTGTGCGAGTGCCGTTCCGATCGCGTTGACCACGATGCGCGGCGACCTACGGCAGACGCGGAGCAAGCCGGAAGGACCGATGAAGCCCGCCGAGTCGAGTTCGAGAGGATCGCTCGATTTCCCGTCGATGCAGCGCACGAGAAGGTCAATCTCTTTCAGGCCTTCGAGCGTCTTCAGATAGACCTGCTCGTTCCGCGTTTTGAGATCGTGGCCTTCGATGAGCAGATAGCCGAGGTAGCGCGCGAGATAGGCGTGCGAGAAATAGTCTTCATGGTGCGGCCCCGGCGTCATCAACGCGATGCGCGCATTCTCGCGGCCGCTGTGCAGCGTCAGCGTTGCCTGAAGCTCCTGGAAATACGGGGCCAGACGGCGGGCGTTGCAGTCGCGAAAGAGATCGCCGGCGACGTGCGTGTGCACGACGCGGTTGGCGAGCGCGAAGCCGATGCCGGCGAGCGTTTCGGTGTGATTGTCGATGACGTGCCATTCGCCGTCTTCGCCGCGGGCAATATCAGCGGCGTAGAACATCAAGCCGCCCGCGTTCGGCAGCACGCCGTTGGCCGGTGCGAGATAGGCAGCATCGGAGAAAATCAGCTCGGCAGGCAATAGCCCGTCGCGCAGCAGCTTCTGCTCGCCGTAGACGTCATTCAACAGGGCATCGAAGAGCCGGGCGCGCTGAATGAGTGCTCTTTCCAAGCCGTGCCATTCGCTTGCCGAAATGACGATGGGCAAGAGATCGAGCGTCCAGCGTTGCGGGGTGGTGTGGGGGTCGGCGAAAATATCGTAGGCGATGCCGGTCTCGCGGACGCGCAATGCAAGACGGCCAGAGCGAGACTGGCGTTCGGCTTCGGGAAGCTCGGCCAATCCCCCAAGAAGCCGTTGCCAATGCGCGCGGACCGAACCCGAAGCGTCCAGCAGCTCGTCAAAGCCCGCTATCTCCTTGCGCCGGTAGGCACTCAAGAGATCGGACAATGGCTGCTCTGTCGTTGCCGCTGCCGTCGTCATTCCGACCGATCCACGCCGCGACGTCCTCCCCCAAATCGACGAGCGCACTATCGTGCGCCGAACCGCGCTCCGCAAGCGACGGCGCGCCGCGACGAGGCGTAACAGCCAAGTCCACGCAGCCCGCACCTCATCCCGGACTGCGGCGCAGGTCGAGCGTGCATGGATAATCCGGGTTAACGCTTTCGCGTCTGATGGACATCGGACCCGCGGTGTGGCCCTCCGCATCGAAACGGGCGAGGCGGCGGCCTTCGGCCTCGTAGGCATTGATCGGGAAGACCTCAAAATTGCGTCCGCCCGGATGCGCGACGTAATAGCGGCCGCCGCCGATCGAACGGCCGCTCCAGGTATCGACGATGTCGAACGCGAGCGGCACGTGCGGCTGGATTGTCGGGTGCAAAGCGGACGGCGGCCACCAGGCGCGATAGCGGACGCCGGCGACGGCTTCGCCCCAGTTCCCGGTCGGGGCCAGCGGCAGCGGACGGCCGTTGCACGTCACGACGTAGCGATCGCCCGTCTGGCCTTTGACCTTCACCTCGACGCGTTCCAGCGAAGAATCGACATAGCGTGCCGTGCCGCCAGCAACGCTCTCCTCGCCGAGAACGTGCCACGGCTCGAGCGCCTGACGCAGCTCGAGTGTGATGTTCGACGCCGACACAGTGCCGTATAGCGGAAAGCGGAATTCAAAGTGCGGCTGGAACCATTCGAGCTCGACCGGCAGGTTCGCGGCTTTGAGATCGCCAATGATCGTTGCCAAGTCGGACCAGAGATAATGCGGCAGCATGAACCGATCATGCAGTGCCGTTCCCCACCGCACGAGCTTCTGGCGATAGGGCTTTTCCCAGAACATCGCGATCAGCGCGCGCAGCAAAAGCTGCTGAGCGAGGCTCATGCGCGCGTGCGGCGGCATCTCGAAGGAGCGAAACTCGACAAGGCCCAGTCGGCCGGTCGGGCTATCTGGCGAATAGAGCTTATCGATGCAGATCTCGGCGCGATGGGTGTTGCCCGAGACGTCGATCAACAGGTTGCGGAAGAGCCGGTCGATGAGCCATGCCGGGATATTTCCGGCGCCGGGATTCGGAACCTGCGAAAGCGCGATCTCAAGCTCATAGAGCGCTTCATGGCGACCTTCGTCGGCGCGCGGTGCCTGGCTCGTCGGGCCGATGAACATGCCGGAAAAGAAATAGGAAAGCGCCGGATGGTTTTGCCAATAGGCAATGACGGAGGCCAAGAGATCGGGACGGCGCAGGAATGGACTGTCGGCCGGTTCCATGCCGCCGAGGACGATGTGATTGCCGCCGCCGGTTCCGGTATGCCTGCCGTCGAGCATGAACTTTTCGGCGCAAAGGCGCGCATTGTGCGCTTCCTCGTAAAGCGCGGTCGTGATCGCAACCGTGCTTTCCCAACTCGACGAGGGATGAATGTTGACCTCGATAACGCCGGGGTCGGGCGTCACCTTGATGACATTGAAGCGCGCATCCGGCGGTGGATTGTAGCCTTCGATTTGGACCGGAACGCCGGTGTCCTTCGCGGCTTCCTCGATCGCAGCGACGAGGGCCGCATAGTCTTCTGCATCCGTCAGCGGCGGCATGAACACGCAAATGGCGTTGCCACGCGGCTCGATAGTCAGCGCGGTTCTGACAGTGCCTGCGATTTCGGGCGTAATCTCGATCGGCGTTGCGGGCTTCGCAGCTTCGAGCGTCACGACGCGGCGTTGGTGGAGCAGAACCGCGCGCTCGGGTAGCGGCCGCGATGGGCTCATCGGATCGCGCGGGATGACGTTCGATTGCTCGATTGGTGCGAGCACCGGGAACGATTGCAATGGAAGGCGGAAGCCAGCCGGAGAATCGCCCGGGACGAGAAAGAGGTGTGCGCGGCGTAGCGCCCAACGTTCCGTGACCCAGCGGCGGCCGCGATCCGCCGTCTGCCAGGCTTGTATCGGAAGCACGTAGCTCGCGATGCTCCCCAGTCCACGATCAAAGACGCGGGCGATCCGTTCGCGCTCTGCCGGGTCCTCCAGCTTATTGGCTTCGGCCGTGACGTTGACCGGCAGCTTGCGCTCGACAAGGAGAAAATGCGCCGGATCTTCATAGGCGGGAATGGCGCTATCGGCCGGGAGGCCGAGCTTGGCGCAGAGGCCTCGCATTAGGTTATCGGCATCCTCGATCATCGCGGGACGGGCGACGTTCTCGCTGACGATCAGGTCCTGGTTTTCCCAGAGCGGAAGGCCATCGCCGCGCCAGTAAAGCGCAAAGGCCCAGCGCGGAAGCTGTTCGCCCGGATACCATTTGCCTTGACCATAGTGGAGCAGTCCGCCGGGAGCGAAGCGACGCTGCAGGCGGCGGATCAAATCATCAGCATAGCGACGTTTTGTCGGCCCGACGGCGGCGGTGTTCCATTCGGCGCCTTCCATGTCGTCAGCGGCGACGAAGGTCGGCTCGCCGCCCATGCTGAGGCGGACGTCGCCTTCGACGAGACGCTGATCGATCGTCTTGCCTGCAGCAACGATGGTGTTCCAAGTGTCGTCATCGTAGGGCTTCGTGACGCGCGGGGTCTCGCGAATGCGCGTCACTGCCATCTTGAAGTCGAATGAGACTTCCGCCTTCGTGTGGCTACCGCTGATAGGCGCGGCGCTGACAGGATGCGGCGTGGCGGCGAGAGGAATGTGACCTTCGCCAGCCAATAGGCCAGACGTCGCGTCAAGACCGATCCATCCGGCGCCCGGAATATAAACCTCAGTCCAGGCATGGAGATCGGTAAAGTCCGTATCAGCGCCTGCCGGGCCATCGAGAGACTTCACGTCGGGCTTCAACTGAATGAGGTAGCCCGATACAAACCGCGCGGCGAGGCCGACGTTGCGCAAGATTTGGGTCAGAAGCCACGCGCTGTCGCGGCAAGATCCGGAACCTTTCGCGAGTGTTTCCTCGGGCGTTTGAACACCCGGTTCCATGCGGATCAGATAGCTGACATCGCCCTGCACCATGCGATTGAGGTCGCAGATGAAGTCGATCGTCGTCTGCGATTTGGGAACGATCTTCTTGAGATAGCGCTCGAGATTTGGGCCGAGAGGAGCCGCGACGAGGTACGGCGCGAGTTCCTTCTTCAAAACGTCGTCGTAAGCGAACGGCCAGGCTTGTGCCTTTTCCTCGATGAAGAAATCGAACGGATTGATGACCGCCATATCCGCCACGAGATCGACGGTGACGGAGAATTCGGTGGTTTCTTCCGGAATGACGACGCGCGCGAGAAAGTTGCCGAACGGATCCTGCTGCCAGTTCAGGAAGTGCTCTTTCGGCGTGACCGTCAGCGAGTAGCTGAGAATGGGTGTTCGGCAATGTGGTGCCGGGCGGAGGCGGATCACCTGCGGCGCCATGCTCACCCGTCGATCGTAGCGGTAGCTCGTTTGATGGGTCAGCGCGACGTGAAGGACCATGAACCGGCAGTATCCCTATTTGATCGATCGCAGCGTAACCGAGCCTTCACCGAAGGCTTGGCCCTGACCGCGGAAACGAAATGGTCCCAACTGCGTTACCGGGCCAAAAGTTGTGGTACAAGCGTGGGGTAGCCTAAAAAGTACGCAGTTGACCATTCTGCTTTACGTTTGAGCAGAGTGCCTGCGAAAATTGAGGCCCAGTGCGATTAATAAGGGCATCTGAGTGTCATATCGGCAAGGTCAGACGTTCCGCCTGAAAGCCGCTGCTGGCATTCCGCAGCAGGCCCCGGCTAAGACCTTTGCCGGGCCTTGGGGCCATCGGTACGCGGCATGAAGAATTACGCCTGCTCGCACTGCGGAAACACCGTGTACTTTGAAAACGTGAAGTGCGTGAAATGCAAGAATACGCTCGGCTTCGATGCTGGCGAATTGGCAATCGTCGCGATCAAGGAAACCGGCCTTAGTGAGGTGACGCCCGAGGCGCCTATCTTTCGCAAGCTCAGCAGCACGCCGCACGACGTTCCGATGCGATTTTGCGCAAATGCCGAGTTTGGCGTTTGCAACTGGCTAACGCCTGAATCCGAAAGCAACATCTTTTGCAAGGCTTGCGACCTCAATCGCCTCATACCGAACCTCTCGGAACCCGGTAGCCTGCCGGCGTGGCGCGCACTGGAGCACGCAAAAAAGCGCCTTGTGTATTCTCTCATCCGGTTCGGTTTGCCATTCGATGGCCGAGCTTCGGCGAAAGGTCCGCTGACCTTCGATTTCGTACGTAATGCTCTCACGGGCCACCTCGACGGCGTTGTTACAATCGACGTCAGCGAGGCCGATGCCGTCGAACGCGAACGGCAACGGCAGCACTTCGACGAGCCCTATCGTTCGCTGCTCGGTCATCTCCGACACGAGAGCGGGCATTATTATTGGATGGTGCTTGTCGAAGAGGCCGGGCGGCTCGACGCGTTTCGCGCGCTTTTCGGGGATGAACGCGAGGATTACGACGCGGCGCTGGCGCGCCATCATAGCGCCGGTCCCGCACCCGACTGGCAGGAGAACCACGTTTCCGCCTATGCGAGCGCGCATCCGTGGGAAGACTGGGCCGAGACCTGGGCGCATTATCTGCACATGGTCGATGCGCTCGATACGGCCGAGGCCGAGGGCATGGAAGGCCACGGGCTTCGGCTCGACCTCCGCGACGACATCTATTCGAGTGTGACGTTCGACACGCTGATGGCGAGATGGGTGCCGTTGACTATCGCCATGAACAGCCTCAGCCGCAGCATGGGCCACGACGATTTCTATCCCTTCGTGATACCGGGCGCCGCTTACGAGAAACTCGCGTTCGTGCATCGGGTTATTCACGAACGGGCAGAGCAGCCGGCGGCCCAGGCTGTTGCCGAGGCCAAAGTTTAAACTTGACTCACTAAGTATACTTTCGCTTAATGGGCCCATTCGCCATTTGCGGGGCCTTGAACCCCGATACTTTGGAGAGAACCCATGAAACACTCGCATCTCAGCGGTGAGCGGCTCGACGTGCGCGATAATACAGACGCCGTGCTTGCCGCATCGATGTTCGCTGCCTCAGTCGGAATGATTTGGGATTTGGCTACCGGCCATATCTCTGCCTTCGACCGCATGCTCTCAAATTTGTCGGAAGACGAACGGCCTGACGACGAATCCTGAACTTTAGAGCGCGCCACATCGAAACCGACACACGGATGAGCAGTCATGCGAAACAAACCTTCGAAGACGAACGACGGCAAGGGCACTGGAGAAGATGTCTGTGCGGGGCACGCACTCGGTTTTCCAATGCGGGCTGAACTCGGATTTCTGCCGATCGAAAGCGTCACGCTCGATGTCTTTCGCTGTCTTTGCGAAATCTACACCACAGGCGCTGTGCAGCCGTGGGAAATCGCCATGAGAGAGGCCGAAGAAAAGCTCGGCGCTAGCGAAGGCCCCGTGCTGGTCGGGCGTGTTACAGCTCTGCTCAGAGCGCTCAGATCCGAACGCAAGGTCGGCTTTTCCTATCTCAGCATCGGCTGCCAGCATGTTTCACCGGACGAGCTTGCCGTATCGGGATTGCTCAGGGCCGCGCGTGCTGGCGATGAGCGTGCATTGGAGCGCGGACTGAAACTGGCGCTCGATGGGCCCCATCCGTCCGTGCGGACGCAGGTTGCCATTCGCGCGCTCGCGTCCCAGCAATTGCAGCACATAAATCCCGGTGCGGACGCCACCGCGGACAGCGATTCTCACGAGCTGCAAAAGCAGACCGTCCAAAGCATCTATCTTCACTGACGGGCATGGAGAGATATGTCCGCGCGCAGCCCCTTATCGTTGATTGAGAGAATGCCTCCAAAAAAAGAGGTCGCGGATTCCGTTCTGCGGCAAGCGGGATTTAGCCCCGCCTCCACGACATCATCGCCAGACACGGAAGCTCCGGCCGAAGGTGGCGTCCGATACCGGGTCGACGAATTACTGAAGGGCAGCCGCGAGGCCATTCTCGTCCATCGCGGGCAAGAGTACCGCCTGCGGATTACCGCTACCGGCAAGCTCATTCTAACGAAATAAAAGGCAACTTGGGGCGTTTCAAAATGAGCGTGGCGACACGACGATTTGCAATTGCGGGCACGGCTCTTGCGCTCGCGGGATTATTGGCCGGCACGAGCGGCTATCACTCAGGCGCGTCGGCAGCTGACGGCGCCCCGCCGGCCGGCAGTGTTCGGATTTTGTCTCTTGGCGGCGACGTGACGGAAATTCTTTACGCTCTCGGACAAAGCGACAAGATCGTCGCCGTCGATACGACGAGCCTGTTCCCGGCGAGCGCGCTCAAAGACAAGAAGTCGGTCGGATATTTGCGTGCGCTTTCAGCGGAGGGGGTCCTTTCCATCAATCCGACACTCATTATCGCATCTGAACAAGCGGGGCCGCCCGAGGTTGTCAAAGCGATAAAGGGCAGCGGCGTGCAATACGTCGACATCGAGGAAAAGCAGACGGCCGAAGGTGTGCCGGACAAGGTTCGCCGCATTGGCCGCATCATCGGGGCGGAAGCGGACGCGCAGAAACTTGCTGCGAAAATCGAGGCCGATTTCGCAGCTCTCGACAACGACCGTAAGCAGATCAAAGGACGTAAGAAGGCGCTGTTCGTCCTCGCAGTTCAAAACGGACGGGCAACGATTGGCGGTACCGGCACGGGCGCGGACGCGATCCTTCAGCTTGCCGGCATCGACAATGCGGCCACCGGAGTCAGCGGCTACAAGCCCGTGAGCGACGAACAGCTGGCCGAGCTTGCGCCGGATGCCGTCATCGTGATGAGCCGCGGCGACGGCGACCACAGTGCCGCCAAGGTCGCGTTGTCGTTGCCGGGCCTCAGCCAATCACCAGCGGCAAAGGACAAACGTCTCGTCGAGATGGACGGGCAATATCTGCTCGGGTTCGGACCGCGCGCACCTTCGGCTGCGCATGACCTTATGAACGCTCTCTATTCAGAGCCCGCCAAAGCCGCAGCAACGCCGTGACCATCGCTGAGACCAGTATTGGGCGCATATCAGATGCTGTAAGGCCCGCTCGCCCTACGGTCTTCCTTGCGCTCACCGGGCTCCTTTTGCTGTCGGCAATTCTCTCGCTCGCCATCGGTCCGACGGGCGTTTCCCTGCAATCTCTGCCGCGCGCGTTCGCAGCGGCAGTTGGCTACGCAAATGACGCTAGCGCGGAACGCGACAGGCTGGTTTTGATCGATCTCAGGCTACCGCGAACTCTCCTCGCGGCGTTCGTTGGCGCGGCGCTTGCAACGTCGGGCGCGATGATGCAGGGGCTATTCCGCAATCCCCTTGCCGATCCGGGATTGATTGGCGTTTCTTCCGGCGCGGCGCTTGCGGCGATCGCAACGATCGTTCTTGGGCACGGGATCGCCGCTCCGCTGGTCGCGCCTTTTGGCATCTACGCGCTGCCGATAGCGGCGTTTTTCGGCGGCCTCGTGACAACAATCACGCTTGTTGCGATCGCCTCGCGACGCGGAGAGCTTGCCGTCGGAACCTTGCTTCTTGCCGGTATTGCGATCGGCGCATTGTCAGGCTCGCTCGGCGGATACATTGCCTACGCCAGCGATGACCGCGAACTCCGAGACCTCACGCTCTGGTCGATGGGCAGCCTTTCCGGCGCAAGCTGGCAAAAGGTTTTCGCCGTTCTGCCTTTTGCCGCAGCAGTTCTTCTGGTTGTGCCTCGGCTCATGCGCGGGCTCAACGGGTTTCTGCTTGGAGAGGCGGAAGCGATGCACCTCGGCATCGACATCGAACGCACGAAGCGGCTCACCATCGCAACGACGGCCGCGGCCGTTGGCGCCGCCGTAGCGGTTGCCGGCGTGATCGGCTTTGTCGGTCTAGTCGCCCCGCATGTGATGCGTCTCATTTCTGGTCCCGATCATCGCGCGGTGCTTCCGGGCAGCGCGATCCTCGGTGCGACACTCGTCATCGTTGCCGACATCATTGCGCGTATGGCGATCCGGCCAGCGGAGCTGCCCATTGGAATCGTGCTCGCGCTCGTCGGTGCGCCCGTCTTTCTGCATCTCGTGTTGAGACGCAATATCAGCGGCGGAGTATGAGCGATGCTTGAAGCCCGTCGCGTCTCAGTCATGGCTGGTCAGAAACGACTGATCGACGATGTCTCGCTGACGATCGCGCCCGGCCGATTGACGGCCATCATCGGTCCCAACGGCGCGGGTAAATCGACGCTGCTGCGCGTCATGGCGGGCGAGCTGAAGCCCAGCGAAGGCGCGGTTCTTCTGGATGGGACCGATCTTCGGCAAATTCCCGTTGCACGTCTCGCAATGCGGCGTTCGGTCGTCGCGCAATCGACAACGCTTTCCTTTCCGTTCACCGTTCTTGAAACTGTCATGTTGGGCGCGACGGTGCCGGCGTTCGGCATTCGCGACGACGATGCGGCGGTTGTCGCCCGTGACGCATTGGCCGCCGTGGGCCTCGCAAATTTCGAAATGCGGATGCTGAACCAGCTTTCGGGCGGCGAGCGTCAGCGCGTGCATATTGCTAGAGCACTATGCCAGTTGGCCACGGCTCCGCGGCCCGACACGGAAACGGCGGCGCTGTTGCTCGATGAGCCGACCGCGAGCCTAGATCTCAAGCATCAATGCGATGTGCTCAGCCTCATCAAAGCACAATCCACCGAACGACGCGCAGTGATGCTCGTCATTCACGATCTCAATCTTGCCGCAGCGTTCGCCGATGAAATCGTGCTTATGGCCGCTGGCAAGGTCGTCGGAAAAGGTAATCCTGACGACCTCTTGAATGAGGATCTGCTCAGTCACACGTTCGGGTGTCGATTGCGGGTCGTATCGTCCGGCGACGGCGGGCGATTGATCCTGCCTGCGGCGATCACACGCAGAATGATAATCGGAGCAGCTGCAGAATGATGACGTTACCCGACGAACTCGTTGCCGACGGCGTCGCAGTGCCCTTGGCAATACCCGTTTTACTTTCGACAGATATCGAGCGTTCGGTGGAAACCTATGACAGCAAGGGCTTCGCCGTCGTACGTGCCGCCCATAATTATCTTATTCTGAGACGACGTGCCATCGAAGTGCACGTATCGTCGGTCGCTCAGGTTCCCGAGCCACATTGCGTTTCTGCCTACATTCGTGTCGCCGACGTCGACGAATGGTATTCGGCGTTCAAGATAGGCCCGGCGAAGCGTCTGTCCGAGATTTCGGACAAGCCGTGGGGCATGCGGGAATTCCATTTCATCGACGATGACGGAAATCTTCTCAATATCGGGCAGATGCTGCCAACGCACATTGCATACCGTTAGCAAGCGCTTGACGATAATGTTGACTTTTTATGGACACAACAATAGCGTTCCGCCGCGGCGTGGGGATTTCTCGTCTCGGTAGCGCTCCGCAAAATCGAATTGGAAATGCGTCTTAGGGCAATCTGACTTCCCGTCTCGCAGCTCTGAGATAGCCAGCAGCCCGGATGCCGAGCATCCGGGCTGCCATTTTGCTCAATAGAAAGGTGCAGCAAATGTACATCGCGATGAACCGCTTCAAGGTCGAGCCCGACCTCGCAAAAGATTTTGAGCAGCTTTGGATCACTCGCGAAGTGAACCTGCACAAGGAGCCGGGCTTCCAGTCGTTCCACTTGCTTCGGGGACCCGCGCGCGAGGACCATATTCTTTATTCGTCGCATACTGTCTGGAACTCGTTTGCCGACTTCGAGGCGTGGACGAAATCGGAATCGTTCCGGAAGTCTCATGCCTCTGCAGGGGGAGCGACGCGGAAGCTCTATCTCGGCCATCCGGAGTTTGAAGGGTTCGAGGCGATCCAGGAAGTTCGCTCGGACGGTTCGAAGTCCGTTCTTGCAGCGGCCGAGTGAACAGCAGCATGAGTGAAGCTCTTTCAACTGAAGCAACCACGCGGCCGCCCCTGCGCGAGCGGCTGGCGAAGAATGCCGACGGCATTCTCGAGCAGATCGCCCGCGACTACGGTGTCAGCACATTCGAAGCTGTCGAAGCGCTTCCGGATGCGCACCGGTCTATTGTACCCGGCAGTGCGTTCGAGAAAATATTGGCGGCTCTGACCGCCTGGGGTCCCGTGGTCTTCATCGTCCATACCCCAGACATCGTGCTCGAATGCGAAGGGCCAATTCCGCCCGGCACGATCGGGCGCGGGTATTTCAACCTGCACGGCGATAGCCCGATCGGCGGGCATATCAAGGCGGAAAACTGCACGCACATCGCGTTTGTCGCGCGTCCATTCATGGGCCGGGAATCGCGGTCCGTTCAGTTCTTCAATGGCGCAGGCGAAGCGATGTTCAAGATTTTCGTTCGCCGCGACGAGCAGCGCGAACTGATCAAAGAGCAGGTGGCGTTGTTCGACGATCTGAGAACAACTTTTTCAAGCTGAACTTCATTCGATCCGAAGCTGATAAGAATTCGAGGGGCGCATTCTCATGCGCCCCTTTGTTTTGTCGCCCCGGCTCAAGCGGCCGGGAAACGGACTTCCGCCCGCAGGCCCGGCTCATTATCGAAGAGCTCGATCTTCGCCGAATGAAGTTCGACGATTGCCGCGACCAGGCTAAGGCCCAGACCGCTACCTTCCGTCGAGCGGGCGCGTTCGAGCCGATAGAGGCGGCGGAACACGTTCACCCGCTCGTGCTGTGGAATGCTCGGCCCCGTGTCGGCAACGTCTGCAACATAGGCGTTTCCGCGCGCATAGAGGCGCATCGTTATTTCCGTGCCCTTCGGACAATGGCGAATGGAATTCTCGACGAGGTTCGCGAAGAGCTGAACGAGAAGTTCGGGATCGCCGCGAACGTAAGCGGCGCCCGGCCAATCGCAAATGTAGTTCAGCCTATCTCCCGCGTCCTCCGCCACGACGTCGTAGACGTCACGAACATCGGCAAGCAAAAGCGCCAGGTCGACGGTCACAAATCGCGACTTGCGCGCACCGGCCTCGATTTGCGTAATCCGGAGCAGGGCGTCGAAGGTCTCAGATATGGAATCGATATCTCCCAACGCGGCGTCGATGGCGTTGCGAAACTCCTGTTTGTCTTCGCCGCGCCGCGCATCCTCAAGGCGCTGGCGCAAACGTCCGAGCGGCTTCTTGAGATCGTGAGCGATATCGGACGACGATTGATTGACGTTCTCGATCAGCCGCTGCAGATCGCCTAGCATGCGGTTTACTTGCAGCGCCACCTGATCGATGTCGTCATGCAGTCCCGATATCGGTACGCGGGCGGTGACTTCGCCTTGGGAGACTTTCGCAAGGGGCCGGGAAAAGGCATCGATGCGATGTTGCGCTTCCCGTGCGAAATAAACCGCGCAGAGAGCGAGCGGCAGGGCTGCAGCAAGCAACCCGTAAGCGAGCAGCTTCAGCAGAAACGATTTCATCTGCTTGACTTCGCTCTTGTCGCTGCCGACGAGAAGCCGGCCTTTGACGAGCGGCCTCCAAATCGCAAGGAATTCGTCGTCGGGCTCGCCGCGATCGAGAGTGAGAAACATTTCCGCGCGTTTGAGCGTCATCCAGTTCTTGGAATCCCTGACGCCGCGGACATTGCCGGCGAGAAAATTCCCGTTCTTGTCGACAAGCTCTATGATGAAATCGGGATCGCGGACGGATTCGCTTTCGCTGGCGACGAGAGCGACGAGGTCGTCGAACGTGCGTTCGCCGTCGAGCGCGGCGAGTGAATCGAGCGTCGTCTCGACGCGATCGCGAATGTCAGCGACGAGGCGCTCAGTCGCGACCAAATAGACGACGGTGAAAAGCGCTAGGATCGTCGTTATGAAGAATAGTGAGAAGGTCGCCGCCAAACGGAAAGGCGTGCGCTTCAGAAGATCACGAGCCGTCATGGACCGTGTATCCGCTCCCGCGAATGGTGTGGATCAGCTCTTTGCCATACGGCTTGTCGATCTTGGCGCGAAGCCGCGAAATGTGGGTTTCGACGACGCTCGTCTTCGGATCGAAATGGAAGCTCCAGACACGCTCGAGCAGCATCGTTCGCGTCACGACGCGACCACGATTGCGCATCAGGACTTCGAGCAGGCGGAACTCCCGCGGCTGGAGATCGATGATGTCGCCTCCACGCGTCACTTTGCGGGCGACCAGATCGATTTCGAGATCGCCGACTTTGAGACGCGTCTCCTCGCCCTTCGTGTGGGGTCGGCGGGCGAGCGCATTGACGCGCGCCAAAAGCTCAGAGAATGCAAATGGCTTCACGAGATAGTCGTCGGCGCCGGCATCGAGACCTTCGACACGGTCATCAACGCCGCCGAGCGCGGTCAGAAACAAGACGGGCACGCCGCGGCCGGCACTTCGAATGGTCTTTATGATGGCGAGTCCGTCAAGGCTCGGAAGCATCCGATCGAGAATGATCACGTCATAATTCTCGGCGACGGCTTGCGCGACCGCGTCGCGTCCATCGGCAAGATGGTCCACCGTGTGGCCCTCTTCCTCGAGGCCGTTCAAGACATATCTTGCAGTATTCAGGTCGTCTTCAAGCAGGAGAATTCTCATGCCCGTCTGCCCTCATGCATCCGGGATTTAGCCTTCGGCATTCCCGTCGCTGCCGCAGCATGTAGTACATGACGCAATGGGTGGCCAGAGCGAGATGGCTTCCACGCCCGCATTACGTAAATTTTAGGCAAGTAAATTGCCCGCTATGCGGGGCGATTGCGCCCCAATAATCCCTTTGAGCCCTCTATCGCGAAAACGATCAGCCCCCCGATTATGCTGCACGCTGCAAATCCCGCGGCAATCGGCAAAATCGAGTGGTCGAAGGATGCGGCGACGGTACCGCCGGCGATCGCGCCGACGGCGGTGCTGAGAGAACCGACGACCGACGACGCCATTCCGGCGTTGTGTCCCTGCGGCTCCATCGCCAGCGCGTTGAAGTTCGGCGCTATCAATCCGAAGAGAAAAAATGCGAGACCCATTGCGGCCGCGAAGATCCAGAAGCTGGCAACGCCCAGTGCCGCGGCGGAAGCCAACAGCGCTGATACGCCGATGAATCCGAATAGGGCCGCATGCGATAGGCGTCGCATTCCGAACCGGCCGACAAGGCGGGCGTTCACAAACGAAGCCAAGGCCATCGCCGAAGCCAACGCGCCGAAGATGACGGGGAAGATATCGCCCAGGCCAAACACGCCGACGAAAACCTGCTGAGCGCTCGCGACGTAGGCGAGAAGGCATCCGAACATGAAGCCGCCTGCAGCTCCGTAACCGACGGTCTGACTGTTCAAGACGGCCGCGAGAACGGATGCCCGCAGTGTCATCGCATGCTCCACGCCGAGGGCCGGACGCGCCGTCTCAGGCAATCGCGCTCCGGACCAGATGGCGGCGCTGACCGACATCACCAGCAGTACGAAGAAGATCCATTGCCAACTGCTGAATAGAACCACGGCCTGCCCAACCGACGGGGCGAAGACGGGTATCATGATGAAGACGACCATCGCAAAGGACATCACCCGGGCCATCTGACGGCCGCTATAAAGATCGCGGACGACCGCAACGGCTATGATGCGCGGAGACGCCGCGCCGAGCCCCTGGACGATGCGCGCAAGCAGTAGCATTTGGAACGACCCGGCCATGATCGCACCTATCGTCCCAAGGATGAAAATCGCAAGGCCGGTCATGAGGACCCGTTTGCGGCCGAGGTGATCGGAGAGCGGTCCGAAGAAGATCTGGCCCAAGGAGAAGCCGGCCATGTAAACAATGATGACAAGCTGCCTGTCGTTTTCCTTCTCGACGCCGAACGTCGCAGCGATCTCAGGCAACGCCGGCAGCATGATGTCGATCGACAGCGCCGTGATCGCCATCAGAGCCGCGATCAGACAGACGAATTCTATGAACGAGATCTGAAGGGGGCTAGCCGGGATGTCCGAGCGCAACGCTCGCGCGCGCGTCTCGCTCTCTGACGTTGCCATTTCGTGTTCCTGAAGTTGAGTTTAAGGGGCCGGTCCGAACAACGCCGGCGGCCGGCGCTCGATGGCGCAAACGGCACTGGCCCTGGTTCCGCGTTTCGACCCGCTGGTTAGCACGGGACGTCCGGCGCGTCATGGCGCGGGTTCATGGCATCGCCGCGGCGAAATCGCAAATGTGACAGTCGGATCGTACGCGGACCAGCAACCTTAGCGCCCCAGTCATTTTTTCCGAAACTGCAGCGCTCCGCTTACGCGAAAATCAACGTCAGCGCCGAGACCTCATCCGGACCTCCAAATTTTTTTTCCGCGACGAGGGAACCCGCTGGCATATTTCGCACCACGAGAAATTCTTCTGACAAAAATGTCAGAATTGGCCGGATACGACGCCACAATATCCACCGGCCGCAATTTAGTGCGGGTACAGTGGTTAGAAATGGGAAACGGCGAGTTCAACAAGCATTGACAATTCTCGATATAGACAGAGAATACTCTGCACGAGGACTTTGGCCATGCATGTTTTTGGAATGCCTCATGCATTTTTATCCGACGGAGCGCGTTGCTTTATTTATTGATGGCGCAAATCTCTATGCTGCAGCAAAACTGCTCGGCTTTGACATCGACTATCGGAGGTTGCTCCGGCTCTTCAGGGGCAAGGTGCAGCTCGTAAGAGCACTCTATTACACCGCCATCGCCGACGAGCAGCAGTACTCGTCCATCCGGCCGTTGATCGATTGGCTCGAGTACAACGGATTTTCGATGGTGACCAAGGCATCGAAAGAGTTCATCGACAGCGCCGGGCGCCGACGCATCAAAGGCAACATGGACATCGAGCTTGCCGTCGATGCGATGCGGCTTGCCGACAACCTCGATCACATCGTGATCTTTTCCGGAGACGGCGATTTTCGCAGTCTGGTCGCCGCTCTCCAGCAAATGGGCAAGAGAGTGAGCATCGTTTCGACGTTGCAGACGCAGCCGCCGATGATCGCCGATGAGCTACGCCGTCAAGCCGATCAGTTTCTGGAACTGGCGGATCTCGAAAAGGAAATCGGACGCGCCCAAAACGGACCGCCGCTGACGCAGGAAGAGCTTTAGGCTCATTCTGAACTCAGCTGCCCTCCATCTTCAATGCGCATGTCTTTGCGGACAATTCTTTTTCTGAGGAACGAATGGACAGATAGCTGGACTGGCTATGGAACTATGGTTTCGCAGCTCGGGACAATCCGTATTCCAGATTTCCCTTGACCGGCTTCAATCGACGGAATTCCGTTTCATTCAAGCCGAACATTTGTCGTCCGGTTTGCCTGTAATTGGGCTGAATTGGTCTAAGCCAGATGGCGGCTCAATCGCGCGGGGCTTTTCGATTGGATTTTTTCGCTGGCGCCTTTTTTGATCAGCGTTCGCCCCAGGTTCTTTTTGGCCGAGTCCAATTCCCAAGAGGCGTTCGGTTGTCGATTGCCGCTACCAGTCCGGATGTCCGATCCGGTCGAGCGACCTGCCAAAACCTCAGTGTTACGACCGATCGCCACCGTGACAGCGGCATTTTGTGGCAGCAAAGATACGATGTTCGATAGAAGTTGCGGGTGAATGCTGGCGAAGCTGGAAACGATCCCCATTTTCATCTGTGTAAGGTTTTCTGGTCGCCCTGTTTACCTCGCCCAAAGATTGCGGAAATGGCTGCTTGAGGTGATAGAGGGTTAGTGTCTTTAAGAGGGTATGGGTTCCAAGGGAACGCCAAGGCCGTCCTCGGCGGCTACCCCGCATCAACGTCGGACGGCGCATGGTCAATTTCTTTATTCACCGGCCCATCTTTGCCTCGGCAATCGCCGTCATCATGGTCCTGGCGGGCACCATTTGCTATTTTCTGCTGCCAGTGTCGCAACTTCCCGATGTAACGCCGCCGCAAGTGGTAGTGAGTGCGATCTATCCCGGCGCCAGCGCCCAGGTCGTCGCCGACACCGTTACGACGCCGCTCGAACAGCAGATCAACGGCGTCGAAGGCATGACGTACATGTCGTCGTCGAGTTCCAACGACGGCTCGTCGAATATCACGATCACATTCGACGTCGGTTATCCGCTCAGCATTGCTGCCGTCGACGTCCAGAACCGCGTGGCTGAGGCCGCGTCGGCGTTGCCGCCGATCGTCAACCAGGCCGGCATCTCGATCCGAAAGCAGAACCCGAATTTCGTCCTGATCGTCAACCTGACGTCGCCTGACCATTCGGTCGATCCGGTGACGCTCAGCAATTATGCCTACCTTCAAATCGTCGATCCCTTGAAGCGCATCGCGGGTGTCGGCGACGTGCAGATTTTCGGCGAGCGGCGCTATTCGATGCGTCTTTGGCTCGATCCAGACAAGCTGTCTCAGCTCGGCATTACGGCCGTCGACGTTCAAAATGCGGTTGCGGAGCAAAATATCCAGGTCGCGGCCGGAAAGATCGGCCAGTCGCCGGCGCCCCCCGGAACGCCGTTCGAAATGCAGGTTAACGCGACCGGGCGGCTCAGCAATCCGGAAGAATTCGGCAACATCGTCGTGCGATCGAACCCGGCGACCGGTGCCATCGTCCGGCTGCGCGATGTGGCCCGTATCGAGCTTGGCGCGCTCCAATATTCGTCATCGGCGTTCTTCGGCAACGACCCGTCCGTCGTGCTCGCCGTTTTCCAGATGCCCGGTTCGAACGCGCTCGATCTCCAGGAGCGCGTGCTGACCAAGATGGACGAGCTTTCGAAGCGGTTCCCGAAGGGAATTGCTTACGGCATGCACTACGATACCACCCGGTTCGTTTCTGCCGCCATGCATGACGTGGTCTTCACGCTTCTCGAAGCTCTGGGCCTGGTCGTGCTCGTCGTTTACATCTTTTTGCAAAGTTGGCGCACGACGATCATTCCAACGATCGCCATACCCGTGTCGCTGATTGCGACGCTCGTCATCATGCACACGCTCGGGTTCTCACTGAATATGCTCAGCCTGCTCGGCATGGTGCTGGCGATCGGTCTTGTGGTCGATGACGCCATCGTGGTCGTGGAGAACGTCGAACGTCAGCTGGAAAATGGCCTGAAGCCGATGGCGGCGGCGTTAAAGGCCATGTCCGAAGTTACCGGTCCCATCATCGCGACCACCGGCGTGCTGATGGCCGTGTTCATTCCCGTGGCGTTCATCCCGGGGGTATCAGGCCGGCTCTATAATCAATTCGCGCTGACGGTTGCGATCTCGGTCGGCCTTTCTGCATTCAATTCGCTGACCCTCAGCCCGGCGCTGGCAGCGGTGTTCCTCCGTCATCGCGAGCCTGCGAAGTTCATCCTCTTCCGCTGGTTCAACGCCGGCTTCGACCGGCTCTCGCACGGCTACGCGCATCTGGTGCGGTTCCTGATCCGTATTCGCTGGGCGATGCTCTTCTTTTTCGCCGTGATACTTGGAGCGACGTATCTGATCTCCCAGCGCGTTCCTTCGACGTTTTTGCCGGTCGAGGATCAGGGATACTTTTTCGTCGTGGTGCAGCTGCCAGACGGCGCGTCGCTCGAACGAACCGACGCCGTCGCGAAGCAGGTCCGAGACATTCTCGAGAGCACGCCGGGCGTCGATATCGTCGGCTCGATCAGCGGCCTGAACTTCTTGACGAACGCGGCGCAATCGAACTCGGCCGTCGAATTCGCCATTCTGAAGCCCTGGAACGAACGGCCGCCAGAGCAAAGCGCGTCGCGCCTGGTGCAAGAGGTGCGCGGCAAGCTTCTCATGATCCCGGAAGCCTTCGCGCTCAGCTTCGATCCACCGTCGATACCGGGCCTTGGAACCACCGGCGGATTTGAATTCCAGGTCGAAGATCTGACGGGTCGCGGCAGCGTGGCGCTCAACGAGGCGACGCAAGCGCTGATCGCGGAGGCCCGCAAGCAGCCGGAACTCGACGCGCAGCAGCTGTTCACGTCGTTCTCGACCTCGACGCCGCAATTCAATTACGATCTCGACCGCTCCAAGGCGAAGCTCTTAGGCCTCAATCTGCCGGACGTCTTCAACACTCTGCAGATCTATCTCGGTTCGCTTTATGTAAACGACTTCAACCTTTTCGGCCGCACGTTCCGCGTGACGCTGCAGGCGGACAAAAACGCACGATCCGATCCTTCGAGCCTGTCGCGGCTTTACGTGCGCAATGCGACCGGCGGTATGGTACCGCTCAGCACGCTCGGAACGCTGAAGCCGATCGTCGGGCCTGAGACCGTGCCTCATTACAACAACTATGCTTCGGCGCTGATCAACGGCGGCCCCGCGCCGGGCTACAGCACGGGACAGGCCATCGCCGCGATGGAGCGTGCCGCGGCAACGGCACTGCCGCGCGATTTCAGTTACGAATGGACGGGCATCACCTTCCAGGAACTCAAGGCAGGCTCGATCGCTCTCGTCGTCTTTGCGTTGGCGAGCGTGTTCGTCTTTTTGATCCTCGCCGCGCAATACGAGAGCTGGTCAATGCCGTTCATGGTGCTGCTGGCGGTACCGCTCGCGCTCTTTGGTGCGCTCCTTGCGATCTGGGTGCGCGGCCTGCAGATCGACGTCTACTCGCAGATCGGGTTTGTGATGCTCATCGGTCTCGCGGCGAAGAATGCCATTCTGATTGTCGAGTTCGCGAAGAGACGGCGGCTCGAGGGATTGCCCATTATCGATGCGGCGATGGAAGCGGCGCGGCTGCGGCTTCGCCCGATCTTGATGACGGCGTTCGCTTTCATTCTCGGCGTCGTGCCGCTCATGATCGCGTCGGGAGCCGGCGCCGCCAGCCGGCAATCGATCGGCACGACGGTGTTCGGCGGCATGCTCGCCGCCACGCTGCTTACGTTGCTGTTCGTTCCGGTGTTCTACGCCATGATCGAAGAGTGGCGCGAAGGACGTGAAGCCAACATGTCCGGGGAACATGCGGCAACCGGCAACGATGCTTCACATCCGGCTGTTGCCAAATAGACAGGGATCTTGCGATGCGACTTTGGAAGATTGTCGTCCTGGCTTTGCTGGTTGCCGCTGGCGGCGCTGCCTACGTTCATCGGCAAGATCTTGCGAAGCTGATCGCCGCGGTTGAGAGTCCAGCCGCGCCGCCTCAAGCCGCCTTCGTCATGCCGGTGCCGGTCGCGCCCGTCGTCAAGCGGCCTGTAAACATCTATCTCGAATATTCGGCGCGCACCGAATCCATCCGTGACATCACGCTGCAAGCGCGGGTTTCAGGTTATGTGCAGAAGCAGGATGTTCCGGACGGCGCGGACGTTGCCGCGGGCGATCTTCTTTACGTGATCGATCCGCGCGATTACCAGGCGGAACTCGATCGTGCCAAAGCCCAGAAGCAGCGCGACATCGCCGCTCGCGACTATGCCAGCTCCAATCTCGAACGCGGGTCGGAACTCTCCAAGAGCGGATGGCTTGCCAAGGACACCTACGATCAGCGGTCGAGTTCGCTCCGGCAAGCGGACGCTGCCATAACAATCGACGACGCCGCCATTCGCACGGCCGAGCTCAATCTCGGATATACCGAAATTCGCGCGCCTTTCGCCGGGAGATTGGGCAAGAACCAGGCACCGCTCGGAGCACTCATCAGCGCTGGAGGTGGGCCTCTCAATACTCTCGTTCAAATCGATCCGATTTACGTGACGTTCAATCCGAGCGAAGCAGAGCTGCCCGCAATTCAGAAAGTGCGTGCCAGCGGCGCGACGGCTGCCGAGATTTTCGTGCCCGGGAACGACAAGCCGCTGCACAAAGGCACGATCACGTTCATCGATAACACCATCGATCGGCTGACGGGCACGCTCACAGCGCGAGCAACGATCGCCAACGCTGACCGGACACTTCTCCCCGGCCAGTACGTTCGCATCCGCATTCATGCCGGCGAAGATGCCAATGCTCTGATGGTGCCTCAAACGGCCCTCGGCTCGAGCCAACTTGGAAAATATGTCTACGTGGTCGGCGATAAGAATATTGCCCAGCAGAAGCTGGTGACGCTGGGCCCGGCGGACGGAGATCTCATCAGCGTAGTCGGCGTGGATGAGAAAGACCTGATCATTACCGGCAATCTGCAGAAGATCGGCCCCGGTTCGCCGGTGCAGCCTCTCACGGCGCCGCCGCCCCAGGCTGAGGGCAAGCCCTCCGTCGCTACGGGCGCCGTCAATTAATCCCTGCAGGGCACAAAGAGAAAGGCGCGGCTGAAAGGATCAGCGCGCGCCTTTTTTATTCATTCCGATAGGGGCTGATGCGCCTCAGAAATCCACTCGCAGCATCGATCCGCCGTAGACGCCTTCGCCGCCCGTTCTCGACTCGCCGCCGTTGTTTACGAACTGATGGCCGACGTTGAACGTGAGCTTGGCCGGAAGATTGTTCCACGGAAGATGGAAGGGGACCGTCGCAAAGGCGCCGACGCGAGTCGAGATATCGCCTTCGTCGCTATAGACCGAGCCTTCAGGTCCGACGATGAACCGCTTGAAGTTGTAGCCGACCCGCCCTTCCGCGAAGTAGGAATTGAAGGCCGTCGAGTAGCTGCCTTCGAGGCTTCCATAGTACTGGCTTTCGTCGTCGGTCTCGAGTTCGACAGCTACCTTGAAGCCATCGGCACCGCCACGTACATCATTCTGGAGATCGGCTGGCGAGAGATGCACGTTGCGCACTTCGTAGCCAAGATAAGCAGTGGCGCTCCAGTTGGAGAAGACCCACTGATAGCCGAGCATGACATCGAGAGAGCGGTCGTCTGCGTCGACCTTTGAGTCGAGCGGCGCGCCTGCATGATAATTATAGTCGGCGATAATGCCCTGCGTGCGGAGCACTGCACCGCTCTTGTAGAGATCGCCGCTCAAGCCGAAGACCGTGCCGCCGTAGTAGGCGACCGCGCCCTTCGCAGCGTCGATACCGCTATAGGAGATGACCTTCGGTCCGCGATCTTCCGTTACCGGATCGGGGTTCAAGACCTTCGCGCGGTCGAGCTTATAGACGAGCGCCGCCTGAACGGTGATGATCGAGGGGACTTCGCGGTCGACGAAATTGGCGCCGTCGACGTTTCCGCTGTTGGTCACCCGGCTACCGAAATCGGAATAACGGGCCTCGCCGCGGAGGTAGAAGTTGTCGTTCAGCCGCCGTTCGATGCCACCACCGACGAAGTAGCCGCTGAATGTCTGGCTGCCCTTGCCATGCACGGTTGGGCCGCCGCCATCCGGGTCGATGTCCCACCATCCATCATTGGAAAAGTGAGCCTGCGTATAACCGCCTGTCGCGTAGACCAGCGTCCGCTCGTTGAGCAGGAGGCCCGCACGCGCACCGATCGCCCACGAGCGATCGATCGTCATCGCGTTATGAATGTCTTCGTTGCCGCGATTGAGCTCGGAGGTCGAAAAATCCGCGAAGGCGCCGACGACGAAGCGGCTGCCCACTTGCCGGTCTATGCCGTAAATCAGCGAGACCAGACCGCCATCGGCGTACTCGTTTTTAGATGACGTAGCGTCAACGTCGCCCGAGTCGTCATGGTAGTTATTTTTCGAGTGGTTGTGGCCGTAGCCGGCGCCGACGCCGAAATAGACCCCAGACCAGCTCGGCGCTTCGACCTGAACCGGCGTGTCCTTCAGCGAGAAGGGGCCATCAGCCAATGCGGGCGCGACCATCATGGGCATAGCCCATGCAGAGGCAACAAACGCAAAAAGTTTATTCATAGCTCATCCTCAGGCGCGAAACCGCGAGCGCGCATACGCTCCCATCCCGGTGCGAAGATGGGATAACCTCGACTCGAACTTCTCAATGTCGAGATTGAGGGAAAGTGATTCGCGTGCTCGAGTCGAGTTTAGCGTCGATGTCCACTGCTTGAGACCTCCCGGCGCTGGCCGGGAAGCCACAGTCATGGCGCGGTTGTACTCACACCGAGATCGGTAGCAACTCGATCTGCTTTTTCACCAGCCGCGCGGGCCGCTTAGGTTGTGCATAAGAGCTTGCGCCTGTGGATGACGGCTTCTTCGCTTCGCCCGCGCTTTTCGCCGGTGATGCGAGAGGCTCGCAGGGGGTGCCGTGCCAGCGTGTTCCAGCCGGAAGCACGTCGCCTTTCATCAGAACCGATAGCGGACCGAGGCTCGAAGCGGCGTGCATTTCGGTGCCGTAAAGGACGACGGCCATATTGCCGACCGTGCAACCGTCGCCGATCTTGATGTGGTCGGCCTTGAAAACTCGATCCTCAAAAAGATGATTTTGGATCGTCGCGCCGATGTTCAGGCACGCGCGGTCACCGATCTCGACGAGATCGAATTCCGAGAAGAGTGTGGTTTCGAGATAGCACCACTTGCCGATCTTGCAGCCCATCAGGCGCAGGGCCGATGCGATGAAGGGCGTGCCCATCAACGGCGTCATCGTCGTGGCCGCCACCGTTTCGTAGACGCCGTTCACAAGCTCGTTGTTCCAGATAAACCTGCACCAGAGCGGCTTCACCGTCGCCGTTATGCGGCCGACGAACAGACTCTTGATGAGGGCGCTGGCAAAAATCGATCCGGCCGCGATCGCCGATACGACAAATGGAATGCCCGCGATAACGATCCAGAGGGGCAGCGCGTGATAGCCCATCACGAGATAGGCTGCGAACGCGACGCCTTCCGCGGCGATAATGAAGCCCGGCAACAACACACGCAGCGTATCGGTGATCGTTCTCGCGATGCGGGCGGAGAGCGTAGGCTTGAATATTTCCATTTCGTTGAAGCAGACGTTGCGCTGCGTTTGCGGGAGGGCAAAGCCAGGCGAGCCCAGCCAACGCGTGTCGTCCGGAATTTCCGTGACGTTCGCGGGAGGGGTCGAAGCTACGCCGATCAGCGCGTTGTCGCCAACCGCATGTCCGCCTGGAATGAGCGCACTGTTGCCGATGAAGCTTCGCGCTCCGATGCGCACCGCGCCGATCTCCATGACGCCGTCGTTGATCCGGTGGCCGCCGACGAGGCAGGCATCCGCCAGGAAGCTTCCCTCGCCGACTTCAAGGAGATTCGGAGTGATGTGCGAGACGGTCGAAACTTCGGAGCCCGCTCCAATTTTTGCTCCGAGAGCGCGGAGAAACGGCGGGCAATAGACTGTTGCGTAAACCGGCAGCAGAATGGTTTTGGTATTCTTCAGCAGATAGCCGACGAACCAATGCCGCACATAGGCAAGGCTGTAGACCGGGATCCGCCCTGCCTCGGATGACTGCAGCAGAGCGACGAGCGCAATCGCAGCAATCGCGTAGGTGAGAATTCCGACGGGTACCGCGACGAACGCTCCGATCGCACCGCCGACGGGTCCGGCGATCAACAGTCCTGCGATGATGATAATGGCGGACGGGATGATCGTCGCGATGAGAAAATACCCCATCGCGTAAATCAGCGCGAGATGCAGTGCGCCGAACGAGAAGGCGCGCAGGAGGCTTGGCGGCGGCGCTTTCGCTTCCGGCACCGAAACTTCCGCGAGCAGCGCAGGAGATCCGCGACGGCATTCATAACTTGCCATCGCGGTGCCGTCCGGCAGCGACGACATATCGTCGAGGCGCGCGCCGTCACCCATGCTCGTTCCAAGACCCAGACTGCAGTGCATGCCGACGAAGCAATTCTGGCCGATCTCGACCGGCTCGATCACGAGATAGCCGTCCTCAACGCGAAAGCCGAGGATCTGGGTCTCAAGACCTATGCTTGAACCTTGGCCAATGGAGACCAGGTCGAAGGCGCCGCAGAGCGACGTCTCGATGTTGACGTTGCGGCCAATCTTGGCGCCCATTGCGCGCCAGTAGAGGCTCATCAGCGGCGTGCCGGCAAACATATCGGCCCAGCTCAGAGCCTGGAAGCGCGTCACGAGCCACCAGCGGAAATAGTAGAAGCTCCAGAGCGGATAGCGGCCGGGTTTGAAACGGCCGATGACCAGCCACTTGAGCACAATGCTCAGGAACAGCATGCTCGGCCAAACGGCGAAGCCGACCAGCGTCGAAATCTGTGCCGCCTCGGTCCAAGTGATTTTTCCGTCGGTCGCGGCGGTTGCGATCAGGACCACGTAGGCGAGTGGCGCGGAGAGGATGGCATAATAGACAGCGACGCTCACGGCCTGCAGCGAACCGCATATCCAGCGCATCAGCGGATGAACGCTCTTGAATGCTTCTTCCGAAACGTTGGCGCGTGCCGGATTTTCCGCGTTTGCTTCACGCAGGCGGCTTTCGAGAACGGACGCGAGAGCCCGGACCGAACGATGCTCGTAGAAGTCGCGGACAGAAATTTGCGCGCCGGCGATCGCGTCGCGGACGAGGCTCGCGCATCGCGAAGCCAAGAGCGAATGTCCGCCGAGATCAAGGAAGAAATCGTCCGTGACCGAGATGCTCTCAAGGCGGAACGCTTCCGCCCAAGCGCCCGCAATGCGCGTCTCAAGGTCGGTCGCCGGAGCGACGACATTGCCGGCGCCCTTCAGCAGAGTCTTCGGTGCGGGAAGGTTCTTTCGATCGACCTTGCCGCTCGTGGTCATCGGCAGTTCGTCTATCACGTCGAGATATTGCGGCACCATGTAAGCCGGCACACGGCTCCGCAGCAGCTCGTCGAGCGCTTGGCGATCGAGGTGCTCAGATGCGCCATGACAGACGACATACGCGGCAAGTTCCTTGATGTCGCCCGTTTCGATAACCGCAACAGCCGCTGCCTTGATCTGCGGATGCTCGATCATGACGGCTTCAATTTCGGAAAGCTCGATGCGGAAGCCGCGAATTTTCACCTGGTCGTCGAGGCGTCCCAGAAAATACAGCTCTCCTTCATGCCCAAGCCGGACATGATCATAGGTGCGATAGAGCCGGCCTTTCTTCTCGGGCTCGAATGAATCGGCCACGAAGCGCTGATCGGTGAGCGCTTGAAGATTCATATATCCGCGTCCAACCCCGGCGCCGCCGATGAACAGCTCACCGCTTTCACCTGGAGCCACCGGCTGCAGGTTTTCGTCGAGAACGTGCGTCGAATATCCTGGGAGCGGCTTGCCGATCGCAATTGGCTCGCCGCTCACGCATTCGTGCCAGGTGGCAACGACGGTCGCTTCCGTCGGGCCGTATGTGTTCAGCATCCGGCGTCCGGGCCTTGCCCAACGCGTCACGAGTTCCTGCGAGCAGGCTTCGCCGCCGAGAATCAGCGTCGTTACCGTCGGAAGATCGCGATCGATCATCGCGAGCATCGTCGGCACGGTCGAAAAATACGTGATCTGCATATCGTCGATGAACTGCGCGACGTCGCTGGGCGATCTTTCGACTTCCTCCGGCGGAACGATCAGCGTTCCTCCGCGGGAAAACGCGGCCCAGATTTCTTCAACCGATGCATCGAAGGCTGTCGAAAATCCCTGATAGACGCGGTCGTCCGCCGTGATTTTGTAGACCGAGCGCAAGGATTTGACGAAGGCCACGACGTTGCGGTGCTCGATCATCACGCCTTTGGGACGGCCGGTCGATCCCGAGGTGTAGATGATATAGCTCAGCGCATTCGTGGCGATTTCGCCGTTCCTCAAAGCGTCGACGAGTACAGCGGGCTGCTCGGACACAACGTAACGATCCCGGTCAGCGAGGAGAAGCGGGGTTGCGACGTTTCCTTCGATCGCGCGTGCCAGCGCGTCTTCCGAAATGATCATGCGAAGTTTCGCATCGTCTTCGATCGCGCGGATCCGCTCCAAGGGCGAACGCGGATCGATCGGAACGTAGGCGGCTCCGGCTTTCAGAATGCCGAGAATTGCGGCGTAGAGGTGCGGCGATTTCTTGAGGTAGATGCCGACGAGGTCTTCGGCACCAATTCCACACGATGCGAGGTAATTGGCTACGCGATTTGCGGCACAATCGAGCTCTTCGTAGGTGAGCGTTTCGCCTGCGAACTCGATGGCGGGATGATCAGGCCGCCGCTGCGCCTGGAGTTCGAAATAGTGGTGCAGGAGCCGAGGCTCTCGCGCCCTCTCGGTTTCCAGCGAATGCCAACTTGGTTCGAATAGGGACACGGGCTTCCTCGATCGACTGGTGCCGCGAGGCCCCTTCTTCCTTGCTGCCGCTCATCGCGACAGCCACGGAAAGTCGATGCCCTCGGCTTTTGGCGATCCACGTCCGGAAGGTCGCCAGCTCCGGCAGCCGGCTATGGTGTCCGGAGCAGAGGCGATCGGTCCGAGGATCGAATGCAACTGCCAGTGCTTCAGCAATTCCGGTGCCAAGCATCTTCAAGTAGGCTTCTTTCAGCGACCAAAGCCGCGAGACGGCCGCTTCCCGCTCCTCTCGAGGCATTGATTTGAGGTCTGAGCACTCGGAAGGGGTAAAGACGTCGGCGAGCCATGTCTCAGTCGAGGGAATAACAGCACTTTCGATATCGACGCCGATGGGCCCGATGGTCGAAACCGCGACGACCGACGCCCAACGCGTATGGGAACAGCTGAAATTCAACGTTCCCGCATCCGTCGATAAGCGCGGTTTTTCCGACTCCGACCGATCAAAACGCCACTCTTCCGGGGCTATTCGACCGCATACGCTTGCCGACAGTGCTCGCCTCAGAACGCTACGCGTCGCGAGCGAGCGATGACGTTTTTCGAGGTTACGTATGGAAGCGAATTCGAGGACGTCGTCTTGCGTCAGTGTCCCGTAATGCTCCGCCGGCTCGTTTTCCGGACCATGCGGCACGTACCAAATCCGAACACCCGTCAGAATTTGCTCAGACGACGGACCGGCGGGTGAGATCTCAACCTCGGCACGACGAGTGGGCCCGGTTCCGGTCAATTTCCCAGAAAAAGAAAGCCGCTCAGCAATTTTTAAAATTAACGCAGACAAAACACAGGCGCCTCATCACGGGCCGACTGCGGTCTGCTCTAAAAAGAACTGCTCATTAAGGGAATGCTAAATCATGCTTACTGATTAAATTGCTCATATAAAGGTAAATGGGTAGCTTTGTTCGCCAACTGAGCGCCCATATAACGGCGATGCCGGATATCCATCATGATCGATCTGAAATTGCAGGTGAGTTTCGAGACGTGCCTTTATTCCGGCGAGCAATATTCAATGTCATCGCTAGCTGGCTCGCTTTGATGGCCATGACAGCAAGCGCCACTTCCGACGGGCCCCCTGCAATGGATAAAGCGCCTGCCGTTACGCCGACCGGTCTCGTTCCCGTTTATCCGGCGGAATACAATTGCTCGCCGATCACTTCGGGATATGCGAGCTGGATCGATGTCGATGGAACGCGCCGCGATGAGATTCATACCGGCGTCGATATCGGACGCTTGGGCGAATGGGTTATAGCGCCCGGGCCCGGGACTGTGCGCGCGGTCTGGAAAGCCAATTGGAAATGGGGCATCGAAGGCGCGCTTCTGATCCGCCACGATCGTCGCGATCTCAATCTCAGCGGCGGACCCGAAGTTTATTATTCCGAGTTCGATCATCTCGACTTCGACGAGATCAAACATTTCAAAGCCGGAGACAAGGTGAAGCGCGGCCAGCGGCTCGCGCGCGTCACGCATCCCGGCGAGAATGAAACCTATCTTCCCGAAGTTCATTGGGAGGTCTGGAAAGCCGATCACGATAATCTAACTTGGCGCAAGAATACCTACGGCGCACCGGAGTGGTGGAACGACAGCGCCGAGCTTATCGATCCGCTCTCCATGCTCGCGTTGAACAACCCACCCGCGGACGGAAAAAGCGTGGTGATTTCGCCGTTTATCAAAGGCAAGGACTACAGCGGCTTTCGCGGATTTACCTATATTGTGCCGTGCAAGCGGAAGTAGCCGCATCTCCGGAAACCTCTCGGCCCCCGAGAGTTGGCATTGCGCTTGCTTGTATCCCTCCCAATTCGATCCGAACCAGGAGTGGGTCAATGTCCCGAATTCTTGCAACACCCCGTACCGGCATCATCGCGGTATTTTCAGCCGTATGCGCCCTGTTCTTCGCAATGCCAGCCAATGCCCAAAGCCTGACTGCTTCGTCCGCTCAAAGCGATACGGGCAGCATTTGGTGGAACGAGCTTATCAGCGCCAACCCGGATCGCAGCCGCGACTTCTATGCGAGCGTCATCGGCTGGTCTCCGAAGGTCGTGGCGGCTGAAGACACTTCGCGCCCGCCTGCTCCCGGCGAAAACGAATACACACTCTTTATGCAGAACGGCGTCGAGAGCGCCGGTTTGGCAAAGTACGACGGCAAGGAGCCGACCGATCCGAAGCCCGGCTGGCTGACCTACATTCAAGTCGCAAATGTCGACGATGCCGTCGTCGAAGCCTTGAAGAAGGGCGGAAAGGTCATCAAAGCTCCGACGGATGCCGCGAATGTCGGACGGATCGCGATCATCGCCGATCCGGATGGCAATCCGTTCGGTCTCTACACGCCGGCGAGCAAGGACGCGAAGATCGCCGGACACTGAGGGCGCCGCGAATGTTGGCACGCGGTAACGGGGCACGTGACCTGAACGGCGCGTGGGACTTTCGATCGGGCGACCGCGCGTAGGTCCATTCGATCTGGAATTGAGAATTGGATCCTGGTGATGCGGTCCGGCAGTTTCTGCTGGGCCGTAACTTTTTGGCGCAAGGGATTGTGTACCTCAAGGGAACGGTGCGTCTTCGGACGGCGTTCCGTTGATACTCTCATGCAGCGAGCAGAAGCGATCCAATCGAGGACATTTCGGCGATGGAAAACGGCAACGATCCGCCAACCATTCCTTTTCCGACGCAGGAGCCGGGAGAATTGCCGACGCTGCCGCCCGAACCGAAGGAGCCGCCGCAGCCTTCTCCCATACCGCTCGATCCCGATGGAGAGCCGGAGCCCGAGCCTCCGGCAAGGTGACAGCAGTAAGGTCAGAGATCGGCATGCCCCTGTTCGTGGGCCATGCCGATCGCTTCAGACAGCTTAGCCGCTGATCCGCGCTGCGCAGGGCCGCGCGATGACAACGCACTTGGCCGTGATCAAAGCGTTCTTCGCGCAATCCCACCGGACGCCGGCGGCGCGGTCGAAATTCGAAAATGCGCGGCCATAGCGGCTTTCTGCTGCTTCTTCCCAGTTGCTAATCGCCGCTTCCCGCGCGCGGGCGCTGCCAAGGCCGAACACACCCTTGCCGGTGGCCGCGCCTTCCATCGCCGGACGGCACTCGCCGCGCCGGTTCCAGCGTGCGTCCGCGGTCGTCGCCGAGCCGACGACGCTGAGGCCAACCAGAATCGCCACGCCGATTTTAAAAGTCATTGCTTTCACTCCCCTATTCTTACCAGCCCGCACGACGCCATGAAGGGGTTGTATTGTCAATCTGATAGCAGTCGAAATGCGTGGATCTGCGGCCCGTAGGCGACACGCATTGGGGGCCAAAAGATAAGTCGCTATTCAATTTTGCTGGTTTGAGCGCGAGGTTGTAGAATATCCGATCTTGCACTCGCCTTTTTTGGCGGGGAATTTCACGCGAACGACAACGTCGCGGCCTGGGGAAAATTCCCGCGCCGAAAAAACGTCGTTTCTCTGTCATTTTCCAAAGAAGGCCAATTCCCCATGCTGGGGTGGCTGCTGTCGGGCATGTCGTCCACGTATTCCGAGATGCGGACCTTGCCGCGCGGAGGGCTTGCGCCCGCAAGCACGGCGTCGCATGTCAAAAAGCGCGAATTACTCAAATCACCAATGTGGGATTCGACGGCATGGCTTGCGGAACACGAATTGCCACGACCACGGCATGATGCCGAGTCGCGCGTGGACCATCGCGAGGCGCCGCACGGCCTTAGGCACGGCGCGCGGCGAATAGTTGAAATTGCTGATCGTCACGACCTCGAAACCGGAAGCCGTCGCCCGGCGTTTGAGATCGTTGATCGTGACGCTGAAAAAGTGCGCCTTCTCGAAATCCCAGCCGGTCGGCGTCAATCGCCAGTACCACCGTTGTAGCGGGCGCGGCAGAACTCCGAGAAACGGGAGCCGGCTATGCGACTCGATAGGAAAATACGGGTTCGGGAGCTGGCCGACGAGAATACCACCCGGCGTCAACACCCGGTAGATTTCCGCAATCGTATCGCTTCGCAGATTCGGCGGCACGTGCTCGTAGACATTGGCAAACGTCACGCAATCAAACGAACCGGCCCGAAACGCGAGCTCGTGGCCGTAACCCGGCGATAACTGTGCGCCTTTCACAGTGACGCCGCTCTCAGGGATGTCCGGATCAATGCCCCACCAGCGAAGCTCCAGCCCTTCGCCATAACGGTCGGTGAGCTCTCCGCGCATGCAGCCAACGTCGAGCGCCTTGCCGGTGCTGACGACATGGTGACGGCGAATGAGTTCATTCAGCGTGCCCGCCAGCTCGTCATTGCGGGCCTTCCACTCGTCTTCTGACTGAAGCAGACCGCTTCCTTGTAGCGCGCCACTCTCCTGGCGCGTGCCGCGCGGGCCCTCGGGAATTGGATTGAGCATATTCATTTGCCTGTCCAAAATTTCTTAAAAATCGGCGATTGCAAAATTCGTTCTATTATAAATGCCTTCAAATTCTATTTAGTTGACGGAATTTCCTGCAATTTAACTTGGCGCGGTTTCGCTATTTGTTTTTCCGCGGCGTCTCGCATCAAATTCCACAATGGGCCGCCGTCATTGTGAATGTCGAAACCGTCGACGGAATCGTCCGGGAAATGGCCGCCATCCTGACGTGAAACGAGCCGCCAGACGACCCAGCCCGCGCAATCGCTATTGTAAAGCGCGTCCATCCAGTTGCGGTAAACGTCGATCTGATCCGCGTGGGCTTTGGACCAACCGAACTCCTCGAGCAAAACCGGTTTGTTGAATGCGGCGCTGGCGGAGCAAAATGCGCGGATGCGATCATTCATCTCTTCAGGTGTAATTCCATTCCATCGCGGATAGCCGTGCCAGGTGCCAAAATCGATTTGACTTATTCCCATATCCGGAAAATCGCCGTTTGGATTGCTATGGCCGCTAGCCAGGAGATGATCGTGATCCAGCGATTTGACGTATATCGCCATTTCCGTAAGCCATGACTTCAATAGCGCCTCAGGATGGATATCCGGCTCGTTCATCAGCTCCCAGGAGAAGATCGTCGGATCGGCCGCGTAGCGGATGCCATTGATGCTGTTGACGCGGGTGATGATGGTTTCAACCCACCGTTTGTAGTCGGCGATCGTGCGGGCGTCTTCGGCGAAGAAAGAATAGACGTCGTCGCTGCCGTACCAAGCCCGCATCTGCTGCGCGCCACCAGTGTAGGGCCAGAAATCGAGAAAGGCGATGATGACTTTAAGGCCGCGTTTCTTCGCTTCATCAAGCAGGAAGTCGATCCGCTGCAGGCCGTCCGGACCATCGTTCACAGCCATCCGCGCCTGCATAGGATCCCAGGAAAGCATATAGACGCCATGGACGTTGAGATTGCTCGTGTCTGCCCTGCTCCTCCAGTTCCAGATCGTCGGCATCGCTCCGTGCAGCGAACCGATGACCGGCTGAATGAACGTTCTCACGACGTTGGCATTCATGGCCACCGCATCATCGAGCACACGGATGACCTCGTCGCGAGATCCGTAGGGAAGATAATGATTGTTCACGCCGGCGACGGGGAATGGAGCGCCGTCGAGTTCGAAGTGCGTGTCCTTGACGGTCACAAAGGACGACGCCTGTTCTCCTTTCGCGCCGTCCGTGGCGGAAGCCGCCAGACATAGAAAGGCGGTCAGAAGACTTCGGTGAAGAGTTGCGAATGCGCTAGTCATCGCGGCCACCTCGTTCTCACGTCTGCGTTGCCGGTGCTTGCTGACGCAAGCTCCAGCGCGCGGCTCCGAGAATGGTCGGCAGTTGCACGCAAGCTTGCAAAATGATTGCCGTCATCCAGAGGCTCGCCAGTCCGGAAAGGCCGTCCTGCGTACCGCCAATTACGGCCGCAGCGAGTTCGAGCAGGGCGCCGGCTCCGACCAAAAGTGCTGCCGTCAGCATACGGCGCTGCAGGCGCATAACTGCGATGTAGTGAAACTTGATCATAATTGGCAGCAGACTGAACCCGAGCCAATCAAGACTCGATCCTGCTATGGCTGGGTAGGCCGCATTGAAGAAGCCAAGCATGGGCTGCAGAAAGATGTAGCATCCAATGCCGGCGAGAACTCCAAACAGGGTTGAAATTTGCAAAGAAAAGCGAAGGCGGGAGATCGCCGCTTCGGGATCGGCCGATGAGATTGCGAACAGCGCCGTGGCCACCGCCGAGGGAACCAGCATGGCTGCCTGCAACAACATCCACGTAATGTAGAACACCGCGTTCACGGTTGGTGAGAGAACCTCGGTCACAAGAAAGGGAAGCGCGATCGACGGGCCCAGTGCGCCGAGGTTCAGTGCGTGATGCCCGAGAATATCGCCGGTGAAACTTCCAAGTTCTGGGAAGTCGGGGTGGACAAGCGCATTGCGCTGACGAAAGGCATAAACGCCGAACGTGCACGATAACGATGTGAAAAGCGCAGCGATCCATACCGCGACGACGGTGGCTGGTTGCGGGATGCCCGAATACTCAAAAACAGACAGGAGAATGAGCAGCCGGAGGACAGAGAATACGATCTCGCGGAGCATTCTCGCCCAGCTGGCAAGGAGACCGATCGCGGCGCCGTCGGCGGTCATTGCGACGGCCGTCGTGACAACACCGACGATAAAAAGAGTTCGATGATCCTGAACGATGTCGCGTAGCTTTGGCGACAGGTCACTACTGAAGAAAACGAAAAGCAGCGCTGCCGCCAAGCTGCTGGCGAAACTGCACACGATCGCGGCCGTCAGCAGTCCGCGTGAACCTTCGTCGGCTTTGAGGCGTCCCATCAGAAGCGTGCCGAAGCCGAATTCGCCCAGGAAGGCGAGCATGTTCATCGTAGAGACCGTTGCCGATGCCAATCCCTGCTGCTCGGGAGGAAGGCTGCGAGCTGTCCATAGCCAGAAGACAAATCCGAGCAGTGCACTCGCGGCTGCGGCTACGGTCAAAAAGCCGGCGTTGGCCAGAAGGAGGCGATGAAAGACGAGGCCCGAGCCGATGCGATTGGAATAATGCCGAATATAGCTGGTCATGGCGCTCTCTCGGATCCGAGCGGGCCGAGCTTCGAGACGGGCGGGCGGCCTCGCAGCGCCTGCTTTCCAGACAGGTAGCCGAGGGCGGTGGCCGTAAAACCGCTTACAATCGCCATCGCCCGGAGAATTCCGGTGACGTCGCCACGGAGGGCATCGCCCAAACCTCGAAGTACACCGCGCGGCAATGTCCGCAATGTGTAACGTCGCTCGTCGGCGAGGGCGTGCGCCGACGTTGCAAGTGCGGCGAGCACCGCCTTCGACGATCCTTCGGCGAAGCAGCGGCGCAGGAAATAACGCCATGTCAGCCTTTCGCCGCCGACCCGGTGCGCTGTCCAAGGCGCGTCATCGAATCTAAACTCGCCATCCGGAAACGCCCTGCCGGCGCGAATGCAGAGTTCGGTTTCTTCACAGCCCATCGGCAGGCCGGTCGCCGCACGGCCGAGACTGTGGTGGAAACCGCCGACCGCATCGAACACTGCCCTCGCTATGCACATCGACGCACCGATGAGGTTTCGGACGCACCCTGGCTTCATGCCTCGATATGTGCAGCCGACCACCCAGAGGAATTCGTCAGGAAACCACGACGGGCGAGCACCTTCCCAAGACGGTACGATGCGGCTTGTGACGCCAAGAATATGTCCGTGCCGGAAATGCTCCGAGATCTTCCGAACCCAGTCGACTTCGAGCGTGGCATCATCATCGAGGAAAAGCAGCAGCGCGCCATTCGCGTTAGAGATGCCGGTATTGCGTGCGCCGGAAAGTCCTCGTTCTTCGACATTAGGAATGATCCTCACGTCCGGCAGCGCCGCTTCGAGCCGCGCTTGCAGGATGGGATTGTGATCGACGACGACAATAATCTCCATCACTGGCTCGGTTTGCTGGCGGACCGAGCGAACGGCTTCGAGTATCGCCTGCCATCGCTGGCTCGAGTGGACGCAAATGATCGCCGAGACGCCTTTAGTTGGAGACATATGTCTGCTCCTTACAGCGTTCGATGACTTGGGTTGCTGCGCCGGTCGCGGCGCCATTGGTTTCGTAGACGAACTCGACCAGATCGCTGCACGGCGCGCCGAATATGTCGACCGTTTCGATGGATCCGCTGCGGTTGTAAGTATGGCCGCCCAGAAGCGTCCGGCCCTCGCGTGGGCGCAGCGTTCCAACTTGAACCTGCGCGAACCGGTGATCGGCCGGCAGGGTGAAGCGGCTCCAGACGATCGCGCCGCCGTATCGCCGCATGCAATCCTGAGCGGGCCGATATAGCGTGCCGCGCGCATTGATGATGTGTCCGGCCGGTCGCGAGGTTTTAGGATCAATCGCGAGCGGTTGCGCTCCGCACGGCGCCCAGGGGCCGCGCAACGAGGGCGAATGAAAGAGACAAAGGCGATCGGACGGCGATCCGCTTCCGGCGCAGGAGGTGAAGAACAGCCAATATCCGCGCTTATCGCGATAGAGCGTCGGGTCGGAAGCCGCAACGTTCTCGATGAGAACAGACTCGCGGACCCATTTGTGAGGAAAGGTGTCGCAGCGATATAGGCAAATCTGGTTGCTCGCGCCAGCTTCCGGAATCATCCACCACTGCCCACTGTCGGCGAATATCATCGGGTAGGACAAGTGATGCGGTTCCTCGATGACCGGTCGCACCGGCATCTTCGGATCGCCTAGATCGATCACCGAAATGATGCCCTTACCCGTCGCGTACGGATATTCCTCGCAGAAGATCCAAGCATGGTCGTCAGCAATGACGGGAAATGGATCAGCGAGAAACCGCCGCGCGTCATCGGCGATACGTTTGTAGGCAATAGTCGTTACGCCGCCGCTGGGATCGAAAGGCGTTCGGCCTGCGTTGCGCCAGGCAATTGCCCATCGATCGCCGCCACGGGCGAGCGTATCCAAGCGCCGCACCAACCTACTGCTCAATGTGGTGACTGCATGCGACACTAGGGGCCGCGCCAGCGATGTTCCGGCTCGATTGCCTCGTTCGAAATCCGAGGTCAGAGCACCGTCCGGCCGCAACGGTGTGCTCTCGCATTCCCAGGCCAAAAGATCGATCATGCGGCCGCAGGCGTTATTCAAAGTCTTGCTGAGAATCGCCGGCAGCTCGGTTTCGACAGCATACGTTTCAGATTTTGCATCGGGATGCGCGAGATCCTCGACGGCAATCGCGAGTTCCCTTTCGTCCAGCGCGGCATCCAGTGTGCCGGCTTCCGACGGAACGCCATTGAACAGCGGACGGATGACGCGCTGTCCCTTTGGCGTTTTCGTTTCGCCTCCATCGAGACGCACGACGACGTCGAATAATCCGGACTTTTCCTGCGCACGCGTAAGCGCCCCGAGTTCACCCGCATCGGCGCCAATTGAAGCAATAAGCGATTTCCCGGCAATGCCGTAGACGAGCCGCTCGAATGCGAGCGTCATGGACAGAGCTGCCGGAAGCGAAGCACCGACCTCAGACACGAACAGCGTCACGTCGTGGCCGTCTTCGAGTAGCCGCGCCACCAACATCCGGTGCCACTCTCGCGTACAGGTTTTGCCGACAACAACGCAGATCTTCACCGACGCCTCCCTGCTGCTGACGTCGACGCGCTGCTTTCGTAAATTCGCTCGATCCGGGGAACGACGGCTTTGGTCATGTAGGCGCCGGCGTGTATGCGACTCGCCGCGCCCATTCTCGCTCGCAGGCCGTGATCTTGGAGCATTGTCAGCAGCGCGCGGCGCAACGCCTCGACATCGCCCGGCGGCACGAGAATGCCCGTCTTGCCATCGAGAACAGTCTCGGAAAGACCGCCGGTGCGGCAAGCGACGACGGGTTTGCCGAAGGCGTTTGCCTCCATCACCACGGTGCCGCAGGTTTCGAGACCTTCCGACGGTACAATTCCGAACAGGCAGCGATTCCATGCGTGCAGAACGGCGGCGTGTGGCCAGCTGTTCAGAACCGTTACGTTTTTTGGCCAATCGGCGGGCGTGTCTTTGCAGTGGCGGCCTATTAGCACCAAAGGCGGCGCGTCCCCCAGCTGGCGATAGGCTTCGAGCAGTGTGTGAACGCCTTTGAGGCGCATCAAATCGCCGACGAACAGCAGGAAGTCCGATTTCGGCAGTAAATCTAGGCGTTCGCTGTGTCCGTCGGCCAACTCTCCGACGTCGTCGGCAAGAAATGTCGGGATGATCTCGAACTGATCGAACCGAGGATCAAGTCCGCACCGGGTCGCGACAGCTTGGCTGACGGCTATGAAAGCGTCGACTTGGCCAAGACCCATGCGTCCCAAAGATGAGTTCGTCAGCCATGTCACCGCGCCCTTCACGCCACCGTAATGCTGGCCCGCGCATGGCAAGCACTTGACCGCGGCCGGTCCGGAGCATGGGGAGCCTTCTCGGATCATGTTCTTCTTGGCGCAGACGCTGCCGTAATCGTGCAGCGTCACGATCAATCTCTTCTTATAAATTCGCTGCAACGGCAGATACGAATGAAGCAGCCAATTGTGTGCATGAACGATGTCGGGCTGCTCGGCGCGGACAATGCGGTTGAGCCGGAACATCAACTCGGGATCGGGAAATGGCGGCGCGTGGCGCCGCTGACTTTCGGAAAACAGACCAGCGTTGCGTTGCAGAGATCCTTGCAGCCGGTGGATCGTCACGCCGGATTCGACTGCAACGTCCGGCTGATCGCCTTGCTTGATAGTCGCGACGCCAACTTCGTGCCCTCTCTGCACGAGCGCTTCGCTCAACACTTTGACGTGCCGCTCCTCGCCACCGATGATCGGCGGAAAAAACTGACTGAGCATCAAGATCCGCATTAGCGCACCCCATCTTCGGGCGAGCGCTTGTCGGCTTCGCCGTTGGCGCTGAGTTGCAATGGCGATTTGATTCTGCGCGGTGGAATCGATACCCAGACCTTTTCGATCTCTGCAACGGGATCGGCGCGGTTATGGAGGCGTGCGGTGAAGCGTTGTTCCGTTTCGCGATTTGTCTTGATCGGCAGATCAATGACGCGGATCCATGTCTCGCCATTTGCGAGCGCGATGCCGTTCCAGGATGCGATCACGCCGTCTTTCGAGACGATGTCGAGATCGTAGGACGCTCGCTTCTGTTCTTTATTGGCGAAGCCTACTGCGTAGAGCGATCCTCCCGCCGGAACCATCCAGAGTTCGGTGAAGCGAAACTCGATGTGCTGGAGATAGCCATAGCCCGCCAACACCAGCGCAGAAACCGCGAGTAGCGCGGCACCACAAAACGAGCGCTTCTGACGCTTGTCGAATGCCGGAAATTTTTGTCCAGAGGGATCACTCCACACCGCGAAAGGCAGGAGCAAAAGCGTTATCCCGCCGATGACAATCGACCAGCCGGTTGCGTTCAACATCGCTGCGAGATGCAGAGCAAAGCCCGAGAGAACAGTCATTGCGAGGCTGACGCCAACAGCGAGCGCGAGACGCTCCAAATCGAGAGGCTGACCGGGGAACGCAATTTTCGTTGCGACGAAGCCCGGCACGAACAGAACCATGGGCACGGCGACCGGGATGCGCATCAGATCGGGAAGCAGAGGCGATGCCAGCGTTGCGAGCGCCAGCGTTGCGCAAATGATTTGACTACGGCGCATCGGGCGAATCCCTCAGTGCGGCGACGTTGATGATCGACATGTAGCCGTTGTCGAAGACGCGGTTGACGCCGGCGAGTTCATTGAATTTTTGAAGAACGCGCGGGGCCGGCGGTTTGCGGTAGACGGGTCCCGGATCGAAATAAAACCCCATCAAGGGCAATTGCCAGGTTAGGCGCATGTCGATCAAAAAGTAGTTCAAGGACGTTCGGCGAATCGCGTCCAATTCCTGCGGCCCGAATCTTTCCGAAAATTCGACTTCTCCAAGATCGTACTTATCGTAGAGCGTGGTGATCACCTGCTGGCCGCCGTAGGTCGCAAGCAACAGGCGATTGTCGCGATCCGAAAAGAACCGGTTTCGGGGCCCGAGCCACTGCCGCGTCCACGTCGCCGCGCTGATGGCCATCGGTTCGATCGATGAGGAATCCGCGGCCACCTGAAAGCCAGGGCTACCCAGGACGTAGTTCCCGCTCCCGCTGAAGACGCCCGCAATAACGCAGACAGCGAGCGCCGCGCCTATGATGCTCGCGCGAAGCCGGCTTTGCGACCATCCTTGCCAGAACGTGACGAGCCCGATGGCAATGACGATGCCGACACCGAGGAAGGCAAAAGGGCCGATGCGATTGCCGATTTCCCAGCCTGCGCGGGTCATCCGCAGAATGATGCTCAATGGATAGCCGAACGTAACGAGGGTCAGGACAACGAGCCGATTGTTGTCCCATCTGAGAAATTCGGGCAGTCGCTTAGGGAAGCGCGCCCACAGCACCGGAACACCGGCAACCGCCAGCGCCCGGAAAAAGCTCGTCGCGAGACCCAAGCAGATGAGCAACACCGATAGGATCGTAATTTCACGCAGCCATATCGGGGCCGTCGTCCCGTCTTCAGCAACAAATGGGAGGCGGCCTCCTCCGAAGGAAAGCAACCGCGTCGCTTCCTCGAAGGCCTGCCCAAAAACCGGCCCGAGATAGCCCTCAGTAGGATTGCCGGTCCATTCGCTCCAACCGGCAGTGAAGAGGAGCGCGGCGGCCGGCAGCGTGACGATCCGCCAGAAGGAACGCGGAGATTTCCGGCTGGCGATCTCGAATGCGGCGAATGCCACCAATAGCAGCGAGGCAATGAATGCCGTCAGATGATGGGTAACAGCGAGCGCCGCCAACACAGGCAACGCGATGGCCACAACAGGAAGCCAGCGATCGGTTTGCTCGATTCGAACATCGATAAGCAGGGCGACGGCCAGAAAGAATAGCGCCAGGCTTTCATACGAGAACGTGGTGTCGAAATAGACGAAGCTTGATGCGCCCATGTAGACCGTGACCGCCAGCGACGCCACGCGCGACGAGCCGGAGATGCGCTCGTAGACGAGGAACAAGGCGACGACGAAGATGAGGCGCACGATAGCCATGAGGAGTTGCGCGCACACGAAGATGGGAAGGCCAGACATTTCGGAGAGTGCGGTCGCCACGAGTTCCAGCCCCGGGTACACAGCGGAAATCGGTAGCAGCGGGTTCGGCGTGAAGAGACGCCCCGTCCTCATAATGTCGTTCGCCGTCGCCCAGTGCAGGAACGTGTCGTGATCAACGAATGCGGTCGGTTCGTGGATCATCCGGATGAGAAACAGGCCCAACGCTGCAAGAAGAAGGAGCGAAATTCGCTCCAGTCGTGACGTTCGAGGCCAGACCAGCCGCCCGGCGATCGGCGAAACGAGCAGGGCGATAGACGCGTAGAATACCGGAGCAGCCCAATCTAACGCCTGACGATTGGCTTCCGCCGCGGCGGCCGCCGCCGCGATGGTGACACCGGTCCAAAGCGCCAGCGACGGGAACCAGCCCCAGTCGGCCCTTTCGCCATCCGCCTGCTCTTGCGGGTAGGCCGTGCCGGTCGCAAACAAAGGCCGGGCGATGTCCGCCGCTCTTTGGAGAAACGAGGTCATCGCGCCTCACATGAGAGCGACATCGGCGCGTAGGTCGAGCGTTCAGCGAGAACGCGCCGATACACGGCCTCGAGTTCTGCCGCACACTCGTCCCACGTTGTGAGCTTGACGGCAGCCGCGGGCTTCTGCGCCGAAATCGCTTCGTGCATCGCCGCCGCAATGACGGCAGCGCGGGCATCGAGCGGCACTGCGCGCGCGAGACCACGATCGGCAATTTCCTTAAGTCCCGATGTCGAAGTGACGACGACCGTCTTGTTGAGCGAGAGCGCTTCGAGAACGGCGACCGGGTGTGCCTCGTAGTTGCTGAAAAGGACGAACAGGCGAGCCTCCGCCATCAGCGCCGCCATGTCGCCGCGATTCGAGGGCGGAATCGATCTTATGCTGACACGGTCCGCGAGACCGCGGCGAGCAATGCGCGCGCGCAATGCAGGCTCGTATGGCCCGGAACCAACAATCTGCAATCGCACATCGGGGCGCAGCCGTAGAAGGCGCGGCATGGCGTCAATGGCTCTGTGGTGGCCCTTGTAGCGCTCGAGCCGGCCAACCGAGAGGATGAGATTTTCATCTTCGGATCTATCGCCGTTCGTCAGTTCGGCCTTTAGATTGGCGCCGTTTGGCAGAACCCGAAAGCGCTCCGCCGGCACGCCCATCGCACTCGCGAAGTGAGAGACTTCGAATTGCGAGACGGCGATGCAAAGCTCGGCTTGACGGACCAGGGGGCCCAAGGCCGCGGCCTGAATTTTGCGAATGCTATTCCGCAGCGGCGATGAATGTCCCCCGCTGTGGAAGGACAACACAAAGGGGATGCCGCTACGTGCGGCTGACCACATTGCAACCGGAGCGAAGAAAGTGTGATAGCCTTGGACGTGGACGATGTCGGGGCGCAGGTTCGTCATCGCGCGTTTCAATCCAGGCGCGAGATGCCAGTCGCGCCCCGCCGGCCAGCTGCGCACGCGGATCACGTCGATGCCGGCGATTTTCTCATATTCCGGCAATTGTCCACCGGGGTTCGCCGTCAAGATCGATACGACATGGCCGCGCTCGACGAGGCGACGCCCCACTTCGTGAATGTGCGTTTCCGTTCCCCCCGCGAAGGGAAAATAGCGTGCAGCGGCCATCAGAATGCGCATGACACCGTCCGTGCCTCCCATCGTCATCCGGCTATTTGCGAATGAGAACCGCCGACACTGTCGACCGCGTCGTAGGTCTGGTGCCGGAATATCTCCTTGCAGATCGTCCAAAGGACCCGGCATCCATCAGTGACCGCATTGAGATTGCTTTGCCCGTAGACCCGATTTGTCTCGAAGGACGGCACCTCGATAATTTTAACGCCTGAACGCAGGGCACTGAGGTTCAAGGCCGTCTCGATTTCGAAGCCGTCGCACGCGACATTGAAGAGGGGCAGATGCCGCTTCCAGAATGCATTGTAGCCGTAGCAGAGGTCTGAAAAGCCTGAGCCGAAGAGCACGCGGACGATGTGGGTCAGCCCCCAATTTCCGAGCATGCGGACAATCGACATATCCTCAGTGCCGCCGCCTTGGAGAAATCTCGAACCCTTGGCGAAGCCGGCGCCGGACATCAGCGCCGCGACGAACAGGATTATTTCTTGCGGGTTCATCGAGCCGTCGGCGTCGATCGAGACAACAATATCACCCGTCGCGGCTTGGAAGCCTGCGCGCAGGGCTGCGCCCTTACCTTTTTGCGGCTCCTCGACGATGCGAACGGCGTGATGTAACGAGCGCGCGGTCTCGCGCGTATCATCGGTGGAGCGGCCATCCACGACGACAATCTCGTGGATCCACGCCGGCATCTTGGCAAAAACGATCGGCAGATTTTTCGCTTCGTTCAGAGTCGGCATGACGACGCTGACCTTTGGAAAATCGACCTTACACTCGGCAAATCTGTGTGCGCCTTCATTGAAGGCCGGCGAAACGCAGGTACGCAAAGGACTTCTCCCGCAGTGAATAAAGAACAGGCTCTGTGATCACATCGGCCGTTTGGCTTCCGACGAAATAACGACACGCACCAGATCTCCGGGATTGATGGATTCGGTTCCGGAAACACTGAGGGTTTTCCGGTCAGTGCGAGATCCGCGTACGATCTGATATTGTGTCGAGGTGTCGCCGCTGTCGTCGTTGGCGACTATGGCGGTTCGCATCGCGTCGAGCGCGCCGGCACTCGCCGATGTCGTGCTCGAGGCTTCGGCGATCTGCGACTGCAGTTCCGCGATCTGCTGCTGCAGTTCGAGTTTGGTCTGATTTTGAAGTGTGACCTGATCTTTTTCGAGCTGCGCCAATTTGGTTTCGGTTTCATGCATAGCGACTGTTGATTCGTGCAGCCGCGCCTTCGTATCGCTCAACTCGGCTTCCGCCTCAGCGCGGATCGGCCTGCCAATCGTATCCGCCAGCCTGTTCAAACTGTCGACGCGCGCGGTGCGGACTGAAATGCCCGATTGCACCTGCTCGTTCCGGTCTTTCTGGCTCTGCAATTCATTGCGTATGGATTGAACAGAGGCTGCCATGGCCTTGTCCTGAGCCTGGCTGTTGCGCAACATCAGCGCCCGCTGTAAGACTTCCGACGCGATCAGCTCCTTCGCTTCACCTGGACTGGAAATCTGAAGCAGCTCGCGCGATGGAAAGGCGGCGGCGCCGTCGCGCTCGGCAGTCAGCACATTGAGCTTGGCCCACAGCCGCTTCAGCCGATCGTTCGATTTCTGCTTTTGCTCGGCTTCGTGTACGGCCTGGAGCATGTGTCCGAGATCGACCGCGGGGCTATCGAAGCCGCCTGCCATGGCCACGAGGTGCAGGACCGTCATCCCCTCGGTGAATTTGTAAAACCCGGGCCTCCTAACGGGGCCGACAATATAAACCGGCCGGCGGTTGACCGTGACGCTCATAAAGGCAAAGCGTCCGATCATCTGCTCGAACGCGATTTTCGCATCGTCCTCAAATTGAGATACCGATCGGCCCGCGACCGGAAAAGCGCCGAGCAGGGGCAGGACGACAACGCCGTCCTCGCGCACGTCGTAGTCGCCGGAAAGCTCGGTCCGCTGTTGAAAGCTTACCGCCGGACGATTGGAGAAGCTCCGTGCCGCCCATTTGTCTTCTTCGCTGATCAGCCGTTCATAAAATGCGAGCTGCAGGGTATCGCCGACTGAAATTATCGAATTGTCGCCTGAGCGATTCGAGGCCTTTTGGAGCGGCGGCACGGACTTTTTCGCCGGCGTCAGCGTGTCGATGGTTTCCGCAATTGCGATCAGCGGAGCGGTACCGAGTGCGGCTTCTCCCTGTGGCGTCAGCTCAACCTTCAAATAGGTGAACCAACCAAATATCGCGAGCAAAGCTACCGGAAAAAGCAAATTGAAAAGAGACGATGCGCGACGCACAACATTAAGCAGCATGGTTCGCTCCCCGGAAATGCTCCGGTTCAAACAAAAGCGTTCAAAATGGAAATGTGGATTCTGCTACTATTTTCAAAAATCGGAGAATTTAATTCGTCAAGCAAGGAAATGCGCTTCAATAATTCAATTCAATTGCGGCGACTTGGTATTGCGAATTGAGATGTAATCCTGAGGACGAAAACGTCCTGTCGACTAATTCGATTTGAACAAAAGTATGAGGCCCGGCATTTAAAGAGCACGACAAAATAAATCGGGATGCGTTTAATGGCCTTACGGCAAAGTACCGCTTTCCTGCGCGTTGCACCATGAAAGAAAATCGGAAATGGATGGCGAAGGCACTCTAACGTATTTTATTCCTAGCTTTTTGTTACTAATTCGCGTTGTCAGCAGAATAAAGCTGACGCGGCGATAGCGAAAAGACAATCAAGAAGTGCTCATCCGAGCCGAATGCTTTTGTTTTTTTTGAAGCTTCGACCATACGGAATAACATTTAAAACAGGCTGAAGAATCAGCCCTTTTTCGGCGTTTTTTAACTCGATGTCATCAGCGCGCAGCGCCCATTTTTCTGAGGACGAGTTTGCAGCCTTGGACCAACCCGGTGACCGAGATCGCGAGGCCGGAGAGCAGCAGGACCCACATCACGAGGTCCCACAATGGACGGTTGCGCAGCAGGAACGGCAAATCCGCGTCGTGCAAGAGGTTGAAGATCCAGCGGTACGTCCGTTGCTCGTGGTCTTGAACGGACAGAACCGCTCCGTTTGCGGGATCGAGATGAACCCACGTGGCACCCGGATCGTCGAAACCTATCCGGATGACCGGCAGCTGACGCTCGATCCGATGGGAATACCAATAGACGTCCTCTCGCGTCAGACGATTTTGCAAAACGATGCGGCTGTCCGGAAGCAGCCTTTGCGCTGCGTGGCGCGCCGCGTCGTCACTTAAGATGTAAGGTGCGCCGTCTTTTCCGTTGATGGTCGTGCGCGTGCTGCCATCGTTCACAACCATGAGCGGCTCGTTCGCCAGCCAACTGAACGAGATCTCTTTTGCCTTGTTCTCTGTAGCGAGACTGCGGAGCTGTTCAACCGGTATTGAGAAAGGCGCCGGCCGGTCCGAGTAATAGCTCGGAATATTGAAGAACAGCGGCGGCAGATTGCTGAAGAGGCCGAAGGGATTGACCGACAGCCACCCGGTCGTGATCCATGTCGTCAGGAAGATGCCGCCGATCAGGCCTGAAAGATGATGCCACCGCATCCACCCGCTGAATGGAGATAAATCTTTCACGTTCGTTCGCCGACGCATGCGAGAGACGCCGAGCCACAGTCCGCTGATCGCAAGAAAGATCACGGGCGCCGAGGTCCAGAGGACGACCTGTCGCCAGATGCCGCCGTCAGACCGAATGGAGGTGAAGTAGATCCAGTGCGGGATCGCACCTAGGTAGTTCCAGAAGCGCGCCGTGGCGGTTGTCTTTTGAACGACCTCACCGGTGCGGGAGGAAATGTAAATCCGCGTCCCGGCGTCATCGTTAAGCGAAAAAAGATAAAGAGGCCGGTGGACATCGAACGTCGATGAGACCGTCCACTGATCGCGATCTACTCTCTCTAGTAGACGCGGATCCTGATCCGAGAAAATCTCGGCAAGCCGTGCCCGCGCATCATCGATACCGACGTGGCTGATCGGGCGCCCATCGAGCGCCGAAATGGCAGTGGCACTCGAATAAGTCGCGATGCGGTAAACCGGTTCGCGGCCCCACATCTCGAGGCGAAATACGTTCGGCTGCGTCGGCAGCGCGGCCGTCGCCAGCGCCTTCTCGGGCGGCACTGCGATGAGCGAGCTGTCAAGCGGCGCCAATGCTGCGAGACGGTCTGCGTCGGACCACTTCGGGAAGGGCACGTACATCATCACGAGACCCGACGTGAACCACATCACACAAAGAAGTGAAGCGGCCACGCCAATCCAGCGATGCAGGGGACTTATCCAGCGCACGGCCGCGCGAACAAAGGCGCGGCCGGCGCTAGGATTCACGGATACCTCGCTCCCGATGACCAAGTGCCGGCGGAACGAAGCTATTCGTGCGCGTCAGAACTTCCATGACACCGTGCCGGAGAAGGTACGCGGCTGGCCAAGATAACCTTGGATTGCGCCTGAGCCGAACTGTGCCGGATCATCATACTTGAGGTACTGCGCATAGACTTTGTCGAAGACGTTATCGACGCGGAAATCGATGGTCATCTTGTCGGTCGGCTTCCATTGCAAGCCCGCGTTGAAGATCGTATAGCCCGGCCGCTCGAGGGTATTGGCGAAATTCTCGTACGCCTTGCCGATATATTGCACGCCGCCCATCGCCTGCCAGCCTTGCGCAAAGGCCCACGTCAACCAGACGTTGGCGGTTTGCTCCGGAATCAGGATCGGAATTTTGCCGCTGTAGTCGGTGACTTCGAACGTGCTTGCATCGACGTACTTGTAATCGTCGTACTGGGCTTTGAGCCATGCGGCGTTGGCATCGATGCGCCAACCGTAGCCGAGTTCAATTCCGGCAGACGCTTCGACACCATACGATGACTGCTGGCCGATCTGCTGCAGATCGTAGGAGGGGTCCATTACGAGCAGGTCGTATTTGTTGATCCTGTATCCGGCGAGAGTCCACTGACCGCGCCCGTTCCAGAATATTTGTTTTACGCCGGCTTCGATTTGATCGCCTGTTGTAAGGTTGAATTTCGAGAAGCTCTTGCCGAGATCGAGCAACGGCACGTTGATCGGATCTGATGCGACCGAATACTGGGCGAACAGTGCGAAATCCCGGACCGGCTCATAAACCGCACCGACGCGCCATCCCAGCGCATGAAACGTGCGGTCGAAATTCGCGCCTGATTGATTGTCGGCGCGCTCGAGAACCGGAACGTCGTAACGCACGCCTCCTACGATCGTCAGATTTTTGAGAAGATGCAGCCGGTTTTCGACGAAGACAGAATATTCATCGAGCTCGGACGTGAACTTCGGATCAAGCCGGTTGGGGTTTGGAAAGGAGCCGGGATCGAAGTTGTATGGATTGACCGAGTCCGAATAGGGTGGAAAATAGCTAGCATAGCCGAATCGCGTATGCGTGATTTCTCCGCCGACGACGGTTTCGTTGGCGAATCCCAAAGGACGGCTCTTGATCGTCGCATCCGTGCGGCTCCCGACGGCGTCCTGTTGCTGCCTGATGTGATTGAAGCTGCTGCGGTCGACATCGCCGGTCACGGAATTGAGGAAGTAGGTTTCGGCGTTCCGCCATTCCCTGTTGCTGCTCATGACGTAGGAAATGTTACGAAACGCGAGCGTGCTGCTCGGCGTATATTCGGTCGTGAGCTGCGTCCAGCTGTCCTTGAACTCGATCTTGCTGTCGCCGACGTTATAGTTTTTTTCGCGGAGGCTCTCGTCGATCCTGTCGCCGCGGAATGGCGTCCCGAAATACCGCATAGGCTGCTGGTTGCCGTAGTCGGTCGATAACGTGAATACCAATTCAGGCGAAGCCTGCAGGCGGAGCGCGCCGGAGATTCCGAAGTTCTCTGAATCGCCGTTGTCCGCCCAGCCATCGGACTTATCGCCCGTGACATCGAAGCGGTAAGAGAGCGCATTGTTGAGCGGACCGGCGGTATCGAAGGAGAAGCGCCGCGTCATGTTGGAATCGACGTAGATCTGGGCTTCGTTCTCAAATCCCGTTGTAATCGGCTTTTTGGGGACGATGTTGATGGCGCCGCCAATGGCACCCTCGCCGTAAAGCACCGACGCCGGGCCGTGCAGCACTTCTATTCGATCGACGGACCACATGTTGAAGGGAAACGTGACGCTGCCGTTGCCTGGCGATATGCGCGTTCCGTCATAGAGCCGGACGACCGAACCGTTCCCTTGAAATCCGCGCGATGCGAACGCCTGACCGTAGACGGGATTGGCGACGCTGCTAAAACCAGGCGCGTTGTGCGTCACCGCATCCGTGACGGTGTCCTGACCGCGTTCGCGCGCCGTCTCACCGGAAATGACGTCAACGCTGGCAGGTGTTTCCATGGGCGTCAGGTTGAGCCGGCTGCCCGCCGTCGTCGGAACATCAAGATTGAGACCCGGCTTCACCGGCGTATTGACGCCTGTCCGCGCCGGATCGATCGCCGGTTGTTCCACCACGGCCGTGGCGACAGCCGTCGGCGTTCCGCTCTCCTTCTCCTTTGACGAGGTCTTCTTCTTCGCGGGCTTCTTTTTGTCCTGGTCTCCGAGCACTACGATTGGCGGCAGATCGGAGGAGCCGCTCGCGCCCTTCTTTTGCGCCTCCTGGGCATACGAGTTCGAACTCGCTGTGGCGGCAACCACCGAAATTCCGGCGATGAGATTGAGGCGAAGCAAATGCGCGCCAGAGCGGCGTGGCATTTCGGCAAACTTGTAGGACATGATTCCTGCGCGGTCGACGATTGTGGCACGTCACCGCGAACGAAGGCGCCCTGGGCAGACTGCCAGGTCGTCAACGATCGGAACACCCCGTCCGACGCGTGCTCGCGTGTGACCACGACTGTCGGCAGGTCTCCTGGCTCGCGGATCTTAGCGTTCCAACCGTCTTCCCGGAGCAGGACTCCAGTGACATCAAGGTCAGAACTCACCGCTTACAGTTGCGGGGGCAGCCGCGGCTTTTGGCTCGTGCCATCACCGCATTCCCTGTTAGTCCCGTGAGGGAACCGACTTGAACACTGTCCGATATGCTCACCGGTAAATCAATCGCTCGGCGGCGAACCGCAAGATGATGTGCTCAAGACGACACACAGGGGATGTGTCGCGATGGATTCGAGCCGTCAGGGCGCGGAAGCTTCCGATCTCCGGCCATCCTGCTCGATACCCTGGCATCGCACTCGTCTTTTGCTCCGGTTGATCGGTGCATTGCCGCTGAATTCGCGCTGGCACTTCAACGCGGACCGCGGGATCGGGTGCACGGGAAATGATGGAATTGGGAGGGTGGGACATGACGTCGGCGACACGTGCCTCAATGCCAATACGGCATGGGGTTCGAGCAGCACGGAAAGGTCAGATACCGCCCAGCGCATGATAGAAGGGTTTCGGGCGAGATGGCCTGGCCAAGAGCCGATCGATGAAGACGGTACCCGTGATGCAGCTCCAATTCCCCGTGTCGTGAATTGGGAAAATCTTCTTGGATCTCCGTCACCTATCGAGTGCGACCGAGAATTATTTCAGTTTTTTTGAATTCTGCTTCGCATTGGCGCTCGCTCAATCGTCTTCTAGTGAAGCGGCCGATAGGAAGGGCTTCGTGGTGAACGTGCCGGACCTAAAGACCATTCGCCAGATCGATATCGCACGGAGATGAGGAACCGGAGTGCGGGTTTTCAAGACCAGCCAATTCGTTCGCAATGCTCAATCCCAGCGGGTGACGGACAGCGAGCTTTGGGAAGCCATCACGCGCGTCGAAGATCCTAGCCTCGATCTCGATCTTGGACACGGATTGGTCCGGCGAAGGATACTCCGCTCACCCACTCGCCGCCGCCGAGGCTATTGCACCATCCTTGCCTGCCGAGGAGAAAGCTTAAGTATCGTCCTCTACACCTTCCCCCAACATCGCTCCGATGATCTCAGTCATCGTGAACTCTCAGCCTACCAGGACCTCGCGCTCTACCTGCTAAATCTAGAGCAAGAGTCGATCACTCTACTCACGACCAAAGGGAAACTCTTAGAAGTTCGACACCATGAAAAATTATAGAAGCGCTGCTTTAGAAGTCGCCCACAAGACCGCCTCAATCCACTATCGCCATGGCCTCATAAAAGAAGAAGCTATGTACGCATTCGACGTAAAGTGCCTATTCGTTTCCGAAGAGTTTACCCCGCGCGACCTCGAAGCGCTAAGAAAGCGTGAGGGTGTCAGTCCGACTCTTTTTGCCGGATATCTCAATGTACCAGAAAGTTTCGTTCGCGACTGGGAACGTGGCGCGCGCAAGCCCGTCGGTCCAGTCGTGAGGCTTCTCACTATTATCAAAGCCAATGGGTTGAGCGCCATCCAATGACGTTTCTGATCGGTGGCCGTTTTATGCTGCTTGATCGGACGAGCGTCTTCGGCGGGATTATTCGGCGATAGCTTCTTGCGCTTTGCGACCTGGAGCAGCTCGCGCAAGACATCGAGATAGCTTTGTTGCATCGGTGACGCGAGGGTCGGCCTTCCCTCCTTTTCCGCTCGCGCGAGCGCCTCGTCGATTATGGGCCTCTGGTCAATCTTCAGTCTGTCGGCATACGCGAGAGACAGCTTCTCACGCGCTGCACGACGTCATCGGCGATTGCGTGGACGGGCGTCTCATCACCAATAATCTCGGGAATGGTGTCGGTTGCAGCCTTGATCTAGCCGGGGCGCTTTTGGGACACGAGGATAGTCGTGCGAAATGGCACCGCGGCGTTGGAGATGATGAGTACCGGCCACTGCTTTCATGCCTCGAAGTATACCAAGCATGCATACCGACGATCATGCGTAAGTGGCTGATATTGTTACTAAGTTACCGACTATAGGTACTTAGCAAGCAGCTGGTGGAGCCGAGGGGAATCGAACCCCTGACCTCTGCAGTGCGATTGCAGCGCTCTCCCATCTGAGCTACGGCCCCAATGACCGGGGATTTAGGATTTGGGCCCCTTCGTTGTCAAGAAAGCGGGTCGAGCAAAACAGGGGTTGCAAAGGCCGCGGACGGCCGGGCATGGGCCGAAGAAGGGCGGCGAATTCCTCGGTTTTGGCCTCTCTCCCGCCCGGTGCGGCGCTGCAGCCTTATCGCTACTTGCGGCGCATAGGGCACCGGGGCTACATGGCGCTACGGTACGCAACTGCGGGACGGCGCATGCTCGAGCTTCTAGGTTTTATCAGCTATCTCATCACACTCTATACATACGTCGTCATCGCCGTAGTGATCGTCAGCTGGCTCATGGCCTTCGGGGTCATCAACGCCTACAATCCGATGGTTCGCTCGATCTGGCAGGGGCTTAACGCGGTCACGGAACCGTTGCTCAAGCCCATCCGGAACGCGCTTCCGAACATGGGCGGGCTCGATATCTCGCCCGTTATCCTGCTGCTGCTCTGCTATTTCATCCAGACCGTCATCCTGCCGAATATCGCCAAGGCCGTCGTGTGAGCGGGCGCTCAGCGTCCCAGCCGCCGGCCCGCAAGGCTTGGCGGCATGGGAGCGCGTGCGTCATTGCGCACTTTCGTCTGACCCCGAAATCTTCCAAAGAGGCGATTGACGGGGTCGTTGAAACCCCCGACGGTCCGGCCTTCCAGGCGCGTGTCCGCGCACTTCCCGAGGATGGAGCCGCCAACAGGGCGCTCGAAGAGCTGGTCGCCCGTTGGCTCGGCGTGGCGAAAAGCTCGGTTTCGCTGGCATCCGGGGGCAAGTCGCGGCTCAAATTCTTGCGGATTTCGGGTGACCCGGATGCGCTCGAGCGGCGGCTGCAGGAACGAACCGACGAGTTGAGAAAATAAGCGAACGAGGAGGAAAGACGGGAATGTCCGTGGCGCAAATCATCGATGGGAAAGAGACCGCGGCGAAGGTCCGCGCTGAAGTTGCAGCGGAGGTTGCGCGGCTTCAGAAAGAACATGGCCTGAAGCCCGGACTAGCCGTCGTGCTCGTCGGCGAAGATCCGGCCAGCAAGGTCTATGTCGCGAACAAGGCGAAGCAGACCGTCGAGGTCGGCATGAACTCGTGGGAGCACCGCCTTCCGGCCGAGACGCCGGAAGCCGACGTGCTGGCCCTCGTCGAGAAGCTCAACAACGATCCGGCCTGTCACGGTATTCTCGTGCAGCTGCCGCTGCCGAAGCACATCAACGCCGAGAAGGTTCTGAACCTCATCAGCCCCGACAAGGACGTCGACGGCTTTCATCCGGTGAACGTCGGCCGGCTTTGGGTTGGCGAGCGGGCACTCGTGCCGTGCACGCCGACGGGATCGGTTATCCTTGCGAAGAGCGTGCTGCCGAACCTTTCGGGCCTCAATGCCGTCGTCATCGGCCGGTCGAACATTGTCGGCAAGCCGGTGGCCGCGCTGCTGCTCAGGGAAAACTGCACGGTCACGATCGCGCATTCGCGCACGAAGAACATTGAAGACGTCGTCCGTGGCGCGGACCTCGTCATCGCTGCCGTCGGCATTCCGGAGATGGTCAAGGGCAGCTGGATCAAGCCCGGCGCGACGATCATCGACGTCGGCATCAATCGCGTTCCGTCGGAGAGCGGCAAGACGAAGATCGTCGGCGATGTCGCGTACGAAGAATGCGCGAAGGTGGCCGGTGCGATCACGCCGGTTCCGGGCGGAGTCGGGCCGATGACGATTGCATGTCTCTTGCGGAATACGGCTCAGGCTGCCGCGATGCAAGCAGGCGTGAAATCGGCGTTTGGTTGAGCGCGCGAAAACGCTATTCAGTGAAGTGTGCGCCGGGACTTTCGAGTTCCGGCGTTTTTCTTTGCGCGCGGTGAGCGCCGCACAATGCGCTCCTCGCACATATACTTGTCGCGGATGCGCTTCTTGAAGTACTCGGCGACAGACGCTGCTTTAACCAAGCCCTCGTATTCGCGACCCGGCACTTCAAAATAGGTGAAGCAGCTGCCATCTGCGAAAGTGATATGCAGCGTCTTGTGCGCGCCATCATACTCCGCGGCGTGAATGGTCGAAGATTTTCGGAAATCCTTACGCTTCACCATTCCACGTACTTCACGCCGCTCTTACCTGCCGCAATGTCTCCCCCCGATAACTCAGTGCCTCCGCGATATGAGCGCGAGAGACGGTGTCACAACGCTCCAGGTCGGCGATTGTTCGCGCGACTTTTAGCGTGCGGTGGAAGCCTCGCGCCGATAATCCAAGCGTCTCAGCGGCGTTCCGCAACAACGTGACACCTGCTTCATCGGGCATCGCGGTCTGTTCGAGCAGCGCCGCCGAGCAATCGGCGTTCGTGCGGACACCCCTTGCACCCAGCGTTGCAAACCGTGCGCGTTGGCGCTCGCGCGCGGCAGCGACGCGCGAGCGGACTTCGGCGCTTCCTTCCGACGGCGACGGCAGGACAAGATCGGCTGCCGAAATCGCCGGAACCTCGATCTGCAAATCGATGCGATCAAGCAGGGGGCCGGATACGCGCGCCTGATAATCGCCGGCGCAGCGCGGTCCACGACGGCAGGGCTCGCCGGGATTGCTGCCTCCGCATTTGCAGGGGTTCATCGCCGCGATCAGCTGAATGCGAGATGGATAGGAAATCCGATGGTTGGCGCGGGCGATGACCGTTTCTCCCGCTTCCAACGGCTGGCGCAGAGCATCGAGCACGTTCGGCTGAAATTCGGGCAGCTCATCAAGGAAGAGAACGCCGTGGTGGGCGAGAGAAACCTCACCGGGGCGCGGACGCGAACCGCCGCCGACGAGTGACGCCATGCTGGCCGAATGATGCGGCGCGCGGAACGGCCGTTCGACGGTGAGCTTGCCGCCCATCAGCTCTCCTGCGAGCGAGTGCACCATCGAGACTTCGAGGATCTCTTCGGGTTGCAGCGGCGGCAATATCGATGGGAGGCGCGAGGCCAGCATCGATTTGCCAGAACCCGGTGGGCCAATCATCAAGAGGTTGTGGTTGCCGGCCGCCGCAATTTCCAAGGCGCGTTTGGCCGTTTCCTGGCCCTTAATATCTCGGAGGTCGGCGGCGTAGCTCTGCGTCGGAAGCACGTTCGGCTCGGGCCGCGACAGCGTCTGCGTGCCCTTGAAGTGATTGACCAGCGACAAGAGATGCGGCGCGGCCAGGATCGCGATGTCCTCACTCGCCCAGGCGGCTTCCGGTCCTGAAGCTGCGGGGCAGATGAGGCCCTTGCCGATGGCGTTGGCGCCGATTGCGGCGGGGAGCGTGCCCGGCACGGCGCGGATGGACCCATCGAGCGCCAGCTCGCCGATGGCGGCATAGCCCGCGATGGCATCGGGCGCGATCGCCTCCATCGCACACATCATGGCGAGCACGATCGCCAGATCGAAGTGGCTGCCTTCCTTCGGCAAGTCGGCGGGCGCGAGATTGACGGTGATGTGCTTGTAGGGCAGGCCGAGGCCCACCGCGTGAAGAGCATTGCGGACGCGCTCGCGGCTTTCCGCGACCGCCTTGTCGGGCAAGCCGACGATGGCAAAGGCGGCGGCGCCGGGTGTCACCCGAACCTGCACTTCAACGGGCCGTGCCTCGATGCCAATGAACGCGAGCGTGGAGATTTGACCGTACATTTTGCCCCCTGGAGGGAGCTAATCAGCACGGTGAGACAAAGTCAAGAACGAATGGGGAACGACGGGGACACCGTGCTCACGCAGTGTCGATGAACTTCCGGTGCCGGGTTCGCGTGTCTTTGGGTTTGGTTTGATCATCACCTCGTGACGTACCGCGAGGTGCGCTCCTGCGCGATGAAGTACTAGTCGTCGGCGTCAAACTCGCCCCTGAACTCGTTTATGGTGTGGGTAATCCCCGCTACCATCGCCGGCAGCACCTTCGTGAGATCGATATGCTTCGCAAGCCCGCACTCGCTGAAAGCTACTGCGATGGAGATATCGGCATTTGCCTCAAACTGAGGCGTGGGCGTGGCGAGATTGATGCGCCAGAATTCTTTGTAGTTTTCAGTGACCTCGATTGTTTCAGGCGGACCCATCCCAATGATCCGAGGGGGGTTGCCGTGGACGTCCAGCATCGGGACGCTGGAATGATCGCCGATGGTAACGGTATCTCCCAGCATTGCTGTTGCCGCAGTGACGAGTAGGAGATGGTGTTTATCTACGTTGTTCATTTCTCTTACGGCAGAAAGAATGGTGTCACGCGGAGTCGTCGAAGCATTGCATGGCTGTACCCTAGTGACGATTTCAGCGGCGCTGGCAGCAATGTCCTTTATCGCTCCCTTCTCACAAGCTTTTCGGAATTCTTTCTTCGAGGCACAAATGGGGAATGCGTGCCCTCTCTGAACTTTCTTGCCAGCCCTCTCGACAAGCGCACAGAAAAGATGATCGAGGCTAGATCTGAGGTGATGGATAATCTCGCCCGCAAGAACCGCGAAGCGATCTGGAATCGCGCGGGCCCTTCGCACTTTGAAAACGTAATCTCGTGCGTCGTTTTCGAATTCTTTGACGATGAGGTAGGGCCTAGGGTCCGCGCCAACGAAGGCTCTGATCTCATTGTTGAGATTCTGGACGCATTCGTCGGCCCGCTCAATTTTCGCCCTAACGCCACGTAATCGCCCCGTCATGCGAAAAGGTCCTGGCGCCGCTTAGAAGTTGCTTGCCTCTAAGGCTCCCATACACCGATTCCAAGTTTGGCAAACACAGACGTCAAGTGCCGAAAACGAACAGCGTTCGGCCTAACCCTTCGTCATGACCAGCGTCATGCCGATCAGGGATGAGTTCGTGAACTGAATTTCGACCGCCTGTTTGTCGTTGTTGACGACGATGTCCATGTTGGCGGCGACGTCGCTCCCTTGGATGACGACGTGAAAGCCTTTCGGCGTGACGTCGCCGGTCAGATCGCCCTCGAAATTGTGGATCGTTTCTTTCCAGTGGCCCGTCAGCTTGCCGGCGGTTTCCTTGACGTTGCTGACGATCTCAACGGCGCCGCCCGCGGTCGCACAGCGGATCGTTTGCTTCAGCTCGTCTTCGGTGTCGGTCAAAAGGTACGTCGCGCGGCATTTGATTTTTTCGGGCAGGCTCGCCTTGTAGCCGATCATGCCGATGCCCGACCAACGGCCGATCAGCGGCGCGAACGGCGAGGCCGTGACGGCCTGAGCCTCATGCAATGGGAACGCGAGGGCAACGAACAAGAGTGCTGCCAGCGAGCTCGCGATCGCGATCAATCTCATCGTAAAAGTGCCTTTCGTTCTCTTGATCTCGACGCGTGCACTCATGAACCAAGCTTTCTCTTGTCTTCGATAACGTCCCAGATCATCGCGGCGATGTCGTTGCCGCCGAAGTTCTTCACCTGGCGGATGCCCGTCGGAGACGTGACGTTGATCTCGGTGATGTAGGGACCGATGACGTCAATGCCCGTAAAGATCAGGCCGCGGCGCTTCAATTCAGGTTTGAGACGCGCGCAGATCTCACGATCGCGATCGGTCAGTTCGACCTTCGTGGCGGTGCCGCCGACGTGGAGGTTCGAACGCGTTTCTCCGGCTTGCGGCACACGGTTGATTGCGCCTGCGATCTCGCCGTCGACGAGGATGATGCGCTTGTCGCCTTCCTTCACTTCGGGACGGAACTCCTGCACCATGAAGGGCTCGCGGAACACCGTTTGAAAGAGCTCGACGAGGGAGCCGAGGTTGCCGTCCTCGGGCCTGATACGGAAGACGGCGGCGCCGCCGTTGCCATAGAGCGGCTTGACGATGATGTCCTTGTATTCGGCGCGGAACTCCTGCACATCGGCAAGCGAACGCGTAACGAGCGTCGGCGGCATCAAATCGAGGAAATCGAGGACGAACAGCTTTTCCGGCGCGTTGCGCACGCTCGTGGGATCGTTGACGACGAGCGTTTTCGGATGGATGCGTTCGAGCAGATGCGTGGTCGTGATGTAGGCCATGTCGAACGGCGGGTCCTGCCGCAGCAGCACGACGTCGAGGTCGCCCAGATTTTCGGTGCGCGGATTCGAGAGCGCGTAGTGCGCGCCGCGCTTGTCTTCGACCTTCAGCGTCTGACCGCGCGCCAGCACCTCGTTGCCGCGCAAGGCGAGATCGAACGGCGTATAGTAGAAAATGTCATGTCCGCGCTTCTGCGCTTCGAGGAGGATGGCGAACGTCGAATCGCCACTAATGTCGATGCGATCGATCGGGTCCATCTGGACGGCAATGCGAAGTGACATAAAGTGCTTTCGTGGCAGGCTTAAAGGTTCATCAGGCTCGGCTGAGGCCGTGCCCTCATCGTCGTTTAGACGATTTGCGGAGCGGGCGGAATGACGGGCGGGCCGTTCGCATAAGTGGTTCGCGGCTTATGGCAAACATGCCGCAGAAACCCTCGAATTAGACGAACTCAAATCATAGGAAATTATAGGGGTCGATATCGACGGTGATCCGGACGTCGGACTTGAGTTTTGGAATCATTCCAGCCCATGCCCGCAAATAGCTTTGCAGATCGGCGTCGCGCGGGGCTTTCACGAGCAGACGCCAGCGGTGGCGGCCGCGGACGACGGCGATGGGGGCTTCGGACGGGCCGAGGACCGAAATGACGTCGCTCGGGGGTGCTCGCCGCGCGATCTCGCGGGCGACCTGTTCGGTCAGAGGTTTGTCACGCGCCGAGATGACGATCGCCGCCAGTCGGCCATAGGGCGGCAGGAGACCGGCCTGGCGTGTTTTGACCTCATAATTCAGGAACGCGTTGCGGTCGCCGGCGACGATTGCCGCCATCACGGGATGCTCCGGAGAATAGGTTTGCACGAAGCCGCGGCCAACGAAGCTCGTTCGCCCAGCGCGGCCCGTCACCTGATGCAAGAGCTGGAACGTGCGTTCGGCGGAGCGCGGATCGGCACCGTGGGCCAGTCCCAAATCGCCATCGACGACGCCGACGAGTGCGAGGCCCGGGAAGTTGTGTCCCTTGGCGACAATCTGCGTGCCGATGATGATGTCGAATTCGCGGGCTTCGATGCCGCGGATCATCTCGCGCATTTCGGGCAATCCCGGAATGAGATCGGACGAGAGCAGCGCGACGCGCGCGTCAGGGAAGCGTTCAGCGACCTCTTCCTGCACGCGCTCGACACCCGGACCGCAGGCGACGAGAGAACCCGGCGCGGCGCACTTCGGGCATTTCTCGGGAAGCGACAGCGAGAAACCGCAGTGATGGCATGTCAGCTTCTTCTTGAAGCGATGCTCGACGAGCCACGCCGTACATTGCGGGCATTCGAGGCGATGTCCACAAGACCGGCACAGCGTCAACGGTGCGTAGCCGCGCCGGTTCAAGAACAGCAAGGTTTGCTGGCCCTTTTCCATCGTCTCGGTCATCGACGCGACGAGCCGCTCGGCCAACCATTTGCCAGGTGCGAGTTTTTCCGAACGGAGATCGATCGCCGAGACGCCTGGCATTTCGACACCCGAAAAGCGTCCCGGCAGGATGGCATGGCGATACCGTCCGATGAGCGCGTTCACGTGGCTTTCGATCGACGGCGTCGCGGATGCGAGGATGACGGGGAATTTTCCGAGGTTGCCGCGCACGACGGCCATGTCGCGTCCCTGGTAGTGCACGCGATCATCCTGCTTGAAGCCCTGGTCGTGCTCTTCGTCGACGACAATCAGGCCCAGATCAGAGAACGGCAGGAACAGTGCCGAGCGTGCGCCGACGACGCAGCGGACGTCTCCGCGCGCGACGCCTTTCCAGATGCGGCCGCGCTCGGCAGGACTGAGGGCCGAATGCCATTCGACGGGTGGCGCCCCGAAGCGGCGGGCGAAGCGGTCGAGGAACTGGCTCGTCAGGGCAATTTCGGGCAGCAGGATGAGGGTCTGGCGGCCGGCTGTAAGCGCGCGCGCCACAGCTTCGAAATAGACTTCAGTTTTGCCGGAGCCGGTGACGCCGTCGAGCAAGGTGACGGAGAAATTGCCGGCATCGACGGCGCTTCTCAGGCTTTCGACGGCACGCGTCTGATCGGCAGTAAAGTCTGTCACGCCGTGATGGGCGTGCGGCCGTGGAAAGACGCGTTCGGGGATCGCCACTTCGACCAGCTGACCTGCGGCGGCGAGGCCATCGATCACGCCCGTCGAGCAGCCGGCAAGATTGGCGAGATCCGATTTCGAGCGCACGAGGCCGTCGGCGGCGATTTCCATGACACGGGTTCGGGCCGGGGTCATCTTCGGCGGGGGAGTCGCGCCTTCGACGATGCACACGCCGAACCGATGCTTCGGCGGCTCGAACGCGGCGTCGGCGCTCATCATCATGCGCGCGACCATGCCGAGGGGCGCCAAAGTGTAGCGCGCGACCCATTCGGCGAAGCGCATCGAAATTTCCGGCAGACAAGGTGCGTCAATGCGGCTCGTCAGAGCCTTAAGCTTCTTGGGATCAACGGGTTTGCCCTCGCCGCGCGGCGTATCCCAAACAATTCCGATGCGGGTTTGCGGCCCGAAGGGCACGAGCACGAAGGCGCCCGGCTCGGCGTCCATCCCCTCCGGCACCAGATAGTCATAGGTCTGATCGAGCGCCACGGGCATCAGCACGGGGACGCTGCGAGAGGCCGCAGCGGCGTTGTTATCCAGGATTTGAAGCAGGCTATCCAAAGGGGCGTTCAACGGACTAGAAGCTTCCTCCAAGAATCGGTCGTGCTAGGTTTGCCGGGAAGTTGCGGCGCACCAAAGGCAGGGCCAAGACTTAAGGACGAGGTGAGGAGAAAGAAATGAAATTCTTCGTCGATACCGCCGACGTGACCGAGATCAAAGAGTTGGCGGCGACGGGCTTGCTGGACGGTGTTACGACGAACCCGTCTCTTGTTGCGAAGGCCGGCCGCGACTTCAAGGAAATCGTCAAAGAGATTTGCGCCGTGGTTCCGGGGCCCGTATCGGCCGAGGTCGCAGCGACCGACTACGCCGGCATGATGCAGGAAGCGGAGGTGCTGCGTAAGATCGCGAAGAACGTCACTATCAAAGTGCCGTTGACGCTCGATGGCCTCAAAGCCTGCAAAGCGCTGACCGGCGACGGGACGATGGTGAACGTGACGCTGTGCTTTTCGGCGAACCAGGCACTGCTCGCGGCGAAGGCCGGAGCAACGTTCGTTTCGCCGTTCATCGGGCGCCTCGACGACATCGGCCTCAATGGCATGGACGTCATTCGCGAGATCCGGGCGATCTACGACAACTATCCCGATCTCTCGACGGACATTCTCGCTGCATCGATCCGCACCGTGAACCACGTCAAAGAGGCAGCCATGATCGGCGCCGATGTGGCGACTATTCCGCCGGCCATTCTGAAGGCGCTCGTCAAGCATCCGCTAACCGATGCCGGGCTCGTCACCTTCGTCAACGACTGGAAGAAGACCGGACAAAAGATCGTGTGAGGCAGGCACGGCAAAGTGCGAACACGGACCTTATCGAACGATCTGATCGAGCGTTTCGCACACATCGTCGGCGACGCACATGCCTTGACGCGCGCTGACGATCAAGCCGGGTATCTCACTGAATGGCGAGACCGCTACACGGGCAAGACGCCGGTCGTGCTGCGGCCCGGCTCAACGGATGAAGTCTCGCGCATCCTGGCGCTCGCCAATGCGGAAGACGTTGCAATCGTTCCGCAGGGTGGCAATACGGGGCTTGTCGGCGGGCAGATCCCTTCGCTCGCCGGCAACGAAGTCGTGCTGTCGCTCGGCCGTCTCAAGGCTGTTCGTGACGTCGACGCGGCTGGTGGAACGATGATTGTCGAAGCGGGCGTGACGCTGCATGCCGCTCAGCAGGCGGCCATTGCAGCGGCCCGCATATTTCCGTTGAGCCTGGCGTCAGAAGGCAGCGCGCAAGTCGGCGGCGTGCTGGCGACGAACGCAGGCGGCACCGCCGTTCTGGCCTATGGGAATGCCCGCAGCCTGACGCTCGGACTCGAGGCCGTATTTGCCGATGGCCGTGTTTGGAATGGCTTGCGGCGTCTCAAGAAGGACAACACAGGCTACGATCTCAGAGATCTGCTGATCGGCTCGGAAGGCACGCTCGGCGTTATCACGGCCGCCTGCGTAAAGCTTTTCCCGACACCGGCGGAACGCGAGACCGCAATCGTCGCGCTGCAATCGCCGAAGCATGCACTGAGGCTGTTTCGCATGGCCGAAGCGGAGGCGGGCGGAGCGTTGACCGCATTCGAATTCTGGGCGCATCGCGCACAGGAGTTCGCGCTGAGCTACGTTCCGGGTCTTCGCGACCCGTTCACGGATGCTTATCCGTGGTACGCGCTTATCGAACTTTCGCACTGCGGGTCGGGCGCGCGCATCCCGAACACCATCGAGCCTTTCCTGGCGAGCGCGCATGCGAAGGGTCTCATCTCCGATGCCACCATTGCGCGGTCGCTCCGGCAGGCGGAGAACTTCTGGCAATTGCGCGACGCCTTTTCGGAAGCTCAGAAGGGTGCGGGCGGCAGCATCAAGCACGACATCTCGGTGCCTGTCGCGCGAATCCCTGAGTTTCTCGAGCGCGCGGCGGCAGTCGTCGAAGGCGTGTGTCCGGGCGCGCGGCCGGTGCCGTTCGGACATTTCGGTGACGGCAACCTGCATTATAACGTCAGTCAGCCCGAGCGGATGGATCGCACGCAGTATCTGGCCCTCTGGGATACGATGGCCAACGCCATCTTCGATCTCGTTGCGCAACTCGACGGGTCGATCTCGGCCGAGCACGGCATCGGGCAAATGAAGCGCGATGCGCTCGTGCGGTATAAGTCCGCCGTCGAGATCGACGTGATGCGCGCGATCAAGCTGGCACTCGATCCCAAGGGGATCCTCAACCCCGGCAAGTTGCTTTAGTTCGCGTCGGCGTTAACTTTTGATTAACCAACGCGGCCGACGGTTAGAAGCGACGCTCGACGGCGACGTGGGGGCAAATTTTGGCGCAATCGCTCGACGAAGTTTTGGCCGGAGATGCCGAGCTGCCGCTCAGCGGCGAACTGAAGGGTGTCGTCGAGGCGTGGCTCGATCACCTGGTCGTAGAGCGCGGACAAAGCGCGGCGACGCGCGAGGCCTACGAGCGCGATGCGCGGCAGTTCCTCGCGTTCCTCAAGAAGCACCTCGGTCATCCGCCTTGCCTTGGTGATCTCGAAAGGCTGGATGCGAAGACCATCCGCGTTTTTCTCGCCGGGCGGCGAAAGGCCGGCGTGACGTCGCGGTCTCTGGCGCGGACGCTATCGGCTCTGCGCACATTGTTCAGATGGCTCGAACGTGAGGAAACGTTAAAAAATCGCGCGATCCTGCAGGTCGCTGCGCCGAAGATCCCGCATTCGATTCCGAAACCGTTGACCGTTCAAGGCGCGGCCTCGCTCATCGAGCGGAGCGGAGGTGATAGCGAAGAATGGATCACGGCGCGCGACACCGCCGTCATGATGCTGCTCTACGGGTCGGGATTGCGCATCAGCGAAGCGTTGAGCCTGACGCCGCGCACGGCTCCGATCGACGGGCGCGATATCATGCACGTGACGGGCAAAGGCGGGAAAGAGCGCCTCGTCCCAGCGCTCGCCGTCGTTTCCGACGCGATCTCGAAATATATGCGGCTCTGCCCATATCCTCTGGAACCTGAGATGCCGCTTTTTCGTGGGGCGCGCGGCGGCCCGTTGTCACCAAGGCTGATCCAGCTCGCGATGGAAAAGTTGCGTCTCGAACTGCAACTGCCGGATACGGCAACGCCGCATGCGCTTCGCCATTCGTTTGCAACACACCTACTCTCGGCGGGTGCGGATTTACGCCAAATTCAGGAGCTTTTGGGCCATGCCTCGCTCTCGACGACGCAAGTCTATACAGAAGTCGACCGGGCACGTTTACTGACAGTTTATGACCAGGCTCATCCGAGAGCGGCGCGCCGGTAAGGCCCCTGACGCTTGTTCAAGAGTATTTCCATGCCGTCCTTCAACCAAACGCTCCAACACATCCGCCGCGCGATTTGCGCGCTGATTTTTATCGCCGGCGGATTCGTCGGTGGTCCGGCCCTGGCCGATGACGCCCATTGTCAGGGTACGGATATGCTGGCCGAGATGCAGGCCAAAAAGCCCGACATTTACGCGAAGGTGATGGCCGAGAGCAAAGCGCTCTCCAACACCGAAGCGATGCTGTGGAAGGTCGAAAAGCCGGGGGCGGGAACTTCTTACTTATTCGGAACGATGCATCTCAGCGATCCTCGCATCGCCGAACTTCCGCCTGCTGCAATCGATGCCATTGCGCATGCGAGGTCGGTGGCGCTCGAAGTCGCCGATCTATCGCCCGAGGCCATGGCGGCTGCGATGGCGAACGCGGCAAAGCTCATCGTCTATACGGACGGGCAATCGCTGAAGAGCATGCTCTCGGACGACGACTATAAAAAGGTTGAGCGGATTGTCGTCAAATCCGGGATGCCGGGCGAGTTCGCGGCGCTGATGAAGCCATGGCTCGTCAGCATGCTGCTTGCGACGTCCGACTGCGAACGCAAGCAAGTCGCTTCCGGCAAAGCCGTGCTCGATCTGCGCGTCGCGGCCGAAGCGCAAAAACACGGCATAACCATTACGGGCCTCGAGACGATCGAAAGTCAGCTCGGGGCGCTGGCGTCCATTCCCGACGATCAGCAGCTCGCGATCTTGAAAGTCGAGCTCGATTACGTCGACCGCGCCGATGACATGATGGAAACGATGGTGCAGATGTATGCGAAGCGCCAGATCGGGGCAGCGATGCCATTTCAGCTGGTGCTTGCCGCCGAGAGCGGAGCACCCCCGTCAACGTTCGATGGATTCAAGAAGGCGCTATTAGTCGATCGAAACGGCAAAATGCGTGATGCCGCCTTGCCGCTTCTCGAGAAGGGGAATGCCTTCGTCGCAATCGGCGCGCTGCATCTGCCGGGGCCAGGAGGCCTCGTCGCCTTGCTTCGCGAGTCCGGCTACACGGTGACGCCGGTCGAGTAGCGCGTCAGAAGTGGATAGCGCGTTTGGCGACGGCGAGGGCCGCTTCCTTGACGGCTTCTGAGAATGTCGGATGCGCGTGGCAGGTGCGCGCCAGATCTTCCGCCGAGCCGCTGAATTCCATCAGAACGCAAGCTTCCGCTATCAGCTCGCCGGCATTGGCGCCGATGATGTGCACGCCGAGGACGCGATCTGTCTTTGCATCAGCGAGGATTTTGACGAAGCCGTCGGTCATGCGGATGGCTTTGGCGCGGCCGTTCGCGGTGAACGGAAACTTGCCGATGTTGTAGGCAATCCCGGCGGCCTTCAATTCTTCTTCCGTCTTGCCGACGCTCGCGACCTCGGGGCTGGTGTAGATGACGTTCGGGATCACGTCGTAATTCACGTGGCCGGCCTGACCGGCGATGATCTCTGCGACGGCGATGCCTTCGTCTTCCGCCTTGTGGGCGAGCATCGGACCGGCGATGACGTCGCCGATGGCGAAGACGCCCGTTACGTTCGTTTGATAATGCCCATCGACGAGTACGCGCTTCTTCGGGTCGAGCGCGATGCCAGCTTCGGCGAGGCCCAGTCCTTCGGTGAAGGGCACGCGACCAACGGCAACGAGAACCGCGTCGGCTTCGATGGATTCGGCAGCGCCGCCTTCGGCCGGTTCGACTTTGGCGATCACACCCGCGTCCGACGTTTCGACGGCTGAAACCTTGCTCGAAAGACGGAAGGCGATCCCCTGCTTTTCGAGGATGCGCTGGAATGAGCGGCCAATTTCTGCATCCATGCCGGGCAGGATACGGTTCAAATATTCGACGACAAAAACTTCAGAGCCGAGCCGCCGCCATACCGATCCGAGTTCGAGCCCGATGACGCCGGCGCCGACGACGAGCAGCTTTTTCGGAACCGTCGTGAAATCGAGTGCACCCGTCGATGAGACGACGCGCTTTTCATCAATCTCGATGCCGGGAAGGCGTGTCACATCGGAGCCGGTGGCGATGACGATCCATTTCGTCTCAAGCGTCTGCGTCTCACCGCTTGGGGACGTTACGGCGACCTGGCCCGATTTTACGATGCGGCCGGTGCCGAAGACGCTGTCGATCTTGTTCTTCTTCAGCAGATAGGCGACGCCATCGACGTTACCTTTGACGCCTTCACGTTTGAAGGCCTGCATCTTGTCGAGGTCGAGCTTCGGATCAGTAGCGATGCCCATGGCTGCGAAGCCGTGCTTCGCCTCGTCAAAGGAATGTGAGGAATGAAGCAGCGCCTTCGACGGAATGCAGCCGACGTTCAAACAGGTGCCGCCGAAGGTCGAACGCTTTTCGACGACGGCGACCTTCATGCCGAGCTGCGCGGCGCGGATTGCGCAGACGTAGCCTCCAGGGCCTGTGCCGATGACGATGAGATCGTAGGACATAAATTGGGTCTCGTCGGGTTGGAACCTTTACCGCTAATCTATTTATCGAGAACGCGACGCAGTTCGAATTGGGGCATTGAAACCATGAACATCTGCCATCGCAGCTTCCAATCGCCCAGGGTCGAACAATAGGCGGTCAACGCGGGGCGGTCAGCAAATCTTGGCGTGGCTTTCTCGATATCCAGGTGATCGACCAGCGTATGGATGGCGCTGTCATCGAAACCCGCCTTCAGAAGATCCTCTTTGACGGCGGCGATGTCGCGTTCCCAACTAATTTTGAGGAATTTTATCGTATCAGCGTCATCGTCGAGAGCGGCGCAGGCGATCATTGCGCCGCGTTCCACGAGCGAACGGGAAAGCACCGCGTCGATGGGATTTTTTGCGGCGAGTGGTTCGGCGAACCCCGAGGTTTGAAGGGCCGTCATGCCCCAGAGTGCGATGACGACCTTCACGGCTGCGCTTCGACGCATCATTTCGCCTTTGGACTACAATTCCAGGATGAAGCGCTGCGGATCCTCGAGGCATTCCTTGACGCGAACGAGGAAGGTGACGGCCTCTTTGCCATCGACGATGCGGTGATCGTAGGAGAGCGCCAGGTACATCATCGGGCGGATGACGACCTGACCGGCGCGGACGACGGGACGTTCCTCGATGCGATGCATGCCGAGAATGCCCGATTGCGGGGCGTTCAAAATCGGCGTGGACATAAGCGATCCATAAACACCACCGTTCGAGATCGTGAAGGTGCCGCCTTGCATGTCTTCGATCGACAGTTTGCCATCGCGCGCGCGGCGGCCGAACTCGTTGATGCGCTGCTCGATCTCGGCGAGGCTCAGGCGATCGGCGTCGCGCACGACGGGAACGACGAGGCCCTTCTCGGTGCCGACGGCAACGCCAATGTGATAGTAGTTCTTGTAGATCAGATCATCGCCGTCGATCTCGGCGTTGACCGCCGGCACGTCGCGCAATGCCTGAATGCAGGCTTTGACGAACAGTCCCATGAAGCCGAGCTTCACGCCGTGGCGCTTCTCGAAGATGTCTTTGTACTGCGCGCGCAGCGCCATTACGGCGCTCATGTCGACGTCGTTGAACGTCGTCAGCATCGCCGCCGTGTTTTGTGCATCCTTGAGACGGCGCGCAATCGTCTGGCGCAGCCTCGTCATCTTGACGCGTTCTTCGCGAGTTGCGTCAATACTGGTCGAGGGAAGGCGCGTTTCCTGCGGGGGTACAGCCTTCAGTGATGGCGCCGTTGGAATGGCGACGACGTTCGTCGCGGGCGCGGCACTCGCAATCTCGTGCACCGGCGGCGCTACGGCAGGCCGCGGCGCAGAGGCCACGACGTTGACGACGTCTTCCTTCAGGATTTGGCCGCGCCTTCCTGAGCCTTGAATTTCTGACGCTTCGAGACCCGCTTCGGTCATTGCCTTCTGGGCTGCCGGAGGCGGTGGCGGCGGTGCACTTGCAGCGGCTGGCGCACGTTCGGGGGTGGGCGAGGGGGACGGCGTTTTCGCTTCGGCTTTCGCCGGCTTATCCGCCTTACCGCCGCCATCCCGCAAGGCTGCGAGCAATGATCCGACGGCGACGGTCGAGCCGGATTGAACAAGGATTTCGCCGAGGACGCCCGCCGACGGCGCGGGAACTTCGACCGTCACTTTATCGGTCTCAAGCTCGACAAGGAGCTCGTCCGCATTGACGGCATCGCCCGCCTTCTTAAACCATTTGCCCACGGTCGCTTCCGTTACGCTTTCTCCGAGCGCGGGGACGCGAATCTCGATCGACATCTGAGCCTCTCAACCTTCCTATGTTCCGAGCGCGTCGGCGACGAGCGCGGTCTGCTCCTTGATATGCTGCGATAGCAAGCCTGTTGCCGTCGATGCGGAGGCGGGGCGTCCCGCATACCGCGGACGGCGATGAATATAACCGAGGTGGTTCAGAACCCACTCGATATTCGCATCCATGAAGTACCAGGCGCCCATATTTTTGGGCTCTTCCTGGCACCAGACGATCTCGGCGAACTTGAAGCGGCCGAGCTCTTGAATGAAAGCACGGGCGGCAAACGGATAGAGCTGTTCGACGCGAAGGATATAGACATCGTCGCGGCCTTGCGCATCGCGCGCATCGAGAAGGTCGTAGTAGACCTTGCCGGTGCAGATGACGACGCGCTTGATCTCGTTGTCGGGCCTGAGCTTGATCGTGGACGTTCCGCGCTCGGCGTCATCCCAGAGCAGGCGATGGAAACTGGCGTTCGGGCCAAAATCCTCGAGTTTTGAAACGACGCGCTTGTGGCGAAGCAGCGACTTCGGCGTCATCAGGATCAAGGGCTTGCGGAAGTTGCGATGCAATTGCCGGCGCAGAATATGAAAATAGTTCGCGGGCGTCGTGCAGTTCGCGACCTGCCAATTGTCTTCGGCCGACAGCTGGAGATAGCGCTCGAGGCGCGCTGAGGAATGTTCGGGTCCCTGGCCTTCGTAGCCATGCGGTAGCAGGCAGACCAATCCCGACATGCGGAGCCATTTGCGCTCGCCGGATGACAGGAACTGATCGAAAATGACCTGCGCACCGTTCGCGAAGTCGCCGAATTGCGCTTCCCAAAGCGTCAGTGCGTTGGGCTCGGCGAGGGAATAGCCGTATTCGAAGCCGAGGACCGCTTCTTCCGACAGCATCGAGTTGACGATCTCGAAGCGGGCCTGGTTGGGCGACAGATGCTTCAGCGGTGCAAACCGGCGTTCGCTTTCCTGGTCGATGAAGACGGCGTGGCGCTGCGAGAAAGTTCCGCGCTCGCAATCCTGGCCGGAGAGCCGGACGCGGAAACCTTCCATCAGAAGGGACGCGAATGCGAGGTGTTCGGCCATGGCCCAGTCGATGCCCTGGCCCGTGTCGATCATTTCGCGGCGGCGCTCGATCAGCTTGCCGACCGTCTTGTGGATGTGGAAGTCGTTCGGGATCGTGGTGATGCGATGCCCAATATCTTTCAGGGTATCGATCGGGATGCCCGTGTTGCCGCGCCAATCATCGCTGTCGGGGCGCGTGATGCCGGACCAGCGTCCGTCAAGCCAGTCGGCCTTGTTGGGCTTGTAGCCGTCGGAAAAACTGAATTCCTTGTCGAGGTTGGCGCGCACCGTCGCCTTCATTTCGGAGAACTCGGCGGGCGTCATCACGCCGTCCTCCAGGAGTTCCTTCGAATAGATGTCGACGACCGTCGGATGCGATTTGATGCGCTTGTACATCGCCGGCTGCGTGAACATCGGCTCGTCCGTCTCGTTGTGACCGTGACGGCGGTAGCAGAACATGTCGATCACGACGGGCTTCTGGAAGCGCTGACGGAACTCGGTCGCAATCTTGGCGACGTGGACGACGGCTTCGGGGCTGTCGCCGTTGACGTGGAAGATCGGCGCTTCGATCATCAGGGCGACGTCGGAGCAATAGGGCGATGACCGCGAGTGATGCGGCGCGGTCGTAAAGCCGATCTGATTGTTGATGATGAAATGAATGGAGCCGCCGGTGCGATGGCCGCGCAGGCCCGAGAGGCCGAAGCATTCGGCGACGACGCCCTGGCCCGCGAATGCCGCATCGCCGTGAATCAGCAGCGGCATGACGGGCGTGCGGTCGCCGCTGGCACAGCCGGCTTGATCCTGCTTTGCGCGCACCTTTCCGAGCACGACCGGATCGACAATTTCGAGATGCGAGGGGTTGGCGGTCAGCGACAGGTGAACGGTGTTGCCGTCGAACATGCGATCGGACGACGCGCCGAGGTGATACTTCACGTCGCCCGAGCCTTCGACATCGTCGGGCTTGAACGAGCCGCCTTTGAATTCTTTGAAGATGGCTCGCAGCGGCTTCGACATCACGTTGGCGAGAACATTTAGACGGCCACGGTGGGCCATGCCCATCGCGATTTCACGGACACCCAAATGTCCGCCGCGCTTGATGATCTGTTCGAGTGCGGGGATGATCGATTCCGCACCGTCGAGGCCAAAGCGCTTGGTGCCCGTGTATTTGAGATCGCAAAACTTCTCGAAGGTCTCGGTCTCGATCAGTTTCCGCAAGATGGCTTTCTGCCCTTCGGGTGTGAACCGAATGTCCTTCTCGGCGCCTTCGATGCGCTCCTGGATCCAGCCTTTTTGGGTCGGATCGGTGATGTGAGTGAACTGCACACCGATTTTCCGGCAATAGGTCCGGCGCAGGATCGTAACGATCTGGCGCATGGTTGCCGTTTCCAGGCCCATGACGCGATCGATGAAGATCGGACGGTCGAGATCGGCTTCGGTAAATCCGTAGGTCTCCGGCATCAGCTCGCGATGGACGCGGCGGTCCGCGAGGCCGAGCGGATCGAGATCGGCAGCCAAGTGGCCGATGACGCGATAGGCGCGGATCAACATCAGCGCGCGGATGGAATCCTGCGTGGCGCGAAGGGAAGCCGCGGGCGTCAGCTCGAAACCGGCGACCTGCGCGCGCCGTTCGATCTTCTCGCGAATGGTGCGTTCGCCTTCGCCGTAATCACCGGTCAAAGCGCCGACGAGATCGCGGTCCGTGCCGTTTTCGTTCAAGAGCGCCGAGAGCGGCGGAGCCCAAGCCGGGCCTCCGGAATATGCCGGGGCGGAAGACGGCGCTTCTTTTATGCTTTCAAAAAATCGTCGCCATTCGTCGCTGACGGCGCCCGGATTGCGTTCGTATTCGGCCTGCATATCCTCGATGTAGGGCGCGTTGGCGGCGCTCAAAAACGAGGTGCGAAGGAACGCTTCGTTCTGGCCATTTCGTGCCATCAAATTCGTCCTTTTCATACTCCGGAAGCATCGCCGTGATGCTGCCGGTTACGCGGACATGACCGGTAGAAGTGCCGCCGGCCGTTCGGCTATTCCAGTCTCGCGAGGCTAGGCTCGCAAGACCTCAACGAGAGTTCGTCCAAGCGCGGCGGGGCTCGGCGCAATGGCGATGCCCGCGGCTTTCATCGCAGCAAGCTTGTCTTCCGCCTTGCCTTTGCCGCCGGAAATGATCGCGCCTGCATGGCCCATACGCCGCCCGGGAGGCGCCGTTACACCCGCGATGAAACCGGCCATCGGCTTTTTGCGTCCCTTCTTCGCCTCGTGCACCAGGAACTCCGCGGCGTCTTCCTCAGCGGAGCCGCCGATTTCGCCGATCATGATGATCGACTTGGTTTCATCGTCGGAGAGGAACATGTCGAGGACATCGATGAATTCGGTGCCCTTCACGGGATCGCCGCCGATGCCGACGGCGGTCGTCTGCCCGAGTCCCACGTCGGTTGTCTGTTTCACGGCCTCATATGTGAGCGTTCCGGAGCGCGATACAATGCCGACGGAGCCCTTCTGAAAGATGTTGCCCGGCATGATGCCGATTTTGCATTGGCCGGGCGTCAGGAGACCGGGGCAGTTCGGGCCGACGAGGCGCGATTTCGAGCCTTCGAGCGCTCTCTTGACGCGGACCATGTCCATCACCGGAATGCCTTCGGTGATGCAGACGATCAGCGGCAATTCGGCGTCGATGGCTTCGAGGATGGCATCGGCCGCGAAGGGCGGCGGAACGTAGATCGAAGTTGCCGTGGCGCCCGTCTTGGCGACAGCTTCGCCAACGCTATCGAAAAGCGGGACATCGGCCAGCTCGGTATCAGGATGCTTGCCGCCACCTTTGCCGGGCGTGACGCCGCCGACGATCTTGGTGCCGTAGGCGCGGGCCTGCTTCGTATGGAAGGTGCCTTGGCTACCCGTAATTCCCTGGCAAATGACTTTCGTGTGCTGCCCGACAAGAATAGACATTCCAACCCCGCGTGATGGCGCGTCTCAGCGCCTACATGTTGCGCATTTTTTGCAGTGCAGCAAGTAGAACCAGTTGACTAACTCGTAAGGTTTCGACGTTTCAAGGGCGCGACACCGTCAAGCCGCGCTCTTCAGCTGATCCGTGATCTTCTTGGCAGCGTCGGCGAGATCATCGGCCGGAATGATCTTCAGACCGGATTCATTCAGGATTTTCTTTCCGAGATCGACGTTCGTGCCCTCAAGCCGGACAACGAGCGGAACTTTGATATCCATCTCGCGCGCGGCGGCGACGACGCCCTCGGCGATGATATCACAGCGCATGATGCCCCCGAAAATGTTGACCAAGATCCCCTTAACCGACAAGTCTGCCAGAATGATCTTGAACGCCGCCTGAACCTTTTCCTTCGAAGCACCACCGCCGACATCGAGGAAGTTCGCGGGTTCGGCACCGTAGAGCTTGATGATGTCCATCGTCGCCATGGCGAGACCGGCGCCGTTGACGAGGCAGCCGATATTGCCGTCGAGCTTGACGAAGGCGAGATCGTATTTCGAGGCTTCGATTTCGGTCGGGTCTTCTTCGCCGAGGTCACGCAGCGCGACGATCTCCGGGTGGCGATAAAGAGCATTTGAATCGAAGTCCATCTTGCCGTCGAGGCAGATGAGCTTGCCATCCTTGGTGACGACCAGAGGGTTGATCTCGAGCAGGCTCATGTCCTTCTCGACGACCATTCGATAAAGGTTTTCGACAAGGTTTCCACAGGCTTTCAACTGGTCGCCCTTAAGGCCCAGAGCGAAGCCGACCTTGCGGCCGTGGAACGGCTGATAGCCGGTTGCCGGATCGATGGTGAGGGTGTGGATTTTCTCTGGCGTGTCGTGCGCGACATCCTCGATGTTCATACCGCCGGCCTCGCTGACGATGAAGGCGACGCGCGAGGTTTCACGGTCGACAAGCGCCGACAGATAAAGCTCGCGCTCAATCGCCGAACCGTCTTCAACATAGAGCCTGTTAACGATGCGGCCAGCCGGGCCGGTCTGCACGGTCACGAGCGTCTTGCCGAGCATTTCCTTGGCGAACGTCTCGACCTCTTCCAAAGATTTGGCGAGGCGAACGCCGCCTTTGTCTCCGGCCGAGGGTTCCTTGAACTTGCCTTTGCCGCGGCCACCAGCGTGGATCTGGGCCTTCACGACCCATACCGGTCCGGGAAGTTTTCGCGCGGCGGCGACTGCCTCTTCGACTGAAAATGCGGGAAATCCGTTTGGCGTCGGGACCCCGTACTGACGGTACAGTTCTTTAGCCTGATATTCGTGAATGTTCATATTACTGACCCCGCTGAACAATTCTTCGTCATCGTGCGCACCGCCGTTTTTTGCCCAAATTCCCAATCGTAAGGTCGCCGCTCAGCGATTTTGCCGCCGGGGTGCGCCGAGACCGCCTCTTGAGTCGATAACGGGAGCACCGTAAATCCTGTTTCCATACTCGCTTAGTCAATAACGGGGGACGCCCATGACCTTTGCATGCATCAACATCGACGGACTGAAGGCGGCACGGACTGGCCGCGACCCATTCAACTTTCTTGTCGGCGAAAATTTCATTCAGCCGCCAGTCGTCGGACCCTTGAAAGCGGATTTTCCCGATCTCAAAGAGCCGGGCTTTCTCACTGAGACCGACATCGGAGCGGGCATACACGGCGCATTCGAGAAGCTGCTCGCCGATCTCAAGAGCCCCGAGGTTTCCAAGATCGTGTCGGAAAAACTCGACATCGATCTCGTCGGCAAGCCGAAGATGATCACCATTCGCAAGCTCTCGGCCGCGAAGGACGGACGCATCCACACCGACGGCGAAGCGAAGATCGCGACGATGCTCACCTATCTTAATGACAAGTGGGACGGCACCGGCGCCGGCTGCCTCCGCGTTCTGCGCAACGATCATGACTTCGAGGACTACGTCGAGCAGATCAGCCCGCTGACCGGCACGGTCTTCGCCTTCCGTCGCTCCGACTCTTCCTGGCACGGACACACGCCGTTTGTCGGCGAGCGCCGCGTTGTCCAGATGACTTGGCTCAGAAGCGAAGCCGACGTCGCCCGCAAAGAGAAGCGCGGCGCCCTTTCGCACAATCTCAAGAAAATATTCAAGTTCGGCTGAGGCCGAAACCCTTAAACGATCTTCTTGAGAGTGGCGTTCCGGCACGGTGCGCCACTCTTTCAGTTTGCGAGGGTCGGTTTGATCTTCTTGCAAGCCTCGATAAGACCTTGCACCGACGCGACCGATTTCTCGAACATCGCCTTTTCCGCTTCGTCGAGCGACAGCTCCACGACCTTTTCAATTCCGCTCGCACCGATAACTGCGGGCACGCCCACATAAGTATTCTTGAGGCCGTACTCACCGTTCAAGTGCGCGGCGCAGGGCAGCAGGCGTTTCTTGTCCTTTAGATAGCTCTCAGCCATGGCGATGGCGGACGCTGCTGGCGCGTAGAAGGCCGAGCCCGTGCCGAGAAGGGCGACGATTTCGCCGCCACCGCCACGCGTGCGCTTGATCATGGCGTCCAGGCTCTCCTGACTAAAGAAGCCGAGCTTCACACAATCGGGAAGCGGCACGCCGCCGATCGTCGAATAGCGCACCATCGGGACCATATCGTCACCATGGCCGCCGAGGGTCAGAGCACGAACATCCTCGATTGAAACGCCGGCCGCTTCGGCGAGGAAGTGGGAGAAGCGGGCGCTATCGAGGACGCCTGCCATACCGACGACCTTCTTCGCGGGAAGCCCGGAAAACTTTTGAAGGGCCCAAACCATCGCATCGAGCGGGTTCGTAATGCAGATGACGAAAGCATTCGGCGCATGCGTTTTTATGGCTGCGCCGACCTGCTCCATGACATTCAAGTTGATGCCGAGGAGGTCGTCGCGGCTCATGCCGGGTTTGCGCGGAACGCCGGCGGTGACGATGCAGACGTCGGCTCCCGCAATCGCAGCGTAGCCTTCGGGGCCGGTGCCCGAAATTTTGGCATTATATCCTTCGACGGCCGCGGTCTGCGACAGATCCAGAGCTTTGCCCTTCGCGACACCTTCTATGATGTCGGTCATGACGATATCGCCGAGTTCCTTGAGGCCTGCCAAAAGGGCGAGCGTGCCACCAATCTGTCCCGATCCGATCAGTGCAATTTTGGTGCGCGCCATGGCTGCTCCCCCGGAGATCACTAGAATGACGGCCGCGATCGCGAACCGCGATGATGCTGCTGCCTAATCAATTTCGGCGCCCCCCTCAAGCGCAAGACATAACTTTCTTCGCAAAGTCTCGTCGTGTGCCGTGTTTTGGTGCGATCGGAACGACCAGGACACGGGCCTGCCATTTGCGGCGTCAGTGGCGGGTGCGGCCGCCCGAATGGCCCGCCAAATAGGCTTCTGAGCGCATTTCGGTCAGGCGGGACGCGGTTCGCTGAAAGAGATCGGATCCATCGCCCTTCGGATACAGCGCGCCCGGCTCGGCGGCGGCAGAGGCGATGAGACAGATACGGGCATCGTAGAGCGCGTCCACGAGATTGATGAAGCGGCGGGCAACGTCCCGCCGATCCGGCGTCAGGATCGGAATGCCGTCAATAATGACGGTATGAAAGGCATGGCCGATGTGGATGTAGTCGTTCGCGCCGAGCGGCAGATCGCACAGGTCTGCGAAGGCGAAGCGGGCGACGCCCATAGAAGTCATCGGCACGCGCACCTTCCGGCCCTTGACGTCCAGCGTCTGCGATTTTCCGGGATGGTTGCCGGTCAGGCGCTTCCAATGGGCGTCGAGCGAGGCCTTCGCCGCGCCATCGATAGGGTAGAAGTAAAGCTGCGCGCCGGACAACTTGTCGAGGCGAAAATCTTTCTTCGCGCCGAGCTCGATCACTTCAACTGCATTTTCGAGCGCCGATATGAAGGGCAGGAATAGCTGGCGATTGAGCCCATTCCTGTAGAGATCGGACGGCCGGGCGTTGGAGGTTGCGACAACGACGGTTCCGGCTGCGAAGAGCGCCTCGAACAGGCGGCCGAGGATCATGGCGTCGGCAATGTCCGTCACATGCATCTCATCGAAGCATAGAAGGCGCGCTTCCTTCGCTATGCTTTCCGCGACGTGCGGAATTGGATCGCCATCGACCGTTTTCCGGGCTTCACCGATACGGTCGTGCACGTCAGCCATGAATTCATGAAAATGGGCGCGGCGCTTCGGCTCGAAGGCTGTTGCCTCGAAAAAGAGATCCATCAGCATCGTCTTGCCGCGGCCAACGGAGCCCCAAATATAGAGCCCTCTCGGCGCCGCCGGTGCCTTACGCAAGACTTTCGCAAACATTCCGGTCTTCGGGCGGTAAGCCGCTAGCGCCGTCTCGAGTTCGTCGAGGCGCAGAGCCAACGCTCTCTGCGCGGCGTCGGGCTCGATCTCTCCTTCGGCGAGCCGCCGATTGTATCCGTCGATGATCGTCGCCATCCGGCCCCCATGCGTCACCCACTCTCGGTAGTCGGGCGGATGCACGAGATGCAACAGAGATCGCCGCGGCGAATTGGGATGGGCCGATTGCCGCTCCGCGGCCCGGCGGGCAATGGCTACGGTGCGCTTGCGGCCAGGAAGCACCGGAATCTCGGCGATCCGTCGCCCGAAAATGCAATGCTGCTTTGCAGCATTTCCTCTCGCCTTGCAGCAATTAGTCCCCAATTCTGAGGAAGTTACAAGCGCTTAGCGCGCGGCGGCGCGGCGCAAGACGAGGAGCGGGAAGAATGTTGAGAGAGGCCCATGGTTCAAGCGAAGAGCAACTTGGCTTCGTACGGCGACTGCTGACGAGCGAGAGCTACTTGCTGTCCGAACATCTGCATCGCCTCGACCCGGAAGCGCGGCATCGCCGTTTCGGTCACGATGTTTCAGACGATTTCATCACGCGGTACGCGTCGCATGCCGGCGATTTCGGCAACGTGACGTTTGGATATTTCGTCGAAGGCGAATTGCGCGCTGTCGCGGAATTGCGTCCCGACAATCTCATGCATGGCTCGGCAGCCGAGGTGGCATTCTCCGTCGAGAAGCCGTTCGTCAATCGCGGTATTGCCACCCAGCTGATGGGCCGCGTCATTCGTACCGCGCGCAATCGCGGGCTCCGGCATCTCATTCTCGTCTGCATGCCCGATAACGCCAAGATGCAAGCTATTGCTCGTCATTATGGTGCTGAACTCAAGATCGAGGACGGTTCCGTCATCGCCGACATCGTTCCAAAAGATCCGGATTATCAGTCGTGGGTCGGCGAATTATTGGATGAGCGGATGACGTACCTGCACTCCGCACTCGATTTGCAAAAGCGCGTTCGGGGATCAGCGGAATTGTAATTGCCAATTCGGCTCGGCGGCGAATCGCGTCATTCGAATCCATTCAATTGCGATGCAAACGAGACGATTGCGGTGCCGTAATTCGGGTCTTCGAGTCGGCTGAAAGGCCAATAGGCGTCGAAAAATAAGAAAAATTGAGTCATTCTCGCAACAGTTTGCGTTAATAAACTCCTTTTTGTCCGCAATTTCAAACTTCTCCGTCTACAAACCTCTCGAATTTGCTCATGTTTGCGAAGTTCGAGCTGATTCGAACAATAGAGGGAGACTAAAACTATGGCTAAGGCAGCTAAAGCAGCTAAGACCGTCGCAAAGCGCAAGAAACCCGTCGCCAAGAAGGCAGTCGCTAAGAAGACTGTCAAGAAGGCAGTCAAGAAGACGGCAAAGAAGAAAGCCGCCTAATTTCATTTCGCGTCCTGAAGCCCTGGACTGGGCATTCAGGCTTCGGACGCCGAATGCATATGGCGAATGGGCGCGCTCCTTGCGCGCCTTTCTATCCAAATGGCCGGGCGACCGCGATAAGCGTCACCGGCCATATTTTTATCCGTGATGAAACTCGGAACTCGACATATCGGCCGTCCCGTATTCGTGGAGACCGAACGCTGTTACCGGCTTTCAATCAGCTTCGTGAAAATGAGCAGGCCGATTTCTCGACCTGCCCATATTCCAATTAGCCTACACGGAACACGGCACCAGCGACCGACCTCGCCCGTTCGCGCACGGCGTTTCCGTCGTTGCCGGATTTCACGATCCACTGGCCGTTGGCCGCGCGACCCGTGATCATGCCGACGTGATGCGGCCAGACGACAACGGCGCCGATCTGCGGTCCGCTCGCACGTCCATAGTGCCGCCAGTTGGCAGCGAGATTGTATTCCGGACCGCCGCCCAACTGCGTGCGCATCCACCAACCGCACCATGCACGCGGACGGCCGCCGACGTTGCCGGCCGACGCATATTTGCGGCCGCTATAGGACCGGCGCTGTGCATAGTGGCGTCCGCCGCTACCGCTGTTGGCATAGTGACGGCGTGCCCCCGAACGGTACGCGTAGCCAGATCCAGTCTTGCGGTTTGAGTACTGACGGTGGACGGAGCGGCTACGCGATGCGTAGCGGGCCGAGTACTGCCGCTTGCTAGCGGAATGCTTATAGGAGCGCTCGTAACGGTCACCCTTGTGACCCTGATAGGTGCGCGCCTCTGCCGATGTCATTCCGGCCAACCAGGCCAAGCACATCGCCACTGCGATTAAACTCAATCGCATACTAACTCTCCTTCACTTGTCTTCACAAACGGGGCGCACGAAGCGTCGTAATTGGGCGAAAACAAGGGAGGATTCGACGCGCGGCATATCGTCTTATTTCGGCACAACTGCCGCGCGTGAGGAATTTGCGTTTATTTATTAAAAAGTTAAGGCAAATAAACCACTCGCCGAAAAGGTTAGCGCGCTACTTTTGGGCGAGTGAATTGTGAACTTTGCGTATGGAACACCGCGATATGTGATCAATTTCACACGTCATTATTGAGGTCTCCTGTGTCGTTTGGTGCGGCAACGCTCCGCATACAGAGGCCTTATTGGCGCTGAATTGGACAGGGGAACGCGATGGAACACCGAAGACTGGGCGCATCCGGATTAACTGTTCCGCTCTTGAGTTTCGGAGCCGCGACCTTCGGCGGTTCAGGCGAATTTTTCAGTGCCTGGGGCTCGACCGACGTCAAAGAAGCCCGGCGCATGGTCGATCTCTGCCTCGATGCGGGTGTCACGCTTTTCGATACGGCCGACGTCTACTCGAACGGAAATTCCGAGACGGTGCTCGGCGAAGCGCTAAAGGGACGCCGCGATAAAGCTCTCATTTCGACGAAAGCGACGTTCCGCTTTGGCGATGGGCCGAACGACGTCGGATCATCGCGCTTCCATCTTCTGAAAACCGTGGAGCAAGCGCTGAAACGTCTGCAGACGGATCACATTGATATCTTCCAGCTGCACGGCTTTGATGCACTGACGCCGCCGGAAGAGGTGCTCTCGACGCTCGATCAACTCGTTCGCGAAGGGAAGATTCGCTACACTGGCGTCTCGAACTTTTCGGGCTGGCACTTGATGAAGTCGCTCGCGGTTGCAGATCGTTACGGCTACCCGCGCTACGTCGCGAACCAAACCTATTATTCGCTCGTTGGCCGCGACTACGAGTGGGAACTCATGCCGCTTGGGCTCGATCAGGGAATCGGCGCGCTGGTTTGGAGTCCGCTCGGGTGGGGACGCCTCACCGGCAAATTGAGACGTGGACAGCCTTTGCCGGAAACAAGCCGCCTTCACAAGACGTCCGAACAGGGGCCGCCCGTTCCGAACGAACGCGTGTTCAAAGTCGTCGATGCCCTCGATGATATAGCGAAAGAAACGGGAAAGAGCGTGCCGCAGATCGCGCTCAACTGGCTCTTCCATCGCCCGACGGTTTCGAGCGTCATCATCGGCGCGCGGAACGAGCAGCAATTGAAGGACAATCTCGGTTCGATCGGCTGGAGCCTGACGCCCGAGCAAATCAAAAAGCTCGATGCCGCGAGCGAGACGGCGAAAGCTTATCCCTATTGGCACCAGAGGGGCTTCACCGAACGCAATCCATTGCCTGTTTAGGAGAGCACAAGAGGCTTTGAACGCTCGGGAATTTCGTTATGTCGAGATTTGTCACGAGGCTGTCATGTGGCTCGCGAAAAGATCGCGCGCAATTCCGAGGCGGATAATGCGGATCATAGAGCAATGATGGACGAGCACGAAAAAAGCGAGCGGGCAAATCCGGCGCGTATCGAGGCGGAGATCGCGGACAGCTTCGACGAAGAATTCGAAATGGAAATGGACGACGCGCGACTGGCGCGCCTGCTCGACGGCCATGACCGCGACGGCGAGGCGGGCCTTCTCGATCGCCAAGTCTATTTCAAGGAACTCTTCCGGTTACAGCGTGAGCTGATCAAGCTTCAGGACTGGGTCGTCAACACCAAGGCCAAGGTCGTCGTCATTTTCGAAGGCCGGGACGCAGCCGGCAAAGGCGGCGTGATCAAGCGGATCACGCAGCGTCTCAACCCGCGTGTCGTACGGGTCGTCGCGTTGCCGGCGCCAAGCGAGCGAGAACGTTCGCAGTGGTATTTCCAGCGTTATGTGCCGCATCTTCCGGCCGCCGGTGAAGTCGTGCTTTTCGATCGCTCCTGGTACAATCGTGCCGGCGTCGAACGCGTCATGGGCTTCTGCACGGAGAACGATCTCGAAGAATTCTTCCGCACGGTTCCGGAATTCGAGAAGATGCTCGTGCGCTCGGGCATTACGCTGATCAAATACTGGTTCTCGATTTCCGACGATGAGCAGCATCTGCGATTCCAAATGCGGATCCACGATCCGATCAAGCAGTGGAAGCTCTCACCGATGGATCTCGAGTCGCGGCGGCGTTGGGAGGATTACACCAAGGCCAAGGAAGCGATGCTCGAGCATACGCATATTCCCGAGGCGCGCTGGTGGGTCGTTCATGCCGACGACAAGAAGCGGGCGAGGCTCAATTGCATTCAGCACCTGCTGAGCCAAATTCCGTATCAAGATGTGCCGCGCGCACCCGTCGTGCTGCCGGAACGCGTGCATCATCCAGACTATAGCCGCGCGCCGGTTCCGGACGACCTTTACGTGCCAGCGATCTACTGATCGGCCGAGCAGAGCGACTTACGATCCTTGATCGGCTCCATGCGGAGCCGATCAGGGGGCGTGACGAGAAGCACGCACTCCGTAACGCCCGCTTGGCCGTTTAGCGAATACGGCGCGGGTTCATATAGAGGTCGGCTTCCTGACGCTGGATGTCCGGTTTGATGCGGCCATCGCGGATGTCGTGAGCGAGGCTCTTAACGTGGCGGCGGGCCTGACTGTTGAAAGAGACCATGCCGGTGAAGAGCTTCATCACTTGCAGCAAGCGCGACTCGGCGTGATCGCCGCGCACTTTGCACTTCCACCTGCCGCCGATCGTCAGAATAGCGCCGTCGATATGACCGACATGCTCACCGTGCTGATCGATCAGCGTGTAGTCGCCGCCGAGATTTATGAAGTCGCGACGGAACCGATAAAAGCGTGGCATGCCTTCGTCCATCAGGAAGAACGAAAAGTTTTCGGGCAGCAGCGGCCATTTGTGTGCCGAGCGCTCGATATAGACGAGATAGTCGTCTTCGCTCGTGTTGATCGAGAAAGTCGTAACGGGGAGGCCGTTGGCCGCGAGCGTCTGCTGGATCGAGCGGCCGAGCATCATGTCCATGCTGGCCTTCCAGTTCAGGTTCTCCGAGAAGAGCTTCATGACGAGGCGCTTCTCCATGCCGCTCGCGGCTTTCCAAAGCTCTTTGCGATAGCCAAGGACGCCCGTGCGCTCGCCATTCTCGATGATCTCGGCGAAGATATCCATGTCGCTCGTGAACTGGCGCGACTTGCCACGATTGCGCTCACGCTTCCACGGGCCGAACTCGATCGAGTTGAAGGGCGTCAGCCAAACATCGACGTTGAAATCGTGCCAGGTCTTCTTCGCGTCTTTCGTCGCGCTCTTGCTTACTTTTTCGAGCTTCGAGACGTTCGCTTTCGACGTGTCTACCGGTTTCGGCTGCTCACGAACTTCGTCGCGCGCGACGGTCGCGGCTTCGGCAGCGGCGGCCTTGGCTTCGGACTCAACGCTCTCTTTCTTCCAGGCATTTGCAGTCATCGGACATTCCTCGCGCGCGGCGCTGAACACGTCTCAGCGAATCATTCGAGGACGGTAGCATCGCGAGCGTTCTCGACTGTGGTGACGAGAAAATTTGCGGTGGGAAACGGGTTACCGAGTCCCGAAGATGGCCGAACCGACACGGACGTGCGTCGCACCGAAGGCAATTGCGGTTTCGAAGTCGCTGCTCATGCCCATGCTTAGGCCAGACAGCCTAAGCTCGCGGGCAAGTTTGGCGAGAAACGCGAAATGGACAGCGGGTTCTTCATCGACCGGCGGGATACACATGAGACCGGCGAGGGGCAGCTTGAGCTGGTCACGGCAGAGCGCGACGAAGGCAACAGCCTCGCGCGGCATGACGCCGGCCTTCTGCGGTTCTTCTCCGGTGTTGACTTGTATGAACAGCTCAAGCGAGCGGCCCTGCTTCGCCATTTCATCGGCGACGGCACGGGCGATCTTTTCGCGATCGATGGTATGGATGGCGTCGAAAAATGCGACGGCTTCCTTCGCCTTGTTGGATTGCAGCGGACCGATGAGGTGTAACTTCACGCCGGGGAATTCGGCGCGCAGCGGCGGCCATTTGCGCTCGGCCTCCTGGACGCGATTTTCACCGAATACGCGCTGGCCGGCTTCGATGACAGGCCGAATGGCCTCGGCATCGAATGTCTTGGAGACGGCGACGAGCTCTATGCCATCGGCAACACGTCCTGCGGCTTTTGCAGCGGCAACGATTTCATCGTTTACGTGCTTTAACCTGTCGACCGGGGTTTCCTGGTAATTGTCGTCTGGCACGCGCGTTCCTCGATGGTCTCGAACCCTTCCATAAACAATCCAGCTCACAAGGAACAAGTGTCGCAATTTCGCACGGGGTTCCTATATAGGACGTCCCGATCGAAACATCCGGTTTCGCTCGCCTCCAATGACTACCTTCCCCGAACTCAGACCGAACTTGAGGAGCATCCCCTAATGCTGAAACTCGCCGACGCACGCCGCATCATCGACGCTGCCGAAAAGAAGGCCAAGGAAATCGGTCAACCCATGAATATCGCCGTGGTGGACGAAGGCGCGAACTTGATTTCGCATATTCGCATGGACGGGGCGTGGCTCGGATCGATCAACATTGCGATCAACAAGGCGTTCACGTCACGCGCCTTCAATATTTCGACGAAGGAACTGGCCGAGAACAGTCAACCTGGCGACCAGTTCTTCGGCATCCATGTTTCCAACCACGACCGGGTGATGATCTTCGCGGGCGGCATTCCGCTCAAGGATTCGAAGGGCGCGGTCATCGGCGCCATCGGCGTATCGGGCGGTAGCGGTGTGCAGGATCAGACCGTTGCGGAAGCCGGCGCCAGCGCGCATACGTGCTGAGCGTCTAGCGCGAGAATAATATTTTTTGCGGGCGGCGCTTGCGTCGCCCGTTCTGTTTCATGGCGATTTCCGTTCGCTCTTGTCAAATTGATCGCCTTCCGGGACTGCGTATGGCGGAAACGTGTGTTCTTCACCCGCCAGCAAGTCCAGATATTTGCGATTGATGAAAACTCTGTCACGCCATGCGCGCTCCTCAATAAGCACGCCGATGGCTACAAGTTCTTTTAAATAGTTTGACACAGTCACCCGGTTGCCCAGGCGAGCCTGTACCAGATTTTCAATACGACAATATGGCTGCGAAAAGATGATCTCAACGAGATCTCTTGAATAGATCCGCGGCTTTTCCGTTCGGATGAAGATCGTTGCATCTTCCATCTGCCTTCGAATGGCCTCGACCTTCGCGTTCGTCCAGCGCGCCGTCTCCTGAATTGCGGTAAGAATATAAAGAACCCAGTTTTCCCAATCGCCATTTCGCGTCACGCGCGCGAGGTTGGCATAATAGTCATTTCGCGTTTTGAGAATGTAACGACTAAGGTAGAGCGTTGGCTTGTCGAGCAACCCGGCCTGCACCAGAAACAACAGATTGAGAATCCTGCCGGTGCGGCCGTTGCCATCACTGAATGGATGGATAGCTTCGAACTGGTAGTGCTGTACTGCCATTCGAATGAGCGGATCAATATCGGACTCGGCGTTGACGTAGCGCTCCCAATTGGCGAGCATGTTCCGGATCAATTCGGCCCCTTCGGGCGGCGTATAGATCACTTCTCCGGTTACACCATTGCGCAGCGTCGTTCCTGGTGTAGCGCGCACGTCGAAGGCCGTACCGGTGATTGTGCGGCATGTATCGACCGCGATTCGCGTCGAGATAGGTCTTTCCGATAGCGCCCGGAACCCTTGATGCAAAGCAGTTCTGTAGCGCATTGCCTCTTTTGCTGCTGGATCGCTCACTGGATTGTTGTCGCCGAAGCTTGCTTCACGAAACAGCGAGTCGTTCGTCGTGACGATGTTCTCAATCTCCGAGCTTGCGCGCGCTTCGAGCATCGGTATCGCATTAATGAGAACGGATTGATCCGGGATGAGCCGACCAGAAATTTTGAGCGCTGCAAGCTCGACCCTCGCGGCGACGCATCGCTTCAGGATGGCCTTGGTTTCGAGATCGACTGTGGGCGGCAACGGAGGAAGGGCGTTGTAGGGCCGATCGGCGGAGCCTTGGTTTTTCGATTTGGCGGATTTTATCATGTTCGTATTTTACTTATTTTTGCGCATGATGGCGTGCGTCATGTTCAATGAACGCACATGATATTGCAATCATGTTCGAAAATTGTGAAAATTTGAATATGATAACGTGCTCGCGCGCATCCTCTGAACATGAGCCGCCACTCATGTTCGAAAATCGCCAGAAAGCGCACATGATTGACACAGTGGACCAGCCGGCCTCAGATCCGCCGACGCCAACGACTTGACCGGCTTTACCATTCGGGCTCTTTACGGCTTTCCACGAATTCTTGAACGAGATCCAAGGCCCCATGGCCACTGAACGCTACAACGCGGCCGAGCGCGAAAAACACTGGCAATCCGTCTGGGAGAAGGGCGAGATCTTTCGCGCCTCCGAGGATCCCAGCCGTCCCAAGTCCTATGTCCTCGAGATGTTCCCGTATCCGTCGGGCCGCATCCACATGGGCCATGTCCGCAACTATGCGATGGGCGACGTCGTCGCGCGCTACAAGCGTGCCCGTGGCTTCAACGTGCTGCATCCGATGGGCTGGGACGCCTTTGGGATGCCGGCGGAAAACGCCGCGATGGAACGCAAAGTCCATCCCGGCACGTGGACTTATGCCAACATCGACACAATGCGCGGACAGCTCAAATCGATGGGCCTGTCGCTCGACTGGTCACGCGAGATCGCGACGTGCTCGCCGAGCTATTACAAGCATCAGCAGAAGCTGTTTCTCGATTTCCTCAAAAAGGGCATTGCCTACCGGAAATCCTCGAAGGTCAACTGGGACCCGGTCGACCACACGGTTCTCGCCAACGAGCAGGTGATCGACGGACGCGGCTGGCGATCTGGCGCGCTCGTCGAGCAACGCGAGCTGACGCAGTGGTTCTTCAAAATCACCGACTATGCCGACGAGCTGTTGAGCGACCTCGATACGCTCGTCAACTGGCCCGAGAAGGTGCGCCTGATGCAGGCGAACTGGATCGGCCGCTCGGAAGGCATGCTCGTCCGTTGGGCTCTCGATAAGAAGACGTCGCCCAAAGATTTCAGCGAGCTCGAAGTCTATACGACGCGGCCCGACACGCTGTTCGGCGCGTCGTTTCTTGCCGTCGCGGCAGACCATCCGCTGGCGAAGGCGGCCGCTGAAAAAGATCAGAAGCTTGCGGAGTTCTGCGAAGAATGCCGCCGCATGGGCACATCCGTCGCCGATATCGAATCCGCTGAAAAGCGCGGATACGATACGGGAATTCGCGCCGTGCATCCGTTCGACGCCAGCTGGCAGCTGCCGGTTTACGTCGCCAATTTCGTGCTCATGGAGTACGGCACAGGCGCCATCTTCGGCTGTCCGTCCGGCGACCAGCGCGACATGGATTTCGCGCGCCGCTACGATCTTCCCGTGGTGCCCGTGATCCTGCCGCCGGGCGAGGATGCGGCGACATTCGAGCTGACGAACAAGGCCTATGCCGACGATGGCACACTGATCAATTCGCGGTTTCTCGACGGACTTTCGACGTCTGCCGCCTTTGACGAAGCGGCGAAGCGTCTTGAAAAGCAGACGCTCGAATCGCGGCCCCAGGGCACGCGCAAAGTCAATTACAGGCTCAGAGATTGGGGCATCTCGCGGCAGCGCTATTGGGGCTGCCCGATTCCGATCATCCACTGCAAGACGCATGGCGTCGTTCCGGTGCCAGAAAAAGATCTGCCGATCGAACTGCCGGAAGACGCGACGTTCGATAAGCCGGGCAATCCGCTCGACCGGCATCCGACGTGGAAGCACGTCAACTGCCCGATTTGCGGCGAGCCGGCGCTGCGCGAAACCGACACGATGGACACCTTCGTCGACTCGTCCTGGTACTTCGTGCGCTTCACGGCGCCGGAAGCGCAAACGCCCGTCGACAGAAGCGCGGCGCAATACTGGCTGCCGGTCGATCAGTATATCGGCGGTATCGAGCACGCGATTTTGCACCTTCTCTACTCGCGCTTCTTCGTGCGGGCGATGTGCGATACGGGGCACTTGTCGTTCGCGACGAACACGCGCGAACCCTTCGCGGCGCTCTTCACGCAAGGCATGGTGACCCACGAGACTTACAAGTCCGAGGACGGGGTGTGGCTGTTGCCGAGCGACGTCCGGCTCGAAGGCGAAGGCGCCAATCGCCGAGCCGTCGAGATATCGAGCGGCCGCCCTGCCGCGATCGGCAGCATCGAAAAGATGTCGAAGTCAAAGAAGAACTTGGTGGACCCGGACGACATCATTGCCCACTACGGTGCCGATTGCGCCCGCTGGTTCATGCTTTCGGACAGCCCGCCGGAGCGCGACGTCATCTGGACCGAAGCCGGCGTCGCGGGCGCGGGACGCTTCATCCAGCGCGTCTGGCGGATCGTCGATGAGATTGCCGAGGCCTATCCTGGGGAAAAGGGTCCGAAGCCATCTTCGTTCGGGCCCGAGGCCCTCGAAGTTCGAAAGGCCGCGCACCGGGCGCTGGATGCGGTCGGCCGCTCCATCGAATCGTTGCGTTTCAACGTGGCGGTCGCCAACATCCACGAATTATCCAATGTTCTCCAAGCGGGTTTATCCAAGCGTGGACCGGACGTCGCCTGGGCCGTTCGGGAGGCCGGGGAATTCCTGGTTTTGATGATCGGCCCGATGATGCCGCATTTGGCTGAAGAATGCTGGGCGCGGCTCGGATACAACACGCTGGTCGCGAATGAGCCTTGGCCAGCGCCAGAACCCGAGCTGCTCGTTGACGATCAAGTCACCATTGCCGTACAGGTTAATGGTAAGCGACGGGACGAACTCGTGATTTCGCGCAGTGCGAAAGCCGAGGAAGTTGAAGCGGCGGCGTTGCAGCTTGGATCGGTGGTGCGTGCGTTGGATGGGCGGCCGCCGAAAAAAGTTATCGTCGTTCCGCAGAGGATCGTGAATGTCGTTGGTTGAGGGGCGGATTGGGGGACGAGGCAAGTGCAGCCTGACGGTTGCGCGCGGCCTCCTCGCGGCTTCAGCTTTCATTGCCCTTTCGGCGTTGGCAGGTTGTGGCGACGGTGGTTTCCGTCCGCTCTATGGCTCGTCGCTTATCGGTGGGGCTGCTGTCACCGAACGATTGGCGACCGTCGATATCGCACCTATTCCGGGCCGGGTCGGCCAGCGCATCCGCAACGAGCTGATCTACCAGACGACCGGCGGTGGGGCTCAGAAACCGCCGCTATACCGTCTCGACATTGCCATTCGCGAATCGGTCACGTCGATGCTCGTTGCCGTGGACGGAAACGCCGGCAACCAGATCTACAGCGTCGACGCGACGTTCAGCCTCATCCGGTTGTCCGACAAGAAAGTGGTTGCGCAGGGCACGAGCTACGGCCGCGCCTCGTTCGACCGCGTGTCGTCGATCTTCGCCAACGTCCAGGCCCGGCAGGACGCGGAAAACCGCGCAGCGGAAACCGTCGGCCAAGAGATCCAGACGCGGCTGCTCGCAGTCTTATCGACCGGGAACGCCTAGCTCTGATATCTAGGGCGAGCCCCTAGAAGAGCACCCCGATGGCCGCCGTCAAACCACAACAAGCCTCAGCTTTCATGAAATCGCCGCCCGCCGATCTGGCGGCCGTGCTGTTTCATGGGTCTGACCCGGGTCTCGTGAGCGAACGGGCGGCCGCACTCGCGAAAAGCCTCGCTGCGAGAGAGAATCCTCCCGGAGAGGTGCTGAAGATCGACGAATCGGAATTCGACGAGGATCCAGGCCGCCTCGAGACGGAGCTGCAGACGCGGCCCATGTTTTCGGGCCGCCGGATCGTCCGCGCGATCGCGAGCCGGCGCGTGTCGACGGCGCTCTTGAAGCCGCTTCTCACGTCCGGGCCGCTCGAGGGCCTGCTGATCGTCGAAGCGGGGAACCTCAAGGCGGATGACAGTCTTCGATCTCTATTTGAATCCCAGGCGAAGTGCTTTGCCGTCGCCTGCTATCCTGACAGCGCTGCCGACATCGACGCGCTGATTTCCGAAGTTCTTTCGTCGTTTTCGCTGACGATCGAAGGCGACGCGCGCGCGCTGCTGCAGAGCCGGCTCGGCGCCGATCGTGCGCTTTCGCGCGCTGAGATCGAAAAGCTCGCGCTTTTCTGCCTGGGGCGGCCCTCCATCACGCACGAGGACGTCGAGGGGTTGGTAGGAGATGCAGCGGGACTGGCGCTCGAACGCATCGCTGAAGCCGTCGCCGAGGGACGCACGAAGGATGCGATCAGCGACTTCGGCCGGGCTCTCGGATCGGGTGAAAACGCGCAGGTGATCATCCTGATCGTGCAACGCTATTTCCTGAAACTGCATCGGGTCAGAAGCGACGTCGATACCGGGCTTCGTCTCGACGATGCGCTCAAATCCGTCCGCCCACCATTGTTCTTCAAGCAGAAAGACAGCTTCGCGCGGCAGGTGCGCAGCTGGTCTCGCGGACAGCTCGATCAGGCACTCCGACGCATTGCGGAAGCGGCGAAGACGGCGCGCCTGACATCGAATTTGGAGGACGTCGTCGCCGAGCGCATGATTTTGGCGCTCGCATCAATGGCGGCGGTATCGGCGGCTGCGGCGGGCGGCCGCTAGCGCGCGGCTTGCGACCGCCTCTCCCGTCCCTATAGTGCCTGCGCAATTGGCAAGGGGGACGACATGACGGACACGCGTTACGACGTAATCGGGATCGGTAACGCGATCGTCGATATCATTGGGCGATGTGATGACGCCTTTCTCGCGACCGTTGGCGTAACGAAAGGCAGCATGCGCCTGGTCGACGCGGATGAAGTCAAGAAGATCTATTCCACGATGGGCCCCGCCATCGAGATTTCAGGCGGATCGGCAGCCAATACCATCGCAGGCGTCGCCTCGTTCGGCGGACGCGCCGCATTCATCGGCACCGTCGCCGACGATGATTTCGGCAAAGTCTTTTCTCACGATATTCGCTCGATCGGCGTCGCTTTCAACGCACCGGCCGTTGCCAATGGCGCACCGACATCGCGTTCGCTCATTCTCGTGACGCCTGACGGCGAACGCACGATGAATACGTTCCTCGGCATTTCAACGAGCTTCACTGAAGCGCAGCTAGACCTCGAAATGATACGCGCCGCGTCCATCCTTTATCTCGAAGGATATTTGTTCGACGAGCCGCAAGCGAAAGCCGCTTTTCGTTCGGCATTAAACGCTGCGAAAAGCGCGGGGCGAAAAACCGCGCTCACGCTTTCGGACGGCTTTTGCGTCGATCGCCATCGCGGCGAATTCCTCGAACTCATTCGCTCCGGCATCGATATTCTTTTCGCCAATGAATCGGAGATCAAATCTCTCTATCAAACGGACTCGTTCGAGATTGCCGCCGAAAATGCGCGAAAAGACGCGAAACTGGCTGTTCTCACGCGTAGCGGCAAAGGCTCCGAGATTCATTCCGGAGAGCAGTCGATTACGATATCGCCATTTCCGGTCGAAAAGGTCGTCGATACGACGGGTGCCGGCGATTTATATGCGGCCGGATTCCTATTCGGATATGCGCGGGGATTAGATCTTGAAATCGCCGGGAAGCTCGCGAGCCTCGCGGCTTCCGAAATTATCAGTCACATTGGCGCCAGACCGTCAGTTTCGCTCGCCGAATTCGCGAAGCAACACGGCGTCATTTCGTAGCTTCAAAGCTATTACAACCGCCTATTTCGACAATTCCGGAAATGCCAATTCTGATTGAATGGCGTTCAGATGGAGAATATATAGGGGGTGAAACGTGTCCAATACGGACTCGAATTTATTCTCCCTGGAATTGACGAATATATTCCAGCAATCTCGAAACCAACGAATCGCTTCGTTTCGAGGTTCGCTCAAAATGCTTCACTCTCCCCTTCGCCGCGGCCGCCCGAAAGGTACCGGCATCGATGATAGCGACCGTATTGCACGGTTGGACGAGTTGCTGAGGGTACATCCGGAATTGAGACCGACCACCGCTATACGGTTGATGGGATATTCGAACCCATCGGCGATTCGCCGCCTGCGCGATAAATACAAAGTCTTTTCGTTGAAGACGCGCATCGAACTCGCAAAAGACCTTCGTGGGACCACGCCGGCCGCGGCGGGGCTTTCCCCCGAGGCAACGCCTCAGGCGATGCTACACGGTCGTTGAGCCCTTTGCGCAAAGACGGCCCATTCCGACAATTCGATTTCTGAACTTATCCTGTGATCACTCGCGGGCCGCTTCCCCAAGCGGTCCATTTTTTTTGCCTTTTCGCGCGCGAAACCCAGCTCAGAGCTTGCGCAGCGACGCCACCTCGACGCGATGACTTTCGCCCTTCTGCAAAATGAGCTGGGCGCGGCGGCGCGTTGGAAGGATGTTTTCTTCGAGGTTCTTGAGGTTGATCTCGCGCCATAGCTTCAGCGCGATGCGGCGTACCTCGTCGGGGGCAAGCGTCGCGTATTTGTGAAAGTAGGCGCCGGGGTCGCGAAACGCGGTGCTTCTGAGACGCATGAAACGCGTCAAATACCAATTCTCGATGATCGCCGGATCGGCATCGATATAGATCGAGAAATCGATGAAATCCGAAACGAATGGAATGGTGCCGCCGTCTTTCGGCATGTCGGCGGGCTGGAGAATATTCAGGCCTTCGATAATGAGGATATCGGGCTGCTCCACAAACACTTCCTGACCGGCGAGAATATCGTATTGGAAGTGCGAATAGACAGGCGCCGCGACGCGCGAGACGCCGGATTTGACGTCGCCCAAAAAGCGCAAGAGCCGTTCCGTGTCGAAGCTGTCGGGAAAGCCTTTCCGCTCCATCAGGCCGCGGCGCTGCAGCTCGGCATTGGAATAGAGAAAGCCATCAGTCGTCATCAGATCGACGCGCGGATGGTCAGGCCAACGCGCCAGAAGCGCCCGCAGGACACGCGCTGTCGTGCTCTTGCCGACTGCGACGGACCCCGCGACGCCGATGATGAAGGGGACTTTCGTATCTTTGCGCCCGAGGAATTCCGAGCTGACCGAATGCAGCTTCTGCGCAGCCGCGACGTAGAGATTGAGAAGGCGCGACAGGGGCAAATAGATCTGCTCGACCTCGTCGACCGAAAGCTCCTCGATGATGCCCGAGAGCTGCTCGAGCTCATTCGGCTTCAGTGTCATCGGCGTATCGGCACGAAGTCTCGCCCATTCCTCCCGCGTAAAGACGCGGTAGGGGGAAAAGGGGACACCCTCTGGACGGCGCGCTTCGCCGGGCGCTTCCGCCGGCAGTTGCGCCTTTGCCTTCTTGCGGGCCGCGGCGCGCGTTTTCACGATGCGCCTCGGGTCCGGGAGGCCTTCTCTTCAAGTCCCGAAGTGCCCATGCGACCGTCCAGAACCTTCAGGACCTCCTGAAGAGTGACGTTGCGGGATTCGAGCAGGACGAGGAGGTGATAAAGCACGTCCGCCGCTTCTGCCTTGAGCGCCGCTGTGTCGGTTCCCAACGCGGCAATGACGGCCTCCACCGCTTCTTCGCCGAACTTCTTGGCGCAGCGCTCGGTGCCGGCGGTCAACAGTTGAGATGTATATGACTTTCCACTCGTGTCGGAACGCCGCGAGTGGACGAGCGCGGCAAGACGCTCCAACGTATTCACATCACTCATCTTTGTGTCTCGTGCTATTGGGCTCGAGCGCACGAGCCCCTTGGCGCGCACAGCATCAAGCCGCCGCGAGTGCGTCAAGCGGCGGCTCTAAAATTGCGACAGAAAGCTTAAAAACTCAACCTCCGCCAAGGCGTTGGCGGATGTAGTCGAGCTGGTCGAAGTTGCCGTAGCGGATCGTGAGGGTGCCGGTTTCGCCCGAGCCGCGCCGGACTTCGACCTTAAGCCCTAAGAGATCGGTCAGCTCTTTCTCGAAGGCTTTCGTGTCGGCATCTTTATCGCGCGCACGCCGGTTGCCGCCGGTTGAGCCCTCTTGGCCAAAGGTCTGCTGAACGAGGGCCTCGACGTCGCGGACGTTCAGGCTGTCGTCGATGATCTTCTTCGCCAGCGATTCAGCGTCGGCACGGCCGATCAGAGCGCGGGCGTGACCTGCCGTCAGCTGGCCCTGCTGGACGAGCGACTGGACGGGGGTGGGGAGCTTCAACAGCCGGAGCGTGTTGGCCACGTGGCTGCGGCTCTTGCCGATGATTTCGGAGAGCTGCTCCTGGCTGTAATCGAAGCGCTCGACGAGTTCGCGATAACCCGACGCTTCTTCGATGGCGTTCAAATCCTGGCGCTGGACGTTCTCGATGATCGCAAGCTCGAGGACTTCGCGGTCGGTGAGCTCGCGGATGATCACAGGGATGGTGTGCATCCCGGCCTTCTGCGCCGCGCGCCACCGGCGTTCGCCAGCGACGATCTCGTAGCCGCCCGACATTCCGTTCGGCCTGACGACGATCGGTTGGACGAGACCTTTGGTGCGGATCGATTCCGCCAGCTCCGCCAGTTCATCGTCGCGGAAATCCTTGCGCGGATTGAGCGGGCTCGATTTGACCTCGGCGATCGAGACCATGCGCTGCTCGCCCTCGGGCGGAAGGCGATGTCCGAGGGGTGCCGGTTCTCCGATGAGAGAGGCAAGGCCACGGCCCAGGCGGCTCTTCGGCACCATCGAGTTCATCTGCTTATCAGTCCCCTGCTTGTCGGTTTGTCGTTTTGATCCGGCGTTTTTCTAGCTGTTTAAGCGGCCTTGTATCGCCGTTCGCGCTCCATGATTTCGGTCGCAAGCCGGATATAGGCCTGGCTCCCGGGGCAATCGTAGTCGTAGAGCAGGATGGGCTTGCCGTGCGACGGTGCCTCGGCGATGCGCGTATTACGCGGGATAACGGTGTCGTAGACCTTGTTGCCGAAGAAGGCGCGAACGTTGTCGGCGACTTCGCGCGATAGAGACGTGCGCGCGTCGTGCATCGTCAGGACGACGCCTTGAATTTCGAGACGCGGATTGAGCGTCGCGCGGATCTGCTCGATGGAGTCCTTCAACTGCGAAATACCTTCGAGCGCGAAGAACTCGCACTGAACCGGCACGAGTACCGCGTGCGCCGCGGACATGGCGTTGAGCGTCAGCAGATTGAGAGACGGCGGGCAGTCGATCAGCACATACGTAAATTGCTGGTCCGCATCGCGGGCGCGCAGATGTCCGATCATTGCCGTGATAGCGTCGCGGAGCTTGAACGCCTTGTTCGGGTCGGCTGCAAGCGCCGCGTCGATACCGACGAGATCACTGTTCGCCGGCACGATGAAGAGATTCGGGACCGCCGTTTTCAGGACGGTATCGAGGATGGCTACGTTGCCGGTCAAAATGTCGAATGTCGTCTTGAAGCGCTGCTCGATGTCGACGCCGAGACCGGTCGAAGCGTTGCCCTGGGAATCGAGGTCGAGAATGAGAACCCGTTCACCGACGGCCGCCAGCGCGGTGCCGAGATTGATCGCCGTCGTCGTTTTGCCGACGCCGCCTTTTTGATTGGAGACAGCAACGACGCGCGGTCCCGCGCTCGCACCGCCCGTGCCTGAAACGTAGCCGGCCACGGGTTTATCCCTCCGTCCTTGGGTTCAACGCTTTGAGCAACACAACGCGGCCGGCCTCTTCCGTAACGCTTGGAATCAGCTCAAAGGCAAACTGCCAGTCTCGAGCTGCGTTCTCGAGTTCGGCCGAAACGTCACGGCCCTTCAAGAACATGCCAAGCGTAGAAGACGCAAAATAAGGTGCCGCGATCTCGACCAGTCGCGAGAGTGGTGCAAGAGCGCGCGCGGTAACGCAGTCGGCCTTGCCTATCTTAGCCTGAGTCTCGGGATTTTCGATCCTCATGCCCAGAATGTCCACAGCAACGCGGGTTTCGCGGGCGACTTCGCGCATGAATGCGGCCTTTCGGCTGTCGCTCTCGACCAGTATGTGGCGCGTGCCGCCGGTTTCGGAAGCCATGATCGCCAGGACGAGGCCTGGAAAGCCGGCGCCGGAGCCGAGATCGAGCCAAGTCTGGGTACTTTCCTGGGTGTTTTCCGGGCGGTAGCGCCAAAGCTGGGCGCTATCCGCAAAATGGCGGTGCCAGATCTCGTCAAGCGTACTCGGGGCGACGAGGTTGATGGTTTTCTGCCAGCGCTTCAGGAGCGCGGCGTACGTCTCCAGTTTTTCTCGGATTTCATCGGAAACTTCGAACCGGCGCTGAAACTCTTCCGGCGTGTCGATGCCTGACAACGCCATTAGGCGCTCTTGCGGTCGCGTTTGCCGCTCTTGGCCGCCTTGAGGCGGGCAAGCAGGGTCAGAAGCGCGGCGGGCGTCATGCCTTCGATGCGGCCGGCCTGGGCAATCGTCGAGGGGCGGTGACGCGCCAGTTTCTGGCGAATCTCGGCCGAAAGGCTCGGAATGGTGGCGTAATCAAAGTCATCGGGAATGCGAACGGCCTCGTCCCGCTTCAGCTGGTCGACGTCCTCGTCCTGGCGGCGGAGATAGGCGGCGTAGCGGGCATCGACTTCGAGCTGGTCGGCGATCCGCGGCGCGATGTTGCCGATTTCGGGCCAAACGGATTTCAGGCGGTCGAGCGAGATTTCGGGAAAAGCCAACAAATCGAAGGCGGTACGGCGCCGGCCGTCACGATTGACGGTGAGGCCGTGGCGAGCCGCTTCGGTCGGAGTCAGCGAGAGCTGGTTCAGGAGATCGAGGCCCTCGGCGAGCGCTTTGGCCTTGGTCTCGAACTTCCGGCGGCGCTCGGGGCCAACGCAGCCGAGGGCGATGCCTTCGGGCGTCAGGCGCTGGTCGGCATTGTCGGCGCGGAGCTTCAGCCGGAATTCCGCCCGCGACGTGAACATCCGATAGGGCTCGGAAACGCCCCGCGTGATGAGGTCATCGACCATCACGCCCAGGTAGCCGGCCGTCCGCGAAATGGCGTACGTTTCACGTGAATCCTCGATAATTGTCGCTCCTGTTTCACGTGAATCCGTTTCACGTGAATCACTGGAGGTTGAATCGCGGGTCGTTTTGCTGGCGGTCAGGGCGGCGTTGAGCCCCGCGAGAAGGCCTTGGGCGCCGGCTTCCTCGTACCCGGTGGTGCCGTTGATCTGACCAGCCAGGAATAGGCCGGGCAGGCGCTTGACTTCGAGGCCCGGGGTCAGCTCGCGGGGATCGACGTAGTCGTATTCGATGGCGTAGCCCGGCCGCTTTATGACGACATTGGCCAGCCCGGGCATGGTTTTCAGAAAGGCTTCCTGGACTTCGACCGGCAGCGAGGTCGAGACGCCGTTCGGATAGATCGTGTCGTCGTCGAGGCCTTCGGGTTCTAGGAAAATCTGATGCGCCGCGCGGTCGGCGAATCGCACGACCTTGTCCTCGATCGATGGGCAATAGCGCGGGCCGACACTTTCGATTTGGCCCGAATACATAGGAGAACGCGCGAGATTGGCGCGAATGATCTCGTGCGTCGCTTCGTTCGTGTAGGTGATCCCGCAGGCGATTTGCGGGGTCGTGACCGCTTCGGTCAGAAACGAAAACGGCACCGGATCATCGTCGGCCTTCTGCATTTCGAGGTCTGACCAATCGATCGATTTGCCGTCGAGGCGCGCTGGCGTGCCCGTCTTCAGGCGGCCGAGTTTCAGGCCCAGGCCGTAAAGGCGTTCGGAGAGCTTCAGGGCGGGCGCTTCGCCGGCCCGGCCGGCGGGAATCTTCTGCTCGCCCATGTGGATGAGGCCATTGAGGAAGGTGCCCGTCGTCAGCACCACGGCGCCAGCGCGCAGTTCGCGGCCATTAGCGGTGATGGCGCCCTGGACCCGGCCATCGATGACAATCAGGTCTTCGACGCCGCCTTCGATGACTTCGAGGTTTGGAATCGCGGCGATTTCGGCCTGCATGGCTTGGCGGTAGAGCCTGCGGTCGGCCTGGGTGCGGGGCCCATGGACGGCGGGGCCCTTCGAGCGGTTCAGAAGCCGGAATTGGATGCCGGCGGCGTCCGCGACTCGGCCCATCAGGCCGTCAAGGGCGTCGATTTCGCGGACCAGATGGCCCTTTCCGAGGCCGCCGATGGCCGGATTGCACGACATTTCGCCGATCGTTGCGAAGGCATGGGTGACGAGCGCCGTTCGCGCGCCCATGCGCGCCGCAGCCGCGGCTGCTTCGGTTCCGGCGTGGCCGCCGCCCACAACGATGACGTCATACGTGCTGTTCATGGCCAGGACCTAGCGCATCCGGGGGACGCGCAAAAGGCGGTATGTCGCCGGTCTTTGCCCACAGGAGTCTAAAAATAGGGGCTTGCGAATCCGGGAATCATTTCACGTGAAACCTTTTGGACTCACTTGCCGATGCAGAATCGACTGAAAATTTGGTCAAGGACGTCCTCGACATCGACTCGGCCGGTGATCCGGCCCAGCGCGTGAGCGGCGCGGCGCACGTCCTCGGCGCGGAGTTCGATCGGACCCGGGGGGCCGTTAAGGAAGGCGCCAATATCATTGAGGGCATTTTCCAGGGCTTCCCGATGGCGGGCCCGGGTCAGCGCGGGTTCGGTCGCAGAGCCTACGGCTTCGCTGGCGCGCTTCGCGATCTCCGCGATGAGCTGGTCGATGCCAGCGCCGGTCTTGGCGGAGACTGCGAGCCCGTCAAAGCGGGAATCAAGTGCAAGATCCTGTTTGGAACGGATTGCAAGACTTGTTTCACGTGAAAAATTAAGTGGCGGAATCGATTCAGGATTTTCGGCTAGCCACAGCACCAGGTCGGCGTCGCGGGCGGCTGCAAGGCTGCGGCGGATGCCTTCGCGTTCGACGTCGCTCGCGGTTTCGCGAATGCCGGCGGTGTCGGAGACGATGACGGCGAGGCCGGCAAGGTCGAGGCGAACCTCGATAACGTCGCGCGTGGTTCCGGCTTCCGCCGAGACAATCGCTGCGTCGCGGCGGGCCAGCGCATTCAGCAGGCTCGACTTCCCGGCGTTCGGGGCCCCCAAAAGCGCAACGCGGAATCCCTCGCGCAGAATCTCGCCACGATGGCCGTCATCGAGATGCGCGGCGATTTCCTTTTGCAACGTTTCCGCCCGTTTTCGCGCTTCATTGAAGGCGGACGCCGATACGTCACCTTCGTCGGAAAAGTCGATTGCGGCTTCGACCAGCGCGGCAATCTCGATCAAGCGGGTTCGCCAGCCGTCGTAGAGTTTCGAGAGAGATCCAGCTGTCTGGGCGAGCGCCTGGCGGCGCTGGGCTTCGGTTTCCGCTTCGATGAGATCGGCGAGGCCTTCGATTTCGGCGAGGTCGAGCTTTCCGTTCTCGAATGCACGACGGGCGAATTCGCCAGGTTCGGCGAGACGGCAACCGGCGATCTCTCCCAGCGCGGACAGCAAGGCGGCAATGACGGCGCGGCTGCCGTGAACCTGGAACTCGACGATATCTTCGCCTGTTTCGGTTTTTGGCGCGGCGAACCAAATAACTACGGCCCTGTCGAGCACGTCGCCGGTCTTCGGATGCTTAATGGTGCGGAAGGCTGCGAAGCGTGGTTCCGGCAGTGGTCCCGTCATCATTTCGAGCGTCGTCCGGGCGGCGGGACCTGATACGCGAATGACCGCGACACCGGCACGTCCTGGAGCGCTCGAAAGCGCGAAGATCGTTGAAGCCTCTTTCATTGGCTTCGCGTACTCGTAGACGGCGACGACCGCAACTCGATCACGATATCCCTCCTAACGCCGACAGGTGCCAAGTGACCGAAAATCGCCTGAAGTATGAGACGAGCCCTTATCTTCTACAGCACCAGGATAACCCGGTGCATTGGTGGGCTTGGGGTCCGGAAGCGCTTGCCGAAGCCAAGCGAACGGGAATGCCGATCCTGCTCTCCGTTGGATACGCTGCGTGCCACTGGTGCCATGTGATGGCGCATGAGAGCTTTGAAGATCCGGCGACGGCGGAGGTGATGAACAACCTCTTCATCAACATCAAGGTTGATCGCGAGGAGCGCCCCGATATCGATGCGATCTACATGGGCGCGCTGCACCGGCTCGGCGAGCAGGGTGGATGGCCGCTGACAATGTTTCTCGACAGCGACGCGAAACCGTTCTGGGGCGGAACGTACTTTCCACGTGAATCACGATACGGACGTCCGGCATTCGTGACGGTGCTTCTGCGAATCTCGGAGGCCTATCAAAATCAGCCCGACAATGTGCGCAAGAATACTGAAGCGCTCATTGCTTCGTTGAAGGACGACAGCGTCGCGAACGGCGACGCGAACGTGCCTCGTCTTGACGTTCGTGATCTCGTTCAGCGCATCGCGCGTGCCGTCGATCGTGAGCACGGTGGGCTCTCCGGCGCGCCGAAGTTTCCGCAATGGAATATCTTCTGGCTGTTGTGGCGTGGCGCCATTCGTTTCGACGATCAGCGCGCGAAAGACGCCGTTGTGACGACGCTTCGCCATATCGCGCAAGGCGGTATCTACGATCATCTCGGTGGAGGTTTCGCACGCTATTCCGTCGATGAGCTGTGGCTCGTCCCGCACTTCGAGAAGATGCTCTACGACAATGCGCTGCTGATCGATCTCATGACGGAGGTTTGGCGCGAGACGCAGGAACCTCTCTTCAAGATCCGCATCGCCGAGACGGTCGCCTGGCTCGAGCGTGAGATGATCGGCGAAGCGGGCGGTTTCGCGGCTTCTCTCGATGCCGATAGCGAAGGCGAAGAAGGCAAGTTCTACGTCTGGAGCGCGGAGGAAATCACTGAGGTTCTCGGCGCCGATGATGCTCGATTCTTCAATCGCGTTTACGGCGTGACGCCCGACGGCAATTTCGAAGGACACACGATCCTCAATCGGCTCGACTCGCTGGCACTGCTTTCAGAAGACGAGGAAGCGCGTCTCGCCGTACTGCGCGCGAAGCTTCTTCAGCGGCGCGCGGCGCGCGTGCGACCGGGATGGGACGACAAGATCCTCGCCGATTGGAATGGTCTGATGATCGCTGCACTTTCGCGCGCCGCGGTGGTGTTTGGAAAACCGGAATGGCTTGCGCTCGCGGAGCGCGCCTTCACGTGCATCACGACGAAGCTCGCCGCCGGTGGCGATCGTCTCTTTCATTCCTATCGCGCGGGTCTCGCGAAAGCACCGGCCACCGCGTCGGATTATGCGAACATGACATGGGCCGCGCTCCGGCTATTCAGCGCGACGCAATCGGAAAGCTATCTCGCCCAGGCCCAGCGCTGGACCGATGTTCTCGATCAGCATTACTCCGATAGCGAGAGCGGCGGATATTTCACTGCGGCCGACGATACGACGGATGTTGTGGTCCGCCTCAAGACGGCGACGGATGATGCCGTCCCAAGTGCAAACGCCATCCAGCTTTCAAACTTGATCGCGCTTGCGGCCGTCACCGGCGACAGCCGTTACGACAATCGGGCGCGGCAGTTGGTTAGCGCATTTGCGGGCGCAGTCGCGCGCGTTCCGACCGGCCACTGCGGTCTTATCGCGGCGGAACTCGATCTGGATCGTCCGGTTCAAGTTGCTGTGATTGGCAGCGACAATATTCTCGGAACGGAGCTTTATCGGGTGTCGTTGCCGGGAGCCCTGGAATTCATTTCGGCTGCGGCACCCAGTCTATCCAGCCAATCGCCGCTCGCCGGAAAAGCGAGCATCGGCGGCAAATCAATGGCTTACGTGTGCGTCGGGCCAACCTGCAGCACGCCTTTGCAGGAGCAGCATGAATTTCGCGCGCGACTGCGTGCGGCAAGATCGGCGACTGAAACTTTCTAATGACTCTTTACCGCGTTGAAACGTCCCAGAGTTCAAACGCTTGGCTGAAACAGCCTCTGAACGATATAGAGGTCGGGTAGAAAGGCCGCGCCGCATGAAATATCTCCGGGAAGTCGTCCGCTACGGCTACGCCCCCTTTATGATGTTCGGGTTGACCTTCGCCGCCTATTGGGTCGTGAGCGAATTGGTCGTCGCCCAAGGAAATCACTGGGCATACCTCTGGCTGCTCCCGTTGCTGGCTATGGCCTATGCAACTTCGTTCGCGGCCGAGAAGATTGCGCCCTTCTTTGATGAGTGGAACGACCACAACGCGCATGGCGACATGGGCGCGAATACCGCGCACATCGCGGCCTACGAATTGTCGGCGATGAATGGCGTCTTCTTGATCCCGGTCATCTGCTGGCTGTTCCCGTTCCAGGGCATTTGGCCGACGCATTGGCCGATGTGGACGCAGGTGCTGATCGCGTTCGTCGTTGCCGACTTCGCCTTCATGATGATGCACTACCTCAGCCACCGTTATGCGCCGCTATGGAGGCTGCATGCCGTCCATCACGGTGTCGGTCGGCTTTACGGCTACAATGGCGTCATTCGCCACCCCATCCATCAGGTTATCGATATGGTGGTCGGCAACATGCCGCTCGTGATCATTGGCATGCCCGTGCCGGTCGCGGTGGTGCTAGGCTTCGTGATCTCGGTGACGCTGATCGTGCAGCATTCGAATGTCGATGCGCGGCTTGGACCGCTGCAGAAACATCTATCGATCGGCCGCCTGCATCACATGCATCACGTCAATTGGGGTACCGAAGGCGACTGCAATTTCGGCCTGCTGCTGACGATCTGGGACAGGATGCTCGGTACGTTCAGCGACAAGCCGAAGCGCGAGATCACGTCCAAGGATATGGGCGTCGACGAGCTGCCGAATTTCCCGAAGGGCTATGTCGAGCAGCTGCTGCTGCCGTTCTATTACGAGCCCGGCAAGGGTGAGCCCGAGCGCTACAAGAAGCTCGCCGCCAAGACGCCGGCGCAGGAAGCGCGCGAGCAGATCATTCACGCGGCGGAGTAGGCTTTCAGTCCGGCTCCGATTGGGTCCAACACCCTCAACAACGAAATACCCTCAGCGCGGCCATGACCTACTGTCGGTAAAGTGTCGACTGGTACGGCCTATGAGGCCGCCCATAACAAGCTTCGATGCCTCGATCCTCGTCGCAAGGAACTACGACTAATGGTCCGCGAAGGAGACGTCGATCAGGATGCCTGGTCCTGCTGGCATCCTCAAGACCTCGCACAACGATTGCGTGGCATCTCTGCACCGTGGTGCGTTGTCGGCGGGTGGGCTCTTGATCTCTGGCATGGCCGTCAGACCCGCGAGCATGACGACCTCGAGTTTACGATCCTGCCTGGCGATCTTCCTCACTTTCGGCGAGCATTAAATGGTCTTGAGCTTTTCTCAGCATCCGACGGCATCATCGAGCGGTTCCCCGACGACGCCGATCTTTCGCCGACCGTATGGCAGCTTTGGTGCTGGGATCGCGACGAACAATGCTGGCGTGCCGACATGATGATCGAACGCGGAACATCTGCGACATGGGTTTATAAGCGAGACCCGGCGATTACATGCCCTCGAACCGAGATTACGCGAACAACCGAAACGTCCATCCCCTATCTTAGCCCGGTGGCAGTCCTCCTATTCAAAGCAAAGTACCGCCGGCAAAAGGACGACTTCGATTTCGACGCCGCGTTGCAGAAACTGACAGCGGCTGAACGCATTCAACTGAGATCGTGGCTTGAGCGTCAGCATCCCGGCCACGCCTGGATTGGCGTTCTCTAAAGGCTGACGAGAAGCAATATTATTCCAACAAAAAAGGCCGCTCGATTGGGCGGCCTTTTTCACGTGAATCACTTGTAGATACTTTACGTGTTCATCGACTGGAAGAACTCGCCGTTGGTCTTGGTCGAGCGCAGCTTGTCGATGAGGAACTCGATGCCGTCCATGGTGCCCATCGGGTTGAGGATGCGGCGGAGGACGTAGACCTTCTTGAGCTGGTCCTTCGGAACCAGCAGATCTTCCTTACGCGTGCCCGAGCGCGAGACGTCGATCGCCGGGAAGACGCGCTTGTCGGAGACCTTGCGGTCGAGAATAATTTCCGAGTTGCCTGTACCCTTGAACTCTTCGAAAATCACTTCGTCCATGCGCGAGCCGGTATCGATGAGGGCCGTCGCGATGATGGTCAGCGAGCCGCCTTCTTCAATGTTGCGGGCCGCACCGAAGAAGCGCTTCGGGCGCTGCAGGGCGTTCGAGTCGACGCCGCCGGTCAGAACCTTGCCGGAAGACGGAACGACAGTGTTGTAGGCACGACCTAGACGCGTGATCGAGTCGAGCAGGATGACGACATCGCGCTTATGCTCAACAAGACGCTTAGCTTTCTCGATGACCATCTCCGACACCTGAACGTGCCGTGACGGCGGCTCGTCGAACGTCGAGGAGATGACCTCGCCTTTGACGTTGCGCTGCATGTCGGTGACTTCTTCCGGCCGCTCGTCGATCAGCAGGACGATCAGATAGCATTCCGGATGATTGGCGGTGATCGAGTGGGCAATGTTCTGGAGAAGAACCGTCTTACCGGTGCGCGGCGGGGCGACGATCAGGGCGCGCTGGCCTTTGCCGAGCGGCGAGACGATGTCGATCACGCGGGACGACAGGTCCTTGATGGTCGGGTCTTCGATCTCGAGTTTCAGCCACTGCGTCGGATATAGCGGCGTCAGGTTGTCGAAGTGGCTCTTGTGCTTGGCCTTCTCGGGGTCTTCGAAGTTGATGTTCGAGACCTTGAGGAGGGCGAAGTAGCGTTCGCCATCTTTCGGCGAGCGGATCTGGCCTTCAACGGTATCGCCGGTACGGAGGGCAAAGCGGCGGATCTGCGAGGGCGAGACATAGATGTCATCGGGGCCGGGCAGATAGTTGGCGTCTGGCGACCTTAAAAAGCCGAAGCCGTCCTGCAGGACTTCAACGACACCGGTCGCGGTAATTTCGGTTTCTTGGGTCGCGAGCTGCTTCAGCGTTGCGAACATCAATTCCTGCTTACGCAGGGTCGAGGCGTTCTCGACACCGGCCTCTTCGGCAAAGGTGACGAGCTCGGCGGGGGATTTCCGCTTCAAATCCTCGAGCTTCATTTGCTTCATTGAAAAAGAACTCCACGGAGCGCCGCATCTGAGCGGCATCGGGTGGTGAGGTGGGATGAATGAGCCTGGCATGACGGCGACAAGGCGGGCGCCTCGTCATGAACCGGCGGGCGTTGACGCATCAAAACGTCGAAACGTGCCGTCTGCCAAAATCCTATGAGGACTGTTTTTCCATAGCAGATCGGCGCGGATCTGGAAAGTCTCAAAATGGCTTTACAATCACAAGGATGACAATGCCGATCATCAGCACTGCCGGGACCTCATTGATAATCCGCCAGTGCCGCGCGGGTTTCGTGTTGCGGTCTTCACGAAAGGCCCGGGCCGATGCCGAAAGGTAGCCATGCAACCCGGAAAGCAGGAGGACGAGCGTAATTTTGGCGTGAAACCAAGGCGCGGACCAGTAGTGGGCGCTGGTCGCGAGCCATAGGCCCAGGGCCCAGGCGATGATCATCGAGGGCGTCGCGATGATGTTCAAAAGCCGGGCTTCCATCAGCTTGAAGGTTTCAGCCTGGGCGGAGCCGACCGGCGCTTCGGCGTGATAGACGAATAGCCGCGGCAAATAGAGCATGGTGGCCATCCAGGCGATGACCGCGATGACGTGGAAGGCTTTGAGCCAGAGATAGGCGTCGCCAGGAACGATGAAGACGAACGCCGCAGCCAGGACAACCGTTACCGCCAGCGCGAGCGCGGCGCGGCGGCCGGGGGAGGCGGCAAGAGACGAGGCAGAAGGCGCGTCTGACATTTTCTAGTTTCCCGTTTCGCGGATCCTATGGACAAGCCGGGCAACGTTCTCGGGCGGTGTTTCGGGCACGATGCCATGGCCGAGATTGAATACGAACGGCAAGCCCGCCATCGCCTGGCAGATTGCGCTGGCGCGGGCATCGAGCGCCTCACCGCCGGTGACAAGGAGGAGTGGGTCGAGATTGCCCTGCACGACTTTGCCGGTTTTCGCGATCGCCTGCATGACGCTCAACGGGCAGGATGTATCGCAGCTCACGCCATCGACGTTTGTGCCATCGATGTATTTCTGCAGAAGGGCGGCGGCGCCGCGCGGAAAGCCTATGATGGGGACTTGCGGATGGCGGCGGCGGATTTCGGCGACGATGCGGGCTGTCGGCGCGATCACCCAGCGCTCGAATTCGTCTTCGGCGAGGCTACCCGCCCAGCTGTCGAAAATCTGCAGTGCGTTGGCGCCGGCGTCCACCTGACCCGAGAGATAGACGATCGAGGCTTCGGTCAGCAGGCCGATGAGTTCGGAAAAACCTTGGCGGTCTCGGTAAGCCCAGCTGCGCGCTGCGGCCTGATCGCTCGATCCGCGGCCTTCGGCCATGTACGTCGCAACGGTCCAAGGTGCCCCACAAAATCCAATCAAAGCCGTCTCGCGCGGCAGCTCTTTGCTGAGCAGCGCGACCGTTTCGCAAACTTTTGCGAACTTGTAGTGGGTGTTCGATAGGTCGAGTCGGCGGAGGTCGGCAACCGTTTTTACGGGATCGAGACGGGGGCCTTCGCCTTCGGCGAAGCGGACGCTTTGGCCGAGCGCGTCGGGAACGACGAGGATGTCGGAAAACAGGATCGCGGCGTCGAAGCCGTAGCGCCGGATCGGCTGCAGCGTCACTTCGGCGGCGAGCTTCGGCGCGTAGCAGAGGTCGAGGAAGCTGCCGGCATCTGACCGGACCTTGCGGTATTCCGGCAGGTAGCGGCCGGCTTGGCGCATGAGCCAAACGGGAGGGGGCTGAACCGCATTGCCCGAAAACGGTGTCAGGAAGTGCTTCGTGGGCAGCTTGGCGTTCAGGTCACGCAACGGAGTTCTTTCCTTCACTTCAAATCAGATAGATTTTCTTGAAGTTTATTTTTTTGACTCTTAGGGCAGCGAGGAGTGGGGATCGCTTGATCGTCCACAGTCCGTCCACAAGGTCTTAGTCAGTCTGGCCGTGTAGCACGACCGATAGTGTCTGTTGAGCCTTGCGCGCAATAGGGGGCCAAGTCGTCCATTAATCAATGGCTTGCGAATGATCTGCACCGACAACCGGGAGGAACGCCTTGTTGAAAACCGCCGGACAGAGGCTGGAGGGCACGGTTGTTCCTTGGGACGGCCGTGTGTCGAACAACATCTTTCCCTTTTGCCCGGATGTGGGTATCGCCGTGGGTGAGCCGATAGTTGTTCTCTCAACCCGAATGAGGTCCACCGGGTTCGGGGATAAGGCTAGGGTTTTGAACAGGCTGCCGCCCGTCAGTCGCAAGAGATCGATGTCATGACGCTGCCAAGCCTGTTCCAGATGCACCTCGTCTCAGATTCGACCGGTGAGACGTTGGTGGCGATCGCGAAAGCGGCGACGGTGCAATATCAGAATATCCGCGCGATTGAGCATATGCATCCGCTGGTGCGGACGCAGCGTCAGCTGAAGCGTGTGCTGGCCGACATCGAGGCGGAACCGGGCATCGTCCTTTATACGATCGTCAACCAGCAGCTTGCGGACGAGCTCGAGCAACATTGCCAGCGGCTCAAGATTCCCTGCCTCGCGGTGTTGCGTCCCATCATGCAGGTGTTCGAGAGCTATCTCGGCGCGCCGCAAACACCGACGGTTGCGGGCCAGCACGTGCTCGACGCCGATTACTTCCGGCGCATCGATGCCATGAATTTCACGATGGCGCATGACGACGGCCGGTTGCCGGACAATCTCAGCGACGCCGATATCGTGCTGCTCGGAATCTCGCGCACTTCGAAAACGCCGACATCGCTCTATCTCGCCCAGCGCGGGTACAAGACGACCAATCTGCCGCTCGTGCCGCAGGTGCCGCTGCCGGAACAATTGTTTCGGCAGCACTCCGCATTTGTCGTGTGTTTGATTGCAAATGTCGATCGAATCGCGGACGTGCGGCGCAATCGCGCGATCCTGATGGCCGATCGGGATCTCGAAACCTATGTTGATCGTGATACGATATCGGCGGAAATCGCCTACACGCGAAAGATCGCAGCCCAAAACGGTTGGCCGATCATCGATGTGACGCGGCGATCCATCGAAGAATCTGCCACGATGATCTTGAAGCTGCTGCAGGACCGCAAGGCGGGGTCAAAACCGGAGACGGACCCAGCCAATGTCTGAAGCAAGCCGGTTGATACTCGCCTCGGGCAGTGTGGCGCGTCGTGAGTTGCTCAAAGCCGCGGGCCTCGTATTCGACGTCATTCCCGCAGAAATTGACGAAATCGCCATACGCGATGCCATTCTCGAACAGACATCCGGCGCGGAAGCTGGAGATGTCGCGAGCGTGCTGGCTTCGGAAAAGGCGCGCGTTGTTTCTGTCGCGCATCCCGACGCTCTCGTCATCGGCGCCGATCAGGTGCTGGCGCTGGGTGGTAAGATCTTCGCAAAAGCAGCGAGTCTCGCTGAAGCCCACGAACATCTCGCCATGCTGCGCGGGCGGACTCACGATCTCGTTTCCGCGGTGGCGCTGGCGCAGGGCGGAAACGTCCGTTGGCAGACGACTTCTACGGCCGGGATGACGATGCGCGATTATTCCGACGAATTCATCGGTGCCTATCTCGAACGGACTGGAGATCGCATCCTCGGAAGCGTCGGATGCTATGAACTCGAGGCTCTCGGCGTGCAGCTCTTCGAGCGCATCGAGGGGGACTATTTCACGATTCTCGGCATTCCGCTGCTGCCACTTCTGGCGCGGCTCCGTGTAGAACAGATGATCACAGCATGAAGCGTGCCTGTGTCATCGGCTGGCCGATCGCGCATTCGCGCTCGCCGCTCATCCATCAATTCTGGCTGCGCACGTATGGGATAGAGGGATCTTATACGAAAGAGGCGGTTCGGCCGGAGGACTTAAAAGCGTTCATCGGATCGTTGAAGGAGCGCGGATTCGCAGGCTGCAATGTCACCGTGCCTCATAAGGAAGCGGTGTTTTCGCTCGCGGAGATCAAGTCATCTTCGGCAGTGGCGGTCGGGGCTGCGAACACGCTCTGGCTCGAGGGCGATGCGCTCGCCTGCGCCAATACCGATTCCTACGGCTTCATGGCCAATCTCGATCAGTCGGCGCCGCATTGGCGGGCGTCGCGGGGACCGATCATGATCCTCGGCGCCGGCGGATCGGCGCGGGCTGTGATCCATGGATTTTTGGAAGCCGGCCGCGAGGACATCCGCGTCTTCAACCGGTCGATCGAGCGGGCTGAGGCGACTGCGCGTCATTTCGGCGCGCGAGTGACGGCCTGGGCTTGGGATATCCGTAATGATCACACTGCGGATGTTTCGGTGGTCGTCAATACAACGACGCTCGGAATGAACGGGGTGGGCGATCCGGAAATAGATTTTTCGAGGGCGGGCAGAGACGTGGTTGTCGCAGACATCGTTTACGTCCCGTTGGAAACTCCGTTGTTAAGCTCGGCGCGCCGATATGGGCTCACCGGCGTAGACGGTCTCGGAATGTTGCTGCACCAGGCGGTGCCGGGCTTCGAGAAGTGGTTTGGGGTTCGGCCCGAAGTCACGCGCGAACTCTACAATTTGATTGCAGAGAATATTCGAGAGGCATGATGCTTGTCGTTGGTTTGACCGGGTCGATCGGTATGGGAAAATCGACCGCGGCGGCGCGGTTCCGTGCGCGCGGTATCTCCGTCTTCGATGCGGACGCGGAAGTTCACCGGCTTTATTCAGGGCCGCTGAACGAGGAGATCGAACGGGCGTTTCCGGGTTCGATCACGGATCAAGCGGTCGATCGCAGCAAGCTCGCAGAGCAACTCATTGCCGATCCCAAGCGCTTCAAGGATCTCGAAGCCATCGTGCATCCTCACGTTCATGAGGCGGAGCGCCGCTTCCTGCAAGAGGAGAAGACGCACGGTGCCGCGATGGCGGTTCTTGAAATTCCGCTCTTCTTCGAGGGCGGTCGCGACGAGCATGTCGATGCCATCGTCGTCGTTACGGCCTCGCCCGAGCTGCAGCGCGAGCGGGTGCTGGCGCGCGCGGGGATGACGGACGCCAGGTTCGAGGCCGTGGTTGCGCGGCAGCTTCCGGAGGACGAAAAACAATCGCGCGCCGATTTCGTTGTGGACACCAACGGATCGGTCGAAAACTGTAACAGCCAAATCGACCGCGTTATCACTAAGCTCCTGCCACTCAGCGCCACGGCTTACGATAAGTTCTGGCGCTAAACTTTTTATCTGTCGCGTTTTCTTCACGCGAACCGGTATCCACTTCGCTTGAAAACGCTTTGGCCGGCGGGGGACTGATCTCAATGCGTGAAATCGTACTCGATACCGAAACGACGGGTCTCGATCCGAAGAAGGGTCATCGCCTGATCGAAATCGGTGGCATCGAAATGATCAACCGCATTCCGACGGGTAAAGAGTTCCACCGTTTCATCAATCCGCAACGCGACGTTCCTCGCGAAGCGCAAGAAATTCACGGGATCTCGACAGAGTTCCTTTTCGACAAGCCGCTGTTTCGCGATGTGGTGCGGGAATTTCTGACGTTCGTCGGCGAAGATGTGCTGGTCATTCACAATGCCCAGTTCGACATCATGTTTTTGAATTTCGAGTTGGGTCTCGTCGGCGAGAAGGCACTCAGCTTCGATCGCGTGGTCGATACGCTCGCTATTGCGCGGCGCCGGCATCCGGCTGGCCCCAACACGCTCGATGCGCTTTGCAAGCGCTATTCGATCGACAATTCCCAGCGCACGAAGCACGGCGCGCTTGTCGACAGTTTGCTTCTCGCCGAAGTTTATGTCGAGCTGCTCGGCGAGCGGCAAGCAACGTTTGGTCTGCAGTCGTCGAGCGCCAATGCGTCGACCGGCCAGCGTGGCGGCGCGCGGCGCGGTGCTGCGATGGTTCGGCCCGCGGCGCTATCGGCGCGGATCGGCGAAGCGGATATCGCCGCTCACCGCTCGTTCGTCGAAAAAATGAAGACGTCAGCGCTGTGGCTGAATTTTTGGGGCAATACGCCGGCAAGCTGAATAGCGCCGGCGTAATGAATTCCACCGAGAAGAATTCTCGCTCAGGCGAGGGCTTTGCCCGATCCCTGGCTTTGCTGCTGCTGGCGGCGAACGTAAAGCGCACCGAAATCGATCGGATCGAGGAAGAGCGGCGGGAACCCGCCTTCGCGCGTGATGTCGGCGACGAGGCGGCGAAGGAACGGGAAGATCATCGCCGGGCCGGAAATCAGCAGGAATGGCTCCAACGCGCCTTCCGGCATTTTTTCGACCTTCAACAGGCCAGCGTAGACCGTTTCGAGCACATAGATCGTGCCGAGGTTGTTCGTGGCGGTTGCCTTGAACTCGATAGCGGACTCGTAAAGGTCGTTGTCGAGCTTCTGAGCGCCGACGTTGACCTCGACCTTGAGGGTCGGCTGATCGCCGGCACCCGTGATCAGCTTATGGACGTTCGGATTCTCGAACGACAGGTCCTTGATGTACTGGTTGACGATCTTGGCTTGAATGGGGTTCTGGCCGAGCTGTGCTTCCGTTGCGGCAGCGCCGTTTCCATTCTTTCCCTGGTCGGCCATCGTGCCCTCTTCAAGCTGTGCATTTGGTTGAGAAATCCGAGCGCGGTCGCTAGCACGGCGTACTCGCACGCGCAATGGAGAGACGCGGCTCGTTGGCGTTCAACTTGACGTCAGGAGCGATAACGTCTCGGCTGCATCGCTTTGGCCTGATGCAAGGGCTTTTCGCTGACGCGTTCGTATTCGCCTTCGATCACAATACCCTCGCCGTCGGTCGGGGTTTCCCCGGAGGTTGCGCGAAAGGTCTCGCGGCTCACCTCGGCCTGATAGTGAAACAGCGTGACGAGTTTCAAAAGTCCGGTTCGAATGACGAGGTGGCGGATTTGGGGAACGAGCAGGAACAGGCCGAGCATGTCCGAGATCACACCGGGAAAAATAAGCAGCAGGCCGGCGAGAACCTGCAAAAACCCATCGAAGAGCGGCGGGAAGCCTTCGCGTTCCGTTCCCAGCCGCGATAGCGCGCGCTCGAAAACGGAGAGGCCGACCCGGCGGATGACATAGGTTCCGAGGACGGCGGTGCCGATGACGATCACAGCGAGCCACCAGATGCCGATCACCTGCCCCAGGCGGATCAGCAACCCGATTTCCAGCAGCGGCAGTGCCGCGAACGCCAGGATCACGGCGATTTTGAAGGGTTGAGACATAAGGGCTCGCAAAACTATTGCGGCACCTTAGCGCGGATGGTCGCTGGCGGCCAACGACCATCGGGAAGCAGCCCCTGGCGATCAACGATATTCACATTGTCCGCCCCAAAAATTTGCCAATTTGGCCAGCGGCGACAGGCGGCAGACGCGAAAGGCTTTAGGTGTTATAGAGGTTTCATCTTCAAATAGCCCGTCCGCGCCCTTAGATAGGTGCTACGGTGGCGGGCAATCACGCACAAGCCTTACTGGCATTCTGTTCCACCCGGAGGCGCTGACCTTAAGAATGAACGGTCAATTCGATCTTATTACCTTGATTGCCATCATCGTGGCGGTTGCGGCGATCATCAAGCTCCGGAGCGTACTTGGTCATCGTACCGACGACGACGAACAGCGTGTCGAGCGTCTGAAAACGCGTGAGCGGGAAGCGGGACAGCGTCCTGCCGCGGAAACGGCTTCGGCCGACGTCATCACGATGCCGCGGCGTGACCGGGAACAACTGGCGCCCGCGCCTGCGCCCGAAACCGCACCGGCGAACGTCGAGGCGCGGATCCGGGCCTATCCCGTTTCAGATCCGTCCGTCACCACAGGTTTTCTCGACATCGCGAATGTCGATCCGAGTTTCGATCCCGACGCCTTCCTGGCTGGCGCCGGCCGGGCTTACGAGATGATTGTTTCCGCGTTTGCGGACGGCAACCGCAAGGCGTTGAAGGATCTCTTGAGCCGAGAGGTTTACGACGGATTCACCGCCGCTATTGCGGAGCGCGAAGCCCGCGGAGAGACGATTGAACAGCAGTTCGTCGGCATCCGGAAAGCCGATATCGTAGAAGCCGAGCTCAAGAATGGCGTCGCGTCGGTGACGGTGCGCTTCCTCAGCGAACTCATCTCGGCAACCCGCGACAAGACGGGTGAGGTTATCGCAGGCGACGCGCAGAAGATAAAAGACGTGACGGATATCTGGACGTTCAGCCGCGATATCTCGAGCGCCAAGGCGCGCAGCAATCTGAACTGGCGATTGGTTGCAACTCAGGCCCCAAATTAACAAAAGATTAAAAGTGGTGATGTGACCGTGGAGCTGCGAATGCCGCAACACACGGATGAGCGCAATGCGTGGGCCAAGTGTCGTACGGGCTCTTGGCCCAACTTCTGTGAAAACGGGCCCATTCGAAGCACTGGTATTCTGTCTCGCAGCGATGCAGATTAGCGGTGCTCCTGCATTCGCCGTTACGTCGTCCAACAGTTCTCAGAGCAAAGCTTCGCCTGCGATGACACCGAGCTCGATTTCCTTCGAGCCAATTTCGTTCGACGATCTTCCCGGTTGGCGGGATGACAATCATCTTGCGGCCTGGAATGCATTTCTTGTTTCGTGCGGGCCGGTGTTGAAGGCCGGGCCCAAGGATGCGAAGCCCGGCAGCGCAGGTTCGCCGCAAGAGCTTCTCGATATTTGCGCGCGGGCGATGGCGATTGCAAAGTCAAAGACTCCGCAAACGATCGAGGGTGCGCGGACGTTTTTCGAGGCGCATTTTCGGCCCAACCGCGTAACCGGAAGCGATCAGCCAGGATTGCTGACCGGATATTACGAGCCGGTGATCAAGGGATCGCGAACGCCAGACGAGGTCTTCAAAGTGCCGATCTACCGGCGGCCGCCGGACCTCGTGAATATGGTTCCGGAAAGCGAGCGTGGTGCCAAGTCGGCTGCCCTTACGCACAAGCGCAAAACCAGCCGCGGTCTCGAGCCCTATTTCACGCGCTCCGAGATCGAGGAGGGCGGACTTGCCGGCCTCGGCCTTGAACTTCTTTATCTCAAGGATGCGGTCGATGCCTTCTTCATGCAAGTGCAGGGATCGGGCCGCATCGAACTTCCGAACGGCGACAAAGTCCGGATTACGTATGACGGAAAAAACGGCTATCCCTATACGTCAATCGGACGCGTTCTGATCGATGACGGCCATCTGACGGCGGACGAAATGTCGTTGAAGACTTTGAAGAAGTGGCTAAAGGCCGACAAAGCCCGGGCGATACCGGTGATGCGGAAAAATCATTCCTATGTCTTCTTCAAAGAGTTGACGGGCGAACAGGCAAAAGCTCCGATCGGCGTCAACAACATACCGCTGCAGCCTCTCAGAAGCCTCGCCGTCGATACGTCCTACTATGCGATCGGCACGCCGATCTATGTCGATGCTCCGCAACTGAATCACGCGACCCCGTCGGGGCAATTTCACCAGCTGATGATCGCGCATGACGTCGGCTCGGCGATCAAGGGATCGGAGCGCGGCGACATATACTTTGGCTCCGGTGACAAGGCGGGGCGGCTTGCCGGAATTACGAAGCAACCGGGCCATCTTTACGCGCTGCTGCCTATCGATCGTTCTCACGCGCATAAAACCGTGAGCGGGGGACCGTGAAGAAGCAACACGGCCATAGCGGCGGCAAAGGGCGCCGCCCAAGCGAAGACAGCGATCCCGATCAAGACATCTGGCGGCATACCGCGGCGACAATCGAACCCTTGAAACGCGGCAAGCCTCGTTTCCATCCGGCGAGCGATGCGGTCAAGGCAGGTGTTCCGAGGCCGAAGCCTGGCCCTGAATCGGAGAGGCCGCCCGTCAAGGCTCGTGCCGCGCATCCTCAGCCTCCTGGCGTTTCGCCAGCGAAGCCTGTGGCCGCGAAAACACCGGAGCTTCAGCTTTTCGATCGCAACAGCGTCAGGAAATTGCGCGGCGGCCGCGCCGATATCGAGGCCCGCGTCGATCTGCACGGCATGCGCCAGGACGAGGCCCACGCGGAGCTTCGCCGTTTTCTGTTCAGCTGCCAAAGACGAGGGTTGCGGTTCGTCCTCGTCATCACCGGCAAGGGGAAGACGAACGGCGGACATTCGGAAGAGGTTTACAGCGAGCGGGAGCGCGGTGTTCTCAAGCGCAACGTTCCACGCTGGCTCGACGAACCCGAATTGCGGGCCATCGTCGTCAGCTTCACGGCCGCCGCCATTCAGCACGGCGGCGAAGGCGCCATCTACGTGCATCTTCGCTCGAAGAACCGACTCTAGTTCGTCAAAAGCAGGTTTCCTGCAACTTCTGCAGTGCCTGTCCGATGCCGTTCAGCGAATAGGTGTCGACGACGTTGACGCCGCGATCGGAGGCGATCGCAATCGACAGCGAATTACCTTTCCGCATGGCTTCGACGAGTTTCAGCTCTTGCGTTGAATCGGTGACGTAAGCGCGGTCACTGGCGCCGAAAAGCTTGAAGTCGGAGGGGCTCACCGTTGCGCTGCCTTGCGTATTCTTTTTGACGCGGAAGCCCATGAGAAAGCTGACTTCGGCGCGAATGCCATCCTTGGGCCACGCAGAAATATAAGCGCGCGGCGCTTCGCGGGGCGCGTCCGAGGGCTCGCTCGTTTTCGGCTGACTCGTTACGAAGCAGAACAGGTGCGGGTCGTTGGCGTCGGTAAAAAGTGACCAGTCGCCGTAGGTATTCGCCTGCGTCATCGACTCGGCTGCGAGCGCTGGGCCCCACCCGGCGAGGACGAGAAAGAAAGCCCCAAACAAAATGCTCCGCACATTCTGCTTCGCCATCAAGGTCCCCCCTCGCCGATCGGGCGATCGGCGAACCGTGCCAGGCTCTTGATGCGATCGTACATCACGATTGCGCCGGCCATCGCAACATTGACGCAAAAGGACGTCGGGATCTTGACGACGTAGTCACAGCGCTCGATCAGCGGCTCGGAGAGAGATCCAAGCTCGGGTCCGAGCACATAGGCCGCCCGCAACGGATGGCGAAAGCTCGGCAAGTCGATCGCGTCGTCCAGCAGCTCGATGCCGACCAGCTTGCAACCACCGGGCAACGCCATATCGTCAAGGGTAGACCAATTGTAGTGGGGCAAGTGCAGCTGACTTTTCGAGGTATCGGCGTGCGCCTCGATGGCCTTATAGCTGGCGCCGACGGTGAACGTGAAGCTGGCGCCGAAGGCGTGCGCCGAACGCATCAGGTTCCCGAGGTTGAGCGACTTGGACATCCGCTCTGCGCCGATAGCGAAATAGCCCTTCGGGTGCGGCGGCCATGTGGTCGCTTTTCTTGACATTGGGTTCTGCTCGTGTGTGTCAGAGGGTTATGCAGCGAGTGGGACGTCACACATGAAGGCAGCTCTTTGCAAGAGCCTTGACGGAGCAAAAAGTCTCGTCGTCGAAACGGTACAGGAGCCGTCGGCCGGGCCGGGGCAGGTGCTTGTCCGGGTGGCGGCCGTTGGGCTCAATTTTGCCGATACGCTGATCACGCGCGGCAAATACCAGTTCAAGCCGGAATTGCCCTTTTCGCCGGGGGCGGAGATTGCGGGCGTCGTCGAAAGCGTGGGCGCCGGTGTGGTCGATATCACGCTGGGCGACGCCGTCATGGCCTATGTGAACTGGGGCGGCGCGGCCGAAAAGATTGTTCTCGACGCCGAGAAGCTGATCCCCATTCCCGGCGACGTGCCGTTGACGATTGCGGCAGGGCTTTCCGTGACCTACGGCACGGCCATGCATGGGCTTGCCGATCGCGGGCGCCTGAAACCCGGCGAGACGGTCGTGGTCACGGGTGCCGCGGGTGGCGCTGGGCAAGCGGCCGTCGAGATCGCGAAACTGATGGGCGCCCGTGTTATCGCCGTCGTGTCCTCGGACGAGAAGGGCGCGGTGGCCAAAGCGGCAGGCGCCGATGATGTGATTTTGTTCCCTGGTTCCGATCTCAAGGCCGAAGTTCGGGCATTGACCAACGGCGACGGCGCCGACGTTGTTTACGACTGCATCGGCGGAGAGGCGTCGGAGCCTCTGGTGCGGGCCTTGAATTGGCAGGGACGCTTTCTGGTGGTCGGATTTGCGGCGGGCGAAATTCCGAAAATTCCGCTCAATCTGCTTTTGCTCAGGGGCGCCGAGATGGTGGGCGTTTTCTGGGGCGAAGCCGTGAGGCGGGATCCCGCCGCGCATCGCCGCAATATGCTCCAGGTTGTGAACTGGGTTCGCGAAGGAAGTCTCAAGCCTCGCACCCACGGGATCTATCCGCTCGAGCGCATCCGCGAAGCCTTGGAAGTGCTGGAGCGGCGTGAAGCGACCGGTAAGGTCGTATTGACGATAGGTTCATAAGCCGCGCCTGTGTCGGCCGTTCAGTTCTGCAATCGCGAAGATTTTTTCGGCCGGCGCGGGCATGGTGCGACGATATTTTGCCCACGGGGGTGAGCGGGGCGCTGCATATTGAGTGCTCGCGATGCTTATTTTCCCGTTCGTGCGGCGAGGCATTTCGATCATCGCCGTTCTCTGCTGCGTCGATGGCGGCGCTTCGGCGCAAACGGTCGCCCATCGTGCGGTGGTGGACCGGTATCGCGGTCAAACGACGGTGCCGGTCGATGCATCCGAGTTGAACAAAGCTCCATATACGACGATGTGCGTCCGAAGCTGCGACGGCTTTTACTTTCCGCTGCACCAGAACGAGCGTCCCTTGAACTTTTTCCGGGATGCGCGTGCGTGTGCATCTGCGTGTGGGCCGGAAGCGCGGCTTTTCTATTTTCCGTCCCTTGCAGGCAATCCCCGGACGATGATCGATCTCGCCGGGCAGAGGTATGCCGACGAGCCGCACGCCTTCGAATTCAGGCGCGCGCTGGTGCAGGGATGTGCTTGCAAACCGGACCCTTGGTCGCGCGAGGCGGCGGCGCGGCACCAGAAATATTCCGTCGAGGCGGCTCAGCGAGCGCGTCTCGAAACGGCGAGGGCAGCGAAAGCGCGCGGGGCGATTTCCGCCACCAAGTTAAGGAACTATTTTGCTTCCGAAGCACGATCGCAGAAGGCCGTTCGCTAGGACGTTGTCACCAACTCGCTTCGTTGTCGTCAGCGAGAAATCCGAGCCCGCGCATCGGAAAGCGATCTTCGATGCCATAAGGTCCGCCGCCGACGCTGGGGCGCGACGACATCAACAGCGTACGCGTGACGAAGAACGGTTCGGATCGATAGCCGCTGTACCGCGAAAGGAAGTCAGCGACGACCCCGGCATTCGAGTGCTTCAACCTCGCGAGCGTGACGTGCGGCTTGAATGCGCGCGTATCGGGCGGCAAACCGGCATTTCGCGCGGCTTTCTCGTGGGCGCGTGCCAGTTCGTCGAGTTTCGGGGATGGCACGACGGCGGCGTAGATGGAACGGGGATCATCGCCGCCGAAAGCGCCGAGCCCCGAAAGGCGGAGCTCAAATCCATCGGGTTCGATATTGGCGAGATTGGCGACGAGTTCGCGCGCTTCGGCGTTGCCGATGTCGCCCATGAACCTCAGCGTGATGTGATAGCTCTCGGGCAACATCCAGCGCGCACCGGGCAGGGGAATGCGGAGCTGGTAAAGCTCCTCGCGAATATCGTCGGGCAGCTCGATGGCGGTGAACAGGCGGGGCATCGGAGTGTCCTTGCACGCAGTCGGGGTCGAAGGCCTAGAGCGCTTCCTGATAGAATCAGGATTACTTTCCCAACGCTTCCTTATGCTCAACGTTTTGCACGAGCGTTTCGACGACGGGGAGAATGCGTTTGACGATCTCAGCCACTCCGGCTGCCGTCGGATGCAGTCCATCAGGCTGAGTGAACGAGCGATCGAGCGCTACGCCGTCCAGGAAAAACGGGTAGAGGGGAACACCGTATTTGGAGGCAAGATCCGGATAGATCGCATCGAAGTCCTTGGCATAGTCCGCCCCCCAGTTGCTGGGCGCCTTCATGCCGGTGAAGAGCACGGGAAGTCCCTTTGCCTTCAAAGCGGCCAGCATGCTGTCGAGATTGGCGCGCGGTATTTTCGGGTCGATGCCGCGAAGCGCGTCGTTGGCCCCAAGCTCCATGATCACGGCGTCGGGCTTCGGGTCGAGTGCCCAATCGAGCCGCGCCAGGCCGTCGGATGTTGTATCGCCAGAAACACCGGCATTGAGGACGGTGACCTTGTGTCCCTTCGCTGCAAGCGCCATCTGAAGCTGAGCGGGGAACGATTCATTGGTTTTGAGGCCATAACCGGCGGTAAGACTATCCCCGAAAGCTACAATGGTTGTTGGTCGCGTTTGACCTGTAGCCGGGACTGTGATGCCGGGAGAAGCCATGCAGGTAAAAATCACTGTGAGGCAGAGTGCCGCTTTTGCAATCAGACTGGGCGCAGTCAGACCGGGAGTGAGGGAAAATTTCAAATTCATTTTTCGGCCCCACACATCTCACATTTCATAAGTTGACGTAGAGGCTTCGTGCGAACGGTACAAGCCCGCCACGACAATGCAAGGCATCCTAGCTTGAGCGAACCCATCATCAAACTCGACAATGTGCATCTCTCTCTGACGAGCCGCGCAGGCTCAGTCCATATTCTGCGCGGGGTGTCGCTTGCCATTCCGCGAGGACAGTCGGCTGCAATCGTCGGACCGTCGGGATCCGGCAAGACGTCGCTGCTCATGACAATGGCGGGCCTGGAGCGCGCGACGAGCGGTGAAATCATAGTCTCGGGGCGGAACATCGGGCCTCTGTCGGAGGACGAGCTTGCGATACTGCGTGGCGCAGAGATGGGCATTGTGTTCCAATCATTCCACCTTGTCCCGACGATGACAGCGATCGAGAACGTCGCCTTACCAATGGAACTTGCGGGCGATATCAAGGCATTCGATACGGCGCGCGGTCTTCTGGCCGAGGTCGGGTTGTCGGCGCGCGTCGATCACTTTCCTGCTGAACTCTCGGGCGGCGAGCAGCAGCGCGTTGCCATCGCGCGGGCGCTCAGCCGTTCGCCGGAAATCATCTTCGCCGATGAGCCGACCGGAAATCTTGACGGCCGTACGGGCCGGCAGATCATCGATCTCCTGTTCGGGCTTCGCGAACGGCGCAAGGCGACGCTCGTGATCGTTACGCACGACAATAAGCTTGCGGCGATGGCCGATCGCGTCATCCGCATGGCGGATGGGTCCGTCGTTTCCGACGAGAGTACGAATACGGCGATGCATGCGGTGTCGTCGTGACGGTCGCGGCAGTGGAAGGCGCGGTACTGCAGCGACGCGCCGGATTGCGGACGATCCTGCGTCTCGGAATGCGCGAGCTGCGCAACGGTTTCGACGGCTTTCGGATCTTCATCGCGTGCCTGGCGCTGGGCGTCATGGTGATTGCGGCGGTCGGTGCGCTTGCGGATGCGTTGCGCGCCGGTCTGGTAACGCAGGGCGAGGTGATCCTCGGCGGCGACGTGATGTTTGCGCGCGCGCACGTCCGCGCAACTCCTGCAGAGCGCGAGGTGTTCGATAGTCTCGGCCGGGTGAGCGAAACCGCCACTATGCGGACGATGGCGCGCCGCATCGACGGATCTGATCAGGCGCTGGCCGAGCTCAAAGGTGTCGACGGCGCCTATCCGCTTGCGGGCGATGTCACGCTCAAGAGCAGCGGGTCATTCGCGCATGCGATTGCCGGTGATGGAGCCGTAGCCGACGCGATGCTGCTCGAGCGGCTCGGTCTCAAGATCGGCGATAAGATGCGCATCGGTGAGGCCGAAGTGACGGTCGGCGGCATTCTCGATTCCGAACCCGATGCGGTTGCGGACCGGATGACGTATGGGCCGCGGATCTTCGTTTCTCTTGCAACGCTCGAGAAAACAGGTCTCGTCAAGCCGGGGACGCTGATCCGCTGGCGCTATGCGATCGAGCTTCCCGAGACGGTGGCAGCCGACAAGCAAGCGCTCGCCGATTTGCGGACGAAGGTGACGCAAAAGCTTGATGATGGCGGTTTTTCGAGCGGCGACCGTTTCGATCCGTCGCCGCAAATCACCCGGGTTCTCGAACGTCTGCGGCAGTTCCTGATCCTGATCGGGCTCGCGTCGCTTCTCGTCGGCGGCGTCGGGATCGCAAATGCGGTTTCGACATTTGTCGACAAGCGCATGAAGGTGATCGCGACGCTCCGGAGCGTCGGCGCGTCCGGCGCGCAGATCATGGGGATTTTCCTCGTTCAGCTTGGGCTGATGACCGCGATCGGCATCGCCATCGGCTTGGCGCTCGGCGTTGCCGTTCCATCGCTCATCGATGCGCTCTACGGCGATCTCTTGCCTGTCCGCATCAACATTCAGGTGTCCCCGCAGAGCTTGGGGATTGCCGCTCTCTACGGCACGCTCATCGCGCTGCTGTTCGCACTTTGGCCGCTCGGGCGCGCCGAGAACGTCAATGCAAGCGTGCTCTTTCGCGATTCCGTCAATTCGCCCGGCGGCAGGCCACGTCCGGGGCTCATCGCGATCATCGGCGTGTTAGCCGCGCTTCTCGTCGGCGTTGCCGTCGCGACGTCTGATCCGCGTTCGATTGCGCTCTACGTGATCGCAGGTCTAGTCGTGATGCTTGCCGTCTTCGGGTGGCTCGGCGGTTATCTCTCGCGCCTCGCCGGAAAGCTGCCGCGGTCCCGGCGGCCAGAACTGGCCCTCGCCTTGAGAAACATCGCGTCGCCCGATGGCCTGACACGGTCGGTGCTTCTGTCGCTGGGCACGGGACTGTCGCTGCTGGTTGCCGTGGGGCTTGCCAATGCGGCACTCGTCGCGGATCTCCAGGAGCGGCTGCCGGCGGAGGCCCCTTCCTACTTCCTGCTCGACATTCCCCCCGCGGACTTCGATGGGCTGAAGGATCGCGTTTCGCGGCACATTCCCGGCGCGACGCTCGTCGAGGCGCCGATGCTCAGGGGCCGGATTGTCGCGCTCAAGGGCAAGCCGGTGGAAGAGCTGACGTTCCCGGCGGACACGCAGTGGGTTTTGAACAGTGATCGGGGTCTCAGCTACTCGGAAACCGTGCCGGAAGGTTCGAGCGTTTCGGGCGGGACCTGGTGGGACAAGGACTACAGTGGTCCGCCGCTCGTTTCGTTCGAGGGCGAGATTGCGAAAAAGCTCGGGATCGGTCTGGGCGACAGCGTTACCGTCAACGTGCTCGGTCGCAACATCGAGGCGAAGGTTGCGAGCACCCGCGACGTCAAATGGGAAAGCATCGCGCTGAACTTCATCATGGTGTTTTCGCCGAATACGCTTCGGGCGGCTCCGCATAACTTGCTGGCGACCGTGCGATTGCCGCCGGGTGGTACGCCGGGCGCGGAATCCGACATGGTGCGCGATCTCGGACGGGCCTATCCGGGGGTCAGCGCGATCCGGGTCCGCGATGCGATTGATCAGTTCAGCAAGATCTTTGCGAAGGTGATGGTCGCGGTGCAGGTGGCAGGGAGTGTCACGCTAACCGCGGGTGCGCTGGTGCTGGCCGGGGCTTTGGTGACGGCGCAGCGCCGCCGCGTTCTCGAAGCCGTCATCCTGAAGACCATTGGGGCCCGGCGGCGGCAGATTCTCGAAGTTCATGCCTGGGAATACGCGTTGCTCGCGCTGATTGCGGCGCTGGTTGCTATTCTGCTCGGGAGTGCGGTCGCCTGGGTGGCGGTCACCCGGGTCATGGAGGTCGAATATGTCTTCTCGCTGAGTTCGGTCGGGTTTAGCCTTGGAATCGCAGCGGCAATGATCGCCGTGTTCGGAGGTTTCGGCACATGGGCCATTCTGCGGGCTCCGCCAGCGCCTTATCTCCGATCAGAATAAAAGAATAAGTCTTTTGTTTACGGGGTCTTGAAAGACTTACACCCGAATAACATATGGATACGCGGGACCGGCGTTGACCGGACAACACGAGGAAACGACGACAATGGCTGAAGTTTTTACGCGCCCTAATAGCCCGTACGGCGGCGCACGGACGGCTGGCGCGATCGACCAGGGATTGCGCTCGTTCATGCTCGGTACCTACAACTATATGGCGCTCGGCGTAGCCGGGACCGCGGTTGTAGTCATGCTTCTGATGGCAAATCCGCATGTTATGGCGGCTATTGCTCTCGGCCCGATGAAGTGGGTCGTATTTGCGGCTGTCCTCGGCCTTGGCTGGTTCGCACCCCGGCTTTTCTTTGGCGGCAGTGAAGTTCTCGCGCAGGGCGCTTACTGGCTTTATTGCGCGCTCTGGGGCGCGTTGATCGCTCCGATGGTTTCGCTTTACGTCGGCATGGGCATGGCTGGCCTCGTCGGTCAGGCATTCTTCATCGCCGCCGCGACGTTCGGCGTGACGAGCCTCATCGGCTACACGACGAAAAAGGACATGACCGGCTGGAGCGGCTTCCTGTCGATGGCATCGATCGGCCTGATCATCGTCATGCTGGGCAGCTATTTCTTCATCAACGATCCCGGCACCAGCAAGATGATGAGCATGGGCATCTCGGCCGTCGTCGTGCTGCTCTTCTCGGTCATCACCGCCTTCGAAACGCAGGCGATCAAATCGATGTATATCGAGCAGGCGTCTTACGGTAATGAAGCCCAGCTGAAGCGTTCGTCGATTTTCGGCGCCTTCATGCTCTACGGCTCGTTCGTCACGCTGTTCATTCACATCCTGAACCTTTTGGGAATGGCGAACCGCTCCTAATTCCTAAATTGAGAATTGAGAAAGGCCCCGGTTTCCGGGGCCTTTTTTGTTGGGTTCGACGGGTGCGTGATTTAGATTCCGATCACGCCGGGGCGGTCTTCGAGCACGCTCAGAACGCGCTTCAGATCCTGGCCGCGCTTCATGATCAGGCCGCCAGCCGCGATGACGCTGTAAGCACCCTGCTTGCGCGCCAACCGCAAATCCTTCTCGATGCGGTAGAGCGGATATTCGCTGGATTTCCGATAGACGGAGAAGACCGCCTTGTCGCGCAGAAGGTCGATGGCGTAATCGCGCCAAGCGCCGGACGCGACCTTGCGGCCATAGAGATCCAGGATCGCGGTCAGCTCATATCGATCAAAAGTGGTGTGCCGACTTGGCTCCGTGGCGTTGTCGGAGGCCCCGGGCATGCCCGCCGGACGCGGGCGAAAAACTATCGGGTCGGTTGTTTCGCTCAAATGGTCCGTCCATCGCTAGACCATGAAAGATCGCGCCAACTCTCACGGAATGCAAGAGCGTATGGTTGATTATCTTATGACTGAAGGTTCATCGCGGGAGCACGGAAAGACCGTGAGGCTGACAAAATCGCGACTCCCGCGGGGCCATAAACAGCCGTAATAAATGACAATAAAGATAACCGTTGCCTTTGGGTCAAGTTTCAAAGGACCGGCTCTGGACTCATAGCCCCCCAGCCCCCCGGGGCCATAGTTTCGAAGCGCGATCCACAGGCAACGCTTTCCCTCCTGCAGCTTGGCTCCCCCGTCCAAGCTATCTCTCCGACTGTCAGAAAACTTCCGGAGAACCAGTCCGAAAGACTGGTTCCCGGCTTTTTGCATTGCAACTGTTTCATTAGCGGCCGGGCGGTTTTGTGCGTATATAAAGTTACATATACGGGGGCAATTTAGAGACCGATCTCACGATGACAGCAAAGCGCAAGGTGGCTCCGAAGCCGCGATCCAAACCCAGTGTCAACCCGCTTCTCGCAAAGTGGAACGGCGCGTTTGCGATGCCGCCGTTCGGGAAGATCGAAGCGCGCCACTTCAAGCCCGCGCTCGATGCCGCCTTTCGCGAGCACAAGGCCGAGATCGAGCTGATTGCCAAAAATCCCGCGAAGCCGACGTTCGCGAACACGATCGTGGCGCTCGAGAAGAGTGGCTGGCAGCTTTCGCGCGTGGCGTCCGTATTCTGGAATCTCGAGGGGTCCGATTCGACTCCGGAATTCCAGGAAATTGCGCGCGAGATGGCGCCCCGATTTGCGGCGCACGAAACCCAGATTCTGCTTGATAAGCGTCTCTTCAAGCGCATCGACGATCTTTACGAGCGGCGCAACGCGCTGAAGCTCAGCGAAGAAGATCTACGCGTTCTCGAGCGGCATCATCTCGAATTCGTTCGCGCCGGCGCCAGGCTTTCGCCGGCGGACAAATCTCGCGTCAAGGAAATCAATGCGCGACTGGCGACCCTCGTCACGCAGTTCATGCAGAATGTGCTGAAGGACGAGCAGTCGTGGCGGCTTATTCTCGAAGGCGAGAACGATCTCGCGGGGTTGCCGGAAACGCTCAAAGAAAGCGCGGGACGCGCTGCGGCCGATGCCGGGTTTCAGGGAAAAGCGATGATTACGCTCGCGCGGTCGAGCGTTGAAGGGTTTCTCACGTATTCGAGCCGGCGCGATTTGCGTGAGCAGGCTTTCAATGCCTGGACGAGGCGCGGCGCGCACGAGGGCGAGACGGACAACCGGCAGATCGTCGCCGAGGCCGTGGCGCTACGTGGAGAATACGCGCGGCTGATGGGCTTTTCGTCATTTGCCGAATTCAGCCTGCAGGACACGATGGCGAAAACGCCGGGGTCGGTCGACGAGCTTCTGCGCGCGGTCTGGGAGAAAGCCGTCGTGCGCGCAAGAGAGGAACGCGATGCGCTTGCGGCCGAGGCGCAGAATTCCGGCGACAACGCCGAGATCATGCCGTGGGACTGGCGGTATTATTCGGAGAGGGTGCGCAAGGCGAAATACGATTTCGACGAGTCGAAGCTGCAGCCTTATCTCGAACTCGACCACATGATCAAAGCGGCGTTCGACACGGCGTCGCGCCTGTTCGGATTGAAGTTCCAGGAACGCAAGGATTTGCCGGGCTACCACCCCGAAGTTCGGGTCTGGGAGGTTCTCGACAAAAAGGGCGCGCACGTCGGCATTTTCATGGGCGATTATTTTGCGCGGCCGACGAAGCGTTCCGGCGCCTGGATGTCGGCATTCCGCTCGCAGCACAAGCTCGGGAAGGGGCAAAGCCCGATCATCGTCAACGTGCTGAACTTCACGAAGGGCGCTGCAGGCGAGCCGGCGCTGTTGTCCTTCGATGATGCGCGGACGCTCTTTCATGAGTTCGGCCACGGGCTGCACGGACTGCTGTCCAACGTGACCTACCCGTCGATTTCCGGGACGTCGGTCTCGCGCGATTTCGTGGAGCTGCCGTCACAGCTTTACGAGCATTGGCTGTCCACGCCCGATGTACTCGAAAAGCATGCCCTTCATTACAAGACCGGCAAGCCGATGCCGAAGGTTTTGCGGCAGCGGCTGGCAGCGGCGCGCAATTTCAATCAGGGCTTTGCCACAGTCGAGTACACGTCGTCGGCGCTCGTTGACATGGCGCTTTATTCCGCCAAGACGGGATCGGTCGGCGACATCGAGGGTTTCGAGCGGGTGACGCTCGATGAGATCGACATGCCGAAAGAGATCGTCATGCGGCATCGCTTGCCCCACTTCATGCACATCATGTCGGGCTACGCAGCGGGGTATTACAGCTATCTCTGGTCGGAGGTGATGGACGCCGATGCGTTCGCCGCCTTCGAGGAAACCGGCAACGTGTTTCATCCGGCCACGGCGAAGAAACTTCACGAGTTTATCTATTCCGCCGGAAATCGGCGCGATCCGCACGCTGCGTATGTCGCGTTTCGTGGCCGGCCGCCGAAGATCGATGGACTGTTGAAGAAGCGGGGGCTGGCGGCTTAGCGGCGCTCCCCTCATCCGCCCCTTCGGGGCACCTTCTCCCCCGGGGAGAAGGAAGTCCGCCCTTTTCCTCTCCCGGAACGGGAGAGGATGCCTGTCGAGCCGGAGCCCCGCCTTCGGCGAGACAGGCAGGTGAGGGACTTCAGGATTGTAATAGGCGCCCCCACATCCGGCCTTCGGCCGACTTCTCCCCAAGGGGGAGAAGGGAAAAGCTACCAAAGACCCGCCATCGTCGCGCCGATGATCGGACCGCTCCGGCCTTCCTGAACGAGTACGACGATTTTTTGCACGTCGGCCTGCATCATCGCGGCTCGCGGCAACTGAACCTTGAGCGGCGTGCCCTTCCAGATTCCGATCGGCGTCAGTTCGCGGACGATATTGGTGTAGGTGAGTGTTTTGCCGGCATTCTCGCCGTCCTTGATCGGCACCGATCCGGACATTTGGACGACGCCGAGCCAAACCGTCGCTTCGCGCGGGTTGTGTCCGGGCGGATCACCGGCCACTGCGAAATTCAAGGTATTGCGTTCCTGCCAAAAGCGGACCGGGATCTGATTGGGTCCGCCGGTTTTCGTGGTCTCGTTGATCGCCTGTTCAATTGCCGGTTTCGATGCGCCGTTGACGTGTGCGACGCCATTGACGATCGCCTGCGGTGTGAAAATCGCGCCGTCGCCGCGGTTGCGGGCGTAATTGCGCTGACGCTCGCTATTGCGGGGCGAGCCGAACGTGTCCTTCCAGCCGAGATAGTTCCAGTAGTCGACGGGAAGCGAGAGTGCGATGATCGAGGGATCGTCGGCAAGGGTCTTCAGAAGGGCATCCGCCGGTGGACACGACGCGCATCCCTGGCTGGTAAAGAGCTCAACGACGCCCTTCAGCGGTGTCTCCGGAGGAGGTTCAATCGAAACTTCTTGCGCGGATGCCGGAAGCGACAAAGCAGCGGCGCAGGCCGTCAAAACCACCAATGTGATGTCGCGGAGACGCATAGCGAGGTCAGCCTTCGAGTCCCAGTGGCGGGCGCCACAGTTCCTAATCTAGCTCGCGGGCCCGGATTGAAAAAGTGAAAGGCGTGAAAGCCTTGTCACGAACGGGTGAGCATTTTGAGGTTCGCTGCCGGAAGGCCGATCGTTACCGGCGGGATTGGGGCTATGCAACTCCGAGCCCGAGGATGTTCGGGCCCGACTTATGAGGCGGAGGCAACGTGGCCCGGCTTCAACGAGCTTCAGCCGGGCCGCGGAAGATTCTATGCCGCCAGGTTTCTCAGAACGTAGTGCAGGATGCCGCCGTTTCTGAAGTACTCGAGCTCGTCGAGGGTATCGATCCGGCAAAGAACGGGCACGGGAACCGAGGTGCCGTTGGCGCGGGTAATCGTCAGCGTTACGACTTCGCGCGGCTTTACGGTCGCGAGGCCGGGGATCGTCACGCGCTCGTCGCCTTTGAGGCCGAGGGACTGCCACGAGGCACCTTCGGTAAAGACGAACGGTGCGATACCCATGCCGACGAGGTTCGAGCGGTGAATGCGCTCGAACGACTGCGCGATCACGGCGCGCACGCCGAGAAGATTCGTGCCTTTCGCCGCCCAGTCGCGCGATGAGCCGTTGCCGTATTCGATGCCGGCAAAGACGACGAGCGGCACGCCTTCCACTTCGTACTGCATCGCGGCGTCGTAGATCGGCATTTCCTTGCCCGACGGATAGTGGATCGTTAGGCCGCCTTCCTTCACGTTGCCGTTCGCATCTTTCACCATGTGGTTCTTGATGCGGATGTTGGCGAACGTACCGCGCATCATCACCTCGTGATTGCCGCGCCGCGTGCCGTACTGGTTGAAGTCTGCGGGTTGAACGCCGTGGTCGAGGAGATACTTGCCTGCGGGGCTTGCCGCTTTGATCGAGCCCGCTGGCGAGATGTGGTCGGTCGTGATCTTGTCGCCGAACAAGCCAAGTATGCGGGCGTTGACGACATCACCGATCGGCTTCGCTTCGCGCGAGATGGTCTGGAAGTAGGGCGGGTTCTGAACGTAGGTCGAAGCTCCGTTCCAGCCGTAGGTCAGGCCGCCGCTCGTCGCGATGCCCTGCCAGTTGTTGTCGCCCTTGAAGACGTCGGCATAACGGGATTTGAACATCTCGCGCGTGACGTTCTCGATGATGAACTTCTGGATTTCCTGCGTCGTCGGCCAGATCTCTTTCAGGAAAACGGGCTTGCCGTTGCTGTCCTGCCCAAGCGGTTCGGTGGTGAGATCCTTCTGCACGGAGCCTGCAAGCGCATAGGCGACGACGAGCGGGGGCGAAGCCAGGTAGTTCGCCTGCACGTCCGGGCTGACCCGTCCCTCGAAGTTGCGGTTGCCGGAGAGCACGGCGGCGGCGACAATGCCGTTGCCGTTGATCGCCTTTGAAATCTCCGGTGCGAGAGGCCCCGAGTTTCCGATGCAGGTGGTGCAGCCGAAGCCGACGAGATTGAAGCCGATTTCGTCGAGATAGGGCTGGAGGCCGGATTTCTCGAGGTAGGCCGCAACGACTTGCGATCCCGGCGCCAGCGACGTCTTCACCCATGGCTTGCTCTTCAGGCCGCGCTTCGCAGCATTGCGCGCGAGGAGGCCAGCGGCGATGAGGACACTCGGGTTGGAGGTGTTCGTGCAGCTCGTGATCGCAGCGATGACGACGTCGCCGTGGCCGATGTCGAACTTTTCGCCGTCGACTGGCACGCGCTTTCCGAGTTCGTCCGGCTTCTTGTATTCGCCGGCGAGAGCGGCGGCGAAGCCCGTCTTGATGTCGGTCAGGGCGATGCGGCCTTCGGGGCGTTTCGGACCCGCCATCGACGGGACGACGTCGCCCAACTCGAGCGAGAGCGTATCGGTGAAGACCGGATCGGCGGAGCCGGTGTCGCGATAGAGGCCCTGGGCCTTACAGTAGGCTTCGACGAGAGCGATGCGGTGCGAGTCTCGTCCCGACATCGTCAGGTAGTTGACCGTTTCCTTGTCGACGGGGAAGAACCCGCACGTTGCGCCGTATTCGGGCGCCATATTGGCGATCGTCGCGCGATCGGCGAGGGACATCGAGTCGAGGCCGGGGCCAAAGAATTCGACGAACTTGTTGACCACGCCCTTCTTGCGCAACATCTGCGTAACCGTCAGCACGAGGTCGGTCGCGGTCACGCCTTCCTGGAGCTTGCCGGTCAGGCGGAAGCCGATGACTTCCGGGATCAGCATCGATTGCGGCTGGCCGAGCATCGCAGCTTCGGCTTCGATGCCGCCGACGCCCCAACCGAGCACGGCGAGGCCGTTGACCATCGTCGTGTGGCTGTCGGTGCCGACGAGCGTATCCGGATAGGCGACGGTTTTGCCGTCGGCCATTTCGTTGGTCCACACCGTCTGCGCGAGATATTCGAGATTGACCTGGTGGCAGATGCCGGTGCCGGGCGGCACGACGCGGAAGTTCTGGAAGGCGCCCTGGCCCCATTTCAGGAAGTTATAGCGCTCGCCGTTGCGGGCATATTCGAGCGCGACGTTGTCGGTCAGGGCTTTCGGCGTTCCGAACTCATCGACGATGACGGAATGGTCGATGACGAGATCGACGGGAACGAGCGGGTTGATTTTCGTCGGGTCGCCACCGAGCTTCGTCATGCCGTCACGCATCGCGGCGAGATCGACGACGGCGGGAACGCCGGTGAAATCCTGCATCAGGACGCGCGCTGGGCGGAAACCGATTTCCTGCTCGGTCTTGCCCTTGTTTTCGAGCCATGCGGCCATGGCGACGATATCGGCCTTATGGACCGAGCGGCCGTCTTCGTGGCGCAAAAGATTTTCGAGCAGCACCTTCATCGAATAGGGAAGGCGGGAGATGCCAGTCAGCCCATTCGCTTCCGCATCGGGCAGCGAATAGTAAATGTATTCCTTGCCCTCGACGGTGAGGGTTTTACGGCATTTGAAGCTGTCGTCGGAAATGGGTGTATGGGCGCTCAAGGTCAGGCCTCCGAAGGATTAAGACGAAGGGCTGCGCCGCCGGAGTGCCGGCGGATCGAGGATGTCCCGCGGCACGAGCTTATCGGTCCGCGCGACCCCTCGCTTTTGCGCTAGCGAAGGATACAACGTGCCTTCTATATAAGCGCGCGAAAAAGAAATCATCAATTACCGGACGGGCAAATTAGCGCGCAAATGCCACCGTCTTGCTCAAGCCGACGTCACGGAATCTCATCGCTGTGCAGCTGATTGCCGAAGACTTAGCCATAGATCGGGGGGCGCGCCGGGTCATTGACGGATTGTCGTTTGCCGTCAAGGCCGGGGAAGCCCTTCTGCTGACGGGCGCCAACGGCGCCGGGAAAACGACCCTGCTGCGCACGCTCGCCGGCTTCATCCGCCCGTTTCGCGGCCTCGTTCGTCTCGAGGGCGGCGACACTGAGCTGACGGTCGCCGAGCAGGCCCACGTTGTCGGGCACACGAACGCGGTCAAGCTCAGCCTGTCGGTTGCCGAAAACGCCGCCTTTTGGAATGCGTATCTCGATGCCGGCGAGGATGCCGAGTTGCGCGTCGGCGCAGCACTTCGGCATTTCGGGCTTGAAGATCTCAGCGAATTTCCGGCTGCCTATCTGTCGGCCGGGCAAAAGCGGCGGCTGGGGCTTGCCCGGCTTCTCGTGGCGCGGCGCCCGGTTTGGCTGCTCGACGAGCCGACTGCGTCGCTCGATACCGCATCCTCCGAGCGGCTCGCTGCGGCCGTCAACGATCATACGAATACTGGCGGGATTGCCGTTATCGCCACCCATCTGCCATTGGCGCTCGAACGCGCGCGGACGCTCAACCTCGCAGCGCAAAAGGTGCCGGCTTGAAGAGCTTCTGGGCTCTCCTTCATAGGGACGTCACGCTTGCTTTCCGCGAAGGCGGCGCGATCGGAACGGCGCTCGGCTTTTTCCTCGTGGTCGTCTCGCTGATGCCTCTGGGGCTCGGCCCGGATCTCAACCTGCTGTCGCGGATCGCGGCGGGGATCCTGTGGATCGCGCTGCTGCTCGCGGCACTTCTGTCGCTCAGCCGGATTTTCGAGGCGGACCATGAGGATGGAACGCTCGATGTGCTCGCGACGGGTCCTTTGCCGCTAGAATTGGTTACCGCCGCCAAATCCCTGGCGCACTGGGTCACGACCGGCATACCGCTGGCGATCATGGCGCCGGTGCTCGGCATTCTCCTGAACCTCGATCTCGCGGCCTATCCGATCCTGGTTGCGACGACGCTGGTTGGTACGCCGGCCGTCAGTTTTCTTGGCGCCATCGGGGCGGCGTTGACGATGAAAACACGTCGCGGCGGCCTGCTGCTGGCGCTCATCGTGCTGCCACTTTATGTGCCGACCCTGATCTTCGGCATATCGGCGGTGAGTGCGGGGGCCGGTCCGACGGGGCTTGCGGCGTCGTTTCTCATTCTGGCGGCGATCTCGCTTGTGACAATCGTGCTGGGACCGCTCGCCGCGGCGGCGGCACTCAAGGTTCACCTTCAATAAATGTAATCTCGGCGTTCATTGCGCCTTTTCCCTGAAAGCCTTAGATCCCGCACATGCAGACGCTGACGCAACGCCTCGCCAATCCGACCCGCTTCATGGAGCTTTCCGCGCGCCTCTTGCCGTGGATTTCGGCGGCGGCTGCGGTTCTCGTGGCTTATGGTCTTTATCTCGCTTTCTTCGCGTCGCCTGCCGACTATCAGCAGGGCGAGACGGTGCGGATCATGTACATTCACGTGCCGTGCGCGTGGCTCTCGATGATGGTCTATGCGCTGATTGCGCTGTCGAGCTTCGGGCTCCTCGTTTTCCGGCATCCCTTGGCGGACGTGTCGGCCAAGGCTGCGGCGCCGCTCGGGGCTGCCTTTACGTTCCTGGCGCTGCTGACAGGCTCGCTCTGGGGTAAGCCCATGTGGGGCACCTATTGGGTCTGGGATGCGCGGCTGACGTCGGTGCTGATCCTGTTCTTTCTCTATCTCGGATTGATTGCACTGCGTTCGGCGCTGGAGGACGAGAGCGCTGCCTCCAAGCTGACAGCAATTCTAGCGCTTGTCGGCGTCACCATTCTCCCGATCATCAAGTTTTCGGTCGACTGGTGGAATACGCTGCATCAACCCTCAACGGATTTCACCTCGACCGTCGATCCGAGCATGCGGCTGCCACTTCTGGTGATGGCGGTTGGGTTCACGCTGATGTTCTTCGCCATGCATCTCAAAGCCATGCGAAACGAAATTCTGCGGCGGCGGGTCAAGGCTCTCAGAACGCAGGCCGTCGCGGGGCGCGACAGGTTAGCTGCGCAAGGGGCGGAGTAATCAGACATGGATCTCGGACCGCACGCCGCCTTCATCTGGATCTCTTACGCTGCCGTCACGGTTACGGTGATCGGGCTCATCCTTTGGCTGATTGCCGACGGCCGGAAGCAGGCGGCCGATCTCGATTCGCTCGAGCGGCAGGGTGTGAAGCGCCGTTCGTCATCTTCAGGAGTACGATAGAGTGGCCGCAGGCAAGTTCCCTTTGCTCCGCTTAATGCCTGTTGTCGTTTTCGCGGTCGTCGCCGGATTTTTCGCGATGGCCTTGCGGTCCGGCGACCCGTCGCGGCTGCCGTCGACGCTGGTCGGAAAGCCCGTTCCGGAAACCGTCTTTCCCGCACTCGAGGGGCTTCAATCGGACGGCAAGCCTGAGCCCGGGTTCAGCTCCGCCGATCTCGCCAAGGGCAAGGTCTCGGTCGTCAACTATTGGGCGTCGTGGTGCCAGCCGTGCGTCGAGGAACATCCGTTTCTCGAGCAACTCAAAGAGCAGGCGGGAATCGATCTCTACGGCGTGAACTACAAGGATCAGACGGATGCGGCGCGCCGTTATATCGGCCGGTACGGCAATCCGTATTCAGCCGTCGGAACGGACGCAAGTGGGCGAGCAGCAATCGACTGGGGCGTCTACGGCACGCCCGAGACCTTCGTCGTCAATGGCAAGGGTGAGGTCGTCTACAAGCACGTCGGCCCGATCTCGGCAGAGTCTTTGAAGACGAAGCTGCTGCCGATCATCGAGAAGGCGAAAGCCGGCGCTGCGTCTTAACGGCCGCCGGCTTTCCGTCAGAACTTAGAGCGGATAGAACATCCCGCGCGAGTGGTTGAGCACTGTCAAAATCCCGGATTTGATGTCGAAGTGGGCGCCGTGCAACGCGAGCCGGCCGCGTTCTTCCTGATCGCGGACGAACGGGAAGGTTCGCAGGTTTTTGATGGCCTGCTTGATGCCTTCCTTTTCGAGCGCTTCCTGCCGGACGGCCTGCGGACTGTTTTGATGAGCCGCCAAGACGGAGAGGCGCGCATCGTCGAGCATCGACATCCAGCGTGAGATAAACTGCGCTTCCGTCTGGATTGCCGCGCTCTGATCGAGAGCCGCCTTGATGCCTCCGCAGCCGGAGTGGCCCATGATGATCAGATTTTTGATGCGCAGGTTCATCACCGCAAATTCGACGGCCGTTGAGACACCGTGATATTTGCCGCCGATCTCGTAAGGCGGCACGAGGTTCGCCACGTTGCGAACGATGAACAGTTCGCCCGGCATCGCGCTGAAGATCGTCTCGGGATCGACGCGGCTATCCGAGCAGGAGATAACCATCGTCTCCGGGCTTTGCCCGTAGGTTGCCAGCTCTTCATAGTGGTCGGCGTTGAGAACGAAGTGGCGATGTCTGAAGCGACGATAGCGGTCGGTGAGGGACTCGGGGAAACTGCTCATTAATGCTCTCTGCTCCTGAATTCTCGATCCGACGCGCTTCTCATAAGAACGATGTAGCCGACAATCGCCGACATTAGGGAACCCGCCAGAACGCCCAGACGGACTTCCGCGCTCGAGTCGGGATCGGGAAATGCCAGCATGCCGATGAATAGACTCATCGTAAAACCGATGCCGCCCAACATCGCTGTGCCGAAAAGCTGCATCTGGGATACCCCATGAGGCATTTTTCCGAGACCGGTCGCGACGGCGGTTCTGACGGCGCCGTATATTCCGAGAGGCTTGCCGACGAAAAGACCCAACGCGATGCCGATGGGGATTTGCGACAGGATGTCATTCGCGGAAAGATCGGTCAGCTTCAGCCCGGCGTTGGCAAAGGCGAAAATCGGCAGGATGAGGAAGCTGACCCAGGGGCTTAGCGCTTCTTCGAGGCCGAGCAGGGGTCCGCTCGAACCCTTTTTCACTCCTGAGAGTGGAACGGCGAGGGCCGTTGCGACGCCAGCCAATGTGGCGTGAACGCCGGATTTCAAGACACAAAGCCAGATGAAGACGCCGACCAGCAAATATGGCCACGCACGCACTACGCCCGATCGATTGAGGAGGATCAGGGCTCCAATACCGGCTGCTGCAAGCGCCAGCGCCAGGATCGAGAGTTCGGCCGTATAGAAGAAGGCGATGATCAGAATGGCGCCGAGGTCATCGATGATGGCGAGGGCCAGCAGAAATACTTTGAGCGCCGGCGGTACGCGGCTGCCGACCAACGCCATGACGCCCACGGCGAAAGCGATGTCGGTCGCGGTGGGGACGGCCCAGCCGCGGAGCGCGATGGCATTATCCCAGTTGATACTGGCGTAGATCAGGCCGGGAACAGCCATGCCACCCAAGGCGCCGAAGATCGGGAGCATTGCCGCCCGGGCGTTTGAAAGTGCGCCGACGATCGCTTCCCGTTTGATCTCCAACCCGACGAGGAAGAAGAAGATGGCCATCAGACCGTCGTTGATCCAGTGAACCACTTCCTTCGTGAGCGTGAAGGGCGCGATCCCGATCTGGACAGGCATTGAAAGCAGGTGCTGATACAATTCGCTTAGGGGCGAGTTGGCGATAATCAGGGCCAACACTGCGGCGGCAAGCAGCGTCAATCCCACGGTCGCTTCGCGCTTCGTGCCGGTCGCGCTTGTCTCTGGCTTCATTCCGGCGGGACCCTTCGACACAAACGATTTCAGGCAGGTATGCAATCCGAAGACGGTTGCAGCAAGCGTTACGAGAGGCTTCGTGCGGAATTGCCGAGCGGCAGCGCCTCGATTGTGATGGGCGATATGCCGTTTTTCCAGTCTACAAGGTGCGGCAGTAGACGATCATGGCCGCGACTGACTTCGAGGGCGCGTTTTACGCCTGCGATCGCGTATGCCAGGGCCTGTTCAGCCGATTGCCCGAGCATCAGCTTGGCTGTCAGGCAGCCCGCGAAGACGTCGCCGGTGCCATGCGGAACGTCGTTCCATTTCTCGACGGTGCCCATATAGGCCTGTTTGTTGGTGACGAGCACCGTTGCCAGCCGCGACGGTCCATCGGGTATCGAGGTCCCGGCGACGATAGGCCGGCCGAGTTGGCAAATGGCTTGGAGGGCATCCGTCGGCGACCTGACATCGAGGCTCGAAAGCCAAGACAGCTCGAACCGGTTCGGTGTCAGCACGTCGGCCAGCGGAACCAGGAGATCGCGAGTTGCTGCGGCGGCCTCTTCGTCGATGTAGTGGCCCTTCGGATCATCGCCGAAAATCGGGTCGCAAACGTAGGCGATGGATGGGTTCAGCTCGCGCAGGCGCTTCACGGCGGCGGCGACGATTTCGACGTGCTCAGCGGACGGGAGATAGCCCGAGAAAACGGCGTTGAACGATCCCAGCCAGCCGTTTTTATCGAGGGCGCCGATCATACTTTCGAGAAGGGCCGGATCGAGCCTCATGCCCGCAATGTGCGGGCGTATCGGGTGGTTGGAGAGCACAACCGTCGGCAGGCCGACGACCTCGATGCCAGATTGCTCCAGCGGCGGTGACGCGGCGGCCAGCCCTACCGGGTCGCGGGCCACGTAAGAGGAAATCATCAAGATTTTGGACATGGGGCCGGAAAGATCGCCGCGTGATTCAATGTCGTATAGCAGTACCAGGGGTGAGGTACCCAGAGTGAGCACTGCGATTCATGTGAAACGGGGCCGCACTCGAGGTTGCAAAGCTTGATGGTGCGTTGCACAATCTTCCAATTCCTCTCGGAGTGGATGCAATGGCCATGAGACCGAGACGCAGTGTCCTTTATCTTCCGGGTGACAACGAGCGCGCGTTGGAAAAAGCGCGGACGCTGCCGGCGGACGCTATCATCATCGATCTTGAAGATTCAGTTGCTCCGGCAAACAAGGAAAAGGCGCGCAAGCAGGCGGCGGCCGCCATCCATGAGGCGGGTTTCGGATCGCGAGAGGTTGTCCTGCGCGTCAACCCCATCGAAACGCCATGGGGAATGGCGGACCTCCACGCGGCCATCGCGGCGGTGCCTGACGCCATCCTCATCCCGAAGGTTTCCACGCCGGGCGACATAACGGGCACCGCCAAGGTCGTGAAAGCGGCGGAAGCCGATCCGCGCATCAGGCTCTGGGCGATGATCGAAACGCCGATGGGCATCATCAACGCCCGGGAGATTGCGGCGTGCGGCCCCGATCCCGACAACCGGCTCGCCTGCTTCGTGCTCGGTACGAACGACCTGTTGAAGGAAAGCCGGGCGCTCGCCAGCAGCAACCGGTTCGCGGTCGTTCCGTGGCTCGCGATGACGCTCGTCGCGGCGCGGGCTTACGGGCTCGACGTGATCGATGGCGTCTACAACGATTTTAAGGATGATCTCGGATTCCGGGCGGAATGCGAGCACGGCCGGACGCTCGGGATGGACGGCAAAACGCTCATTCACCCGTCGCAAGTGGTGCCGTGCAACGAAGTTTTTTCGCCGACCGTCGACGAGATTGCGTGGGCGCGAAAGATCATCAAGGCTTTCGAAGAGCCTGAGAACGCGCGCAAGGGCGTCATCACGGTGGAAGGCCGAATGGTCGAACGGTTGCACCTCGTGATGGCGAAGCGGGTGGCGGCGATTGCCGAGGCGATCAACGCCCGCTCCAAGGTCGAAGAGCCCTGGTTCTGAGCGCTGGGGCCTCGTCCTTCTGCGGCCCTAAAGCGCGTCTCCAATTGGCGAAAAAAGTTGCGGTTCGGGGTGGACATCCCGAAAAAGACTGGCCGAAAAAGGCTGGAACAGCCGAAGCCCAGCGTTTGGGCTTCCCGAAAAAATCAAGGCGAGGACGATGGCCGGAACAAAGACCAACGCAGGCAATTTCTTCGAAGATTTCAAATTCGGCCAGGTCATCCATCATGCGACGCCGCGGACGGTCACCGATGGCGATGTCGCGCTCTATACGGCCCTTTACGGCTCGCGTTTCGCCGTTCAATCGGCAGACACCTTCGCAAAGGCCATCGGGTATCCGAGAGCGCCCCTCGACGACATGCTGACGTTTCACGTCGTCTTCGGAAAGACCACGCCCGATATCTCGCTCAACGCCATCGCCAACCTCGGCTATGCCGATTGCCGGTTTCTGAAGCCGGTCTATCCGGGCGATACGCTGACTTCGACGTCGGAAGTGATCGGTCTCAAGGAAAATTCCAACGGCGAGACGGGCACCGTTTATGTGCGCTCAACGGGACGCAACCAAGACGGGGAAACGGTGCTCGAGTATTGCCGCTGGGTGATGGTGCGCAAGCGCTCCAAGGGTTCGCCGGCACCGGAAGCCGTGGTTCCAAAGCTCCCCGAACGTGTCGATCCCAATGATCTTGCCGGCGCCGTGCCCGCGCTCGACGTCAGCAAATACGATCTCGCCCTTGCCGGGTCGCCGCATCGCTGGGAGGACTACGAGCCCGGCGAGAAGATCGACCACGTCGACGGCATGACGCTCGAAGAAGCCGAGCATCAGACGGCGACGCGCCTCTATCAGAACACCGCCAAGGTGCATTTCAATCAGCACACGGAATCGAAGGGGCGGTTCGGCAAGCGGATCGTCTATGGCGGCGTCGTGATCTCGCTTGTCCGGGCGCTTTCGTACAACGGCCTCGGCAACGCGTTTCACCTGGCCGCGATCAACGGTGGTCGCCATGTGGCTCCGACCTTCGCCGGGGATACGATCTACGCCTGGTCGGAGGTGCTTGAAAAAGCCGAGATACCCGGCCGGAAGGACGTCGGCGCCCTCCGCGTGCGGCTCGTCGGGGTCAAAAATCAGGATTGTGCGTCACTGCTGCTCAAAACCCCGTCGGGTGAGTATGCCGAGGGGGTTGTCCTCGATCTCGATACGTGGCTTGTGCTGCCTCGCCGGGGATGAGCGAACCGGCTACCGTGTAGCCGGTCCGGGGGGCAAGGCCGTCCGGCGGTGCGTAAGGGAGCACTCGCATGAAAATCCAAAAGACGGCAGCCGCAGCGGTAGCGATCCTTCTATTTGCAGCCTCTCACAAGGCGGAAGCTATGGGGGAGACGGCGATTGCCGAAATCAAGCTCGCCAACGGCACCAGCGCCGGTACGATCACGCTGACCGAAATCGCCGCCGGCGTGCTTTTGAAGTTCGATCTCAAAGGACTGACGCCGGGCGCGCACGGCTTGCACCTGCATGAGACCGGCAAATGCGAAGGCGACTTCTCGTCGGCGGGCGCAATCTACAATCCGCTCGGTGCCAAGCATGGATTCCTCAATGAGGAAGGTCCGATGGCCGGGGATTTGCCGAACGTCGTCGCAGGTGCCGACGGCACGGCTCTGGCCGAGGTTCTGAGCCCCTATCTGCACCTCAACAAAGACACCGAAGACACGCTTTTCGATGCGGACGGATCATCGCTCGTATTGTTCGAAAAGGCCGACGATTACCAGACCGACCCGGAGGGGGATGCCGGTTCGAGAGTTGCATGCGGCGTTCTCAAGTCGAAGTAGGCGGTTATCAGGTCGCGGCACCGTTCGCGTTCGCTGCCACGGTCTTTCCGTGGAGTCTGCCGTCGAAAGCGGTGCGCAGCTTAGACGGTCGACCGTCAATTCGCTGGCCTCGCCCTAGTCTCTGTGGCATTTGGCGAATTGCTGCGCTCGCTTCGAGCCGCTACACGTTTGCTTCAAACGCACCAGAAGGACGTCCGATGGAAGCCACATCAGGCCGCGGCGTGCGACCCGAGCGGCCGCTCTCGCCACACCTTCAAATCTATTCTCCGCTCGTCAACATGGTGATGTCGATCATGCATCGCATCACTGGGGCGGCGCTGTACTTCGGTTCGCTGCTGGTCGCCTGGTGGCTGATCGCGGCTGCCACGGGGCCTGACTATTACAACTACGTCTCGAGCTGGTTCGCCACCTGGGCCGGGAAAGTCGTGCTTCTCGGATATACCTGGGTCCTGATGCATCACATGGTGGGGGGGCTCCGCCATTTCATCTGGGACACCGGCCACGGCTACGACCTCAGGACGATCGACATTCTTTCTTGGGGAACGCTCGCCGCATCCTTCACGTTAACTGCGGTTATCTGGGCGTTCGTCGCTCTTGGGGGCGCCTGATGAAAACGATGCGGACCCCGCTCAAGAAAGTTCGCTATCTCGGATCGGCGAAAGAAGGCACGGATCACTTCTGGAAGCAGCGCGTGACGGCGGTCGCGAACGTGTTTCTCGGACTCTTCCTGGTCTGGCTCATCGCGTCGTTGATCGGCGCCGATTACGGGACCGTCCGTCAGAAGCTCGCGCACCCGCTGATCGCGCTGGCGTTGCTGGCGCTGATCCTGTCGGCCACGATCCATATGCGGCTCGGCATGCAAACGATCATCGAAGACTACGTGCACGCGGAGGGGCCGAAGCTTGCCGCGCTGATGCTGAACACGTTCTTCGCGATCTTCATTGCGCTCTCGAGCGTGTTCGCCGTTTTGAAACTGAGTTTTGGAGCCTGAGCCCGATGCCGGCAGCGAATGGCAAAGCCAATGGTGCGATTGCCGCGCCTTCCCAGACCGGTAAGGCTTACCCCGTCCAGGATCATGTCTATGATGTCGTCGTCGTCGGTGCCGGTGGCGCTGGACTTCGCGCGACACTCGGTTGCGCGGAGGCCGGCCTCAAGACAGCGTGCGTGACGAAGGTTTTTCCGACGCGTTCGCACACCGTCGCGGCGCAGGGTGGCGTTGCCGCCGCGCTCGGCAACATGGGCCGCGATGACTGGCGCTGGCACATGTACGATACGGTCAAGGGGTCCGATTGGCTCGGAGATCAGGACGCGATCGAATATCTCTGCCGCAACGCTCCGGCCGCGGTTTACGAGCTCGAGCACTACGGCGTTCCGTTCTCGCGCACCGAGGACGGCAAAATCTATCAGCGCCCATTCGGCGGCATGACAACGGATTACGGCGAGGGCCCGCCCGCGCAGCGCACGTGCGCGGCCGCCGACCGCACCGGTCATGCGATGCTACATACACTTTATGGGCAGTCGCTGCGTCAGTCGGCGGAGTTCTTCATTGAGTATTTCGCGCTCGATCTGATCATGGATCGCGACGGCGCCTGCCGGGGCATTATCGCGCTCAATCTCGACGACGGCACGCTGCATCGTTTCCGCGCGAAGAAGACCATCCTTGCGACGGGCGGATATGGGCGCACGTATTTCTCGTGCACGTCGGCGCACACGTGCACGGGCGACGGTAACGCGATGGTGCTGCGGGCCGGGTTGCCGCTTCAGGACATGGAGTTCGTGCAGTTCCACCCGACCGGGATTTACGGCGCGGGCGTGCTGATCACCGAGGGCGCACGCGGCGAAGGCGGCTATCTCACGAATTCAAAGGGCGAACGCTTCATGGAGCGTTATGCGCCGCACGCGAAGGATCTGGCGTCGCGCGATGTCGTCTCGCGCTCGATGACGATCGAGATCCGAGAGGGCCGCGGCGTCGGCCCGGAAGCCGACCACATCTATCTGCATCTCGACCATCTCGATCCGAAGATCCTGGCCGAGCGTCTGCCGGGCATCACGGAGAACGCGAAGGTTTTCGCCGGTGTCGATTTGCGGCGGCAGGCAATCCCTGTGCTGCCCACCGTCCACTACAACATGGGCGGCATACCGACGAATTATCACGGCGAGGTTCTGACCAAAAAGAACGGCGATCCCGATCACGTGGTGCCGGGCTTGATGGCTATCGGCGAAGCGGCATGCGTTTCGGTGCACGGTGCCAATCGCCTCGGTTCGAATTCGCTCATCGATCTCGTCGTTTTCGGCCGCGCCGCCGGGCTTCGCTGCGCGGAGACGATCGAATCGGGTGTTGCGCAGCCGGATCTGCCGAAGGACGCGAACGAGCCGTCGCTCGCGCGTCTCGACCGCTTCCGCTACGCCAAGGGCTCGACGCCGACAGCGGCGCTCAGGCTGCGCATGCAGAAGATCATGCAGGCGAACTGCGCTGTGTTCCGCGATGGGCCGGTGCTGAAGGAAGGCGTCGAAAAAATTCATGCGGTGTGGCGCGACGCCGAGGACATTGCCGTCACGGATCGTTCGCTCGTCTGGAATTCGGATCTCGTCGAGACGCTCGAATTCGACAATCTGATCGCGCAGGCTGCTGTGACGGTCGTCGGGGCTGAAAATCGCAAGGAAAGCCGCGGCGCGCACGCCCGCGAAGATTTTCCGAAGCGCGATGATGTCAACTGGATGAAGCACACGCTCACGTGGGCCGATTATGCGGCGAAGACCGTCACGATCGACGACAGGCCGGTGCACACGCGGACGATGACCAACGAGGTCAAATACATCGAGCCCAAGGCGCGCGTTTATTGAGCGGTTCTGGCTTTTTGTCTGGTCGCGCTTCTTATCGGAAAACCGGTGCCCACTTTTCCGGAAGCGCTCCGGGCGAGTAGAAATAGCGCCGTCACAGGAACTCGCTTATGGTGCGGCGCTGATCAAGGGGCGCACCAGATTTGAGCAAAAGTTCTAGAGAAGATCTCGACGAAACCGACACGCGGATGTCGCCCGATCCTTTCGCGGCGGTGCTACCGGCGTTGGCGGCGCTTGGAGCCATCGCGTCGATTGCCTCCATCAACTGGTCGGGGGAGGGGAAGGTCGCGGCGCGGACGCGGACCAAACGCAAAACGGGCGCTGCGCTCCGCGATCTCGAAACGTGCTGTATCGGGCTCGCCGAGATTTTCCGCCGCTTCCAGCGGCATCCCCGCGTGTTTGCGGGGGAGGGCGGCCAGGCTACGGCCCCGCTCAAATTCGGGGTGCACGGCCAGCGCATCCGGGCCGACGCCCAACGGCTCTATCTGCAACTGATGAACGACATCGCCTCGATGCTCGTTCTGGCCGCCACGAATGCGTTCGACGTGATGACGGCCATCGAGGACGGCGACATCGACGCGCCCGAGGAGATCTTTTTCGGCTTCGGCGAGCAGCAGGAGCGGCTCAACGAAATCATTCAGTCGCGGGTGCCGCTCAGGGTTGCCGTCGATACGGGGGCCGAGATCGCCGATCAGCTGATCGCGCTCGTCCGGGAGCTCAAAAAGCACCAGAAACCCGGTTGAGCGAAAGAACCGCACGCGGCGGTCCCGCATGTTGACACTGGAGGCTTGTTCAAGCTTCTGTCATCTGACAGTTCATTTCTCCGCAGACGGGACCCCGAAGTCTCATGGTTCAGCTCACGCTTCCAAAAAACTCGAAGATTTCCGAGGGCAAGACCTGGAACAGGCCGGACCACGACGGCGACTGGAAGGAGTTCCGCATCTATCGCTGGAACCCGGACGACGCCCGGAACCCGCGCATCGACACCTATCATATCGATCAGAAGCAGTGCGGGCCGATGGTGCTCGACGCGCTGATCAAGATCAAGAACGAGATCGACCCGACGTTGACGTTCCGCCGGTCGTGCCGCGAGGGCATCTGCGGCTCGTGCTCGATGAACATCGACGGTACAAACACGCTCGCCTGCCTGAAGAGCATCGAGGACGTCAAGGGCGCCGTTAAGATCTACCCTCTGCCGCATATGCAGGTGGTGAAGGACCTCGTGCCCGATCTCACGAATTTCTACGCGCAGCATGCCTCGATCGAGCCGTGGCTCAAGACGGATACGCCAACGCCGCCGAAAGAGTGGCGGCAGTCCCGCGGTGATCGCGAGAAGCTCGACGGTCTTTACGAGTGTATTCTTTGCGCCTGCTGCTCGGCGTCGTGCCCGAGCTATTGGTGGAACTCCGACCGGTATCTCGGTCCCGCGATCCTGTTGCAGGCCTATCGCTGGGTCATCGACAGCCGCGACGAAGCGACGGGTGAACGGCTCGATAATCTGGAAGATCCGTTCCGCCTCTACCGCTGCCATACGATCATGAATTGCGCGAAGGCCTGCCCGAAGGGGCTGTCGCCTGCGAAGGCGATTGCGGAATTGAAGAAGCTGATGGTCGAACGCCGCGTCTAAGCCATTCGCGCCGTCGATCAAATCAGCCAGTCGATAGGAGCACCGCGTGCTGGATATTCTCGATCACATCGGCTTCCCGATTACCGACTATAAGCGGTCGCTGAATTTTTACACCAAAGCGCTGGCGCCGCTCGGCATTGTTCTCCTCAAGGAAGTGAAGTTCTCGGAAGAGGACGAGGACGGCTACGCCGGATTCGGTCGGCAGCGTCCGCAGTTCTGGATCGGCACCGGCACTGCGTTGAAGGGCCGCCTGCACGTCGCTTTTTCCGCGCAAAACCGGCAAGAAGTCCAAGCCTTCTATGATGCGGCGATCGCTGCAGGCGGCAAGGACAACGGGCCGCCGGGTCTTCGGCCGCATTATCACGCCAATTACTATGGCGGCTTCGTTATCGATCCTGACGGACACAACATCGAAGCGGTGACGCATCTGCCGGAGTGATCGTCCGCGTGCGTCACAGGTTGAGCTGGTAGCTGTGTGCCAGCCAGCGGTAGCTGCCGGGGGCGATCGTCTCCACATACCCAAGCGACGGGAACGGCATGTGATAGCCGATGACCGGCAAACGATCCGTGGCCGCCATATCGAATATGCGCCTGCGCGTTGCGGCGCTCTGCTCCTTATCGAAATCGAAGACGCAGTGCCACTCGGGATGCGCCAGCGACGCGACCTGATGATGGGCGCAATCTCCCCAGAACAGAATGGATTTGCCGCCGCTTTCGATCATGTAGGCGAGGTGTCCCGGCGTGTGGCCGTGGGCCTCAATGGCGCGAATGCCACTCACGACATCGTCGCCGGGCTTGATGAATGTGTACTTGCCGACGATCGGTTTTGAGTTGGCCCTGTAGACACTGGCGAACTTTTCCAGGTCGCCCGAGAATTTGCCTTCCGGGACCCAGAAGTCGTGCTCGATCGCTCCGATCACGTAGCGCGCGTTCGGGAAAAGCGGCTTGCCGTTCTCGATGACGCCACCGATGTGATCGGGATGCCCGTGGCTCAACAGGACAACGTCGATATCTTCCGGTTTGAAGCCCGCCGGACCGAGCTGAGCTGCAAGCCAACCGCCGTTCGGACGCGGAACAAAGCCATTCGAGCCGTTTCCGGTATCGATCAGGACGATTTCCTTCCCCGTGTTGATCAGGGTTGGCGAAAAGCCCGGCTGATATTTTTGTTCAGGCAGGAGATTGTCGCGCATGAGCTTGCGGACGCTCGTTTCATCGGCGTTCGCGCCGATGAGCGGGAAAGGGCCGTCGATGAAGGTTTCCGAATCCGAGATCGTCGTGATTTCGAAGTCGCCGAGCTTGAAGCGGTAGAATTTCGGCTGCCAGCCGCCGAGGAGTGCGCCGGCGGCTTCAGCCCGCGGCGTTGTCGCCAATGTCAATGCGGGCATCGCAGCGAGACCGAGGCTTGCAGCAAGAAGGCTGCGGCGGTCGAAGTTCTTGGCGGCGGGCAGGTTGCCCGAGATTTCGTTTGCAGTCGTCTTCGACATTTCAAGGCCCTACGGAGGTGTTAAAGCTCGGGTGAGGCTAGACCGTGAGAGGGGACGCGCACTTGTACGAACCTGCTGCGGGGCGGACTGAAAGCCTGAAGCCCTTGTGGCATGTCGGCGATGGGCGGATGCTTTTCGCCGGTTGCCTGCAGCGCAACGCGCTTCACAGCCACAGCGCGCCCGTGCTGCTTGCCGGGCTCTACGATGACTTTCGTTTGAAGCTTCGGGGCAGCGCATGGTTCTCCTGCCGTGCCGCGATCATTCGCGCGGGAGACGCGTATGAATTCGATGCCGAAGGGCGGCCGCTGGCGGTCGTTTACGTCGAGCCGACCGAGACGCCAGCCGAAGGTCTCGTCGCATTGCTCCGGGAAACGCGTGAAGAACACGGTGCGCTGATCGGCGAGCAATCCGATCTCGCACTTCTTCGCGCGCTCTATGAGGATGCTGCCTGTCTTCGCTGGGCGGATGACGCCATGGCCGATCTCATTGGCTTTTCGAAAGCCAAGGTTCGGCAAACGATCGACCGGCGCGTGGCGTGTGCCATCCAGACGATTGCCGAAAGCGGGGCTGCAGAAAGCGATCTGGTGCGGACGCCAAGTGTTGACAGCGCCGCGCGCGCTGCCGGGCTCTCGACGTCGCGCTTTCAGCACCTCTTTAAGCAGGAGACTGGCGTGTCGTATCGCCGGTATGCGGCGTGGGCCAGGATGCGGGCGGCTGTGGCGGAGGTTGTGAAAGGCAACAACTTCACTAGGGCCGCTCATGCCGCAGGCTTCTACGATCAGCCCCACTTTGCGCACGAATTCCGCAGGATTTTCGGCGCGCCCGCGTCGAGAAGCCTCGCCAGCGTCAGGTCTTGAGGGTTCGGGTGCTTCCCTCGGGGCCCGTTGCGTGCGATAGCGGCTGAGACGCAGTATCGACCGTTCGCAGATGACCCACCCGCTTTCTTCTCTCACCTCAGGCGCGATCTCGTCGCCATTCACGCAGCTTCGGAAGCTTCTCGCCGGTATTCCGTCCGGCCATGGGAAGCCGATCGAGCTGACGATCGGCGAGCCGCGCGAGGCGATGCCGAATTTCATCGCGGCGAAGCTCGACGAGGCGACGGTGCTTTACGGGAAATATCCGCCGATCCGCGGGAGCGAGAATGCGCGGCTTGCCATCTCGGAGTGGCTATCCCGGCGTTACGCCTTGCCTTCGGCCGTCGATCCCGAGCGGGAAGTGTTGATGCTCAGCGGCTCGCGGGAAGGTTTGTTCTTCGCGTGCCTTCCGGCCGTCGGACGCAAAGAGATCAAGGGGCGTCCCACGATCCTGATGTGCAATCCGTATTATTCGGCTTACGTCGCAGGCGCTCTGGCGGTCGGGGCCGAGCCTGTGTATCTCAATGCGACCAAGGCGACGGGCTTCCTTCCCGATCTCGACGAGATCGCGCGCGATAAGTCTCTGCTGGCACGCACCGCGGCGCTCTTCATCAATTCGCCGGCCAATCCGCAAGGTGCCGTCGCGGATCGCCGATACATCCTGAAGGCGCTCGAACTCGCCCGCGCGCACGACTTCATGCTGTTTCTCGACGAGTGCTATTCGGAGATCTACACGGAGGCGGCGCCGACGGGCGGTCTCGAGGTCGCGATCCAGACGCCCGAGCGGTTTCGCAATCTCGTCGTTTTCAATTCGTTGTCGAAGCGCTCGAACCTGCCCGGGCTTCGGTCCGGCTTTTGTGCTGGTGATGAGACTTTCCTCGAGGCCTACGGCGAGGTCCGGAATATGTGCGCTCCGACCGTGCCGCTGCCGGTACAACATGCGTCGGCCGCCATTTGGCGCGACGAGGCTCATGTTGAGGCTTCTCGAAACGCGTATCGCGAGAAATTTCTTATTGCCGACAATGTGTTAGGTGACCGTTACGGTTACAAGCGGCCTGCGGGCGGCTTTTGCCTCTGGCTTGATTTGAGCCAATTCGGCGGCGGCGCTCAGGCCGCGGTAACCTTATGGCAACGTGCAGGCGTCAAAGTCATTCCCGGCAGCTTTCTGGCTCAGACGGGAAGGGACGGCACCAACCCCGGCGCGGATTATGTTCGCGTCGCCATGGTCCAAGACTCCAAGACGATCCGGGAAGCGCTCGAACGCACGATTTCCGTGCTGCGTTAAAGAGTACGTTCGTCGTCATGTCGCTTGATACGCGTGGATTGGATCCTCAGCGTCTGCTTCCGCAGTCTCTGGAGGACCGGCTGTTAGGCTGGGTAGGCCGCTTTGGCGGAGCAATTTTGCTCGGCTCGACGGCTCTCATCTGGATCAGTCTTGTGTCGTGGTCGGTGCTCGATCCGAGCCTGACCCATACGACGACGGCTGCCGCGCGCAATTTCGCAGGCCCCGTCGGCGCGATCATTTCCGATCTTCTATTCCAGATGCTGGGCTTCGGCGCAGTTCTCGCGCTCATCGCGCCCGTCGTCTGGGGAATCGAGATGCTGAAGTCCGAGCGCATCACGGACGGCCGCGTGCGGCTCGGATTTTATCCGCTTTCCATTCTGGCGCTCGCGGGGGCGATCTCCGCGCTGCCGATGCTCAGCGGCTGGCCGCTGCGTCATGGGTACGGCGGGCTGCTTGGCGATGGCGTCTATCATCTCATTCTCAAAATCTTTGCGTCGCTGAACGAAGAGCGGGCTCCGCTTGCGGCGGGCTGCGTACTCATAGCGGCGGCCGTTCAGACATCCGGGAAAGCGATCGGGTTTGAAGCCGAGGCCGTTTTCAAGTCGGTTCTGCGTTCGCTGAGCTCCGGTTTGCGGTTCGCAACGAGTAAGCGCCGCTGGGAAGAGGCAGCTGCTCTCGGTCCGTCTATTGCCGCCGGCGCCGACCGCGTGCGGCGTGGCTGGCTCAAGAAATCTCCTACGGCGGCCACCGCCGAACCGGGCGCAGCGTATTCCTCTCTCGACGCGTTCTCAGGCGAGACGACGCCAACGCTCGATCTCAATCCGGAGCGCACCGCGCGCTCACGCCGGGACGTGGGGCCGGATGCAGCAGAGAATTCCAATCTGCCGCTCGACGTCGCTCCTCATGATGATGGGCACGGCCAACGCCATGGCGCGGCGCAGGGTGAACTCGATCTTCCGTCCGCCGAGATAGAGGCCGAACATCTTTCTCGCGGGCATTCGGCCGACGATCTTCTCGCCCACGACTTCGAGTTCGACGACGCCATCGATAATTCCAGCCGTCAGATCGCTGCGCGTTTCGCGCCCGCGTCGGCGCTTGGGCGTGATGCGGACCGGCGCGAGTTCGAGCGGCGGGATTCCGAGAGGCCGAAGGCTGTCATGCCACCGCTGATCCCGTCAGCGCCGGTCGCGCCGCCTCCTGCAGCCGCGCAAAGCGTCACGCCACCAGGCAAGGCTGGAGCGAGCAACGGCATTCTCGCGGGCATCGCGCGCGCACGCATTCAGCCGCAATGGAAGCGTCCGTCTCTCAACATGTTGAAGCGTCCGGGGGCTCAAAAGCCGCGTCCGGAACTGTCGCAGACCGTCATGCGCGGCAATGCGCGACTGCTCGAAGACGTGCTCGGGGATTTCGGCATCAAAGGCGAGATCAAGGATATCCGTCCGGGTCCGGTCGTGACGCTGTACGAGCTCGAGCCGTCACGCGGTACGAAATCCTCGCGCGTCATTGGGCTTGCTGAAGATATTGCGCGCTCGATGAGCGTGGCGAGCGTTCGCGCCGCCGTCGTGCCCGGCCGCAATGCCATCGGGCTCGAATTGCCGAACGCGCGCCGCGAAACCGTGCTGCTTCGCGAGATTCTCGAAGCCGATGCGTTCAAGGCTGAGAGCGCTGGTCTGCCGCTCGGTCTCGGCAAATCGATCAGCGGCGATCCGGTCGTCGCCGATCTCGCGCGCATGCCGCATCTGCTCGTTGCCGGCACGACCGGGTCGGGCAAATCCGTCGGCATCAACTCAATGGTGCTGTCGCTTCTCTATCGTCACTCGCCCGACGATTGCCGCGTGCTGATGATTGATCCGAAGATGCTCGAGCTTTCGGTCTACAACGGGATTCCGCATCTTTTGACGCCCGTCATCACCGATCCGCACAAGGCGGTCGCCGCGCTCAATTGGGCGGTGCGCGAGATGGAAGAGCGCTACAAGCGCATGGCCGGACTTTCGGTGCGCAACATCGATGTCTTCAATAACCGCGTGCGCAACGCGAAGAAGCGCGGCGAGTTGCTGTCGCGCACGGTTCAAACGGGCTTCGATAAGTCCGGGCAGGCGCGGTTCGAAACGCAGAAGATGGATCTCGAGCCGCTGCCGCGCATCGTGATCATCGTCGACGAGTTCGCGGACTTGATGATCGTCGCGGGGCGTGAGGTCGAGGCTTCGGTGCAGCGTCTGGCACAGATGGCGCGCGCCGCGGGCATCCATCTCATCATGGCGACGCAGCGGCCGTCGGTCGATATCATCACGGGGACGATCAAGGCCAACTTCCCGACGCGCATCTCGTTCAAGGTGACGTCGAAGATCGATAGCCGCACCATTCTAAATGAGCAGGGCGCCGAGCAACTTCTCGGTCAGGGCGACATGCTCTACTCGACGGGAGCCGGACAATTCGTGCGCGTGCACGGCGCGTTCGTCTCAGACGAAGAAGTCGTGGCGTTCGCCGACGCGCTCCGGCAGGAAGGCTCACCGAAGTACGTCGAAGGCATCACGGACACTCCGCCGCAATCCGAGGTTCAGGGCGGGGTCAGAGAAGCGAGCGACGACGATCTCTACGACCGCGCCGTCGCAATCGTTCTCAGGGACGGCAAGGCTTCGACAAGCTACGTCCAGCGGCGGCTTTCGATCGGCTATAATCGCGCCGCAGATTTGATCGAGCGCATGGAGCGAGAGGGGCTCATTTCAGCTGCTAATTCGGTCGGAAAGCGCGAAATTCTCGTTCCGCGCGGTGGTGGTACCGACGCTGCGGCCTAAAAACTCAACAGGCAGTTGAGGATAATCGCTGCGTCAATTCTCCTGCGGCTTGCCTGTGACATGTCATTGGCCGTACGCAACGAATGCAATAGCGTTGCCGCCAAGTTCTGGACGCAATCTTTGCCGAAACCGTAATCTGCTTTCAGAGCCCCGCTGACGGGGCTTTCGGGGCTTTGGGGGGCCACGATGGGACGAAGCATGAGCAAAATTTTGCGCGTAGGCGCCATGGCGATGGGTTTTGCCCTCGCATCTTTTGGGGCTGCCACGGCACAGGATCCGGACGGTCCAACGAATACGATTGTCAACCCATCAGCCAACGCGGACAAGACGGCCGTTAAGGGTTGGACGGGACAGGTTTCACCAGCGAACAGCCCCGATGGCGTCACGCTCGATGCGCATCAAACCGAGCTAGTTCATAAGGTCAGCGCGTATTTCGAATCGCTGGACAGCCTGAAGGGATCGTTCGTACAGACCGATGCCGGCAACAAGCGGATGAAGGGCAAGTTCTTCGTCAAGCGGCCAGGTCGTTTTCGCTTCGATTATGCGTTGCCCTCGAAACAAGTGATCGTATCCGATGGCGAGAACCTCGCCATTCAGGATCTCGATCTCAATAACGAGGATCGCGTTTCTCTCGATCAGACGCCATTCCGGCTCTTGCTGCGCAAGGACGTCGATCTCATTCGCGATGCGCGCATCATCGAGGTGCAACAGGCCGACGATCTCATCGTCCTCACGATTGAAGACAAAGACCCGAATTCTCCGGGCAAGATAAAGCTCTTCCTCGCGACGAAGCCGGCGTTGGAATTGAAGGAATGGGTGACTACGGACGCCCAGGGCCAAGACACGCGAATCGAATTATCGCAGCTTGTCAAAAGCGACGATCTCGATGGAAATTTATTTAAAATTCAACCGCTTGGCCCCAAAAAGGCGATGCCGCAGTAGGTTTGTCGAGGGAAATCAGGCTGTTGCATTCTGAACCCGATGCAATACCCAACCTGTGGATAAATCTGGTTAACTGATCACAATTTCGTGATGTGCCCGCGCAGGCACTATTGAATTCTTTCTGCTTGCGCTTAAGTCCAACCATGCAGGTGGCGTCACCCTGTATTCGGTAGTGCCCCCCGTCTAGCCGAAGACGCTACCTCTGGTACCGGCTTCCCTCCCGGTGCCGAGCGCGACAAGCGCATAGCGCCCAGTTCCTCCCCCCGGGACTGGGCGCACTCTTTTCCAGCCCCGTTTTAAACCCGGTTTTTCAAAACTCGCATTTCCGAGTGTGGTCTTGTCGTGGCATGCCACCCGGCAATCAGGCCGGATGCGCCTCGACGGGAACATTAGCGCGCGTTGGAGGTGATGGTGGGGCAATCGTGGCCGCGCCCATCAGCGTATCAACAGCTTTCACGTCCTTGGCCAAGAGTTTCAGCCGCGTGACGATGCATGAGGAGAAGTGCTGCGCCAGGTCGGCATCGGCTTCCATCATCTCGTGCATTTTCTGGCGCGCGAGCCGAAGCGCCTTGACCTGGCCTTGGGCGATTACCGTCGTCGTGTGAACAATTTCGATGAACATCGCCAATTCAGCGATCATGACGCCTTCGGGGAGCACTTCGCCGCCCGATTTTTGCGGAGCGTCGCCGTTGTCGTTGATGCGAATGCTGTTCCCCGAAACGATGACGATCGCGGCGTCGCTTGTCTCATCTTCCGCGATGATGACATCGCCGGGTCTATAAATGATGCGCTCCGCGCGCCGAACGATTTCGGTCAATTGCAGCGGAGTGAGGCCTTGAAAGAGCGGTAAGGCCAAAAGCGGTTTGACGAGGGCGTCGATAGCCATCGCGTGAGAAACTCCATGCCGACAGGACAAAGTGGGACGCACCGGCGGCGAAGTGTTGCCGCATGCGAACGCAGTTTAATACATAAGTCCGAGCAGCCTGAAACAACCGCGGCGCCAGACAGCGCAGGCGGCTGTGGACGCATCCATTCTGCAACGGAAATGTCGCTCGCAAAACGGCATGAACTGCAGTGGAGCAGAGCTAAGGCGCGAGCTTGTACCCACCACTCTCGGTAATCAGCAGCTCGGCGTTCGAAGGATCTTTCTCGATCTTCTGGCGCAACCGATAGATGTGCGTTTCGAGTGTGTGGGTAGTGACGCCGGCGTTGTAGCCCCAGACCTCGTGCAAGAGGACATCTCTAGAGACGACCTTATCGCCGGAACGATAAAGGTACTTCAGAATCGAAGTCTCTTTTTCCGTTAGGCGGATCTTGCTGCCCGTCTGATCGATCAGAAGCTTTGATGCGGGCTTGAAGGTGTAACTGCCGATCGCAAAGACGGCGTCTTCGCTTTGCTCATGCTGGCGGAGTTGAGCGCGGATGCGCGCGAGGAGAACGGCGAATTTGAACGGTTTCAGTACGTAGTCGTTGGCGCCGGCATCGAGGCCTAAGATCTGGTCGGCGTCCGACGTATTGCCGGTCAGCATCACGATCGGTGTCTTGAACCCCGATTTGCGAAGCAGTTTCACCGCCTCGCGGCCGTCCATATCCGGCAGGCCGACGTCGAAAACAACGAGATCGAAACGGCCTGTCTTCGCCGCTTCTATTCCTTTGCTCGCGGTCGCTGCTTCCGAAACCTCGAATTCATCGTGTAGGACGAGTTGATCTTTCAACGACGTGCGCAGATCTTCATCGTCGTCGACGAGGAGGACCTTTCGGGCCGTGCTCATGGACGGGGCTCCAGTTTCTTGGCTGCTTTTAGCGTGGGACACTAGCATCGCGCGCGGCGGCAACATAGGCTCTGGAAGCAAACAGGCAAGGGGAATGGGTAGTTCCTTGAATGACGGCGTGGAAGGCCCGAGGATCGAAGCCGGCGGCGAAGCTGATCGTCAGGGCATTATCCCGGGGCGCGCGGCAGGGCCGATTGGAATTCGGCGGCTTCAGTGTGCCGTGCGCGCTGGGCCGCTCAGGCATCAAAGCATTAAAACGCGAGGGTGACGGTGCGACGCCGCGAGGCCGGTTTACAGTGCGCTACGCATTTTACCGGCCGGGAACGCGGCGGCCGCGCACGGCGCTCGCCCTTCATGCCATTCGTCCGGACGACGGATGGTGCGACAGTCCTCTCGACCGGAACTACAACCGTCCGGTGAAGCTTCCCTATCCGGCCAGCGCCGAACATCTCTGGCGCAGCGACGAACTCTACGATGTCGTCGTGGTGCTCGGTTATAACGATGTACCACGTGTGCGCAATCGCGGCAGCGCTGTCTTCATGCATATCGCGCGAGGCGATCTGAAGCCGACGGAAGGATGCGTTGCGTTGCGGGCGAAGGATCTCCGGTTGCTCTTGTCGATGCTGCCGCGCGACTGCGAAGTCGTCGTTTCAATTTGAAGGCATGAAAAAGGGCCCGACGGCTTGAAACGCCGGGCCCAAGTTTGAGCACGTCTAGGTGGAGACGCGTGCTCGGGAGGAGAGATCCGCGGCCGTTTCCGGCCGCGGGAAATGCGTGCCTCAGTAGTGGTATGCGCTCTCGCCGTGATCGACGAGATCGAGACCCTCGCGCTCTTTCTCTTCCGACGGGCGAAGACCGATGACGATATCGACCAGCTTGAAGAGGATGGCGGAGCCGATGCCGCTCCAGAGGAGCGTCAAGCCGACCATCTTCGCCTGGGTGATCACCTGAGCGGCCATGTCGTAGGTGCCTGCAGTCATCTCGCCGGGCTTCGTGATGTAGTCGGCGATGCCGGCTCCACCCCAGTCTGGATTGACGAGAAGGCCCGTGCCGATGGCGCCGACGATGCCGCCGATGCAGTGGACGCCGAAGACATCCAAGCTGTCGTCGTAACCGAGCGCGCTCTTCACTGCCGAGCAGAAGAAGAAGCAGATCGGGCTGACGACGAGACCGAGAATGATCGAGCCCATGACGCCGGAGAAGCCGCAAGCCGGTGTGATCGCCACCAGACCGGCGACGACGCCCGACGCCATACCGAGTGCCGATGGCTTGCCCTTGGCGATCCACTCAACGAGCGTCCAGGACAGGCCTGCAGCGCAGGTTGCGATGAACGTGTTGATGAAGGGAACGCCCGCGAACTGGTTGACTTCGAGGTTCGAACCGACGTTGAAGCCGAACCAGCCAACCCACAGAAGAGCGGCGCCGATCATCGTCATCACCAGCGAGTGCGGGGGCATGGGTTCTTTGCCGTAGCCGACGCGTCTGCCGAGGATCAGACAGCCGACGAAGGCCGCGATACCGGAGTTGATGTGCACGACGGTGCCGCCGGCGAAGTCGAGTGCGCCCCACTGGAAGCCGATGCCCGCATCCTTCAGCACGGCATCGAGTGCCGCCTGCGCGTGGACCTTGGCGTCGCCCGATGCGGCCGCGACGGCCTTGGCAGCGTTACCGAACGCATCGGGACCGCCCCAGTACCAGACCATATGCGCAATCGGGAAGTAGATGAACGTGACCCAGAGGGCCATGAAGACGAGCATCGCCGAGAACTTCAAGCGCTCGGCAACGGCACCCAGGATGAGGCACGGCGTGATGCACGCGAACGTCATCTGGAAGATGATGTAGGTGTATTCAGGAATGTAGACGCCATTCGAGAAGGTTGCGGCGAGCGAGTTTGAATCGACGCCCTTCAAGAAAGCTTTCGAGAAGCCACCGACGAAATCATTGAGACTGCCGCCATTGGTGAAGGCCATCGAGTAGCCGTAGAGCACCCAAAGGATTGCGACGAGGCAGAGCGTCGCGAAGACCTGCATCATCATCGACAGCATGTTCTTCGAGCGGACGAGGCCGCCGTAGAACAGTGCGAGGCCGGGTACCGTCATGAGAAGTACGAGAACCGAGGCGATGTACATAAAGGCCGAGTCGCCCTTATTCGGTACCGGTGGTGCGGCCGCGGCAGGAGCCGCAGGGGCAGCAGCAGTCGCTGCTTCCTGGGCCAACGCCGGGTCGATAATGAGCGCGATGGTAGCAAGGGCCCCCAAGACCCCTGCGCACCGCGCCATGGTACGAAACTCCATGTTGTGTGCTCCCTGATTGACGTTCGAAAAGTGAAATCCTCGGCTTAGAGCGCGTCGTCGTCCGATTCCCCGGTGCGGATGCGAACGGTGTGCTCGATCGGCGAAACAAAAATCTTGCCGTCGCCGATCTGGCCGGTTTTCGCGGCGCGCTGGATCGCAGCGAGCGCCTTGTCTACCTGTGCGCCGGGCACGACGACTTCGATCTTGATCTTGGGAAGAAAGCTCACGGCGTACTCGGCGCCGCGGTAGATTTCCGTGTGGCCCTTCTGGCGGCCGTAACCTTTGACCTCGGTGACGGTCATGCCCTGCAGACCGAGGTCGGTCAGCGCTGAGCGAACCTCCTCGAGCTTGAACGGCTTGATTACCGCGGTAATGAGCTTCATAGGGCCCCCTTTTCTCTTTGAACCGGCCGTAACCGGGTGCTCGCCAAAATAGTCTTCCATCCCCACGCTGGGACGCAGACTTCGGCTACAGGGAGTCAAGACGCGTGCCAGTTGGACGGCGTTTGCTCAACATCTTGATTAGACAACGGAAAGTTGACGGGCGCGCGGGAACGCCGCCTGCTCAGCATACAAAGCGAGCACAAAAAATGTGCATCTTTGGCTGATTGAACGCTATTTGGGCAGGAATGCGGTCTCTCTGGGGCGCATCAGTCCTTCCTGGACCGTAGATGCCACCAACCGCCCGTCGCGGTCGAAGATGGACCCTCGGCAATAGGCGCGGGCCCCGAAGGCGCTGGGGCTGTCTTGAACATAAAGCAGCCAGTCGTCGGCGCGGAATGGACGGTGGAACCACATGGCGTGGTCGAGGCTCGCAAGCTGCACATCGGTATCGAACAGGAGCTTGCCGTGGGCGACCAGGGCTGTGTCGAGCAACGTGAAGTCCGACGCGTAGGCGAGAACGGCCTGATGGATGTAGGCGTTGCTGGCCAAGGGCCCATTGGATCGCAGCCAGATCGACTGCTCAGGCGGCCGCGGTTCGCGGCTCGCGTAGCGGGACGGGTCGACGATGCGCACGTCGATCGGCCGGTCACGGCTCAGGTAAGCACGCATGCTCTCGGGCAGATCGGCATTGCCGGCGCTCAGAAGCTCCTGGGTGCTCGGCAAGGCTTCCGGTGGCGGAACAGCGGGCATCTTCGACTGGTGCTCGAAACCCGTTTCCGGCTTGTGAAACGAGGCGCTCATCGAGAAAATGGCGCGGCCGTGCTGGACGGCCCGAACCCGCCGGGTCGTGAAACTGCCGCCGTCCCGGATCCGTTCAACGTCGTAGACGATCTCGCGCTCGGGATCGCCGGCGAGCAGGAAGTAACCATGCAAGGAGTGGATCGGCCGTTTTTCGTCGACAGTCGATGCGGCTGCAACCAAGGCCTGGCCGAGCACGAGGCCGCCGTAAACGCGTTGCCAGCCTTCGCTCGCCTTTGGCCCGCGAAACAGATTGTCTTCAAGCGGTTCTAGGGTCAGCGTCTGGATAAGCTTATCCAGGGCTGGGTGCGGCGAAGACAAAGCTGTCATGGTGGACTTTCGTAGAGAAGTTGTAGTGAGATGAGCCAGGAAGACGGCGGGTAGATACTTAGGCTGTCATGGGCGGCACGAAAAGCAAGTTGCGGTAGAGCAGACAGCAATCGGTGGTGCGTAAATTGAAGTTCGATGTGGCGATTGCGGGCGGTAGTTTCGCAGGCATGGCGGTGGCGCGGGGCCTCACGCAGGCGCTTGGCCCCGATATCCGGCTGGCCATCATTGACCGTACCGATCCCGAGACGGCGAAGGCCGCCCCGGACAGCCGGGCATTCGCCATTTGGGCCGGGACGAAGACGATCCTTGAAGGGCTCGGCGCGTGGGAGTCGATGAGCGCCGACGCCCAGGCCGTTACTTCGATCGAGATTTCCGATTCCAATATCGACGACGCCTTCCGGCCCGCGAAGGTGACATACGACGCGCATACGAAGGATGGCTCGCCCGCGGCCTACATCGTGCCGGCGGCATCGCTTTCGGCGGCTCTCTACAAGACGATTGCGAACGATCCGGCCATTACCTGGTTGGCCCCGGCGGAAGTCGATGGGTTGCTGCTCGGTGAGTATGCGAGCGAACTCACGCTTCGTGACGGACGGGCCATCAGTGCCGCGCTCACCATTGCTGCCGACGGCAGAAATTCGAAGCTCAGGGACGACGCCGGCATCAAGACGATCGGCTGGGCCTATCCGCAAACCGGCATCGTGGCGCGCGTGAAATTCGAAGAGCCGCATGGCGGGGTTGCGATCCAGCATTTTCTGCCGGGCGGTCCGTTTGCCATCCTGCCGCTGCCGCACAATCGCGCGTGCATTACGTGGAGCGCCGACAATGATGAAGCGGCGCGCGTGACCGCACTCGACGACGAAGCCTTTCTCGCCGAACTCGATCGGCGCATCGGCGGCCGTTTTGGCGCGATCACACTCGACGGACCGCGGCAGTCCTGGCCGCTCGACGCGCGTCTGGCGCGAACGCTCATCGCGCCGAGGTTCGCGCTGGTCGGCGATGCTGCGCATGGCGTGCATCCAGTTGCGGGCCAGGGAGTCAATCTCGCGCTACGCGATGCGGCAGCATTGATCGAGGTTTTGGCCGACGCGGGCCGCCTTGGGATCGATTTCGGTAGCGGAACGCATCTCGAGCGTTACCAGCGCTGGCGCCGCTTCGATTCCGCGATGTCGGCATCGCTGTACGATGGGATCAATCGGGCCTTTGCGATCGACAGCATCGTGCTTAGGGCCGGTCGTGGCGCTGCGCTCGGCGTTCTGGACAAGCTTCCGACGCTCAAGGATTACATTATCGCCGAGGCTGCCGGTGTTACCGGCGATTTACCGAAGCTCGCGCGCGGATGCCCCGTCTAAAGGCGGTCGCTCTCTTCGCTGTCTTCTTCGACATCGTTCGCCTCGTCATCTTCGCTGCCGGTCACGTCCGGACGCCTAATGACGATGGTGCGCGACTGAAGGTCGATGTTTGGAACGTATCGATCCTCGAAGGGAATGAACTCGGTCGCCGAGCCGTCGGCCGGCTTCAGCTCGAGTAAATCGCCAGCGCCGAAATTCTGCACGGAGACGATTTTGCCGAGCGCACTGCTGTCGTCCGATACCGCGTCAAGCCCGATGAGGTCGGCGTAATAGTACTCCGCGCCTTTCGGATCCGGTAATCGGTCACGGCCGACATAGAGCTTGATTCCCCGCAATGGCTCGGCGGCATTGCGATCCTCAATTCCGTTGATCCGCGCGACGATGCCTTTGGGCGTCACGCGCACGACGCGAAGTGAGAAACTTCGCTTCCCGGATTCGTCGGTCAGCGGTCCGTACGATGCAATGGCATCCGGTGTTTCGGTATACGTGCGAACCAAGACGTCGCCACGGATGCCGTGTGCACCGGAAATTTCGCCAATGAGAATTCGTTGCGTGTTTTTGCTGTTCGGCAATGGAGGTCTACCGCGGGTCTCAGGTTGGAAGCGATGGCCCAGACTATATGGCAATGGCGAAATTCAAATCAATTTGTGCGAGGCGTTCGGTGTCTCGGTCGGCGCAAACGATCAACTGCCGTCACTGTTTTGGCAATGGACCGAGATACCTGATCTCAATGTTGATCTCTTTGCCGCCAACGTGAACTGTTGTGTTCTGAAATAGCGCGAATGGATCAATCTCGCCGCTAATTGGAACTGCGAAGCTTGGTTTGACCGGCGGTGGCCGCGGCGATTTCCGACGCAGCGGAATTCTGTAAGTTCCACGCAGAGATGTTCGGCGTGGAGCCTTTTTCGGCGGTGCCTTCAGCTCACCCATATAGACCCGGCCGCGCGGATCGGCGCCGAAGAGCCGGCCTTTGCGGCATATCAAAATGAATCGATTAGATGCATGTGCCGGTTCTGCGTTGTGCGCTCTAACGACTTCAAATAGGCCATCAACCGCCATTTGGTCCTTCATCGTCTCTTCTCCCACTCACCCGGAGGGACGTGCTCCAAAATTCGGGCCAGTGAGCGCTGCAACAAAAAACCTCCCGAGTGCAACTCGGGAGGTTTTTTGAAACGCAGAAATCTCGTGCGCCTTAGGCCGTTTCGCCCTGTGCGGCTTCGGCAGCCTTGGCGGCCTTCTCGGCTGCGGCGGCAGCGCGCTCCTGAGCCTTCTTCTTCGGCTTCGCCTTCTCGGGATTGTTGGACGGCGTGCGCTTGGCAAGGCCCTGACCGTCGAGCAGACGGAGGACGCGGTCGGTCGGCTGCGCGCCGACGCCGAGCCAATGCTTCACGCGATCCTCGATCAGCTTGACGCGGTTCGGATCGTCCTTCTTCAGCATCGGATCGAAGGTGCCGATCTGCTCGATATAGCGGCCGTCGCGCGGGCTCGAGTGGTGGGCAACGACCACATAGTAGTAGGGACGCTTCTTGGCGCCACCGCGCGACAAGCGAATTTTCACCGACATCGTTCTGTTCTCCTGTTCAAATCGAATGTGTTCTTGAGTTGGTTTGACGCGTCATCTTTTCTTTCCGGGAAGCCCGGGAAATTTCGGCATTCCGCCACCGAGGCCCGGCAGGCCTTTCGGTAGCCCGCCGCCCAGGCCGGGAAGGCCGCCGCGGCCAAAACCCGGCGGGAGGCTCGGCATTCCGCCGCCTCCGCCGGTCAGACCTTTGGTGACCTGTTCCTTGAGTTCCTCGGGAAGCTGTTCGAGCGCCTTGGGATCGAGTTTTGCGAGCTCGGCCTGCATCGACTGCAATTCTGCTTCGGAAGGTCCGCCACCGGTGCGTCCGAGGAATTTGTTCAACATGCCGCCGTTGCGGCCCATGGTTTTCATCATGTCCGCCATCTGGCGGTGCATCTTCAGAAGCTTGTTGATCTCTTCGACCTTGGTGCCGGAGCCGGAGGCGATGCGGCGCTTGCGCTTGGCGTCGAGGAGCTTGGGATTGCGGCGTTCCTTCGGCGTCATCGACGAGATGATCGCACGCTGATGCACGAGGCTCTTGTCGAGACCGGCCTCGTTGATCTGACCTTTGATCTTGGCGACGCCGGGCAACATGCCGAGCACGCCCCCCATGCCGCCGAGCTTCTGCATCTGCTGCAATTGGTCGGAAAGATCTTCGAGGTCGAACGACCCCTTCTTCATCTTCTCGGCGATCTTCGTCGCCTTCTCGACGTCGATCGTTTGCGCGGCTTTTTCGACGAGCGAGACGACGTCGCCCATGCCGAGAATGCGCGAGGCGATGCGGCCCGGGTGGAAGTCTTCGAGCGCGTCCCACTTCTCGCCGACGCCGATCAGCTTGATGGGCTTGCCGGTGACGGCGCGCATCGAGAGGGCGGCGCCGCCGCGCCCGTCGCCGTCGGCTCGCGTCAGGACGATGCCTGTTACGCCGATATGGCCGTCGAAGGCTTTGGCCGTATTGACCGCGTCCTGGCCGGTCAGCGAGTCGGCAACGAGAAGAACCTCGTGCGGATGGATCGCGGCTTTGACGTCGCGAACCTCATCCATCAACTCTTCGTCGACGGTCACGCGGCCGGCGGTGTCGTAGATGATGACGTCGAAGCCGCCGAGCTTCGCTGCGTCTTCGGCGCGGCGGGCGATTTGCAGCGGCGTCTGGCCGGCGATGATCGGAAGCGTCGCGACGCTTGTCTGCTCGCCGAGGACGCGCAGCTGTTCCTGCGCCGCCGGCCGCCGCGTATCGAGCGAGGCCATCAGCACTTTTTTGCGATCGCGGTTCGTCAGGCGGTAGGCGATCTTGGCGGTCGTCGTCGTTTTGCCCGAGCCTTGGAGGCCGACCATCAGGATGCCGACGGGCGGTGCCGCGTGAAGATCGATCGGCTGCGCATCTGAACCCAGCATCGCCACGAGCTCGTCGTTGACGATCTTGACGACCATCTGGCCGGGCGTGACGGAACGCAGGACTTCGGCGCCGACGGCCTTGGCTTTTACCTTCTCAGTGAAATCCTTGACGACGTCGAGCGCGACGTCGGCTTCGAGCAGGGCGCGGCGAACTTCGCGCATCGCCTCGACGACGTCGCTTTCGGTCAGCGCGCCGCGTCGTGTCAGCTTATCGAGGACGCCCGAGAGGCGTTCTGTCAGCGATTGAAACATCTAGCCTTGCGAACCCGTGCTTCCTAACTTGTTTCGGTCGTCATCCCCGCGGAGGCGGGGATCCGCCCATGCTTGAAGCCTGGATGGATCCCGGCCTTCGCCGGGATGACGGTTCATGTGGGAACGCCCGTCCCATGCGCAAAGCCGTACCGCGCAAAGCACAAACGCACCCGGGAGCGCCACGCGCCGCCGGATGTTAACCCCCCTGCCTCCCGGACGCATTTCGCGAGAAAAGGCCATGTGCAGGGCGGCGGCCGCTCAAGTCAGGGCCGTCGGAATGGCGTGGGTATGGGGGAAAGGGCCCTGAAAGTCAATGTCCGGCCCTCCCATCAGCCTCTAGTGGCCTGTCCGTGAAGGCAAGTGGGATGGTGGTACGGAATTCGCTGCGGCAGAGCGGTGCGTCATCTTGGCAAGAGCGCCGCCGCTTCGCGCGGCAGGCGCTTAGATCCGATGCAGCGGTAAGCTACGGCTAGTCGATTACTTCCGTCTTGAGGTGCTTTGCGAGCGTTCGGCTGGGGCCGTACTCTTTGCTCGACCGCTCGAGCCATGCCGCAATTTCCGTTATGCGGGGAGATGAAATTTCTTCATCGTTTGCAGCGATGCGCGCGACGAAAAAGCCGTCGCCGTCCCGCATGGCTATCCACCTCGATCCATCGACGGCCATGAAGCGGACCATAGAAGACGAGCTGACAGACTCGCCAGCGTCGACGGCGAATTTCGCTTGATCCGTGACCCAGCGTGCCGTCGAGCACTTGCCGTTCCATCCTACAAACTCAAATGACGCACGCTCCTTGCCGAGCACCTTTCCTCCCGCCGAGAGCTGGAAATCGTCACCCAGCCATCGAACGCTTACCTGCGCACCGTCGCAGCCTTTGAAATTCAGTTTGTTGTCCTCGAATGCTGGGGTCGTCGCAAATGCTGTAGTGGTTCCAAGGATCGTCAGAACCCCGGCGACTGCCCAAGAAGCGATGCGCATCGTTTTCTTTTCTCCCAATTGCTCGCGTTGTCTTCAGTCGGCGATGTTGGGGGTAGCTTTTTGCAATCAAGTCGATTGGCGCGAATTGCGTACCAAATGACGCTAACGTGATGTTTTTAGGGATTTTTTCACGGGCTAAGCGGGAAGGGCTTGCAATCAAGCAAGCGCTCTATTCGCTCGGCCGTCTCTGAAGACGTATGCTTAGAACCGGTAGCCGTAGCGGAGGCCGATGCGGTCCATGCCTTCGTTGAATTTCTCGGTATAGGCGTTCGACATGTGCTCGAAATAGACCGAGATGTCGTTGTGTTCGTCCAGGTGGTAGCCGACTTCCATCGGGATGTGGAACAGCACGCGCGAGCCAAGCCATTTCTTGTCGGGGTCCGAGCCCGGGCCGCCGATTTCGCCGTCGTGGATGGCGGCGCCAAGGCCGAGGCCAAAGAACAGGCCGGACGGGCAGTCGCCCTGCCAGCGGGCGTCGATATAGCCGTCGCTGGTATCGCCGCGCGTATTGATCGATCCGCCGATGACCGGGCGAATGGCGCCCCAGGGAAGCGCCCAGGCGGCCGCAAACTGCGCTTCGATGTTGATGTCGGCGGCGTTGTGCTCGACCTGGAAGCCGCTCCAGAGGTCGGGCACGTCATGGGCGAGAACGCCGACTTTCAGGGCGTAGAGGAGGCCGTCAGCCGATGCGCCGTCTGCCGCTCCAGCCGCCATGAGGACGGCGAGACAGGCTGTCACGGCGATGCGCGCAAAAACCCTCATTCCGAAATGCCCCGTCTCAAACGACTTAAGGTGGTACTTTTCGGGGATTTCGGTATTTGCGGCAAGGGCGTGGAACGCACAAACCCGACGGGGCTTGCGCCCTTGTCACACTGTCCAGCCGGCCTAGTTGCTAACCAATTCGGACCCGGTGCGGCCGTCTGATCCGCCTGCCCCAGGCATTCGCCAGCCGGAAGACGCGACGTTCATAGGCGCGTTCGTCGGGGGTGAGGCAAATACAACCGTAGCAATAGCAGGGCCGAGCGCGAGCTAGGGCGATCCTGAAGAGAAGCGGTCTGGAATATTGCGCCATTTAAAATCTCATGGGATCTGAACGACGCACGCTGCAATTTGAAACAAAACAAGCATTTGCGTCGATTAACGAGGCAAGCCCGCTGTTTGTTCCGCCGGGAGGACAAGTTCGGTGCCGGCGATTCGATTATAGCAAAGCTTCGTACAGGGACGCTACGCGCCGGCGCCATCGCGTTCCGATTGTTATTTTTGGCGCTTCTCGCCATATAGGCTCGCATGAATACGGCATCGACCATTCCCTTCCTCAAAATGAACGGGCTCGGCAACGAGATCGTCGTTGTCGATTTGCGGAACAGCAGCCGCACGTTCACGCCGGAAGAGGCTGCGGCGGTGGCCGCCGACCGCCTATCGCGGTTCGACCAGATGATGGTTCTGCACGCGCCTAAGACCCCGGGCACGCAATCTTATGTGCGTATTTACAATGCCGACGGATCGGAAGCTGGCGCCTGCGGCAACGGCATGCGCTGCGTCGGTTGGTTTCTGTCGCAGGGCGGAGCGGGCGAGCGCTTTCTGGTCGAAACGCGCGCCGGCGTTCTCGACACGATCGTCAAGAACCAGGCATCGATAACGGTCGACATGGGCGAGCCCAAATTCGACTGGCAGGACATTCCGTTATCGGAAGAGTTTCGCGATACGCGCGCCATCGAATTGCAGGTCGGGCCGATCGACGATCCGGTGCTGCATTCGCCGTCGGTCGTCAATGTCGGTAATCCGCATGCGATCTTCTGGGTCGAGGATCTCGATCTCTACGATCTTGGCCGGTTTGGGCCCTTGCTCGAGAACCACCCGATTTTTCCGGAGCGCGCGAACATCTCGCTGGCGCAGGTGACGTCGGCTCAATCCATTCTGCTCAGAACCTGGGAGCGTGGGGCGGGTTTGACGCTGGCGTGCGGATCGGCCGCGTGCGCTGCGGCGGTTTCGGCTGCCCGGAAGAAGCTGACAGGTTGCAGCGTCCAAGTGACGTTGCCCGGCGGCAATCTCAGCATAGAGTGGGCGGCCAATAATCACATCCTGATGACGGGCCCCGTAGAATTCGAGTACGAGGGCGCGATCGATTTTTCAAAATTGGCAAAGGTGTCGGTTTAGTCCGGCGCCTCAATCGGACCTCGAGCCTTGCTCTTCGCGGGCGCCTCGCAAATGGAACGACGACAGAGCCCATGTCCGAACCCGAAGTGATAACGCTCGGCTGCCGGCTGAATGTTTACGAATCCGAGGTGATGCGGCGTCACGCGCGCGAGGCGGGGCTTGATAACGCCGTCATCGTCAATACGTGTGCGGTGACGGGCGAAGCCGTGCGGCAGGCGGCGCAAACCGTCCGTAAGCTGCGGCGTTCGCGACCGGACGCACGCATCATCGTTACCGGTTGCGCGGTGCAGGTCGAGCCCGAACGCTTTGCCGATATGGCGGAAGTCGATCACGTCATCGGCAACGCCGAGAAGATGAAGGCCGAGACCTTCGCCGGATTGTCGACCGCGACAAGCGAGCGGGTTCTGGTCAATGACATCATGAGCGTCCGCGAGTCGGCGCTGCATATGATCGATGGTTTCCATTCGCACACGCGGGCCTACTTACAGATTCAGAATGGCTGCGATCATCGTTGCACGTTTTGCATCATTCCGTTCGGGCGCGGGCCGTCGCGTTCGGTGCCGGCGGGCGAGGTCGTCAGCCAAGTGCGTGCGCTCGTCGAACGCGGATACTTCGAAGTCGTCTTGACGGGCGTCGACATCACGTCTTACGGCCGCGATCTTCCCGGAGCCGCCACGCTCGGTCAGCTCGTTCGCCAGATGTTGAAGCATGTGCCGGAGCTCAAGCGCCTGAGGCTTTCGTCTATCGATCAAGTCGAAGCCGATCCGGACCTGATGATCGCGCTCGGCGAAGAAGAGCGGTTGATGCCGCACTTGCATCTGTCGTTGCAGGCTGGCGACGATCTTACTTTGAAGCGCATGAAGCGGCGGCATTTGCGCGCCGATGCGATTGCCTTTTGCGAGAGAGCGCGAGAGATCCGGCCCGATGTCGTATTCGGCGCCGATCTCATCGCGGGATTTCCAACCGAAACGGATGATATGTTCGAAAATTCACTGAACATCGTGGATGAATGCGGACTGACGTATCTGCACGTCTTCCCATTTTCTGCGCGCCGGGGGACGCCAGCGGCACGCATGCCGCAAGTTCCCGGAAACATCGTCAAGGAGCGCGCCGCAAGGTTGCGCGTTAAGGGCGGTGCGGCGCTCAGCTCGTATCTCGAAAGTCAGCGAGGACAGGTGGTCGAAGTGCTGATCGAACGAGACGGCAATGGGCGCACGCCACAATATGCCGAGGTTTTCATGCAGGGCGAACGCGCGCAGAGCGCCGGGACGATCGTTCGAACACACATCAAGGGCGCCGATGCCCAGCGGCTCGTCGGCGAGGCAGTCTCGTGAGCGAATCCAAGGAAAAAGGCAAAGGGATCTTCGGCCGCTTTTTCAAGGGCGCGGCGGAGCCGGTCCAGGCACCCGAAGCGAAGCCTGCTGAAAACGATACTACCGCCACAGCGCCCGAACCCGTGGCAGCCGCTACGGCCGTGCCGCAAGTTTCGTCCAAAGACGTCGCGGTCAAAGCCGAGCCCGTAAAGCAGAGCTGGTTTCAGCGACTGAAATCGGGGCTCGGCAAAACGTCGTCGAAGCTGACGTCCGGCATCACGGATCTCTTTTCGAAGCGAAAGCTCGACGCCAATACGATCGACGATCTCGAAGATCTGTTGATCCAGTCGGATCTCGGCCTCGAAACGACGAGCCGCATCACGAATGCGATCGGCAAGGGACGTTTCGAAAAGGGTATTTCGGCAGACGAGGTCAGAACCATTCTGGCATCCGAGGTCGAGCGGGTGCTGACGCCTGTCGCAAAACCTCTTGTCATCGAAGCATCACATAAGCCGCACGTGATCATGATGGTCGGCGTCAACGGCACGGGCAAGACGACGACGATCGGCAAGCTTGCCAACAAATTCAAAGCGGAAGGCAAATCGGTTGTGCTCGCCGCGGGTGATACTTTTCGTGCCGCAGCTATCGACCAGTTGAAGGTATGGGGCGAGCGTGCGGGTGTGCCCGTTGTCGCGCGCGATGTCGGCGGCGATTCCTCGGGACTCGCCTACGACGCCTTGAAGCAGGCGCAAGCCACTGGCGCGGATGTGCTTTTACTGGATACGGCCGGGCGTCTGCAAAATAAGCAGGTGCTTATGGAAGAACTCGAAAAAGTCACACGCGTTTTAAAGAAGGTGGACGCAAGCGCGCCGCATGACGTTGTACTTGTGCTCGATGCGACGACCGGTCAGAACGCCTTGAGCCAAGTCGAAGTCTTTCGGGAACGCGCCGGAGTGACTGGTTTGATTATGACGAAACTCGATGGGACCGCACGCGGGGGCATTCTTGTCGCGATTGCAGCCAAGTTCGGCCTGCCTGTGCATGCCGTCGGCGTCGGAGAAGGGGCGGACGACCTGCAAGCCTTTTCCGCCGCGGATTTCGCGCAAGCTATCGCAGGTAACTGACTCTCGGGGGAATGGGACGCCACATGACGCAAGACGTAAATGCCGGGAATGCTCCACTCATGAAGTCACGGAAGCACTGGTTTCCATTCAACGCAGAGCAGTCGATCAACATTCTCAGCGAATTCGGACCATTGGTGACGATGTTTGTCGTCAATGCGTTCTTCGGCATCAATACGGGCACTTGGGCGCTGATCGGCACGACGTTCCTGGCCATCGCCGTGATGCTCTACATGTTTCACCGGCCGCCGATTTTTCCGCTCATCGCATCGAGCGTTACCATCGTTTTCGCCGGGCTGACGATCATTACGCACGACCCGATGTGGGTTCAGATCAAGGTTACGATTTTCAACGCGTTGTTCGGCGTGTTCCTGATCTCAGGGCTTTGGCTCAATCAGAATTTCTTCAAATATGTTTTCGAAAAGACGTTCCACTATACCGATGAAGGCTGGCACAAGTTCACGTGGAGCTTTGCGCTCTTCTTCTTTTTGACGGCTGCCGCGAACGAATATGTTCGCCAGACCTTTCACGAAAACCGTATGTACGAGATCCTGGGTCATGAGATGGATGGCGTAAACGTATGGATCCTGTTCAAGGTCGCCGTCGTCTTGCCGGTATCGGGACTCTATGCGTGGGTGCTAACGAGAATTATGCAGAAGTATCGCCTCCCCGATCCGTCTCACGCTGAAGGCTGAAAAGATGCCGGATCAGAACAAGGTGCCGGGCGCGAGTGAAGAACCGCAGTTCGACCGCAAGCAGCTGATCAAGCTTGTCGTCGAGCTCGGTCCGCTCATCGTGTTTTTCATCGTCAACAGCCGCTTCGGCATCTTCGCGGGCACAGGCGCTTTCATGGTCGCGACGGTGATTGCACTTGGGGCTTCTCGGGCGCTTCTCGGGCGTATCGCAACGATGCCGCTCGTCACTGGCGTCTTCGTCTTGGTGTTCGGCGGCCTGACGCTATGGCTGCAGGACGATCATTTCATCAAGATCAAACCGACCATCGTGAATGGGCTGTTCGCCGCCATCCTGATCGCGGGCCTCATCTCGGGTCGCCTGTTCCTCAAGATCGTGTTCGGCGACGTCATGCGTCTCTCGGAAGAGGGCTGGCGCATCCTGACGCTTCGCTGGGCGCTTTTCTTCGTGTTCCTTGCGATCCTCAACGAGGTAATCTGGCGCTTCTTCTCCACCGACACCTGGGTCGCGTTCAAGGTGTTCGGCATCATGCCGATCACGTTCGTATTCGCGCTCGCGCAGATCGGATTGCTGAAGAAATATGAGCCCGCTGCGGGCGACGGGCCGAACGCCTCTTAATTGAGCACCGCCTTCTCTACCCCAGTTTAGAATTATCATATTTTTGAACACTGTTTGTCTTTTTGCTGGACGGAGCACACCCGGTCGTGTTTCCTTCCAGGAACTAATGACTAAACCGTGGGTTTTATCATTTCGTCTTATCGGCAGACCGGGGACTATCACCGGGCACGCAGATCTTTCCGGGGAGGAGAGAGGCGGAATGCACTGGGGCATGGAATGGCACGTGACGCAACCAACCGCCTCGAGCGGTCGCCTTTGCACCTTCTACACAGAGCCGGACAAGGTGCAGCTGAACTCTTCCAAACCGAACTTGGCGATGACGATCTAACACCTCGTCAGTATGCCATTTTGCTGACGGTCGCTCAGAACGAGGGCGTCAGCCAGACGCAGCTCGTGGAGCTGACCGGGATCGACCGTTCGACGTTGGCCGACGTCGTTCGCCGCATGCTCAAGAAGGGCTTGCTGCAACGGCGGCGGACGCGGGACGATGCGCGCGCCTACGCCGTCAAGGTGACGGACGAGGGCGCAAAAGTTCTCAAAGCCCGCGAGCCACTCGCGCGCAAGGTGGATGAGCGCATTCTGGCGGGCTTGCCTGCGCAGAACAGAGATCGCTTTCTTCAGGATCTCGGTACGATCATTCAGGCTCTCAATCGCCTCAGCGATAAAGAGGGCGCCGGCAAATCTGCGGGCACCCTCTCATCAGCCCAGAGGCGCGGGAATTAGGCGGCCTTCGGTACGAGGTGCTGGTTGACGATCGTCTCCGCGATCTGGACGGCGTTGAGTGCAGCGCCTTTCAGAAGGTTGTCGGAGACGATCCACATCGCGAGACCGTTTTCGACCGTTGCATCCTCACGAATGCGCGAGACGAACGTCGGGAACTCGCCTGCGGCCTCGACGGGCGTAATGTAGCCGCCCGGCTCGCGCTTATCGATGACGACAACGCCGGGGGAGGCGCGCAGAATCTCGCGGGCTTCCTCGGGGCTGATCGGCTTTTCGAATTCGATGTTGACGGCTTCCGAATGGCCGACGAACACCGGCACGCGCACGCACGTCGCCGACAGCTTGATCTTGGGATCCAAGATCTTCTTGGTTTCGGCGAGCATCTTCCATTCCTCTTTCGTGTATCCGTCTTCCATGAAGACGTCGATGTGAGGAATGCAGTTGAACGCGATCTGCTTCGGAAACTTCTTCGGATCGACTTCCTGACCGGGCACGTACTTGCCTTTGGTCTGCTGCCAGAGCTCGTCCATGGCATCCTTGCCGGCGCCCGAGACCGATTGGTAGGTCGAGACGACAACGCGCTTGATGGTGGCCGCGTCGTGCAGCGGCTTCAGCGCGACGACGAGCTGCGCAGTCGAACAGTTCGGATTGGCGATGATGTTCTTCTTCGCGAAGCCGCGCACGGCGTCGGCATTCACTTCCGGCACGATGAGCGGCACGTCCTGGTCGTAACGCCAGCACGACGAGTTATCGATGACGATCGCGCCCTGAGCGCCGATGCGCGGCGACCATTCTTTCGAAACGGTCGAGCCTGCCGACATCAGGCAGAAGTCGATGCCTGAGAAGTCGAACGTCTCCAGGTCCTGGCATTTGATGACGCGATCGCCGAAGGAGACTTCCGTGCCCAGCGAGCGGCGCGAGGCCAATGCATGAAGCTCGCTGACGGGAAATTTCCGTTCCGCGAGCACCTTCAACATCTCGCGGCCTACGTTGCCCGTGGCGCCGACGATGGCGACCTTATAGCCCATGACGTTATGTCCTTGAAAATCCTGGTTTTGTCGACGAGTTCTGCCCGCGCGACGCATTTCTTCAGGGGCTTCACATACGCGGCTCACCCATGATTTTCAAGGATTGTCGAGGTTTGGGCCGTTATGCGCACCGATGGCCCCGGTGCACGCGCTTTTAATGGAAACTTGGAATAGGACGAATGGCGTGCCGCGTGAATTGTTCGCCGCCGTGAAGCAAACAATTTATACCGTTAGTAGGGGCCGCAACTTGCAATTCAAGACCGACGACAAGGGGGCGCTTTGTATCCGCAGAAAACGCTGATGATGTTGACCATCGGAGTTCTCGCGCTGTGCTCTCCGGCACTCGCGCCTTCGACATCGGCGATGACCGCCTGGCTAAACGACGAAGAGCTGCAGCGGTTCAGCGATGCGACGCTCGACGGGCGCTACGTGAGCGGGAAGGCTTTCACCGAACACTACAGCGCCGACGGCCGGCTCAAGTACGTCGAGCGCGACATGACGCTCGCGGGCCATTGGTCGATCACGCAAGGCACGCTCTGCACGATTTATGATTACGACGAGACGGGCGGATGCTATCGCGTCGCCCAAGTCGATACGAACTGCTATGAATTCTATTTCGTGTCGCGAACCGAACAGGCAGCTCCGGGGGACGGCAAGCCGCGCTGGACGGCGCGCGGAGCCATCCAAGGCAAGCCGAGCGCGTGCAAGGACGAACCGTCTGTTTGATGACGCGTTGCGCTCTGCTTCGCGGAGCCGGCTGCAAGGCGCTAGCCGAAGCCTGCCTTTTAGTGGGAAGTCCCTTACCTGCCCATCTCGCCGAAGGCGAGCCTCCGGCTCGACGGGCATCCTCTCCCATTCCGGGAGAGGAGATGCTTCCTTCTCCCGTTGGGAGAAGGTGGCCGAAGGCCGGATGAGGGCCCTTTGATCTAGGGACAGGAAATTTCTAAGCAGCGAGTGCTTTAAGCTCGGTTTCGATGGCCTTGCCCATTTCGCTCGTGCCGACCTTGGTCATGCCCGGCTGCATGATGTCGCCGGTGCGGAGGCCCTTGTCGAGGACGCGGGCGATCGCCTGATCGACGAGATCGGCTTCGTTTCCGAGATCGAACGAATAGCGCAGCGCCATCGCGAACGATGCGATCGTTGCGATCGGATTGGCGAGGCCCTTGCCGGAGATATCGGGCGCGGAACCATGCACGGGCTCGTAGAGCGCCTTGCGGCGGCCGGTCTTGGGATCGGGCGCGCCGAGCGATGCTGACGGCAACATGCCAAGCGAGCCCGTCATCATCGCTGCTTCGTCGGAGAGGACGTCGCCGAACAGATTGTCAGTGACAATGACGTCGAACTGCTTCGGATTACGGATCAGCTGCATCGCGCAGTTGTCGGCCAGGATATGCTCGAGCGTCACATCGGACGCATACGATTTGTGGACTTCGGTCGTGACCTTCTTCCAGAGCAAGCCGGTACGCATGACGTTATGCTTTTCGGCCGAGTGGACGAGGTTCCGGCGCTTGCGGGCGAGGTCGAATGCGACCTTCGTGATGCGTTCGATCTCGTGCGTGGAATAGACCTGCGTATCGACGGCGCGCTGCTCGCCGTTTTCGAGCGTCACGATTTCTTTCGGTTCCCCGAAATAGACGCCGCCAGTCAGCTCGCGCACGATCATGATGTCGAGGCCTTCGACCAGCTCACGCTTCAAGCTCGAGGCATCGGCGAGTGCGGGATAGCAGATCGCCGGGCGAAGATTGGCGAAGAGCGCAAGATCCTTTCTGAGGCGAAGGAGGCCGGCTTCCGGACGGTGCTGATAAGGAACATTTGCCCACTTCGGTCCGCCGACGGCGCCGAAAATCACAGCATCGGCTTTATCAGCCTTGGCCATCGCTTCGTCGGTGATCGCAACGCCGTGCGCGTCGTAAGCTGCGCCGCCGACGAGATCGCGATCGATTTCAAAGCGGACCGTTTTGCTCTTGTTGTTGAAGAACGTGATGAGGCGCTCGACCTCTGCGATCGTTTCGACGCCGATACCGTCGCCAGGGAGCAAAAGGAGGTTGTGCGTCGTCATCCGTTAACAATCCTTGGTCAACTGAAGAGGGGAAATCTGTCGGGGGGAGTGCTACCTTTTGGTTCGGCGCGCGGCAAGCTCCCGGCCGCAAAAAACGGCACTTTGGCGCAGAGGGTCCCATGCAGCTTCAACGATGGCGGTCCGCTTCACTGGCGTTAGGGCTTTTGTTGCCGCGTCTTTTCGTGCACGAGGCCCTCGCCGATGACCGGCCGGTCCTGTCGCTTCCGCTCGTCTGCCAGCCCCACAGGACCTGCTTCATCCAGAATTACGTCGATATCGATCCGGGCCGCCCGGCAATGGACTACATGTGCGGCCGTGCGACCTTCGACAAGCACAGCGGCGTCGATTTCCGCCTGCTCTCGGCGGCCGCCACGACGCCGCCGGTTTCCGTCCTCGCGTCGGCCGACGGCACGGTGAAGGCCGTGAGGGACGGGGTTCAGGACGTCTTTTTCAAGAAAGCCAAACCGCAGGACGTTGCGGGACGCGAATGCGGCAACGGGGTTATCCTCGATCATGGCGGCGGCTGGGAAACCCAGTACTGCCACATGCATCAGGGGAGCGTGCGCGTCGCCAAGGGACAGACCGTCAAACGCGGGGATACCTTGGGCGAAGCCGGGTTTTCCGGAATGGCGGACTTCGCGCAAGTGCACATCAGCGTTCGTCACGACGGGAAGACCATCGATCCATTTCTTCCTGATCTGGCTGACGGAAAGTGCGATCCCAACGCGCGGGGGCCGGGGCTTTGGGAGCCGCAGGCTGCGGCGGCGTTTCCGTACAAAAACGGCGAGATGATCGGCGCGGAGTTCGCCGGTGCACCGCCGACGGTCGAGGCGCTCGAAATCGATCATCGCAATGTCGTGCCCCTGACGACGGCGTCGCCGGCGCTCATCCTCTACGGCCGGTTCATCAATCTGATGAAGGGCGACCGGGTGCATTTCACTGCTTCTGGGCCGGGGAGTGAGATTTTGGATGAGAGCGCGGCACCGCTTGAGCGCGATAAGGCGACGTACGTCGCATTTGCTGGCAAGCGGCGTCTCGGCGACACTTGGCCGGTGGGCCGCTATAGCGGGCGTGTCGAGCTTATTCGCGACAAAGGTGTGATCGCGACGAACATCGTCACGTTCGATCTCAACGAGGCGTCACGATAAAAAGCCTGGCAGCGGAAACGCTAGCGTGAAGCCGCCAACCGTCAGCACCGTCCCGAGGCCGCCGAGCAGGAGGCTGCCGAAGAGAAGGAAGTTGCCGCCCGAGATGAGCGCGACGGATGCAAGCACGATGGCGATCTGGAGCAGCGCCTGGCTGTAGTCGAAATAGGGGTTACGCTTCAGGGCTTCGTCGCGCGACGCTTCAAGGGCCTTGGCCTTCTGGAAGAGTTCGTCGAGACCTTCACCGCGTTCGGGATCGCTGGTGAGCTGCTTGTCTTGGAGCTTGTAGTCGGCGAGCTTCGCCTCGATCTTTTTGCGGACGTCATCGGGCATTGTGGGCGTTGCCGACAGCATCACTTCGAATTCGTCGGCGTGAAGTCTGAGGGCCTGGCGGCGGGCATTCTTGGCCTGGAAGAACGACCAGACGTTCGAGGCGGCAATGTTCTGGTGTGTCGCGTCCTGCTGAGAGTTACTGTCGCCGAGACTGCAGATTGCCAGAATGACCGCGAGAATGCCGACGTAGACGCCGATGAGCTTTTCGCGGTTTCGCGTTCCCTCGGTGCTTGCGCCTCCGGCCTTTTCGGCACCGAGTTCTTCCAACGCCACCATCTTACCCCCCGGTCGACTAGCTTCCTCTAGACGATACGATCTTCAGGCGGCGCTGCGAGCGAGCGTGCCGGAAGCAGGTCTTTGCGGTCGATTGCCTTGCCGTCGGCTCCAAGCCTGTAAAGGATCGGAGCGCCGGTCGCGAGTTCACGTTCCAGAATTTCGTCCTTCGACAGATTTTCCAGGATCATCACGAGGGCGCGGAGCGAATTGCCGTGCGCGGCGATGATCACGTTCTTGCTGGCGGTGATCTGCGGCCAGATGGCCCTATCGTAATAGGGACGAACGCGGGCGAGCGTGTCCTTCAGGCTTTCGCCATCGGGCGGGGCAATGTCGTAGGAGCGGCGCCAGAGCTGAACCTGCGATTCACCCCACTTCTTGCGCGCTTCGTCCTTGTTGAGGCCCGATAGCGCGCCGTAATCGCGTTCGTTCAGCGCGGCGTCGCGGATGATCGGCACATCGGTCTGGTTGAGTTCCGATAGAATGATATCGAGCGTTCGTTGCGCGCGCTTCAAGGCGCTGGTGAAGGCGATATCGAACTTCACGCGATGGTCGCGGATCATCCGGCCCGCGACGCGTGCTTCGATCACGCCTTTTTCCGTCAGGTCCGGATTGCGCCAGCCGGTGAAAAGATTGAGCTTGTTCCACTCGCTCTCGCCGTGGCGCACAAGCACAAGAATGTTATCTGTCAGAGCGTCCGTCATATCCTCTTCCCGGCGTCTCCAGCAGCGTTCGGCTATGGATTTTTGATTAGATACCCAGCACGTCGGTCATAGCGTAGAGACCCGGTGCGCGGCCTTTTGCCCAAAGGGCAGCCTTTACAGCGCCGCGAGCGAAAATTCCGCGGTCTCCGGCGCGGTGGGTGAGTTCGATAAGCTCGCCGTCGCCGGCAAAAATTACCGAGTGCTCACCGACGACGCTGCCGCCGCGCAAGGTGGCAAACCCGATGTCGCCCTGGCGGCGCGGGCCGGTGTGCCCGTCGCGGACGCGAACGGAACGTTCGGCAAGCGCAATTTCGCGGCCCGCTGCGGCGGCTTCTCCGAGCATCAATGCGGTTCCCGACGGGGCGTCGACCTTCATCCGGTGATGCATCTCAACAATTTCGATATCGTAGTCGTTCCCGAGCGCGGCGGCCACCTGGCGCGTCAGCGCTTGCAGCAGGTTGAGGCCGAGGCTCATGTTTCCAGCCTTGACGATCGGCGTCAACTTCGCGGCCTCGGCGATCGCCGCGTTGCTTTCTGCATCGAAGCCGGTCGTGCCGATGATATCGGCGGTTCCCGAACTCGCGGCGAGGCGCGCGAATTCAATGCTCGCCTTCGGCACGGTAAAATCGACGATGGCGTCGGCGGCTGCGATAACGGCGGCGGCGTCGCTTGTGACGGCAATGCCGAGAGGCTCGAGGCCCGCGAGTTCCCCGATGTCCTTTCCGAGGACGGATGAGCCCGGTGTCTCAAGCGCGCCGCTGACACTGCAGCCTGGTTCAGCGGCGATCGCGCGGATCAGTTCGCGGCCCATTCGGCCGGCCGCGCCCATTACGGCGATCTTCATGACGTCTCCGGTAGCTTCTCTCGTCACGCCAGCGCCGACTGCAACTCACAACTTGCCTAAGCTTCGGTGCGAGGCGTCAGCGTGACTGCCGTCTAGCCGGGCCGATATAGCAATGCGGTTGCTCAACCGTAAAGGGTAAGTCCGGCGAAATCGCCGGATCGATGCCCTAAACGGTGAGCAGTTGCCGTCAGGGGAGCGTTAAGCGTGGGCCTTGGCGCGCTCAAGAGCCTGAACAATGAGGGATTTGGCTTCGTCGACGTGGCCCCAATGATCGATCTTCACCCATTTCCCCGGTTCGAGGTCCTTGTAGTGGGCGAAGAAGTGCTCGATCTGCTCAATGGAGATCTTCGGCAGGTCGGTATAGCTCTTCACCGACTCGTAGCGCTTCGTCAGTTTGCTCGACGGGACCGCGATGATCTTTTCGTCGCCGCCGCCGTCGTCTTCCATGACGAGAACGCCAACGGGACGGCAGTTGATGACCGCACCCGGTACAATCGCCCGCGTATTGCAAACGAGAACGTCGATCGGATCGCCGTCGCTTCCCAAGGTGTGGGGAACGAAGCCGTAATTGCCGGGGTAGCGCATGGGTGTGTAGAGGAAGCGATCGACGATGAGCGCTCCGGACGCCTTGTCCATCTCGTACTTGACCGGCTCGCCGCCGACCGGCACTTCGATTACGACATTGATATCATCCGGCGGCGTGTTGCCGGGTTTGATGGCGTCGAGACGCATGGGTGGTCCTCAAATAATAGCGTTCTGGTTTGCGGCCACGCTTACTTGAAAGAGCGGCCGCACCACGACCGCTTAGGTCACAGTTTATAAGCGTCCTATGCGGCAAAAGGAGCGTGCCGTCATCTACCGGAGCTACCACAGGATGTCCTTACCACTCGAAGGCGACCCGGGTGCTCAGCGCGTTGCCGAGGCGGACGCATGACCGGCGGGTCGGACGACCTCCGCAGCGGATATAGAAAGCGCGGGCCCTGTCATTGCCCTCGAGCGCCCACACGATCAACCGCTCGAGGTCGAGACCGTCGAGCGTAGCGCGGCAGGCTTCGAACATGTGTTCGCCAATGCCGAGACCTTGGTAAACGGGCGCCAGGTAGAGTTCGTAGATCTCTCCGGTATTACGGCCGCCACCGCGGGCACGTCCGCATGTCGCGTAGCCGGCGATCCGCTCGCCATGAAGAGCGATGAGCAGATTTCGTTCGGTGGAGATAGCGCGACGCCACCAAGTGGCATCACGGCGCATGATTTCGCGATCGAGATAGGGCGTTGGCAGGATACCGGTGTATGCCAGCCGCCAGGAATCGCGGAAAACTTCAGCGATCTCGCCAGCGTCGCTGGGGCGGGCGTTGCGGACAGAAACCTCGAGGTTCTGGTTCAGCATGGAGCTAGTCTAGCGCCAAGCCGCATCGAACGCATCAACGCTTCGGGGAAAGACGCAAATAAAAAAGACGCGGAACATATGTTCCGCGCCTGCTTAGATGTAGTGCCCCACTCGACAGACCTTAAACTCGCCCGCCGCTCGCCGGCTCTTAGCCGACGTTCTTGAACTGCTCGAACGACTTCGTCGTCGCGGCGCCAACCGTTTCGAGAGCCTGCTTCGTAACCTTGTTCGACAGCTCGAAAAGCTCTTTCGACTGGGAACCGGCAACGGCGAACTGCTGCTGCCAGTAGTTTGCCTGGAGGCGTGCGATTTCCGGGAAGGTGCGCGCGCGGGCGATGGCCTGAGCGGCTTCGAAGGCTGCTTCCGTGTTAGCAAGCGTGTTTGCAACGATCTTCTCGCCGATCGACTTGGCGCCGGCCTGGGTCGTCAGCAGGACTTCCTCAGCGACCTTGGCGTTGTCTTTCGCGAGCGAGGTGAACTTGTGATAGGCGTCGCGTGATTTGGCGATGGCATCTTCGGCGAACGCGGAGATGTTCTCTGGAACCTTGGCGTCTTTGCCAGCGGTGAACATCTCTTGAGCCTGCTTTGTGAAGTCTTGAACTTGGCGGGTGAAAGCGTCGGTCATGGGGTGACTCCTAATTTTTCAATAAATTTAAGCGTGCCTTGCAAAGAGGTCTGGCCCTCGACGGCGAACCATGTCCGCTATATAAGCAATGCGATTGTGCAATGCAACAAGTTTTTGCTTCGCACCTGGAGAAATGCGATTTTGAGGCTCGGAAGCGCGTCCATATGCCTCAAATATGTCTATATCCTGACCCGGGTGGGCAGTTATCCCCTATCCTCTTGTTCGCAGCTGCGAAGGGGGAACGTGTTCAATTCCGACTTGTCAAAGTTTTGAAAAAACATCGCGATAGCCGACTGCGCTCGGATCGAACATAACGTCGCGGCGCGTGAGCGGACGGGCCAAGGCCAGTCCTTCAAGCGTCCGGCAACGGGAGAGCGCGACGTAGGTTTGGCCATGCGCGAACGTCCCGCCGCCGAGATCAACATAGACTTTGTCGAGTGTCAGACCCTGGGCTTTATGAATTGTTAAGGCCCATGCGAGACGCAGCGGGAACTGCTTGAAGGTTCCGGCGATCGTCTCGACGATCTTCTCAGCGGATTGATCGAAGGCATAGCGCCGGTGTTCCCAGGCGACCTGCTCGACCTCGTATTCCTTATCTCCGACTTCGACGAATATCTGTTTCTCCGTCAGGCGCGAGACGCGGGCGATCGTGCCGTTGACCCACCGCCTGTCGGGATCGTTTCTGAGCATCATCACCTTGGCGCCGGGCTTCAGTTCGAGGGCGACGTCGGCGGGCTGCACGTTCGCTGCGAAGTCGCCGGTGACATTGGCGTCGAACCTTACCGGCGGCCCTTTGATCGCATCGAGATAGGCGGTGTTGATGCGTTTCGCGGCGGCGTTCGTCGGCGTCAAAATTACGTAGGGCTCGCCTTCCGCCAGAGTGCGGATGGGGCTGACGCGCTTGTTGATGAAGGCCAGATCGTCATCGCTGACATTGCCGTCGCGCACGGCGTTCAGCACGTGAATGAGAGAGCCGTCGGTTTGACGGAAGATCTGATCGAGCTCCAAAAGCGCCGTGCCGTTTCCTTCGCGCAGCGCCGGAATTGAAAAGAAAAAGGGGCTTCCATGCGTGTCGATGAGGTGGGCGAGTACTTCGCGTTCCTGAATAACCGGCGGCAACTGATGAAGATCGGCAAAGAGCAAGATGCGCGCGCCGCCGAACGGCTCGCGCGGGCGGCCGCGATTGACGCGAAGGGAGCGGTCGATCGCCCACATCATGTCGGAGCGCACCATCGAGGCTTCGTCGATGACGACGAAATCGAGCGCGCGCATGACGCGGCCGTTGCGGCTTCGCCGGATGTCGGTTTCCTGAATGAGGCGCGGCGGAAAGCCGAAGAAGGAATGAATCGTCTGGCCGCCGATGTTGATCGCCGCAAGGCCCGTCGGCGCGAGCACGACCATGCGATCCTCGTAGGCGTCGCGTAGCGCTCGGAGCAATGTGGATTTGCCGGTTCCGGCGCGGCCGGTGACGAAGAGATTGCCGGCCTCTTCTTCGATGAAGGCAGCGGCGCGCTCGAAGCCCGGCGTCGGCGTTATGCCTTTGGGCCAAGTGATCATGCTGTTGCTTTGATGATGAGCATTCATCCGACGAAAGCCTATCAACTCCGCGCGACGCGAACGGGTCGCCTAGCATTCCAATATTGTTGCTGCATGAGAACTTGATCTGAATGCAACGGCGGGTGATTGATTCGGATCTTAAGGAGAGAGCAAAGTCCGCCAGGAAGTCAAACAAGGATGTCGATCGACGAGAAATTTCGCGTGCCAAGACGGCGAGCCGCGATCGTGGCAGTTGGCGAGACAAGCGAAGCTTTGTTGTTGCGTGGAATTCTCGAAAGCCTCGGAGCCGTCGTCACGTTGCATCAGCCGGCTACTCCGGAAGATTTCCTGCTCGTCCTAGGACAAGGCGCCGCCGCGCCTCGTCACATCGTCATTTCTGCGCATGGCGATGAGAATGGTTTCGTCCTTGGAGATTTCGGCCCCGGAATAGACACGACTTCTCTGGTTAGAGGATCAATGCCCGCGAGTGCGATTGCCGGATGCATCGACCTACCAGGAAAGATCGTAGTCAGCACGGCTTGTGCAACTGGCGGCCCAGCATTTGCCAAGGCGTTCCTCGATGGCGGTGTGGCAACCTATATCGCCCCGAGCGGCTATCCGGAGGGGTGCGATACGCCGCTGTTTGCCCACCTCTTGTTTCATGCGCTTCTCGCGGGAGATGTTGCACCCGCGACTGCACTCGCCCGCATCCGCGATTACGATGATGCCTATCGAACTTTTGCGATTTATCCGACGAGAGCCGAATAAGCGTTTGCGATGCAAGCGCTCGCGTTGCATCACGCCGTGACGCTAGGCAGCTGTTTCGCTCTTGCGGCTCTGGCGCTTACGCTCGTTCGGGTCGAGCCAGCGCTTGCGCAGGCGGATCGACTTCGGCGTCACCTCGACGAGTTCTTCGTCGGTGATGTAGCTCATTGCCTTTTCGAGCGTCAGGCGCATCGGCGGCGTCAAAAGCACGGCGTCGTCCTTGCCCGAGGCGCGGACGTTGGTCAGCTTCTTGCCCTTGACGACGTTGACTTCGAGGTCGTTCTCGCGCGAGTGCTCGCCGACGATCATGCCCTCATAGACGCGGTCCTGCGGGTTGACCATGAAGGGCCCGCGATCCTGCAGGTTGAAGATCGCGTAGGCGACGGCTTCCCCGGGGCTGTTGGAAATCAGTACGCCGGTGCGGCGTCCGGCAATTTCGCCCCGGTACGGCTTATAGGCGTGGAAGAGCTTATTCATGATGCCGGTGCCGCGCGTGTCGGACAGAAGCTCCGACTGATAGCCGAGAAGGCCGCGCGTCGGCACGTGGAACACCATGCGCGTGCGCCCGCCGCCCGACGGCCGCATCTCGAGAAGATCGCCTTTGCGCTCGGAGAGCTTTTGCACGACGACGCCCGTATAGTTGTCGTCGACGTCGATGATCACTTCCTCGATCGGCTCCGTGCGCTGGCCGGTTTCGGCATCGGTTTCGAACACGACCTTCGGCCGCGAAACCGTAAGCTCGAAGCCTTCGCGGCGCATGTTCTCGATCAGGATCGCAAGCTGAAGCTCGCCGCGGCCCGAGACGATGAAGCTGTCGTTGTCTTCGCTTTCGTCAATGCGAATGGCGATGTTGCGCTCGGCTTCCTTGAACAGGCGATCGCGGATGACGCGGCTCTGAACCTTGTCGCCTTCCTGTCCGGCAAACGGCCCGTCGTTGATGCGGAACGTCATCGAGAGGGTCGGCGGATCGACCGGCTGCGCGGGAAGCGGTTCGGTGACGGACGGATCGCAGAGCGTGTCGGCAACGTTCGCGAGGCTCATGCCGGCAAGCGCGATGATGTCGCCGGCGCCGGCCGATTCAACCGGGGTGCGTTCGAGGCCGTGGAAGGCCAGAACCTTTTGAACGCGGAAAGACTCCAGAACCTTGCCCTCGCGATCGAGCGCCTTGAGTTGCTGGTTCGGCTTGACGGTGCCGGAGGTGACGCGGCCTGTCAGAATTCGGCCGAGGAACGGATCGGCGTCGAGCGTCGTCGCGAGCATGCGGAAGGGGCCGTCATCGACGGGCGGCGGCGGCACATGCTCGAGGATGAGATCGAACATCGGCGCCAGATTTTCCTGCGGACCCGAGGGATCGCGCGCCATCCAGCCGTTGCGGCCGGACCCGTAAAGAACCGGGAAGTCGAGCTGCTCGTCGGTCGCGTCGAGGTTCGCGAAGAGGTCGAAGACTTCGTTCAGGACGTCGAGGTGGCGTTCGTCCGGGCGGTCGATCTTGTTGATTGCAACGATCGGGCGGAGGCCACGCTTCAGGGCCTTCGAGACGACGAACTTCGTCTGCGGCAGCGGGCCTTCCGAAGCATCGACGAGCACGATGACGCCATCGACCATGTTGAGGATACGTTCGACCTCGCCGCCGAAATCGGCGTGGCCCGGGGTATCCACGATGTTGATGTGGGTGCCTTTCCACTCGACGCTGGTGCACTTGGCAAGAATGGTGATGCCGCGCTCGCGTTCGAGGTCGTTGGAATCCATCGCGCGCTCGGCAACCTTCTGGTTTTCGCGGAAGGAGCCGGATTGCTTCAGAAGCTCGTCGACGAGTGTCGTCTTGCCATGGTCGACGTGCGCGATGATCGCGATGTTGCGAAGGGCCATTTTAAACCTGAAGTTATGGAGGTGCGCCGCGGGCCGTGCCACTGCAACGCAATATTGGCTCGCACCTAGCACGGCGACACGGCGCTGGGCTAGGCGGCATGGGAAAATCTAGGGTGCGGCTTATCAGTATTGAAGCGCAACACGGCGCAATTTGGCACGGAATTTGTTCGGTATTGCCGCATCTTCGAGCGGCGCGCCGGGATTGGGCGCATATTCAACCCGGCCGTTCAACCGTTCCGGATCGGTGAAGCTATCGAACCGCGGTCTCGTCGGCTTTGCTCAGATTTTCTTCCTCGGCCCTGAGCGTTGTCAGAAATCCGTCAATATCGGGTCGCGGCGAGGGTTCGCGTTTCAGGCGCCGGCGCTGATTTTCCTCGACGACCATCGCCGAGACGGCAGCACCCGGGGTCTTCAGACGCCGGCTTCCTGGGATCAGCAGTGGATGCTGCGGCTCCTCGAGGTCGAGTTCCTCAAGGAAGGTTTCGCGCAGCGCATTGAACGCTTGCAGGATGGCATCGCGAACGAGCGCCTTTTTCTCATTCGGCACTTCGGGGTTGAGGCGCGGATCGAGCGTTTGCAAGGCGCGGCGCATGTCGTGCAGCGGCGCGTAGGGGTAAAGGCCGATCAGGCCATCGGTTTCGCCGGCATTGCGGTAGACGATGCGCATCGTGTCGATCGTCTCGCTGATCCGGTAGTACGCGGCGAGATAATCGTCGGTTGCAAGATAGGGCTTCTCGCACGTCGACAGCAGGACGGATTTCGTGCGCACGATGTTGCGCCATTCCTCTTCGAGGCTTTCGACGAATTTCGAGCGTTTCTGGAAAACGTCAGAAATATAAGCGACACCGCCTGTCGCAATGAGCAACGACATGTCGCGCATGAATTCGTAGACGTTGTTGGCGGCGGCGATAACGAAAGGCGGCAGGCCCGGTATGTCGTTCGCGAACTTTGATGCGAGCAACAGAAGCAGAACCGCTCCAAGCAACACGTAGAGCCGCGAGAGGGTGCGACTGACCGAGACGCGGGTCATGACAATTGAAACTCCGGCACGAGCGCTAAGCCCGAGAGATATGCCCGGAGAAGCCGGACATTTGCAAATGTCGTGTGCTAATTATTTCCCGCGTCTTGTGGCGCTTTCAGGATCGACCAGTTGATGATCGCGATCTGAGCGCCGATCAAGAGCATCACGAGGCTGATGCGCAAGCCCATGAAGGCGCTCCACACGCCGACAAGGACGCCGAGCAGGGCAATCGTCTTTATGGCGGCCCTATCGGGCAGCATTGCGCCGAGCATGGCGCGATAGATCCGGCCGCCGTCGAGCGGGAAGGCAGGCAACAGATTGAAGATGAGCATGGCGAGGTTGATGCTGGCGAGTGTCAGCGCAGCTTGCAATTTCCACGGGCTATCGGCGAGCCAGGGTGCTGGGTCAATCGGGCCGAAGCGTCCGGTGCTGCCGATTTCCGGTTGGCCGAGGGCATTCCAGCACAGAAGGAAAATGAGGCCGTTGGTCAGGGGCCCTGCAAAAAGGATGATGATGTTCGCAAGCTTGGACGGCGGCGGCTTTAGCATGCGCGCGTAGCCGTAGAATCCGCCGACAAGGATTTCGCCGACCGGAACGGAGAATAGCCGGGCAAGGATCGCGTGTCCGAACTCGTGCAGCAGCACCGAGAAGAATACGCCCGCCACGAGAACAGAAAAGACCAATGGAGATTGCTCTAGGGTGCCGAACAGGAATAGCGGCACCAGAGCGAACGTTATGTCGACCTTGACGGGAATTCCGGCGACGCGAAAGATTTCCAATCTCGGCGTGTCGGCAACATAATTCATGTCAGCCTGCCAAACCGCCGAGTGGAAAAATGCTTTAGTCCCTCATCGTCCGGCGTTTACTCGGCTTGCCGGATGGAGAACTTGATCGAGTCCTTCTTAAGGTTGCTGAACTCGACGGTAAATGGTCCGGATTCCAAATTAAAGCGGAGTGTCTTTCGGACGCCATCGCAATCGGATTTGCCGCTGTGGGCCGTCGGCTTCAAGGGCTTGCCGTTCTGGATGACGTCAATCCACCCGGGGGATTGGAGCGTGATCTGATACAAGCCAGGTGCGCTGCCGGCACTCTCGAAATCGACGATACCGCCGTAGACGTCGCCTTCCGGCTTCATCCTGCCGGTCGGCGCAACGGGAAAGACCACGGCGCTCATCGGTTCGAGCGAAAGTGCCATGGCTTTTGCCGGCGGCGAGGCAAGTTTCGCGCCGGACTTCAAGGCGTCGCTGTCCGAAGCCTTCATCCATTGCAGTTCGGTCTTGATCGGCCAGGGGAAGCTATCGCAGCCCCCGGTTTCGGCAGCAAAACCCGTCGTTGTCGCTGCCAACACCAGGGTGCAGACCGCGACGGGCAACAACGCGCATTTTCTCATAATCAGCCCACCATCACCATTACGTCGGTCGCTTTGATAACGGCTGACGCCGTCATGCCTTTGACGAGACCGAGATCGTCGACCGCCTCGTTGGTGATCGACGCCGTTACGATGGTGCCGTTGCCGACATCAATTCGAACGTGGGACGTCGTCGCGCCCTTGTGGACGTCGACGATCGTTCCTTTGATGACGTTTCTCGCGCTGATTTTCATGAGAACTCCTCTTCGTCAGAAGCGAGCTCGGACATTAGCGAACAACTGGCGGCCTGGCTCGGGGAAACCATCGGCTAGTGAATAATTTTCATCCAGCAAGTTCATTGCGCCAATTGCAATTGTGGTGCCTTCGGTGAACGCATATTCGGCCTGGAAGTTAACCAGGGCATAGGCGCCGAGTTCAATGTAGTTCGGCTTGCCGGTGTAGCCGCTCGTCTTGCCGCAGTTGCCGGTCGCGTTAGTTTGGCCAGTCGTATTCACCAGCGTCGATGCGCAGCTGGTGACGAGGGCCGTGCGGTCGGTCGCGAGTTCGACGCTTGGCGTCAGCGTCAGCCTGTCTGTCGCCTTCCAGGCAAGATAGATGAGAGCCTTGTGCCGCGGCGTGCCTTCGAGCTGCGTGGCAGCGACGGAATTGTATTCCGTTGTCGTCGAACCCGGGGCGAGCGTTGCCGAGTCAAAATCGAGGTGGCGTTCTAAATACGTATAGTTGCCGCCGAGCCGCAGGCCGGGCATCACGTCCCAGTCTGCCGAGAGTTCGAAGCCGTAGTTATAGCCATCGGCGTTGAAGCCGATGATCGAGTTCTTGCTGTTGGCGCCGCCCGAGAAAGCATTCTGGATGCTGTCGTCGATGTTGGCATAGAAGATCGCCGACGAGACGTGGACGTTGCGGAACACGGTATCGCTGATGCCGATTTCGTAGTTGGTCGCGCGTTCGGGTGCGATATCGGGGTTGGCCGTCTTGGAGCCAAAGCGCGTGCTGTAGCGCTCGAACAGCGTCGGGAAGCGAGTGCGGCTCGATACATCGGCGTGAACCTTGCCGGTGTTGCTGTAGCTGTAGATGGCGGCGGCTTGCCAGTTCCAGGCATCGATGTCGGGCTTATCGGTGCTGCCGTTAGCGTCGAGAACCTGGTTCGTGTCGTAGCTCGCACCTGTCACGATATCGAGCCAGCGCGTTGCGTGAAACGTGTTCTCAAGAGCGAACGACCATGTCTCTTCGGACTGCCGTTTCGCGGGATCAAGGCTGACGGTGTAGGTCGGCACATATTTGTAGTTGATGCTCTGCTCGTTGTGGAAGTCGCGACGGAAGTGGATCGCGCCCTTCAACGTGTTCATCGGAATTAGGTCGGTGCCCATTTCGACGAAGCCGCCGTACGAATAGTCGTCATAGGGGCTGTCGGTGAATTGGTTCGTGTAGGTTGCGTTCGGATAGAACGAGATCGAGTTTTGGAAGGTATTATAGAAGGCGTTGGTCTTGATATACGATACGTCGCCGAGCTTCGTCTTCGACAACCACGATAGCGATGACGTATCCCATTGCGGCCAATCCCAATAGCGGACCGTGTTGCCGTTGAAGTAGCCCTGCACAATCTGACGTTCGACGCTCAGCGGTGCGCCTTTTTCGCCCTGCTGATTGGTGTAGTTGATGCTGTATTCGTCGGTCGCGTTCGGCGTGAGGCCGACTTTGGCGTTGATGCGCCAATCGCGGAAATCAGAATTGTCGCGCTCGCCTTTCTGCTGATAGGGGAAGCCCGCCGCGACGCCCTGGTTATAGCCAAGAGTCGAGGAATTGGCGGGCGTGAAATCGTGCGAAAGATTGAAGTGGTCCTGGTCGACGATGTTGCCGCTGACTTGGGCATAGTAGCCCTTCTGACGCGTACCGGCGTAAGCGTAAGCATTCCAGGAATTGAGGCTGCTGAGGTCGCCATCGGTGACGAGACCCGTGCGGCCCTCGAGTTCGATTTCCTTCGTCGGCTTGCGGCTTACGAGGTTGATCGCGCCGCCTTCGCCTCCGGGACCGTTCAGGACCGAGACGTAGCCTTTTGCAACCTGGACTTCCGCAAGGTCAGGCGTCAGGAAGCGGCTGAAATCCAGCCGGTTATCGGCCGGCAGATAAACGCGCACGCCGTCGATCGACAAAGGTACCTGGTAGCGATTGAAGCCGCGCACGAAGATATCTTTTTCGTTGCGGCTGCCGCCGGAGTTGGTCGACGACACGCCCGGCAACAGGTTGACGGCCTGATCGAGCGAGTTCTTGTTGAACGTCCACATCGCCTCGTTGGTGACGGTGCTGCCGCCGATCATGTCGATCTGGCCGAGCGTAAATATGCCGGTGCCGATGGCTGGGCCACCTGATGCTGCGCCGTTCGGACCTGTGCCTTCTGCAGAACCTTCGCCTGCTTCGGCGGTGTTTGCTTTCGCGTTGCCGGACGTGGAGGCCTTCACAACTTGTGGGGCAGACTTCGGTTGAGCGCGGCGGCCAAGCGGTTCGGTCGGCGACTGCACGACGACAGGCGGCAGAACCGAGGCCTCGTCGGCTGTTACGTCACCACCTGGCGTCAACGCTTGTTGAGCTTCAGCTTGATACGGTTCGACCGCAACAACGCACACGGCCGCTATGGCGGCCAATGTAATCCGCGACATCTTCCCCCCGATTTGCCTTGAACGGCGCCCCCGCGCCGTTGGTCTCGTTATAGTCCAAAAGCTATATAGCCATATGGCTATAACTGAGTGCAAGCGTAAATCGTCGCACCGATTTTCGCGGTGCGACAACGCTCATTGGCAGGAAGTGGAATTTATTCGTCGCTCGTTATCTCGATGAGATGACGCAAACGTCGCCGCTCAGATGATGCTCTTGGCGTAGAGATCGGTGCGGCGATCGCGGAAGAATCCCCACTCGGCACGATACGTTTCGACGAGGTCGAGATCGAAGGTATGGACGAGGACGCCTTCGTCTTCGGCACCGAATTTCTCGACGAGTTCGCCGCGGTGATCGCTGATGAAGGAGTGGCCGTAGTACTTCTGCTTCACGCCGTCGTTGTCTTCCTCGCCGATGCGATTGGCTGCAACGATCGGCACGGAATTCGAGACGGCATGACCTTGCATCGCGCGCTGCCATTGCAGGTGCGTGTCGAGCGAGGGATCATAAGGTTCCGATCCGATTGCCGTCGGATAGAACAATATCTCGGCGCCTTGGAGAACCATGGCGCGCGCGGTTTCCGGATACCATTGATCCCAGCAGATGCCGACGCCGATCCTGCCGTGCTTCGTGCTCCATGTTCTGAAGCCCGTGTCGCCGGGGCGGAAATAATACTTTTCCTGGTAGCCTGGACCGTCGGGGATGTGGCTCTTGCGATAGACGCCGAGGATTTCGCCATCGGCGTCGGCGATGGCAATGCTGTTGTAATAGCGCGGACCGTCCTTCTCGAAGAACGAGATCGGGATGACGACCTTCAGCGACTTCGCGAGGTCGCGCAGTGCGATCACTGCCGGGTGCTCCATCACCGGATGGGCGGTATGAAACCACTTCGGCTCCTGGCGCGTGCAGAAGTAGATACCTTCGAACAACTCGGACGGCAGAATGACTTCCGCACCGCGTCCCGCGGCCTCGCGAACGAAGGCCTCGGTCTTGGCGATGTTCTCTTTGATGTTGTGGCCGTAGGACGTTTGAATGCTGGCCACCGTGAGCGAGCGTCGCGCCATCTACAGGGGCTCCTGTTGTGTGATGCAATGGAATGATCCGCCGCCGGCCGTTCCGCAGCCGAGCAAGCCACGGGACGAAACGCCGACAACCGCGCGGGTCGAAAAAACGGCCTGCAAAGCCTGTAGGGCATCGGCTTCGGTTGCAGTTCCGTAAATCGGCACGACGACAACGTCGTTGGCGATGATGAAATTCATATGAGACGCGGGCGAGATTTCGCCAAGAGCATTGCGGTAGAGGCCAACGCCCGGGATGCGCACGACTTCAAGTCTGCGGCCCATCGCATCCGTCGCGCTTTCAAGGCTCGCCGCAATGGCGTTCAACGTTTCAGCGTTCGGATCGTCGGGACCGGCGGGCGCCTGGCAGACAACACGGCCGGGCGCGACGAAGCGCGCGATGTTGTCGACGTGGCCATCGGTGTGGTCGTTCTTCAGGCCTTCATCGATCCAGATGACTTTCTTCGTGCCGAAGGCTTCGGCAAGCGCCTGCTCGGCGGCTTCCTTCGTCCAGCCGTTGCGGTTGGGGTTGAGCAGCGTCTGCTGCGTGGCGAGGATGGTGCCTTCGCCGTCATGATCGACAGCGCCGCCTTCGAGCACGAAATCGAAGCGGCGGATGTCTGTTTTCGCAAGCTCGGCGACGTCGTCGCCGACCGTTGCGTCGTCGGGAAGATCGTACTTGCCGCCCCAGCTGTTCGTCTTGAAGCGGAGGGCGACCGCGTCCTTGCCGGCGCGCGCGAAGATCGGGCCCGTATCGCGGAGCCAGATGTCGCCGTACTTCGCCGGAATGACTTCAGCGGTGTTGCCAAGCGCGGCAATGGCCGAGTTTCTGGCTTCTTCGCCGTTGACGAGAAGGCGGACCTTGTTGCCGGCGATGCCGAGCGCGCGAATAAGCGCCGCCACGTCGCGGCGGGGCGTCTCGAGGTCGCCCMGCCACTCGTCTGGATCGGCCGGCCATGCGGTCCAAATCGCCTTCTGAGGCGCCCATTCGGCGGGCGTCACCACCGGCGTTCCGTCAGCCGCAACCTTCATTCTCTGGTCCTCGCAATTTGCGTTTCGAAACGCATTCATCATCCGAGCACGCGATGTCGTGGATCGGGACCCGGTCGTCAAGGCCGGAGATGTATCAGGGCGAAAATTGCGCAGGCCGGGCGGTCATGCAAACGATCATGACACTGGTGCGACTGCCGAAATGGGGAATGGGCCGACAGAAAGAGTAAATGCGGCCACGACAGGCGCCGTGGGGCGGGTCGTAGACGGAATCGAAGCTCAAACCAAAGACGGGAACGACTGGCCGACGAACGGGCGCGTGCCGAGTTAAACGCCCTGACGCCGTCGGGGCGAATCGCTCCCGCTCAAGCGAGCATAAGCTCATTATTCTCTAAAGTCGCTTTAAATCATCAGACAACGTCTTATTTCGTCCATCGCGATGGTGTGCGCGACGCGACGAACAGACAGAGATTTAAACGCGCTTTCCGAATATCGTCGCGAACAGTCCGACGACGATCGCAGCCGGTATGAGGACGAGAGCGATCGCTCCGATCGTCACGGCGAGGCCGAACATCAGAAAGGCCATGACGGCGAACAGAAGGATTGCCGCCAGGAATATAACGATTTTGACGACCCATTCCCGCCAGCCGGTGAGCACTGTCGTCTCGCCGTTTCTCGTGATGACGATCATGATCTCATTCCCTGTTTCACACCCGGTTCGGTATGCAATGCCGTTACGGAACGCGCGCGGCCATGGCGTCGGCGATTTCCTGGGATCCTTGGATAACGATATTCGCGCCACATGCTTTGAGGTGCGTCACCTCGGCGTCTGAGTGACCTCTCGCGATGATCGGCAGCTCGGCATTCGATGCCCGTGCCTGCGCCACGATCTGTCCGGCTTCGAAGCTGTCGGGAATGGCGACGAGCAGGCACCTCGCCTGTTGCAGATTGGCAAACGTGAGAAGGGCGACGCCGTTGCCCGCGACCGCTTCAACCTTTTTTTCCTTGAGCTTGTTCACGATGTCATCGTTCTCGTCGATCACGTACATCGATAAGCCTCGTCGTTGCAGCATTCCCCCGATGGGAAATCCGACGCGGCCATAGCCAATCAATATGGCGTGGTCCTGCAACATTGTCTTTTCGATTTTGACGGGCGGTGCCGGCGCGGGCGTAGCGTCGGCCTGCTCGCGCTTTTCGAGCTTCTCCTGATAGCGGTCGAGCGCGAAGAACAGCAGTGGGTTCAGCATGATCGAGCCAATGGCGCCCGCCAGGACGAGTTCGCGGCCGAGGTCAGGCAAGACGCCGAGTGTCACGCCCAAGCCAGCGAGAATGAAAGAGAACTCGCCGATCTGAGCGAGGCTGACGGAAATCGTGAGTGCGGTCGTGGCGGGATATCCAAAGGCGCGAACAATCGCGTAGGCTGCCACCGATTTGCCGACGATGACGATCGTCAGTGTCGTCACGACGGCAAAAGGATCGCGGAGGAGAATGGCCGGATCGAACAACATGCCGACCGAAATAAAGAACAGCACTGCAAAGGCATCGCGCAGCGGCAGCGTTTCAGATGCCGCCTGCTGACTGAGCGTCGACTCGCTCAGGATCATGCCGGCAAAGAAGGCGCCGAGTGCGAACGACACGCCGAATAGCTTTGCCGCTCCAAAGGCCGTTCCGAGCGCAATCGCGAGCACGGCCAGGCGGAACAGTTCTCGAGACCCGGTATGGGCAGCGTAGTGCAAAATCCATGGAATGACGCGGCGGCCAGCGATAAGCATCAAAGCGACGAAGGCGGCGATCTGGAGTACCGTTACCGCAAAGGTCTTTAGAAGATCGAAGTTCTCAGCATGGTTCGCCGAGATGTCCGTTGTGGCGACGCCAAACAGTGGAAGCAGCGCTGGCAGCAGAACCAGCGTCAGCACCATCACGATGTCTTCGACGATGAGCCATCCGACAGCGATGCGGCCACGCTCGGTATTGAGAAGCCGTCTCGCCTGCATCGCTCGGAGCAATACGACTGTGCTTGCGACGGAGAGCGCGAGGCCCATGACGATGCCGGCGCCGAGCTGCCAACCGAGGTAATGTGAAAGCCCTACTCCGAGCAGTGTCGCGACGAAAATCTGCACGACGGCGCCCGGGATAGCGATTTTCCGGACGGACCAGAGATCTTTCAGCGAGAAATGCAGGCCTACGCCGAACATCAACAGGATGATGCCGACCTCGGCGAGTTCGGAGGCGATGTTTTGATCGGCAACAAATCCCGGTGTTCTGGGACCTAGTGCGACGCCTGCAAGAAGGTATCCGACAAGAGGCGAGGCGCGGAGACGCTGTGCTATCGCTCCAAACAGGAAGGCCAAACTCAGGCCGACGACGATCGTGGCAATAAGAGGTGTCTCGTGGGGCATGTATCCTGCTTCCGCCGGAGGGAGGCAGTACTTTTGACCACGATCGTCGTAATTTCAACCTTCGGACCATCTCGACGCTTCGCGCGCGTCTGAGATGGTCACATCGAGGGAACCAAGTCTTATGACTTGTTGCGCTGTCCAAGGGTGCGCAAGCGCAGAGCGTTGAGCTTGATGAAGCCTTCTGCGTCCTTCTGATCGTAGGCGCCCTTGTCGTCCTCGAACGTCACGAGTGTCGGCGAATAGAGCGACTTCGCGCTTTCACGGCCGATGACGATGACGTTGCCCTTGTAAAGTTCGAGGGTCACGTCGCCTTCGACGTTTTCCTGGCTCTTGTCGATCAGCGCCTGCAGCATCTCGCGTTCCGGCGAGAACCAGAAGCCATTGTAAATGAGCTCGGCGTAGCGCGGCATGATCTCGTCTTTGAGATGAGCCGCGCCGCGGTCGAGTGTCAGGCTTTCGATGGCGCGGTGAGCCGCAAGCAGGATCGTGCCGCCGGGCGTCTCGTAGACGCCACGCGATTTCATGCCGACGAAACGGTTCTCGACGAGATCGATGCGGCCGATGCCGTTGTCGCGTCCGAGATCGTTCAGCGCTTTCAGAAGCGTCGCGGGCGAGAGCTGCTTGCCGTCGATCGAGACGGGGTCCCCCTTGACGAAGCCGATCTTGATCGTCGTCACCTTGTCGGGCGCGCTCATCGGCGAGATCGTGCGCTGGTAGACGACCTCGGGCGGTTTCTTCGCCGGGTCTTCGAGAACTTTGCCTTCGGACGACGAGTGCAGAAGGTTGGCGTCAACCGAGAACGGGCTCTCGCCTTCCTTGTCCTTGGCGACGGGAATCTGGTTCCTGCGGGCGAAGTCCAGAAGGTCTTCGCGGCCCTTGAATGTCCACTCACGCCAGGGCGCGATGATCTTGATGCCGGGTTCTAAGGAATAATAGCCGAGTTCGAACCTGACCTGGTCGTTGCCCTTGCCGGTGGCACCATGGCAGACGGCGTCGGCGCCGACTTTGCGGGCGATCTCGATCTGCTTTTTCGCGATCAGCGGGCGAGCGATGGACGTGCCGAGCAAATAAACGCCTTCGTAGACGGTGTTGGCGCGGAACATCGGGAAGACGAAATCGCGAACGAATTCCTCGCGCAGGTCTTCGATGAAGATGTTTTCTTCCTTGATGCCGAGCATCAGGGCTTTCTTGCGGGCGGGCTCCAGCTCTTCGCCCTGGCCGAGATCGGCGGTGAACGTCACGACTTCGGCGCCGTAGGTCTCCTGCAGCCACTTGAGGATGATCGAAGTGTCCAATCCGCCGGAATAGGCGAGAACGACCTTTTTCACGGACTTCGGCGCGGCGCTCATGGGAGATCTGGCTTTCGAATTTTGAATGGGTGGAAATCGCGCGGCACTATAGGGTCGGCGGCGCTGCCTGCAAGTACGGTTGATGCCATATCACGACATGTCGCAATTGGCCTTAACTCTTGTGACGGCAGGCATGACAGCGAGGAAGCGCAATGAAGCCGACTGTCGTTTTCTGGTACGAGTTCGCATCGACCTACTCTTACTTGAGCGCGATGCGGATCGAGGCGACGGCCGCCGAGGCCGATGTGGTCATCGATTGGAAGCCATTTCTGCTCGGGCCGATTTTCAAATCTCAGGGTTGGGATACCTCGCCTTTCAACATTTATCCGGCGAAGGGCCGTTATATGGTGCGCGACATCGAACGAACGGCGTCGGCACGCGGACTTCCCTTCCGGATGCCGTCGTCGTTTCCCGCCAATGGTTTGAGAGCCGCACGCCTTGCGATCGCGGCGCGAAGCCAGGGCGCGGACGCAGCCTTCAGCCGTGCGGTTTTTGCGGCGGAGTTCGGCAAGGGCTTAGACATTTCCGATGACGACGTGTTGACGGACTGCCTGACGACGGCCGGTCTCGACGCGGATGACGTTCGCCGGCTCAGCACGGACGTTGCCGTCAAGTCGGAGCTGCGCGCCAATACGGAGGAGGCGCAGGCGTTCGGGGTTTTCGGTGCGCCGAGTTTCAGCACGCAGGACGGCGAACTGTTCTGGGGCGACGACCGGCTGGAGCAGGCTTTGGCGTGGGCGCGGAAGAGAGCACCCCGCTGAAGGTGGCCGGATTTTCAAAGGCTTCGAAGGTGATCCGCGCCCTGATCAGCGTACGCTCATTTCCACCATTTGTGGCCCAAATGCCGCGTATTAACCGTATCAACCGTTTCCGTGCCGCATCAAACTCATGAACATAAAAAAGGCGTCGCGGGGGTGTTTGCGGTGTTTCTGTCCCGCATCAGCTGATACAAGCTTGGGAACTAATCTCATCGGGGGAGAGCGGCCGTGATCAGGTCGATTCGCATCGTCGGGAATCTCGTGTGGTTCGGTTTGCTTGCCGGGGCGCTGGCACTACCGCTCGCGGCTGAAGAAATTACCGTCACGATCCCGCCAGACGATCCGCCGGCGCAAGCGGAACCCGCTGCCCAGCCAGCACAGCCCGCTCCTCAGCCGGCCGCTGCGGCGCCGCTTCCCGCATTCACGCCGAAAGCGCAGCTGCAAAAATCAGCCGACAGCAGCACGGATGCGGCGGCGCCGCCGGCTGCTCCGGTCAAACACAAGAAAAAGGCGGCCGCTGCGACCGCCGCCGATGCTTCTTCGGCTGCTCCTGCCGCCGCTGCGGCTCCTGAAGCGACGGCTCCGGCTGCCGATGGCGCGGCAAAGCCTGCCGAGAAGCCAAAGACCGCGAAAGCCGCTTCGCCTTGTCTCAATCTCGATGAGAACGCTTGCGGCGGAAACAGTCTATGCGTCTGGGTTGCAGCCGGAACCAATGACGCGGGCAAGGCGACGAAGGCCCGGTGCCGTTCGCTCGCCATGCTGAAAAAGGAAGAAGCGAAAGGTAAAGCCAAGGCGGCGGCAAAGGGCACAACGCCAGAAGTTCTGCCGTGGGCCGCCAATGGCGCAGCGGCGGCGCCTCCGTCTGCTGACGGCGCGGCTGCGGCAGCACCAGCCGCCGATGCAACCAAGCCCGCGAAGAAGACGAAGACTGCAGCGGTCAAAAAGACGCCGAAACCGAAGCCTGAAACGGTCAATGCAACACCGGCTCCGGCTGCCGCGCCGCCGGCTACGAGTGAGCAGGATGCCGCGCCCGCGGCAGCCGCTTCCGGATCAGCTACGGAGCCGGATCCGCAATAAGCGAGGCGTGATCGGGCTGGCCGAGGCGCCTTCCGGATGGAAGGCGACCGGCTCGATTGGGTTTGCGCGGTGTTCTCAGTGCAGATAGGTCGACCACGGTGGCCGTGGCGAGAAATGGCGATCCAGGGCGCGGCGGCCTTCGGCGTCTCCAAATACCAGCCGCCATTGCGTGCATGCGGCATCGGCCGCGTCCATCGCTGACGTGCTCGCACGTGCCGTCGGTGCGGCGACGGCATAGGGAACGCCGTAAGACAGCATCATCGCCATCATGGGTCCCTGATAAAGCGCCCACGGCGCCGTGCCCCAGAAGGCCGGAGCCGACGCTGGCCAAAACGCATCGCCGCCAGGAAAGACGCGGGAAGCGGCAACGGATTGCTGGGCTCCCGGCCAGTAGGCGAGCGAAGCGTTCGCCATCGCAAGCCATGCCTGCATGATTTCCGTTTGGACGGGGGAGGGTGTTCGAGCTACGGGCGTCCAGTCGCCGAACCAGGCCGGCCACGCCGGAGGTTCGGGAGTGTTCGGTTCGGGAGGCATCATTTCGTTATAGAGGCGCTTTTGGCAGGCCAATGCGGCCGCGAAAGACGCTTGTCCCATCTCGAACATGGCTTCCGTCGCTTTCTGCAGAAAGCGGAAATGCAGGGCGCAATCGAACAATTGACCAATCCCTCAAGCTCTTTCGAACCGTACCAGGGCTGCTGCATCGCAGCAACGCAGAAGCTGTTCTGCCGCAGGTTTGGTTAATCAACACTTCGCGAGGCGTTTGGTTCGCGGGTCGTGGAGTCGTCGGCCGAAGTGGTCTCGTGTCCCGGATCGGCCACCGGATTCCGCCTTGAAAATTTCAGGCGTTGCAGGAGCGGCTTGCGGAATCGCGCCTGCTCGATCTCAACCGGCTGTCTCGTGATGACGACTTCGGCGTCGCTCTCCGCTTTGCGTGCCGGTGGCCCAGCCTCGACTGGTACCGGCTCCGCCGCCGCCGCCGCTTCTCCCCAACCGTATGGCCGGCCTGCGAACTGGCCGGCGGCGAGCCAATAGAAGAAGCCGCCGAAAAAGCCGATCGTGAGGAATGCCTTGATGGCGTAATTGTTCAAGATCGTCGGCTGGCCGGCGACTTCACTTTGATATTGGGCGGTGAAGCCCAGCATCGCGATGGCGACGCCCGCGAACAGGTAGAATGTCAACGAGCGGACCGAGAAGACCTCGCTCAACAGCGCCACGATCAGCACGAAAACGGAGGCGAAAATTCCGAGGTGGGTCGCGGCGAGCAATGCGAGATCGAAGGTTTCGCTGGCGGTTTTCGGCAGACGCTCAAAGGGTTCGGTGAAAACCTCGACCGGCGTCGTGACGAAGAGAACGGTCACCAGGCCCGCAGCCAAGCTCGCGAGCACGAAGCCGAACAACACCCGCGCAAGCGTGCTGAGAAACCTTTGCACGACGATCCCCGTCCCCCTAACGTCCCATCCCGCGCGCAATGTACATAAGCGAGGGTCAGCCGCTCAAGCAGGAATAGTAGCAGGGCGACGCGTCAGCCTAGGGGTTTTGATTTGTCGCGTTTTCTTCACGCGAACCGGCATCCACTTCGCTTGAAAACGCTCCGGGTCAGCCGCCTTGCGAAAGAGCGTTTCGCGCACTCGCGGAGAGCTTCAGGCTCTCGGACCTAAGTTGCCCGCAGGCCGCAAGAATATCGCGGCCACGGGGCGTGCGGACGGGGCTCGCGTAGCCGGCGCGATTCACGACGTCGGCAAATCGCTCGATCGTCTCCCAATCGGAACACTCATAGCGGGTGTTCGGCCAGGGATTGAACGGGATTAAGTTGATTTTGGCCGGGATGCCCGAGAGGAGCTTCACGAGGGCCCGGGCCTCGGCGAGGCTGTCGTTGACGCCTTTCAGCATCACGTATTCGAACGTGATACGGCGCGCGTTCGAAAGCCCCGGATAGTTGCGGCAGGCTTCCATCAGCTCGGCGATCGGATATTTCCGGTTCAACGGAACGAGCTCGTCGCGCAACGCATCGTTCGTTGCGTGAAGCGAGATGGCGAGCATGGTGTCGGCTTCTTCGCCCCAACGCGGGATTTCGGGTACGACACCGGAGGTCGAGAGTGTGATGCGCCGCTTGGAGAGCGACAGGCCGTCGCCGTCGGAGGCAATCTCCATTGCGGCTTTGACGTTGTCGAAATTGTAAAGCGGCTCGCCCATGCCCATCAGCACGACGTTGGTGATCTTCCGCTCGCTTTGCGGAAGCAGGCGGCCATCGTCCGGACCTTTCGCGCCGGGCCAATCGCCGATGCGGTCGCGGGCCAGCATGATCTGGCCGACGATTTCTTCCGTTTCGAGATTGCGCACAAGCTTCTGAGTGCCGGTGTGGCAGAACGAGCAATTCAGCGTGCAGCCGACCTGGCTCGAAATGCAGAGCGTGCCGCGGTCGCTTTCGGGGATGTAGACGGTTTCGATTTCGGGCGCGCGGGCTTCGTGGCCGCGTTTGGGCAGCCTAAGAAGCCATTTGCGCGTGCCGTCGACGGAAATCTGCTCGGAGACGATCTCGGGACGGTCCAACGTGTACAGCTCTTCGAGCTGGCGGCGCAGGTCCTTCGACACGTCCGTCATGTCTTCGAAGCGGGTAACGCCGCGCACGTAGATCCAGCTCCAGAGCTGGCCGACGCGCATGCGAAGCTGCTTTTCGGGAACGCCGGCGGCCGCGAGCGCGACTTTCAAGCGGTCACGCGTCAGGCCCGCGAGCGAGAGCTTCGCGGCGGGCTGGTCGGTGTCGATCTTGAGTAAAGGCGCGGCGGTCATAGCGAAAACACAAGCTTTCGGTTCGGAAAGGGCCCTTTTACAGGCGTTTGCGGTCGATGGGTAGGATGCTGGATGCCGCGCTCATTCTCCCCTCCCCTTGACGGGGAGGGGACGGGGGCGGGGTGATGTCCGGGAAGGTAAATTTCTTCCAGTATGCGCCGGAGTTTAACCCCCACCCCTAACCCCTCCCCGCAAGGGGGAGGGGAAGGAAGCGACGAACCAGCTTGGCGAACGCTAAAGGATAAACCGGCTGAGATCGGCGTTTTTCGAAAGCGAGCCTACCCGTTCGCTGACGTAAGGACCGTCGATGAGTACGGTCTGCACGCCCCGGTCGGAGGCTTCGAAAGACACGTCATCGAGCACGCGTTCGAGCACCGTCTGCAGGCGGCGCGCGCCGATGTTCTCGACGGTCGAATTCACTTCGACGGCGGCGTCGGCAATGGCGTCGATGGCGTCCGGCCTGAATTCGAGCGTGACGCCTTCGGTCTGGAGCAGAGCGACCGACTGCCGGATGAGGCTCACCTGCGGCTCGGTCAGGATGCGTTTCATGTCTTCCCGCGTCAAAGCGTTGAGCTCGACGCGGATCGGCAAGCGCCCCTGCAGCTCGGGCAAGAGATCGGACGGCTTCGAGACGTGGAACGCGCCCGAGGCGATGAACAGGATATGGTCGGTCTTCACAGGCCCGTATTTCGTTGCGACGGTCGTGCCTTCGATCAACGGGAGAAGATCGCGCTGCACGCCTTCGCGCGAGACGTCGGCGCCACCGCGAACGCCGTCGCCGCGGGATGAAATCTTGTCGATCTCGTCGAGGAAGACGATGCCGTTGTTCTCGACCGCGGCGATCGCTTCGCCGGTGATCTGATCGCTGTCGATCAGCTTGTCGCTTTCTTCTGCGATCAGGATATCGAAGCTATCCTTGACAGTGACGCGCCGGGGCTTCGTTCGCTGTCCGAGCGCCTTGCCCAGCATCTCGCCGATGTTGATCGTCGCCATCGTGCCGCCCGGCATGTCGAAGGAGGGAATGGGCGACGACGTATCGGCGACGAGGATATCGATCTCTTTGTCGTTCAACTCGTTGTTGCGGAGGCGCTTGCGGAAGCTGTCGCGCGTCGCGGGTGACGCGCCGGAGCCGACGAGTGCATCGAGCACGCGTTCTTCCGCGGCTTTCTCGGCCTTCGCGCGCACGCCATGGCGCTTCGCTTCCTTGACGAGAGCGATGCCGACCTCGACGAGATCACGAACGATACTGTCGACGTCGCGGCCGACGTAACCGACCTCGGTGAATTTCGTCGCCTCGACTTTCAGGAACGGCGCGCCGGCAAGCTTTGCCAGGCGGCGCGAGATTTCGGTTTTGCCGACGCCGGTCGGGCCGATCATCAAAATATTCTTCGGCAAGACTTCTTCGCGAAGCTCGCCGGTCAGCTGCTGACGGCGCCAGCGATTGCGCAGGGCGATGGCGACGGCGCGCTTGGCGTCGCCTTGGCCGACGATGTAGCGGTCGAGTTCGGATACGATTTCGCGCGGTGAAAAGTTCGTCATTGTCTCGGTTCAGGAATATAGGGAGCTAGATGAGTTTTCTGCAGGCCCGGCAGCATGCGGTTTCTGATGGGATGCCAGAAGACGCCCAGAAACAGCACAAATGCGCCGACGACCCCGAGCGTCAGCACGAACGAGGACGAGCTGACTTCGCCGCCCGTTAGAGGACTGCCGCCGTTCAGCAGATCGTAGACGGCAACCGTGAAATAGAGGAGCGAAGAGACGAGCAGCGCGCGCCGGTCGATGGCGAGTGCGAAAAGGGCGAGGAAGAACACCGTCACAAGGATCGCTGCAGAGGTCGCGCCGCCGATCGTCGTGCCTTTGATCAAAAGGATGACCGGTGAGACGATCAGCGGCGCCGCCACGAGCTGCAGCCAGAAGGCACAATCGGAGAGGCGCGTCTGACGCTTCGGATCGCGGGCATCGTAGGCAAGCGCGACTGCGAGGACGACGAGGCCGTAGCCCAACGCGACGAACGAGGGGCCGATACCCGCAATCTGCAGCAGGCCCTTGCTGACGACGGCGTAGCCAAAGAAGGCGATCAAGGCGAGTGCGAAGGGGAGCCGGAAGCGCACGTAATAGATGATCGCGGCGATGAGGGCGGGCGTTCCGAACGTGAGCGATGGGTTTCGCCAGAACGCGAATTCGGAATCGACGCTCCAGTTCGACGAGCTGAAGCTCGTCCAGTGCATTTGAACGACGACGGCTGCGGCGGCGAAGGCGACAAACAGCACCGAGAGGACCATTCCGGGGAGCACGGCGCGGAGGCGCGCGACGAGAATTTCGCTCAAGATCCAGAATGTGACGGCGGCAAGCGCGAGCGTGCCGAACCAGCTCATGCCAAAGGTGCTTGCCGTCGAGCTGGCGATAAGGAACGCGCCGGCAACGAGCAGCACGCCGATCGTCAGGAAGACGTCGTTGAAGCCGTTCAGGAAGCGAAAGCGCTCTTCATCGGCAATAGCCGGTTCGCTGTCGGGTCCGACGCCCGCAGCGTCACGGCGCATGGCTTTCAGCTTCTCGGCCTGTGCCGCATCGATGACGCCGGCTTCGACCGCAGCCTTTAGGTCGTCAGGTGATAATGCGCTTGGCATCTGTCAGTCATCCGGCTGTTAGCTGTTGGTTTTTCGCTCGGCAAAGGCCCTTGATCCTTCGTGCCTGACGTTAGCCTGGCGCGTCGAGGGATTCGACGACGATGTTCTTGTTCGTATAGACGCAAATTTCGGCGGCAATGCTCATCGCCTTCCGGGCGATGGCCTCGGCGTCGAGGGGCTGGTCGATAAGCGCTCGGGCGGCGGCTAGCGCATAATTGCCGCCGGAACCGATGCCCGCGATGGCGTTTTCCGGTTCGAGAACGTCGCCGGTGCCGGTCAGAACGAGGGTGGTCGATGCGTCGGCAACGATCATCATGGCTTCGAGACGGCGGAGAAAGCGGTCGGTGCGCCAGTCCTTGGCTAGCTCGACCGCGGCGCGCGTCAGCTGGCCGGGGTACATTTCGAGCTTGGCTTCGAGGCGTTCGAAAAGGGTGAAGGCGTCAGCCGTTGCGCCTGCAAAGCCGCCGATCACATCGCCCTTGCCGAGGCGGCGGACCTTCTTGGCGTTGGCTTTGATGATCGTCTGGCCGAGGCTTACCTGACCATCGCCGGCAACTACAACCCGGCCGCCCTTGCGGACGGTGAGTATTGTGGTGGCGTGCCACGACGAATCGCCGGCATTTGGGCTCTGTTGGGTCATTTGTATCGCGTCAGTTAAGCTTTTGCGGGCAGGATGCAAGATAAGCCGGTCGCCTGCGGCCACGGGGCCGGTCAGCCACCCTTGGCCCAGCGGGCTACAAGCTGATAAACGCTCTCGCATGCGTCCGGCAAGCAGGCGCCCGGCAGGTAGATGGACGGCGATTAACGATTGGCGGGCGTCGGAGAGATTCACGTGAAGCAGCGGCAGGCCTCGATCACGCGCACGACCAAGGAGACAGAGATCTCCGCGACCGTCGATCTCGACGGGACGGGCGCTTACGACATTTCAACGGGTATCGGGTTTCTCGATCATATGCTGGAGCAACTCGCCCGGCATTCGCTGATCGACATCACGCTCAAGGCGAAGGGCGATCTGCATATCGACTTCCACCACACGGCCGAAGATACGGGCATCGTCATCGGGCAGGCCATTGCGAAGGCGCTCGGTGACAAGGCGGGCATCGTTCGCTATGCCGACGTGCATCTGCCGATGGACGAGACGCTGACGCGGGTCGCGCTCGACGTTTCCGGGCGGCCGTTCCTGATCTGGAAAGCCGAGTTCTCGCGGCCGAAGGTCGGCGAGATGGACACCGAGCTGTTTCGCGAGTGGTTTCAAGCCTTTGCCCAGAACGCGGGCATTACGCTGCACGTCGAAAACCTTTACGGCGAGAACAATCACCATATTGCCGAGACCTGCTATAAGGGTTTGGCGCGGGCGCTCAGGGCCGCTATTGCTCTCGACCCGCGGCAGGCGGGGCGCATCCCGTCGACGAAGGGCATGCTGCAGGGTTGATTTCGCGGCTTCCGGTTTTTAACGCCGGCGTTTGAAGGATAAGGATCGAGGAGTGTTGAGTTCCGTGGCGACCTATACCGTGCACGAGCCCCCTGTTTCCGACTCCGATCGCGTTGACCGCGCCGTCGAGCTTGCGTTCGTGAAGGACGGTTTTTCCTGGCTGACGGCGATCTTTCCGCCGCTCGGCTTTCTTGCCCACGGTCTGTGGCTCATGGCGATCGCGTATCTGGCGGGCGTCGGCCTTCTCAGTTACGTTTTGGCGGCGTTGAAAGTCGATCCGGGCTGGATCAGCCTGATCGTTTTCATGATCAATATCTATCTCGGCTTCGAGATTTCGACCTTGCGGCGCTGGATGCTTGATCAAAAGGGCTGGCAAATGCTCGGCGTCGTCAACGGACGCTCGATCGCCGAGTGCGAACGGCGCTTCTTCGAGAGCTGGCTGCCGGGGCAACCGGTCATTCAAAGCGATACGCCGAGCGGCCCGGCGGCCCGCTCGGGCGGCAGCCGCTTTTGGCCTTTCGGCGCGGGGGCTTGAGGCTCTAAGCCCTGATGCAGAACGTCGTCATTATCGATTACGGGTCGGGAAATCTTCATTCGGCCGCGAAAGCCTTCGAGAGCGCGGCTCGCGGCAGCTCCAATCCGTCGAAAATCATCGTCAGTCCGCGCCCCGAGGACGTGCTCGCGGCGGATCGCATCGTACTGCCGGGCGTCGGCGCCTACGGCGACTGCAAGGCCGGTCTCGAACGCGTTCCGGGGCTCATCCTGGCGCTCGAGGAAGCCGTCCGGCAAAAGGGCCGGCCGTTTCTCGGCATTTGCGTCGGCATGCAGCTCTTGAGCGAGCGCGGCCTTGAGTTCGTCGAAACGCCGGGGCTCGGCTGGATCAAGGGCGAGGTGCGGGCCATCGAGCCCAAGGATCCGGCGCTCAAAATCCCGCACATGGGCTGGAATACGCTCAACGTCGTCAGCCCTCACGCGCTGCTCGACGGCATTCGAACTGGACCCGACGGCTGGCACGCCTACTTCGTGCATTCCTTTGCGATGGTGCCTGAAGAGCGCCGCGTCGTCGTCGCCGAGACGGACTACGGCGGCGCGATTACGGCGCTTGTCGCGGACGGCAACATCGCCGGCACGCAATTTCACCCTGAGAAGAGCCAGAAGCTCGGCCTCAAGCTGATTGCGAATTTTCTCGGCTGGAAGCCGTAACTACCTCCGTCATGCCGACAAAGGCCGGCACCCAGCCAAATTTCAGAGCGTTTGGGGTGTAGTGCGCGGCCGATTGCAGCTCGCGCGCTTCATCTTGCTGAGGCTTGCCTGGATCCCTTCGCCGGGATGACGGAATAGGGCGATCGTCGTTCCTTCTCCCCTGGGGAGAAGGTGGCCGAAGGCCGGATGAGGGGCTTGGTTGCCGAACGAGGAAGTCCCTCACCTGCCGATCTCGCCGAAGGCGAGCCTCCGGCTCGACGGGCATCCTCTCCCGTTCCGGGAGAGGAAAGGCGTTCGTACGTGTTTGGCGCGGCCTCCGCTGCGCTTCGGCCGGAACGACGATCAGGGATGGGTGTGAGCGCAATTCCGCAGTCAGCGGGCGATCGTGCCGACGGCGGACTGGAGCGCATTCCAGACGCTCCGCGGCATGTGCCAGGATCCGTCCGGTTCGTCGTCTTCGAGGCGGCCCTGCAGCCAGTTCAGCCGGTCTGTCGCGGCGCGATCGGCGCGGCCGAGTTCATGCACGCCAAGCTCGTCCGGATGATCGAATAGAATCGCGAGGCGCCGCTTGATCTGATCGGCTCCGAGCCAGGTCCGGATGTACCAGACGCCGTTGCCGGCGGGGGCGTATTCGGTCGCGATGTAGGGGAGCGAGAACGTCACCGTCCAGGTGTCCTGGTCGGCGGTTTTCGGCGCGTGATGGAGCAGGAAGGTTTTCATGGGGGAGCATTCCGGTGCGGGGGGCTGGCGGAAACGCAGGAACGCAACTGATTACAGATTGAGTACGGGCCGTAAGACGTGCAGGGCAGTTAGATAAGGGAGCCGGGGATCACGACCTGCGAGGGAGCATAGAGCGCATGATCCCCGGGCTTCCAGCATCGGTCCTTGGACGGGACGAGCCCCGTTTGGGAACGGCGAGGGGGGAGAAGGCCCGCCCCGCCCAAAGACCGGAATTCGTTCGTTCGCGTGCCGATCAACCAGCCTTGGCGAACGGCAGCTCGGGTTCCATCGGTTCGGCAGCGGCGATCGCCGGCAGCGGGAACGCGATGATGTTGCCATCGGGTGCGAGGTCGAGGCCCGGGCGGCGCTGACGGAACCAGCGAAGCGACGTGTTGGTCATCACCGCATCACGCTTCGTCGCCTGGATCAGAAGACCGTCCTCCTCGGAGAGAAGCTCGCGAAGCTCGGTCTCGAGCTCGAATTCTTCGCGTTCCGACGTCACGTACCAAGTGTTGGAGAGCGGGCGCGCCCACTTGTCGCCAAGGCCCATGATCACCTGCGCAAGGACGTGCTGATTGCGGTTCGGTTGGGCGAGATCATAAGAGATGAGGTAGGTGCGCATGGGGGCTCTCCTGGTGCTGTGGGGAGGGTCTAACACGCTACTCTGACCCGGGGAGGCGCCTCTTTTAGGGCGCCCGTGAACATAGACAGAACATGCCACGACTCACGGGCTTTGTCCAGCGTTTGTTCCAAAAATGTTCTTGCGAAGTACTTAATGTTGTTGCAAGGGCAACACGATGATTCTGGTGTAAAATCGGGCGTATTTTCTACGGACGCATCTGAGTTTGTCCGCATCTCGCACAATGTAAAAAAGGGCCGACGCTGGAACGCCGGCCCCGTGAATGTTCTTCAGCGGACGACAGCGAGCTTAGAAGTGGACGGCCAGTCCGAACTTGACGCTATCGGCGTCAAGGCTTTGCCGGTTGTGGAATTTATCGCCGACGGCGGTGCCGTCGTCGACTTGGCCAACAGGCGCTGTCGTAAACTTCTCTTGAGAGCCGCCCTGATCGCCGAATTGAAAATGCAAATATTCGGCCTTGATGGAGATCGTCGGTGTGATGAAATGCTCGATGCCGCCGCCGACTACCCAGCCTGTGAAAGTGTCGGTTCCGGTCGGCCGGTAATAGGTCTTTGTCGTCGCTTGCTCGGCCTCGCCGTCATAAAACGCGAAGCCGCCTTTGCCGTAGATGAGCGTCGCGGGCGCCACGAGCACGCCGAGGCGGCCGGTGATATCGCCATAGAGGCCACCATCCAGTGTCAGATTCTGATGATACTTGGGATCCGACGACGGGATGGTCGTGCCGCCGGACAGATCCATGTAGCCGAGATCACCTTCAACACCGACAACAAGCCGATCGAGTTGCCAGTTGTAGCCCGCCGTACCGCCTCCAAAAGCTCCCGAAGGTGAGTACGTAAACGGACCCGGAGAAACGCCACCGTCGATATCCTTCACGGCGACGTCGCCCCAAACTGCACCAACGTGGGCACCGGCGTAAAAGCCGGACCAGTTGTAACCTTCAACGATTGCTGGGCCATCTTTGAGACTTCCGCGATACTCATCAGCGGAAGCCGGTTGAACACCACATAGAACTGCGGACACGCATGCCGCTACGCCGGCTAAATTACGCAACATATCTACCCCACTAAACGCAAAAACCGAGCGGCAGAGTATTAATGCTCCGTATACGAAGCTATTTATGAATGAAATTCAGTAGGCGGATGTTTCTGGCCTGTGTCCGCGGTACAACGCGGGTCTAAAATCGGCGAATGTGGTTAAGGATCGCGGTCTAAGCGGCTGAATTCTTTGGCGCCGTGCCACAAGTTTAGGGGAAGAACGATCAACTGATCGGGATGCGGGCGAGGCGAATTCGCCGTTGGGGGCGAAGTCGAAATGAGCTTCGAGGCCGGGAACGGAACGAAGCGATAGGGCTCGGGCTGCAAGCGTTTTTGAAAATCGGCGCCGGTTGAAAAATCTCTCAAGACAGTGACGGCCAAGTCGCATATTCGGCTAGCTCGTCGAGATAAGCTCTTACAGATACAAAACGTGGATGTGCCATGACGGATATACGGGCTGGCTCGCCGGAGTTATATATCGTAAGCGGCTTTTTCACGCCCAACTACCGGCCTCTAGCCGAGTCATTTTCGGCAAATCTTTCGGCTTACGATATTCCCCATCACCTCTATTCGATCGAATCGAAAGACTGGCACGGCGCCACTCTCGTAAAGCCGGCTTGCGTCGCGTGGGCCCGTCGCGACTACCCCGATGCCACCATCATAAGCATGGACGTCGATTGCCGGGTTCGAGGTCCGATCGCAGCTGCAGCAGCCATCACCGCGGATGTCGGGATCACTTTCAGCGGGCGCGTCAGGGAACGGCGTCCGCTTCTCTATCCCTCTACGCGGGTAACCGTTTGGCGCTCAACGGACAACGCAGCGAAACTGCTTGGTAAATGGGATGCGCTCTGCAAAACCAGCAAAGTCCGCAATGACGAAATCCTTTTGATGCAAGCAATCTTGGATACGCATGGCATCGCAATCGCAAAGCTTTTCTGGATTTATTGCGGCTACGAGGCTTCGGATGCTGGGAAGGATGCCGTCATTGTCCATGAAAGCGCGCACGCCAAGGTGCTGCCGAAGCAACGGTTGAAAAAGGCGTTTCGCGCAATGCGTCATCGCATTTTCGCGCAGATTACGGGAAAGGCCTACCAAGACTGGAAATATGGCCCGTGTCCTTGACGTCAATCTCCTCCGCCGCCCTGTACGTTGTCCTGCGCTAGCGCAGACATGTCTTCGGCCGGTCATGCACCGGCGTTAGGACCTTCCCTGTCAGATCAAGCGGGAGGTCAGCCTATGGACGATAATGTCTCGGAACTCGATCAGCTGCAGACCGCGTATAAGGCTGCTGTCGAGGAATGGATCGCGGCGATTAAGCGCGAGGAGGCGCTGGCGTCAGTCAACCATACGGTCGCGGAAGTCGATAAGTGGGAAGGCGCCCACTTCGTCGAGGACGAGGTCCGCAGCAAGGTGAAGGCCGCGAAGAAGGACTATGAGGACGCCCTGCGGCGGAAGTTCTTTGATTTCTGATCGGGTTTATTTCTGATTGGGTTTGGGGCGCGACGCATCGCTACCCGTCGGAAAACAAGCTTAGCTGGCCCGGATGCGGGGCCGTCGGTATGCGCCGATGCGGCCCCGGATCAAAGCGCGGTTCGAGCCCTGGGAAGCGGCTCTGAAACTCTTCGAGCGCCCGCTTGCGGCTGCCGGGAAAGCGCGTCTCTTCCCAAATTTCGTAAAGCCGCCGCGGATCGCAGGCATAGCGCCGCTGAAGGTCCACGGGGCGGATCCGAAGCCAACGCGCGATCCAGATGTCGACGGCGTCGTCCTCGGTCAGGGGGCGACGTGCGACGTTCGGTGGTGGCTCGTTAAGGAACGCAATGGCCATGAAAATGCTACGCTTTTGAAACTCGGACATGCGACCTGCTTGACGCCGGACGCGATCCGCGATTGATCGCACGGGAAAAATAGAATCCCAAGATAGCAATCTGATGGCCACGATGGACCTTCTCCCCGGGGAAGAAGGTGGCCGAAGGCCGGATGAGGGGCCGTTACCCGACTTGCAGTCCCTCACCTGCCCATCTCGCCGAAGGCAAGCCTCCGGCTCGACGGGCATCCTCTCCCGGAACGGGAGAGGAAAAGGAAACGTGATGCCGAAAGGACCGAATTGATCCTCTTTCCTGCAATTGACCTCAAGGACGGCCAGTGCGTCCGGCTGAAGCTCGGCGAAATGGACGCCGCGACCGTGTTCAACGACGATCCGGCGGCGCAGGCGGCCAGTTTTGAACGCCAGGGCTTCAAGTACCTGCATATCGTCGATCTGAACGGCGCGTTTGCAGGCAAGCCCGTGAACGGCGCAGCGGTCGAAGCGATTTTGAAGGCGATCCGCATTCCGGCGCAGCTCGGTGGCGGGATCCGCGATTTGGCGACGATCGAGGCGTGGCTTCAGAAGGGCATCCGCCGGGTTATCCTCGGCACCGTTGCGGTTCGCGATCCGGCGCTCGTTCGGGACGCCGCGAAGCGCTTTCCGGGGCAGGTCGCCGTCGGTATTGACGCCAAGGGCGGCAAAGTCGCGGTCGAGGGCTGGGCGGAGACCTCTGAGCTGACGGCTGCCGATCTCGCGCAGCGGTTCGAGGATGCGGGCGTCGCCTCGATCATCTATACGGACATCGAGCGCGACGGCGTTCTGAAGGGCCTCAATCTGCCTGCGACAGCGGCGCTCGCAAAGGCGACGCGTATTCCGGTGATCGCGTCCGGCGGCCTCGCTTCGATCGCCGACGTCAGAGAGCTGATCAAGCCCGAATATCGCCTGCTGGAAGGCGCGATCACGGGACGTGCACTGTATGATGGCCGTCTCGATCCCAAAGAGGCGCTCGAACTTCTGGAGACGGCATGAAGATAGGTGACAAGGTTCGCGTTATCAGAGCGCCTGCTGACCTGCCGAAGGACAACAAGCAGCTCATAACGCTTTTCCGCGGCTGCGTCGGCAAGACCTTTCCGATCGTCAAGTTCGACGACGGCTTGGTGGAACTGCACGTCGGCGAGGCTTTCGGAAAGCCCGCCGAATATCACCAGATCTGGCTCGAGCCGAGCCACGTCTCGCTGGTCGAAGGCTGATACTCTTGAATTTGATGGACCAATCCTCGCTCGCCGGAGCCGAGCTGCCGCCCGAGATTGCGCGGCGGCGCACGTTCGCGATCATTTCGCATCCTGACGCCGGTAAGACGACGCTGACGGAAAAGCTTCTTCTGTTCGGGGGAGCGATCCAGATGGCGGGCGCCGTCAAGGCGCGCGGCGAGCGCCGTCGCACGCGTTCCGACTGGATGCAGATCGAGCAGCAGCGCGGCATCTCGGTCACGTCGTCGGTCATGACGTTCGAGCGGAACGGCATCGTCTACAATCTGCTCGATACGCCGGGCCACTCCGACTTCAGCGAAGATACGTACCGGACGCTGTCGGCCGTCGACGCCGCCGTCATGGTGATGGACGCGGCCAAGGGCATTGAAAGTCAGACGCGGAAGCTTTTCGAAGTTTGTCGGCTGCGCGACATTCCGATCATCACGTTCATCAACAAGATCGACCGCGAGGCGGAAGATCCGCTGACGCTGCTCGATCAGATCGCGTCCGACCTGGCGCTCGATCTCGTGCCGATGGGTTGGCCGGTCGGTATGGGTTCGGATTTCCGCGGTGTCCTCGATCTCGTCGGCAACAAGATCCTGCTGCCGGAGAGCGCGGAACGCGGCGCACAGTACGGACATGCGCAGGCGCTCGACACGTTCGAGGGATTGCGCCGGATCGAAGGTATCGACGAGCGCATAGCGGAGCGGACCATCGAGGGTGTGGAGCTGGCGCAAGGTGTGCTGCCGCAGTTCGATCTCGCGGCTTTCCGCGAGGGTCATCTGTCGCCTGTCTTTTTTGGCAGTGCGCTGAAGAATTTCGGCGTCGAACAGTTGCTCGATGCGCTGGGGCAGTGGGCGCCGGGGCCATTGCCGCGCGCGGCAACGCAGCGTACGGTGGAGCCAGGCGAAGATCAGGTGACGGGCTTCGTCTTCAAAGTGCAGGCGAATATGGACCCGAACCATCGGGATCGCATGGCGTTCGTGCGGCTTTGCTCAGGGCGTTTCAAGCGCGGAATGAAGCTCATTCACGTCCGCGAAAACAAGGCGATGACGGTGTCGTCGCCGACGTTCTTCTTCGGACAGGGCCGCGAGACGGCGGATGAAGCGTGGGCTGGCGACATCATCGGCGTGCCGAACCACGGAACGCTTCGCGTCGGTGATACCCTGTCGGAGAAAGAGGCCCTGAAGTTCACGGGCATTCCGAATTTCGCGCCGGAGCTTTTGCGCCGGGTCGTCATCCAGGATGCGATGAAGGCGAAGCAGCTGAACCGTGCGCTCGACGATCTGGCGGAAGAAGGCATCGTGCAGGTGTTCACGCCGATTGCCGGCGGCAGGCAGATTCTGGGTGTCGTCGGGCAGCTGCAGTTCGAGGTGCTGCAGTCGCGCGTGGCCGCCGAATACGGGGTGCCGGTGACGCTGGAGCAGCCACCTTACGAATTGGCGCGCTGGATTTCGGCCGATGATCCCGCGAAGCTGCAGAAGTTCGTCGATGGGCACCGGGGTGAGCTTGCGACGGATCGTGATGGGGCGCTGGTGTTCCTCGCCGAAAGCCCGTGGATGCTGAAGTACAAGAGCGAGAAGTTTCCCGACGTGAAATTCGCCGCACTCAGGGAACGCGGCGCCTAGTCCCTTCTCCCTTGGGGAGAAGGTGGCCGAAGGCCGGATGAGGGGCTTGGTTGCCGAACGAAGAAGTCCCTCACCTGCCCATCTCGCCGAAGGCGAGCCTCCGGCTCACCCTTCAAAAGCGAGCCTCCGGCTCGACGGGCATCCTCTCCCGTTCCGGGAGAGGAAAGGCAGCGAGCATCTCGAAGTGATCTTCCGTTCGGTAGGATACCGTGTCTCTCGTCACCCCGACGCAGGTCGGGGTCCAGTCAACTCGAAAATCGGGTTGCTGATGTTTGTCTGGATCCCGGCCTTCGCCGGGATGACGGTTTAAGGGAGATCCGGGTGCAGTCTTCAGGCACCCGATCTTACATCACATGGAAATATTCGGCTCGCGGCGCTTCGGAGCGGCGAAGCGCGTTTCGACGGTTGAAAGCCAGTCGGTCAGGGCTTTTTCCAGGGCATCGGTCTGTGCCGTTGCCTTGCTGTGCTGAATCTCGGTCACCGTGCCTTCGGCGTCGAGCGAGCCCCTGATGGCGTCGTGCTGATCGATGAAGTTCGTCAGGGCGTCGGTTTGGTCGCCGATGATGCCATGGGTTTCGAGCTGGGTCCGCGCCTGGGCAATGCGATCTTGCACCGCGTCGAGCCGGGCGCGAAGGTTCTTGGGGGCGAATTCGTCGACCATAAATGTCCGTTCCTTGAAAGCTTGCGCACAAGAGCGCGTGACAGATTAACCGCCGAGGTCACTCTGAAGTTCCGTCTGGTTCGGTTAAAATTCTCGACGTCTTCTTGGGCTCCGTGATACTTGCCGGGCCTGACATCAGAAAGCTGACTTTGCAAACATGCTGAAAATCCGCATCATTCCCTGCCTCGACGTCAAGGATGGACGGGTCGTCAAGGGCGTCAACTTCGTCGATCTCGTCGATGCCGGAGATCCGGTCGAGGTTGCAGCTGCCTATGATGCCGCGGGCGCCGACGAGCTTTGCTTTCTCGACATCACGGCGAGCCACGAGAACCGCGACACCATTTTTGACGTCGTCGAGCGTACGGCCAACCGGTGCTTCATGCCGCTGACGGTCGGCGGGGGTGTGCGGACGGTTGAAGATATACGCAAGCTGCTCGAAGCGGGCGCCGACAAGGTTTCGATCAACACGGCGGCCGTCACCAATCGCGCCTTCGTCAAGGAAGCGAGCGAGAAATTCGGTGCGCAGTGCATCGTCGTCGCGATTGACGCGAAGAAGGTTTCAGCCGACGGCGAGCCGCTGCGCTGGGAGATCTTCACGCACGGCGGACGGAAGCCGACTGGGCTCGATGCGATCGCTTATGCGCGAGAAGTTGCGGAACTCGGCGCAGGCGAAATTCTTCTCACGTCCATGGATCGCGACGGTACCAAAGCCGGCTTCGACGTGGCTTTGACGCGGGCCATTTCCGACGCCGTGACAATTCCCGTCATCGCGTCCGGCGGCGTCGGCACGCTGCAGCATTTGGTCGACGGCGTTCAGAATGGGCATGCCAGCGCGGTGCTTGCCGCGTCGATCTTTCATTTCGGCACGTACTCGATTCCCGAAGCGAAGGAATACATGGCGAAAGCCGGCCTCGCGATGCGGCTTGATAAGTAAGCGTCTCTTTTCTCGCCAAGTGTAGGGACAGCTTTCCTCTCCCGGAACGGGAGAGGATGCCCGAACGGGCAGGTGAGGGACTTGCCGAGCCAAGCATGAATGGACAACGATGAGGTGAGACCCCTCATCCGCCCCTTTGGGGCACCTTCTCCCTTTGGGAGAAGGAAGCTTCGATCGGCCGCCGGCAATCAGGGCGCTGGCGTCTTGTCGGGGTAGAGGCAGAGGTCGTTGATGATGCAGCGCCAGCATTCGGGTTTGCGCGCTTTGCACACGTAGCGGCCGTGCAGGATCAGCCAATGGTGCGCGTGCATCATAAATTCTGCCGGGACGACGCGCAGCAGATCTTCTTCGACGGCAAGCGGTGTCGTTCCGTGCGAGAGACCGATGCGATTGGCGACGCGAAAGACGTGCGTATCGACGGCCATTGTCGGCTGCCCAAACGCGATGTTCATGACGACGTTCGCGGTCTTTCGGCCGACGCCCGGCAACGATTCGAGCGCGTCGCGATCGGGCGGAACATGCCCGTCAAAATCATCGACAAGGCGTTGCGATAGCCCGATGACGTTCTTCGCCTTGGCCCGATATAGGCCGATCGTCTTTATGTAATCGCGGAGCTTTTCTTCGCCGAGTTCGAGTATCTTCTCTGGGGTGTCGGCAACCTTGAAAAGCGCTCGCGTCGCCTTGTTGACGCCGGCGTCGGTCGCCTGCGCGGATAGGACGACGGCGACAAGCAGCGTAAACGGATTAATGTGCTCGAGTTCGCCCTTAGGTTCCGGGCTTGCCGCCTGAAAACGCTGGAAAACCTCGTGGATTTGCGCCTTGTCGAGCAGCTTCGGCTGTCGCTTCGGTTTCTGGGCCTTGCTTGCGGCGACGGCACGCGGTTTTCCGGCCTTGCCTTTTGCGGCGGAACTTCGGATCTTCGGCGCGACTATGTTCGAGGACGCTTTAGCCATGAGGGCTCCGGTTCGTTGACGCGCAGCGGACTTGGGAAGAGGTTATGCGAGTGTCCCGCGACAGGGGCCCCTCGATTGGGGGCGACGAGAAATGATCGGCAATCGGTCCGAAAAGCAAGTCTCGAACGCGGCGGAGAACGCCGCGCAGTTTGTGCTTCATCCGCACAGATCGCTGCCGCCGAGCGGCTTCGTGATCTTGATGTCGCTGATCAGCCTCGTCAGCTTCGTCATCGGCATGGTCTTCTTCCTCATGGGAGCCTGGCCGGTTTTCGGATTTTTCGGCGTCGACGTGGCGCTGATCTACTGGGCGTTCAAGCTCAACTATCGTTCGGGCCGGATTTACGAAACGGTGTCGCTATCGCCGGAGCTTCTGAAGCTGACGCGCGTGCATCCGTCGGGCAAGCGGGAAGAGTTCGATTTCAACCCCTATTGGACGAGGGTTCGCTGCACAGTCGATCAGCCGGATGGGCGGACGTCCTTGCGTCTCGCAGCGCAAGGCAAGGAAGTTCTGTTCGGACAATTCCTGACGGACGATGAGCGCCGCGATTTTGCCGATGCATTGACGGGCGCCCTCGTCACCACACGCGGCTCGAAGTTTTAAGCAGGCAATCTCAGAAGCCGTAGCTCAGCCCCGAGCGAACGGACTGAATGTTGATATCCGCCGCCCGGTGAAAATAATACGAACCTTCCCCATCGGTGAGGAGGGAATTCACGCTGCCGAGATCGACGTATTGGTATTCAACGCGGGCGCTCCAATTGTTTGTCAGCGCGTATTCGTATCCGCCACCGACTGTCCAGCCCGTCAGATTATCGCTCTGCGCCCAGCCGTAAGTCTCGTCCTTCTTCACGTAATTGCTATACGCGAAACCACCTGTCGCGTAGAGTAGCGAGCTATCAAAGGCATAGCCCAGACGGGCGCGGATGGTGCCGACGTAGTTGATCTCAATCGCATTGACCAAGCCAGCGGTTTGGCTGTCGTCACCTTTGAGCGAGGTCGCGCCAATGTCGATCTCGGCGCCGATTACTAGTTTTCCGAACTGCCTGAGATAGCCTGCATGGGCGCCGCCTATCGCATTGGCGTAAGAAATGTCTCCGTCGGGCTGCCAATCCGTATATCCGGCGCCGGGTGAGCGCCAAGCGTTGCCGGTTTCACCCCAGGCATAGCCGACATTGGCGCCGATATAAGGTCCGCTCCAATCGCGGGCGCCGCTATTGTCGGCGAATGCATTGCCGATGGCAGCAGAAAAAAATAGAGCCGAAGCCGCTAAGATGCGCATGACGTCCCCCTGAAATTCAATTGCAGGACGCAGCACGGCAGCAATCGCGTGAATGAAGGGATTGTTCCGGATGCGGGTTAACGAACGCCTAAGGCCGGAACATTTGTTCCACCTACGTGAAAATCATTCTGATGCCCGCCGCCAGAAGAAGGCCGGCGAGAATCAAGCGCAATGATTTCGGCGACAGGACTTGGATGCCGAGGCCGGACCCGAGCAGCCCGCCTATGGCGACCGCCAGCATCCACCAGGGCAGCGGTCCCGGCATTGCGGGTATCACCGTCCAGATTGCGGCGAGCGCAGCGGCTGAGTTCAAGAGATTGAAGACGGCGGAAACACCGGCCGCCTGTCGCGTGCCGATCCAGCCGAAAGCGAGTACGAGCGGGCTAAGAAATATGCCACCTCCGACTCCCGTCATGCCCGAGACGTATCCGACGACCGCTCCCACCAGGAGCGACGGCCCGAATGGCGGCGTGTCGGAGGCAGTACGATCGATCTCGGCGGCGCGTGTAGCCGAACGGAGCATCAAAGCGCTCGCGGCGATCAGCAATATTCCAACGACGGGCTGATAGAAGCGGTGCGGCAAGTCGCTGAGGCCGCCGAGGACCGAGAACGGCGCGCCCAGGATTGCGAAGGGATAGAAGCTTCGCCACGTCAGCAGGCCTGCGCGCGCAAATCTCGCGCATCCAATGGCGGCGACGATGATGTTCAGCGCGAGGGCGGTTGGCTTGATGGCCTCGGGGCCGTAGCCTGCGAGGCCCATGATCGCGATGTAACCGGTGCCGCCCGCCTGTCCCACGGATGCATAGAGGGCGGCGACAATCGCGAAAACGATGGGAAGCAGCGCATGCTCGAAGGAGAGGGCCATGCGCCTTGGTGGCCGCTAGTCGTTCAGCATCGTCAAAGCGGCGCGGCGGTCGCCCGGCTTCAGCCGCAGGAACTGCGTGCGCGCGGCTTTGATGTCTTTTTCGGAACCCGTCTCGGACGCGGCCTTCAAGGCTTTTGTCGCGGCGTGGTCGGCGCCAACAAGGAAAGACAGCGCGCCGGCCAGGCGGCCCATCACGGCGGCATCGAACTTGAAGTCGTCATCGCCCATGGGAACGAATTATCCTATTGGAACCGGCCGCCGCGCTGCAGGACTTCGATCTTGTAGCCGTCGGGATCGTCGATGAAGAAGAACTTGCCGAACGGCTTGCCGTCGTAGGTCATCGTCTTGATGTCCTTGGGCTGATAGCCCGCCGCGGCGATCCTGACGCGTGTCGCCTCGAGGTCGTCGACGACGAAGGCGACGTGACCATAGCCGTTGCCGAGCTCATAGGGCTCGGTACGGCCCTTGTTGACGGTCAACTCCACCTCGAAGTCGTTTTCGGGGTTCTTCATGTAGGTGAGTGAAAAGTCCGGCCACTCCTTGCGATCGGAGATCTTGAGGTCGAAACAGGTCTCATAGAATTTCACCGAGCGGGCTTCATCGAGCACGCGGATCATCATGTGGATCGCTTTGGCCATCTCGGTTTTTTTTCCTCGGTTCAGAGCCAGGGGCGCGACGAAGCGGTGGACGATTCGAAGGATGTGATCTGCTTACCCTTCTCGAGCGTCAGGCCGATGTTGTCGAGGCCGTTGAGCAAGCAATGCTTACGGAACGGATCGATCTCGAACTTGATGACGCCGCCATCGGGCCCGCGAATTTCCTGGCTTTCGAGATCGACAGTGAGCGTCGCGTTGGCGCCGCGGTTCGCGTCGTCCATCAGCTTGTCGACTTCGCTCTGTGGCACCTTGATCGGCAGGATGCCGTTCTGGAAGCAGTTGTTATAGAAAATGTCGGCGAAGTCCGGGGCGATGACGCAGCGGATGCCAAAATCCAAGAGTGCCCACGGCGCGTGCTCGCGCGATGAACCGCAGCCGAAGTTGTCGCCGGTCACGAGGATCGTCGCGGCGCGGTACTGCGGCTTGTTCAGGACGAAATCCGGGATCTCTTTGCCCGTCGCGGGATCGTAGCGCATTTCGTAGAACAGCGACTTGCCGAGACCCGTGCGCTTGATCGTTTTCAGAAACTGCTTCGGGATGATCATGTCGGTATCGACGTTGCGGATTGGCAGAGGGGCTGCGACGCCGGTCAGTACCGTGAATTTGTCCATGCTTCGGTCTCCTGATCAGGCGCGCAACGTGTCCGCAAGCGCCCGGAAATAGCCTTCGGCCGAGGCGAGGCGCCGGGCGTGGCGGAAGGCGCCGAACTCCCGGATAGCGGCCTCGAGATCGAAGGGCTGCAAATGTTCCAGGCGTCGTTTAACGCCAGCCCGCTTGCGCCCGTCAAGATGATCTTCGAGCGTCGCGACAATCGTTTCGACATATCCCGAAATGCGGCCGAGCTCACGGGTGGCGGAGAGGAGGGCCAGGCGGTCCTTTGGGCAGTTCTCCAATGTCGCGAGATTTGCTGCGGCCCGGGCGAGCGTCGCGGCCACCTCTTCGGCATAAAGCGCGACTTTCTCGCGTCTCAGAACGTCGAGCCGGGCGGCCAGGGACAGCCAACGGTTAACGGTCTTGGCAAGCTCAGAAAGTCGCTCCGCGTAGTCGGCAAACCGCATTCCAGATCCTCAACGCCGTCGGATCTGCGATTTTAGGTGCGGCTGAGAGCGCGGGGATAAGTTTTTGCTGTTTGGGCTATCGCGTGCACACGCTTAGCGGATGTTTGGGTCTTCGTAGCATTTGCGCATGTATTCGCAGCGGTACGAGCCCGAGAAATGCATGCTGTCGCCCTTCGCGGGGCTGATGAACGTGCAGATTTCTTCGAGACCTTCGGGCTTTAGCCATCCCTGGCGGCGGCCACGCTGAACGGCGAAGCAATCGGCGGTTTCCTCGTCGGGGCCGCGGAACTGGTGGCCGCACTCGTGGGCGTAGATCCATTGCTTGACCGGTGTCGAGACACGGTCGAGCAATTTGGGATTCATGATCAGAAAGCCTGGGTAGGCGGCGCCATAATCATCGAGCTTGTTGTCGATGACGGTCGGCCGCTGGCCGCAGTATTGCTGGCGGCCGTCGAGCTTGAACTCGCCGGGCGCCACGAGGTGGCTATCTCCGCCGACGGTCGAAATATATTGCTCGGGAGTCGGGATGCCGTCGCGAATGGGCGTGGTCGTGTCCTGTGCGTCCGCAACCGGCGCCAGCGCCAGTGTCGAACCCACGATAAGGCCCAAGACGAATCTCGTAGTGAATCGTCGAACTCTCATTCGCCCATGCTTTCAGAAATGCCCCGCATGCCCGCTCGGCCTGCCCCTACAACATGGCCCGAAATTCCGCGAGGCTCAAGTTACGCCGTCTTGTGACATAATGGAGTTAAGTTGATATGACCTGCAGTGTGACTTCCGGCCACGTTTCAACCGGAGGTCTGCTGCTCGATGTGCTCCATATCCTCGTCGGAGAAGCCGAAATGGTGGCCGATCTCGTGGATCAGCACGTGGGCGACGAGATGACCGAGTTCCTCGTCGCTCGCGGCCCATTCGTCGAGAATGGCGCGCCGATAGAGAAAGACCATGTCCGGTTCGCGGGTTTCAGCGGTTGCGCCCTGCCGGTCGAGGCTTACGCCCGCGTAAAGGCCGGTCAACTCGAACGGATCTTCGATATCCAGATCGTCGAGGACATCATCTGGCGCCAAGTCCTCGATGCGAATGACGACGTCTCCGGCCATCGTGCGGAATTCGGACGGCAGCGTCTCCCAGGCCGCCTGAGCCATGGCTTCGAAATCGGCAAGCGTCGGCGGCGTTGCGTGGGTCCAATCGGTCGGCATGCGCTCACTCCGGAAAGTTGAGTGCAGGAGATAGGTCGGGTCGCGGCAAATAGGAAGGCTCTTCGGCTCAATCCCTTTTTTCCGCGACGAGCAGCAGTTCCTGGAGCGTGAAATGAAGCGCGCCTTGCGCATCGAGCCGGGGCTTCAGGAACGATCTCAGGGCCGCGTTACCGCCGCTTAAAATGTCCTTCAGCTCGGCAACGACCTCGGGCGTGCAGCGCATGCGGGCGACCCATGGATCGAAGGCGAGTTCTTTTTCAATCTGTTCCTCAGCCACAATCGCCAATCCGGCGTTGCGCAGGAGATCGAGCCAATATTCCGGCGGCGGCGCGAACCCGTGACTCGGATCGCGCAATTTCTCAAAGGCATTATAGGCGGAGATCGCATCGTCGATGTCGTCGCCGGTTGCGCTCGGCAGCCTTTCTTGATCGGGCGCCACGTTGTCGACGAGGGCAAAGCGTCCGCCATTCTTCAGGACGCGGCGAACCTCGGTGACGAAGTTTTCGAGGCTCGGAAAGTGGTGCGCCGCGAGGCGGCAGCAGACGAGGTCGAAGCTGTCGTCCGGAAACGGCAACGCGCCGGCCGATGCGGGCGCCGTCGACATGTTGGCTAGCCCGCGCGATGCTGCAAGCTTCGCAGCTTCCTTCAGCATTTCATCGGTGATGTCGCTCGCGATGATGCTTGCGACGTGGGGTGCGAAGACGGCGGCGGTGTGCCCGGCACCTGTCGCTACATCGAGCGCTACCCAAGTCTTTTGCGGTGCCACAAGCTCGACGATGCGCGCCAGGCTCTCGCCTTTTGCATGCACCTCGGAAGACGCGTAGTCGGCCGCTGCAGGACCGAATTTGGAGCGGATGACCGCGTTCAATTCCTCAGTCACGGTGGCACCTCTGCATCAGTGTTGAAAAAACGTTTTGTGTCTGGAGGGTAACTAAGCAATGTTAATGCAACAAAAGAACATTTGCCGCATCGGACCCGCGGTAAAGCACTCATATCTCTGCCCCACCTCACGTTCGCCTGCCTCCACACCGAAGTCATTCCGAGAATTCCTGCATGTCGATACCGCTGTCGTTTCGTCCCCGGCAAGATTCGCTGCCGCCTGAGGAAGGATCTTGGCATGGCGATGCGCAGACGTTCGAACTCAGAGTGCTCACGAAAGAAAGCGATACTGGCGAGGCTACTGCGCTTCGGCTCCGCGCCTATCAGGCGATCGGCTACGATGTCTCGAGCGACAACGGCAAATACACGGATCGGTTCGATTCTCTTGCAACGACGGTGCTGCTCGGCGCCTACGATCAGGGCCGTCTGGTCGGAAGCGTTCGCCTTTGCTTCAACCATCCGTGGCAGACGATTTCGTCGTTGCCATGCGGGCCCTACTATCCCGCGCTGAAAGAGATCAAAAGCAAAGTCGATGGCGCGCTCGTCGAAGTCTCGCGCCTCTCCATCGAGCCGGGGATCAACAACACATCGTACCGGACGACGCTCTACGCCTTCCTCGTGCGAGCAGCGCTGACCGCTGCGCAGGCAGCAGAAGTTTCGATGCTGCTGATCGCGACGCGGCCAGAGTGGGTGAAGTTCTACAAATACATGCTCGGCTTTCAGCCGATCGGCGAACCGGCCTTCTACCCGCCGGGCGATTTCAAGATCACGTTGCTGGGCGGCAGCCTGAAGCTGGCCGAGAAGCGGCAGAAGCTGCAAAATCGCTTCTTCAAGATCTCGCCGGAAGAGGTTTCCAGCATGCGCATCGCTATTCAGCCGGCGCTTGCCGCTGCCGCCGTTTCCGAAGGCGACAGCAAGGTTGCCGCGCAGGCTTAATTCGCCGAGCGCAATCGATCGCGTAAACAGTCCGCGGTCGTGAAGGCAGGCCGTCAGGCCTGCCAGTTTCTCACATCGACGAAGTGGCCTTCGAGCGCCGCCGCGGCCGCCATGATCGGCGAGACCAAGTGCGTGCGGCCCTTGTAGCCCTGACGGCCTTCGAAGTTACGATTCGAGGTCGAGGCGCAGCGCTGGCCCGGCTTCAGCTGGTCGGGGTTCATGCCGAGGCACATCGAGCAGCCCGGCTCACGCCATTCGAAACCGGCTTCTTTGAAGATCTTGTCGAGGCCCTCGGCTTCCGCCTGCTCTTTGACGAGGCCCGAGCCCGGAACGATCATCGCGTAGGCGAGGCGTGAGGAGATCTTCCTGCCGTCGACGACCTTGGCAACGGCGCGCAAGTCTTCGATGCGGCCGTTCGTGCAGCTTCCGATCCACACGACGTCGAGCGGAATGTCGGTCATCTTCGTGCCGGGCGTCAGGCCCATGTATTCGAGTGCACGCTGCATCGATGCGCGCTTGTTCTCGTCATGCACGTCGGCGGGATTGGGAACGGAGCTCGCGACGGACGTCACGTCCTCGGGGCTCGTGCCCCAGGAGACGATCGGAGGCAGCTTCGCGGCATCGAGGCGAACCTCGCGGTCGAAACGGGCGCCTTCATCCGTGTGCAGCGTTTCCCAGTATTTCATCGCCAAGTCCCAGGCTTCGCCTTTCGGCGCCTTGGGGCGATCCTTGAGGAACGCGAAGGTCTTCTCGTCGGGTGCGATCATACCGGCGCGGGCGCCGCCTTCGATCGACATGTTGCAGACCGTCATGCGGCCTTCCATCGACAGCGAGCGGATCGCTTCGCCGGCGTATTCGATGACGGAGCCGGTGCCGCCCGCCGTGCCGATTTCGCCGATGATCGCCAAGGTGATGTCCTTGGCGCCGACGCCGTGTGGCGCGATGCCGTCGACCGTCACCAGCATGTTCTTGGCCTTCTTCTGGATCAGCGTTTGCGTCGCCAGAACGTGCTCTACTTCGGAGGTGCCGATGCCGTGGGCCAGCGCGCCGAATGCGCCATGCGTCGAGGTGTGGCTATCGCCGCAGACGATCGTCGTACCCGGGAGGGTGAAGCCCTGCTCGGGACCGACGACGTGGACGATCCCCTGGCGCTTATCGAGCTCGTTGAAGTACTGGATGCCGAAGTCGCGGGCGTTCGCCGCCAGCGTCTCGACCTGGACGCGGCTCTGTTCGTCGGCGATGCCTTTGGTGCGGTCGGTGGTCGGGACGTTATGATCGACGACGGCGAGGGTTTTATCCGGGGCGCGGACTTTGCGTCCGGCCATGCGCAGCCCTTCGAAAGCCTGCGGGCTCGTGACCTCGTGGACGAGGTGGCGGTCGATATAGAGGAGGCTCGTTCCGTCCGGCGACTGTTCAACTACGTGATCGTCGAAGATTTTATCGTACAGCGTTTTTGCCATGACTTCGTTGAGCCTTTGGAACGGCGGATGAGGATGAGCTTTGTTGGAGCATGATCTTATCGGAAAACCGGTATCCACTTTTCCGGATCATGCTCTAGATAGCGTCTCGTTCCCATTTGCGCAAATCAGCGCTGGTCGCAGCCGCCATAAGGGGAAAACGGCACGTTTTCGAGCTGGCCACCGGGCTTCGGCGGCCTATCGGCGTTCGTTTCAATTGTTCCGATTTTTCGAGATCTTCGAGATCAGGAAGTCGCGGAGCAGCTGCACCTTTTTCGAGGATTTCAGCTCTTCCGGGTAGGCGAAGACCATATTCAGCGATGGCTGCTCGATATCCGTCAGCACGGGAACGAGATCGGTCTGCTCTTCGGTCAGATAGTCCGGGATCATGCCGACGCCGATGCCGGCGCGGATGGCATATTTGATCGCCACGACGCTGTTGACCCGGAGGGCGGCTTCCCGCATCCCCGCACCGTTGCGGCCGGCGGTCTCGATCCACGACATGGCGTCGAGATGCTGCGCCGACGGCCCCGTGTAGCCGATGATGCGGTGCTGATCGAGGTCGGCCAGGCTCTTCGGCGCGCCGTACTTGCGGACGTATTGCGCAGATGCGAAGGCGCGAACGTGACTTTCGAACAGCGGGCGGCGGATGAGGTCCGCCTGTTCCGGTTCGCGCGTCCAGATTGCGGCATCGGCGGCGCGCATGCCGATATCAACCTGATCGTCGTTGAGGATCAGTTCGACGCGAATTTCGGGGTAGAGTTCGCCGAACTCGCGGAGCCGAGGCGTCAGCCAGATGGTGCCGAAGCCGATCGGCGCCGTGATCCTGAGATCGCCCGACGGTTTGGTCGTTGAATCGGAGAGCAGCGTTTCGGCCGTCTGCAGCTTGGCAAAGACTTCCGCGACCGTCCGGTTCAGAAGCTCGCCCTGCTCCGTCAGGACGAGACCGCGGGCATGGCGATGGAACAGCGTGACACGAAGATTGGCTTCCAGCGCCGAGATCTGGCGGCTGACGGCCGATTGGCTCATGTGAAGCTGCTCACCGGCATGCGTGAAGCTGCCAGCCTCCGCGGCCGCATGGAAGATGCGAAGCTTATCCCAATCCATTTTCGGAGACCTGCACGTGCAGTTGCTGGGTCATTGCATTTAGCTATGCGCTGGACGCAATGCAATGCCAGCATGGCAGATTCGCGGCATGCGCGCTTGCCAGGCGCGGTCTTGTCGCGCCGAGACGCAAATTAAACCGCCGTTACAGTCTATTCGGCGGCGTCGGCCTGGTTTTCGACCTGTGCCAAATAGCGTTCAGCTTCGAGCGCAGCCATGCATCCCATACCGGCGGCGGTCACCGCCTGGCGGAAGACCTCGTCTTTGACATCGCCGGCGGCGAAGACGCCGGGGATCGCCGTCGCCGTCGAATCGGGCGCCGTGATCAGATAGCCAGACGGCGTCATCTCGAGCTGGCCTTTGAAGAGCTCGGTTGCCGGCGCGTGGCCGATAGCGACGAAAACGCCGTCAGCCTGGAGTTCGGACGTCATGCCGGTTTTCAAGTTCTTCAGGACGACGCCGGTCACCGACTTCGGCGCATGCGTGCCAACGATTTCTTCGACGACGCTATCCCAGATGACATCGACTTTCGGGTTCTTGAAAAGACGTTCTTGCAGAATTTTTTCTGCGCGCAGGAAGTCGCGGCGATGGATGAGCGTCACCTTGCTCGCGAAGTTCGTGAGAAAGATCGCTTCTTCGACGGCCGTGTTGCCGCCGCCGACGACGACGACTTCCTTGCCCTTGTAGAAAAAGCCGTCGCAGGTGGCGCAGGCCGAAACGCCATGACCCTGGAAGTGCTCTTCGGATTTCAGTCCAAGCCAACGAGCTTGCGCGCCGGTCGCGATAATCAACGCGTCGCACGTGTAAGTGTCGCCGCTGTCGCCTTCGAGGCGGATCGGACGTGAGCGAAGTTCGACCTTGTTGATGTGGTCCATCACGATGTGCGTGCCGACGTGTTCGGCCTGCGCTTGCATCTGCTCCATCAGCCACGGGCCCTGAATGGGATCGGCAAAGCCCGGGTAGTTCTCGACATCGGTGGTGATGGTCAGCTGGCCGCCGGGTTGTGTGCCCTGAATGAGCGTTGGCGCGAGCATGGCGCGGGCAGCATAGATCGCGGCCGTATACCCGGCCGGGCCTGAACCCAGAACGATTACCTTCGCGTGATGCGGTTTTTTCGTCATGCTCTCAATCTCCGGCCCGCTGGCAGCGCGATCAGGGGTCCTAATTAGGGGGCCCGTTCGCGAATCGTCAATGTCGGCGGGACAGACGTCCCCGCTGCGAGGAGATGTGCGGCGTTCCGGCGCGGCGCATGCTAGATACCTCTCCAAAAAAAAGGGAGGGAACGGGCACGTGCAAGAAATAAAGGCCCCAGCGGCGCTCAGTCTGCCACAGCGGATAAAGGCCATTCTGATCGGATCGTCCGGCAATCTCGTGGAGTGGTACGACTTCTACGTTTATGCGGCCTTTTCGCTCTATTTCGCTAAGGCGTTCTTTCCGGAAGGCAATCAGACAGCGCAGCTTTTGAACACGGCGGCGATTTTTGCCGTCGGGTTTCTGATGCGTCCGATCGGGGCGTGGTTCTTCGGCCGGATGGCGGATCGTCACGGACGGCGCGTAGCGCTGACGACGTCGGTGCTCTTGATGTGCTGCGGATCGGCGCTCATCGCGGTGACGCCCGTCTATGCAACGATCGGGGTGGCCGCGCCTATCATCCTGCTCATTGCGCGGATGATTCAGGGCCTCAGTCTCGGCGGCGAATACGGCACCAGCGCAACGTATCTATCGGAAATGGCGACCTCGGAGCGCCGCGGGTTCTATTCGAGCTTTCAATACGTGACGCTGATCGGCGGGCAGCTGACGGCCATGCTGGTGCTGATCGTGCTGCAGAAGCTCGTGCTGACGCCGGCGGAACTCGAAGACTGGGGCTGGCGCATTCCGTTCGCCATCGGTGCGTGTCTCGCCGTCATCGCTTTCGTCATGCGTCGCGACCTCGTGGAGACGGAGTCGTTCAATCGCGCGAAGCATCGCGAGGGATCGATCGCGGCGCTGCTGCGTCACCCGCGTGAAGTGGCGATCGTCATCGGGCTGACGCTCGGCGGAACGCTGGCGTTCTATACGTACACGACGTACATGCAGAAGTTCCTTGTCAACACGTCGGGCTTTTCGAAGGACACGGCGACCCTCATTTCCGCTTCGGCGCTGTTTATTTACATGCTGCTGCAGCCGGTTGTCGGTGCGCTGTCGGATGTCGTGGGACGGCGTCCGGTGCTGATTGCCTTTGGCGTGCTCGGATCGCTTTGCACTGTGCCGATCCTCACCACGTTGCAATCGGTCCATGATCCGTTGCAAGCGTTTCTTCTGGTGATGACGGGTCTCGCCATCGTCTCCTGCTACACCGCGATCAATGCGGTCGTTAAGGCGGAACTCTTTCCGACATCGGTTCGGGCGCTGGGCGTTGGCCTACCTTATGCGCTGACGGTCGCGTTGTTCGGCGGCACAGCGGAATGGATCGCGCTTTGGCTGAAGCAGATGGGAAATGAGACCTATTTTTATTGGTACGTCTCAGGCTGCATCGGCGTCTCGCTTTGCGTCTATGCGACGATGCGGGATACGCGGACGGACAGCGCTATCGACAGCCCGGGCCGCACTTAAACATCTAAATCAAGCGCAGGGCTTTGAGGCTCGCGTGGCCGTTGCGGCCGACGATGATGTGATCGTGGACCGAGACACCAAGCGGGCGGGCGGCATCGATGATCTGCTTGGTCATATCGATATCGGCGCGCGACGGCGTCGGATCGCCCGAGGGATGATTGTGCAGGAGTCTGCTATGATCGACTAACCTGCTGTAGTTGCGCTAGAAATTGGTGATGCGTAAGTTGGGTGAGGTCGGCAACTGAGATCGGCAAATCGTGCACCTGGGTGATCATCACACCTGATCCTGACCCCTCATGCCGAGGCGCGTTGATGCACGGCAGGTCACGCGGTTCTTCTCGTCCCAGGCATCGAGTTCGTCAACGGGATACAGCACGGCTTTGCCGATCTTGATGAAAGTCGGCCCGATTCTCATAGCCCGCCAGTTGCGTAGAGTGCCTATCGAGATGCTGCCACGGTAGCGCTCCGCGACTTCTTCGGCAGTGAGATATCTCCTAGGGTCCATGCTTAGCTCCACATCTCGCATTCGCGGCGCCCGCCGACGCACTTTTAGCCAAGGATCACACAAGGCGGTGCGAACACGTTCCGGCAGGTTTCCGCACGCTGGCGCATGCGGTTGCCCGCTACGAATGGGACTTTCACCTTCGGACGGGAAGGGCGGACAAGCGGTGGTAGTGGCCGCGGACACCCACGGATAAGAATCGGACGGGCCGCGCTCGTTCGGTCGGGTGGTCGACGATCGTCGCCCACGGTCCGCTTTTCAAGCAACTCCAGCACAGCGTGCAACGCGGCGCAGAAATGAGCCGAATGACCGCGCGGATCCAGTGATGAGATTGCCGATCAAGCGTGGTCAGGCCGTAAGGCCGATCTGATCTTTGCGTTTGAAGCATCTTCCCTTGTGGCTAGTCTGGGCGCTTCCTATATGACCGTCGCGGGCCGGGCCCCTCTGGCGACCATGATGGTCGTGATGTCGGACCGCATCGAGTGCGCTCGATGCCCGGGTCCGATCCTACGCTCCCGATCGAGCCGCACTCCATGACAGGGAGGCGGCATTTGGAATTCCTACTGCTCGATTGGCTCGGCAACCCCGCTTGGATGTGGCTGGGCTTTGTGTCGATCGTCGGTGTGCTGCTCGCGCTGGACCTCGGTGTCCTGCATCGCAAGCAGAAAGAGATTGGCGTGCGCGAAAGCCTCGTGCTCTCGGCAGGCTACATCGTGCTTGGAGTCTCCTTCGCCGGCCTCGTTTGGTTGCAGCTGGGCGAAACCGCGGGCATCCAGTATCTCACCGGCTTCGTCGTCGAAAAGAGCCTGGCGCTCGACAACGTCTTTGTGATCGCGTTGATCTTCGGCTACTTCGCGGTACCACGTCAGTATCAGCATCGCGTGCTGTTCTGGGGCATTCTCGGCGTCATCGTTCTACGCGCGATCATGATCGGCATCGGCGCCACGCTGGTCGCCGAGTTTGCGTGGGTTCTCTACGTCTTTGCGGCCTTCCTTATCCTGACCGGGATCAAGATGCTGGCGCTGGGTGACAAGGAGACCGATCTCTCAAAGAACCCGGTCCTCAAGCTGATCCGCCGCCGCTTCCGCGTGACCGAGGAGTTGCACGGTGAGCGCTTCCTGGTGAAGCTGCCGGACCCGAGGACGGGGCGGCCGGTGCGCTATATGACGCCGCTCTTCCTCGCGCTGATCCTGATCGAGATCGCGGACGTGATTTTCGCGGTGGACTCAGTGCCCGCGATCTTCGCGATCACCACCGATCCCTACATTGTGTACACGTCGAATATCTTCGCGATCCTGGGGCTTCGCGCGCTCTATTTTGCACTTGCTGCCGTTCTGCACCGCTTCGCTTACCTCAAGCAGGCGCTTGCCGTGCTGCTGATCTTCATCGGCTCGAAGATCTTCGTCGCCGATTTCCTCGGGCTCGACAAATTTCCCGCCATCTGGTCGCTCGGCGCCACTTTCGCGATCCTCGCCGCCGGCATCGTCTATTCGCTGTGGCGGACCCGCAATCCCGCCCCTGCCGTGAAAGGCAAGTTCTGATGCCGTGCCGCGGCGTCTGGCTCGACCGCGGCCAGCTCGCAGAGCTGCTGGGGGTCGCACGGAAGGATGATGCCGCTGATCCGGCCCGCAAACGGGAGCGGACGTCGGAAGCGGCCACGCCAACCGAGAGCCCGCTCGTCTCGAAGGTCGGCGCGTTTGGGACGATGGTCACGACAACTATCGGCGCAACGAGCGGCGATCGCGCATCTTCGACTGATCGGCCGGTTGGCGGCGCTTCATGCAACATCGAGGAAAAGGAGATTACATGCCGTATCGACACGCGCTTGGAGGTTTTGCGAAACGCTCCTGGGAAGACTTCGGCGACGAGGTTCATCGGGCGCAGAACGAACATCTGATGGAAGGCATCGTCGCGGGGTGTGCGCTGATCGCCTTCGCCGATGGCTGGGTAACGACGGAGGAGCATGACCGGATGCTCGGGTTGATCCGTGGATTTGAGCCGATCGCTGCGTTCGGGCTAGACGATGTCACCGCGACGTTCGAAACTCTGACCGAGCGGTTCGCCAAGGACCAGAAGGGTGGCGAGGCGGCCGCGTTCGAGGCGGTCGCACGCGTCAAGGGCGCGCAGCGGTATCCGGCACTGCTCGTCGAGGCCTGCTGCGCGATCGCCGCTGCCGATGGCGGGTTCGACTCCGAAGAACGGGCGACCGCTAGGCTCAGGACTCATTGATCAGAGCCAGAAGATCACGGTGGCGGCGAGGGCGATAGCGGAGAAGAAGACCGTAGGGCACCGATCGTAGCGGGTGGCGACGCGGCGCCAGTCCTTGAGGCGGCCGAACATGATCTCGATGCGGTTGCGGCGTTTGTACCGACGCTTGTCGTATTTGATGGGGTCGAGACGGGATTTCCGCCCAGGAATGCAGGGCTTGATCCCCTTCTGCTGAAGGGCATCCCTGAACCAGTCGGCGTCGTAGCCGCGGTCACCCAGCAGCCATTGCGCCTTGGGAAGGTCGTCGAGAAGCGCCGCAGCGCCGGTGTAATCGCTGATTTGGCCTGCGGTCATGAAGAAACTGAGCGGGCGGCCGTTGGCGTCGGTGACAGCATGAAGCTTGGTGTTCATCCCGCCTTTGGTGCGGCCGATCAGCCGCCCGAGATCCCCTTTTTAACCCGCAGGCTCGATGCCGTGCGGTGCGCCTTCAAGTAGGTCGCGTCGATCATAACCGTCTTCGGATCGGCACCCTCGGCGGCCAGCCCTTCCATCATGCGGAGGAAGACGCCCATCTCGCCCCAACGCTTCCATCGGTTGTAGAGCGTCTTGTGCGGACCGTACTCCTTGGGCGCATCACACCAGCGCGAACCGTTGCGATTGACGAAGATAATCCCGCTCAGCACCCGCCGATCATCGACCCGGGGCCTGCCGTGGCTCTTGGGAAAATATGGCCGGAGCCGAGCCATCTGCTCGTCCGTCAGCCAGTACAGGTCGCTCATCTTCAGTCTCCTCGCGGAGCCTGAATCAGATCATGCCTCTCAAATCAATGGGTCCAGAGCCTAGCCGGATCTGCGAAGTTCTCGGGCTCGAACCGGCGGACTTTGGGTTGGCCGACGCGCCTTGAAACGAGGTGGTCGCAAACTGACTTCGATCGGGATCCACACCGACGTTTGGAAGTGAGCGGCCTGGGTTGACCGTCAGTGTTTGCCCTGAATCCGGATCCCGGCAAGGTGTTGCTGTTGCGACGAAGGAATCGCTTCCGTCGCAGTGCGAGGAACGCCGGGCGCGCGTTGGTTTGGCGGTGCGGACGTGCTTGCGTCGCGCCGTTTAAGCTCGGTGGCGGGTTGTTATATAAAACAGAACAAAACCGTGAGTTATTTGAAGTAACTAAAAGCTCTCACTACCGCTACCGTACAGGGAGGACGGTTTCGAAACGGCAGAGCGGAGCGGCTGGTCCCATGCAAATCGCAGGACAGAAGATCGGGTTGCACGTCGCGGAGGCGCTTCGTGGATGACCGTGACGAATCCGCGCCGACGCAGTCTCGGGCTGTCCAATCGGACCCGGGCAAGTCGGGGCTGCCGAGCCGGCATACGACAGTAGGCCCCGAGCGCGCACCCCATCGCTCGTTCCTGTACGCGATGGGCTTGTCGGCCCGCGAGATCGCGCAACCTTTCGTCGGCGTCGTCACGACCTGGAATGAAGCGGCGCCCTGCAACATCTCGCTGTCTCGGCAGGCGCAGGTGGTGAAGAAGGGGGTGGCGGCCGCCGGCGGCACGCCGCGCGAGTTCACCACCATTACGGTCACCGACGGCATTGCGATGGGGCACGCCGGCATGAAGGCCTCGCTCGTCAGCCGCGAGGTGATCGCCGACTCGGTTGAACTCTCCGTGCGCGGTCATTGCTACGACGCGCTGGTGGGGCTGGCCGGGTGCGACAAGACTCTGCCGGGGCTGATGATGGCGATGCTGCGCCTCAACGTGCCCTCGGTATTCCTCTACGGCGGCTCGATCCTGCCGGGACGGTTCCGCGGCAAAGACGTCACGGTGCTCGACGTGTTCGAGGCGGTCGGCGCCAACGCCGCCGGAACGATGAGCGATGCGGACCTCGCCGAACTCGAAACGGTGGCATGCCCATCGGCGGGGTCATGCGGCGGCCAATATACCGCCAACAGCATGGCCTATGTGTCGGAGGCGATCGGTCTCGCTCTGCCGGGTTCGGCCAGCACACCGGCGCCTTACGAGTCCCGGGACCGGTTTGCCGACGCGTCGGGTCGCGCGGTGATGGCGCTGCTCAAACGGGGCTTGCGCCCGCGTGACATCGTCACGCGCCAGGCGCTCGAGAATGCGGCCGCGGTCGTCGCCGCGACAGGCGGATCGACCAACGCCGCGCTCCATCTGCCGGCGATGGCCCATGAGGCAGGCATCGCCTTCGACATCTTCGATGTCGCCGCGGTGTTTCGGCGCACGCCGTTGATCGCCGATCTGAAGCCCGGTGGACGCTATCTCGCCAAGGACGTGCACGAGATCGGCGGCGTGCCGGTGGTCCTGAAGGCGCTGCTCGACGGTGGCTTCCTGCACGGCGAATGCCTGACGGTCACGGGCCGCACCCTGGCCGAGAATCTGGAATCCGTGCTTTTGCCCGACCACCAGGACGTCGTCCATCCGACGACGCGGCCGCTGTCACCGACCGGCGGCCTCGTCGGCCTTTCCGGAAATCTCGCGCCTGAAGGGGCAATCGTGAAGGTGGCGGGCCTGCGCAGGCTCGCCTTCAGCGGTCCGGCGCGCGTGTTCGACCGGGAGGAGGATGCCTTCGCAGCGGTGATGCAGCGGCGCTACCATGCGGGCGAGGTGCTCGTCATCCGCTACGAGGGGCCGCGTGGCGGACCCGGCATGCGCGAGATGCTGTCCACCACCTCGGCGATCTATGGCCAGGGCATGGGGGAGGACGTGGCCTTGATTACCGACGGCCGCTTCTCGGGCGCGACGCGCGGCCTGTGCGTCGGTCATGTCGGACCGGAAGCCGCGGTCGGCGGCCCGATCGCATTGATCGAGGACGGCGATGTGATTGAGATCGATGCGGAGCGAGGGACGCTCTCGCTCCGCATCGATCCCGCCGAGTTGGCGGCGCGCCGCGAGCGGTGGCAGCCGCGCCGGCATGCCTTCCAGTCCGGAGCGCTGTGGCGCTACGCGCAGACCGTCGGTTCCGCCGGCAAGGGCGCGGTGACCCATCCAGGCGCTGCCGCCGAAGAGCACGTCTATGCTGATATCTGACCCAGGCGCCGCAGCCGAGAGAGTGGAGTCATCCAGCGCGCACCGCTTAGTCCTTCGCCAGCCCGATGATTGGCATGTGCATCTCCGTGACGGCGGGATGCTCGCCGCCGTCGTCAACGAGACCGCCCGTCAGTTCGCCAGGGCGATCGTCATGCCCAACCTCGATCCGCCGGTGACCACCGTGGCCGCGGCGGAAGCCTATCGTGCGCGGATCCAGGGGGCGCTCGCGCCTGGCCTTGCCTTCACACCGCTGATGACGGCCTATCTGACCGACGACATCGCCCCGGCGGAAATCGAGCGCGGCTTCAGGTCCGGCGTGTTCACCGCAGCCAAGCTCTATCCTGCGCATGCGACCACCAACGCCGCGCAGGGCGTGACGGACGTGGCTCACATCTTCGGCGTCCTTGACGTCATGCAGCGCCTGGGGATGCCGTTGCTGCTGCACGGGGAAGTCACGGACCACGACGTCGATGTTTTCGACCGCGAAGCCGTCTTCATCGACCGTGTGCTTGCGAATGTCGTCGCAGGATTTCCCGCTCTCAAGATTGTCTTCGAGCATATCACCACCGCCGAAGCCGTGGCCTTCGTCGAGGCCGCCGGGCCGAACGTCGGCGCCACGATCACGCCACACCATCTGATGATCAATCGCAACGCGATGTTCGCCGGCGGCATCAGACCGCATCTCTACTGCCTGCCGGTCGCAAAACGCGAGCGGCATCGTCTGGCGTTGCGACGCGCGGCGACCTCGGGAAATCCGAAGTTCTTCCTCGGCACCGATTCAGCGCCACACGCGGTCCGTGACAAGGAGTCCGCCTGCGGCTGCGCCGGCATCTTCAACGCGCCGGTCGCCCTGCAGAGTTACGCCACGGTGTTTGACGAGGAAGGTGCGCTGGACCGGTTCGAAGCCTTCGCGTCTGAGCATGGAGCGCGCTTCTACGACCTCCCGCTCAACGCCGGCTCGATCGTCCTTGAACGGACACCATGGCGGGCGCCATCGGTCTTCGCCGCTGCTGGCGACCAAGTCGTTCCGTTCCAGGCCGGTGCGTCCATGGCCTGGACGTATCGAGGACCGATCGATGCGCCGTCATGAGCGAACCGCGATCTATGAACCACGTCCTTACGCAGGTCGCAGCGCCGTGCTCGCCACCATGCATCGCAAGGAAGAAGCGATCGCGCCGGCCCTTAGCGCGACCCTTGGTCTTGTCGTCGTACCCGCGGCGGGTCTCGATACCGATCAGCTCGGGACGTTCTCGGGCGAAATCGCGCGGCAGGGGACGATGCTCGAGGTCGCGGTGCGCAAGGCGAGGCTGGGCATGCAGGGCGCCGGATTACCGCTCGGCCTCGCCAGCGAGGGCTCGTTCGGGCCCCATCCAGCGATCCCGTTCTTCGCGGCCGGCATGGAGCTCCTGGTGTTCGTCGATGACGAGAGGGGGATCGTCGTCAGTGAAAGCCTGATCGCCGACGCGACCAACTTCGGCCATCTCGTCGTTTCTCCAGGCGATGCGCTGGAGGCATTCCTCGAACGGGTGGGATTCCCGAGCCACGCCCTGATCGTGCGGGCGAATGAGGGTTCGGTGACAGCGGCTCTCGTTAAAGGCCTCACCGACCGGAAAGGCCTTGCGCTCGCGATCGCGGCCGCCGCTGCCGCATCCTCGGATGGCCGGGCGCGTCTCGAGACCGACATGCGCGCGCACCTCAATCCGACGCGGATGAAAAGCCTCGCCGCGCTCGCGGATCGCCTCGCTCGACGGCTCGCGACACCGTGCCCTGCGTGCGGCGCGCCCGGCTTCGGACGTACGGGATCGCGGATCGGGCTGAAATGCGAGGACTGCGGCGCGCCCACCGAAATGGTCCTCGCCGAGGAATATGGTTGCTCGGTGTGTGGGTGTCGTGAGGAACGGCCTCGGTCTGATGGGTTGCTCCGTGCGCCGGCGCAATATTGCCCGGAGTGCAATCCATGAGGAAGCGGGGCGCTCGCCCGGATTCGAGATCGTCGTCGCGGGGTGCTGCTGCTCGGAGGCGTGCGCGGCGCGAAGGGCGGACCCCGCCGGCTTCGGTGGGGCCCGCCGAATCGCCAATCGCACCGCCGCTCCCGGTGGACCGCCCCTCGTGATCCACGGTGTGCGAGCTCACGACGCCGCGCTGGAGCGGCTGCGCGCGCTGCATCCGCAGCTGATCGACTTCTCGCTCGTTCGCATGAAGCGTCTCTGCGCGAAACTGGGGCGCCCTGAGCGTCGGCTGCCGCCCGTAATCCATGTGGCGGGGACCAACGGCAAAGGGTCGACGATCGCCTTCCTGCGCGGCATCGCCGAGGCCGCCGGCTTACGCACGCATGTCTATACCTCACCGCACCTCGTACGTTTTGCGGAGCGCATCCGGCTGGCGGGCGAACTGATTTCCGAGGACGATCTGGCCGAGGTGGTGGCGCGGATTGAAACGGCGAACGAGGGTGAGCCGATCACATTCTTCGAGATCACGACGGCGGCGGCGTTGCTGGCGTTCGCGGAGACGCCCGCCGATCTCTGCCTTGTCGAGGTGGGTCTGGGCGGGCGTTATGACGCAACGAACGTCATAGAGCGTCCGGCGATCACGGCCATCGCGCCCGTCGCCCTTGACCACTGTGAGTTTCTTGGCGAAACGATCGCCGAGATCGCGGGGGAGAAGGCCGGCATCATAAAACCCGGCGTTCCCTGCGTTTCCACTCGCCAGGTCGAAAGCGCCTTGGTCGTGATCAGGAAAGCGGCCGAGCGCGCACGAGCGCCGCTGATGCTCGCTGGCCGCGACTTTAATGCATGGACGGAACAGGACCGCGTCCGCTACCAGGACTCTGCCGGCAATATGGACTTGCCCCACGGTCGTTTGATGGGCGCGCATCAGGTCGCCAACGCGGGGCTCGCGGTAGCCGTGGCCCGCAAGTTCGGCTTGTCGGATGCAGCCGTGAACGAGGGACTGAGACGCGCCTCGTGGCCTGCCCGGATGCAGCGCTTGACGGCGGGTCCGCTGGCCGCACGAGCGTCAGCGCGAGGCGCCGATCTCTGGCTCGACGGCGCCCACAATCCGCACGCGTTCGAATCGCTGGCGCGATCGTTGCGCGACCTCAGAGCGAGGGACGGGCGGCCATTGGCAGTCATCCTCGGCGTCCTCGCCAACAAGGACCTTGAAGGCATCTTCGCGGCGTTGTGTCCGATCCGTCCCCTAAAGCTGTTGCTCGTGGACTTTGATGCAAGCGGGGCGGCCGATCCCGCGGTCCTTTTGGACGTGGCTCGGCGTACAGGGCTTGGCGCGGAGGTTCGGCCGGATGTCTCATCGGCTCTCGATGCGGCGCTTTCTGGCGATGGGCCGCCGCCGCATGTGGTCATTTGCGGTTCGCTGTATCTCGCTGGCGAGGTCTTGGCGCTGGACTTAGAAACCTGGCCAAAATGAAAGGCTGACGTTGCCGCAGGGTGCATTCGAGCGGAAGCCACGGCATCCTTTCCGTTCGCCGCCCGGATGGGCAACTCCAAGCCAATAATTCGAAACGCGACGCTTCTCGGTGCCCGCGTAGAAGGTCTCGCTGAGGTTCGGGACCGGAAGAGGCCTTTGCGAGGGGGTCGGCGGGAGAGCTCGCGGTTGGCTGCGCAAGGCCGAAGGTCCAGCTCCGACCAGCGGGCTAGGGATTCACAACCGGGTTCAGTGGGACGGACACCGTCGATCTTACCCGACATCAATGGCAGCCGAGCCTGAGGTCTCCATAAACGGGGGGTAAGTCGTCGCGTAACGACCCCAATCCCCCTGCGCTCCCCTGCGCGAGAAGGAGAAACCCGGATGGCCAGTGTTTCAAATCCCATGACTCGTGATCTGTCAGCGGGAGTATCGGATCAACCCCAAGCGCCACCCTACCTCCCGGCAGCTGTGCTCCTGCTCGCCCAATTCATCTTGATGTGGGCCGCCTTCTTCATATTGATGCCGTCAATCAACTGGCCCGCGTCGCTCGGGGAGCCGCCATCGATCATCCTGCCGTTGATCCTTCAACAGGCCGGTCCGGTCTTTGCGGGCTATCTGAGCTACCTCCTGCACGCACTGATTCTGATTCCCTTGGCGATCTTACTCGGCCGCACATTGGCGATGGGGCGGGCGCTCGGAAACTTTGCGGTTGCGCTCGGAATTCTGGCCGGGGTCGCGAAAGCGTTTGGTATCGTCCGCTGGCTGTTCCTGATGCCGGGTCTCGCCGTTGCCTATGTCGATCCGGGCGCGAGCGGCGCCACCAAAGCCGCGATTGAGGTTGTTTACGTTTCCTTCAACGCCTTCGCTGGCGGGGTTGGTGAACTTTTAGGTGTCGGCCTTTTCGCCGGCGTCTGGACCATCCTGGTTTCGATCGCCCTGCTGAGGCTAGGCGGCGGCGCCCGCATCATCGGCTGTGCCGGTTTTATTGCGGCGGCAGGTCTGCTCTCCACGCTACCCTCGGTGATCGGGGTGGAATCATCGATCCTGCTGACGCTTTCGGGGATCTTCTGGCAGCTCTGGACGGCGGCGCTTGCGATTTGGCACCTGCGCGCACGCTCAGTGGAAAACATTGGGATCTCATCCGACGCGAGAGCGGCCGTCCGATCAAGCCGAGCCTGATCACGGCACAGGTGAACCCCCATCGCGCGGACCGGGAGCTACTTTGATGAACAGCCATGATCTGCATGTCGTGATCGGCCAGGGTCCGGTCGGCAAGGCCGTCGTCAGCTCGCTGTTGCTGCAGGGCGCGCGGGTTCGGACCGTCACCCGCTCCTCTCGTTCTGCCCGCCATGCAGGCGTCGAGGTTCACGTCGGCGACGTCTCGCGGCGTGAGGACGCCATATCGGCCTGCGCAGGGGCCACCGTGGTCTATCAATGCGCCGCGCCGCCCTATCAGAGCTGGTCCATGATGTTTCCGAAGCTGCAGGCGAGCGTTCTGGAAGGGTCTGCGCGTGCCGGCGCGGTCCTCGTGGCCGCCGAGAACCTCTACGGATACGGCGTTGCCGGGACTCTGGATGAGAACCTTCCGCTCATCGCGACAACGCGGAAGGGCAAGGTTCGTGCAGATCTCAGCCGGCAACTGATCGAGGCCCACCAACGCGGCGATGTGCGTACAGTGACTGGGCGTGCAGCCGACTTCCTCGGCCCCGGCGTGCGCCAATCGGCGTTTGGTGAGCGCGTGTGGCCGAACCTGTTAAAGGGCAAAGCGATTGGATGGTTCGGCAACGCCGACATGTTGCACAGCGTGACATATGTACCGGACTTCGCCCAAGCGCTGATCCGGCTCGGGCGGGAGGAGCGCGCCTGGGGCAGGGCATGGCACGTGCCGTCTCCACCGGCGCTAACGCCACGGGAGATCCTGACGCGGGCGGCGGAGATCGCTAACGCACCAGCGCCCAAGATCTGTCGGGTTCCCAGGTTCGTTCTCCGAACGATCGGCCTCTTCGCGCCTGCGGCGAGCGAGGTTATTGAAATGGCCTACTCCTATGAGGCGCCGTTCATCATCTCCGACAAGGCTTACACCGAAACGTTCGGCGTCCGCGCCACGGACTGGGACGACGCGCTCACGGCGACGCTGGAAAGCTGGCAGAACGCATCTTGACGCTCCGATCACCGCTTAACGGGTAGCTTTTTGACGAGCCGCCCGCGGATGCGCGACAGGCTTTCCGGCGTGATTCCGAGATAGCTCGCAATGAGATATTGTGGCACACGCCGTGCCACCTCCGGCCTGGCGTTGACAAACGTGCGGTAGCGCTCGTCAGGCGCAAGGGTGAGGAGACTGGTAGAGCGTCGCTGTGAGCCAACCAGTGCCGCCTCCACCATCAGCCGACCGAATCGCTCCATCGCATGGTCGGCGGCGTAGGCGGCGTAAAGTGCCCGGCGAGACAGACAGATCACCTCGGACGGTTCCAGCGCCTGCATCGACTGAGATGCGGGCGCTTGGGACAGGAAGCTCGATGCATCGGTGAAGACCTGGTCCTTGTCGAAAAACTGTCCGGTGCGCTCTTCACCGCTATCGCCGTCGAGAAAATAGTAGCGAACAAGCCCGGCTGACATGAAGTAGATGTGCTCAGCGATGTCCCCGACCCGGAGCAGATGGTCGCCTTTGGCAAGCACACGGAGTTCGCAGGCGTCCGCGATATCGTTCAGCGTCAGCTCGGACGGCGTCAAGGGTGCCACTGATCTGATGATCAGGTCGGAAAAGGCTGCAAATGCTGGATCCTTGGAACGCATCCAGCGACTATACGCGATGCGGTGAATGCTGAAGTTCGCTTTGTGTTCGGTCGACCGTCAGCCCTTGAGACGATGTGACAGGCCTCATGATGCGCATGTGAGCAACAAAGTCATTTATCCTTTACCGCCCGCGTGAGCAGCTCCCCGAGCAAGGGATTCGGAAAGCGGCGCTTCTGGGTGATCGCGTAGAATGTTTCGCTGAGGTTCGGGACCGGACAGACCTCCACGAGCAGGCCGGCGGCGAGTTCGTCGCGCACGACGATCGGCGGTACGAGAGCCAGACCGTCGCTGTCACGGGCGAGGAGCCGCAACATGGCCATGTCATCCACTTCGGCAAAAATGATCGGGCGCACGCCGGCGAGTTCGAGGATCCGATCGAACCCAACGCGAATTTCACTGTCGAGACTCGGTAACAAGATGGGCTGCGACCGCAGGTCGTCCGGGAAGCGGAACGCGGTCGGTTCGGCGCGCGGGCGCCTTACCAGTGCGACCGGCTGCTGAGCGAGCAAATGGCTGCGAAGGTCGGAGCGCGCGTCGTGCTGCGGAGCGCTGTTGGCGAGCACGACATCGATCATATGCGCCTCAAGCTGGGCGAGGAGATCGCGCATGGTGCCTGAGCGGATAATCAACTCGACGTCGGCCCGGCCCACGAGTGGGCTCAGGAACTCCAGCTGGAAGTTTCGGGATAGCGTCGTCAACGCGCCCACCCGGAACGCCTGCCGCCGATCCACCGGCCGCCCTTTCATCGTGCTCACCAGCTCGTCTCCGGCCTGAAAGACGGTGTCGGCATAGTCGAGGGCGATCCGACCGGCCTCGGTGAGGATGAGACGCTTGCCGGATCGGTCGAACAGCGGATGGCCCAGCTGCAGCTCGAGCTTGCCGAGCTGCACCGAGAGGGCCGATTGCGAGAGATTTAGCCGATCGGCGGCGCGGGTAAGGCTGCCCTCATGCGCGATGGCCCAGAAATAGCGCAAGTGGTGATAGTTGAGGGTTGCCATTGCATGATTTTACAGAAACGAACGAAGTGCCGCAATCTTTGTATTATTAAGAACCCGCATGTGGCGTTAATTGATAGGTCGCTTCTCGCTGGAGACGACCATGACGCCGAACCTGACCTGGTGCCTCGCTCTCGGACCATTCGCGCTCGCAGTCGCCGGATTGGCGACCGGAAGCGCCAAGTCGGGTCAGCGACAGGTCGGAGGGGGCGCCGCTTGGATCGCCGGCTTCGCCCTGGCGATGGCCGCAGCCGCGGGCCTCTGCGTCGCGGTCAACGGCCCCCTGGTGACAGGCACGGTGGGGTTCGCAGGTGTCGGCCTGGGATTCTACGTCGATACTCTGGCCGCGATCATGTTCGTGCTGGTCGCCTTCGTCGGCCTGATCGTCGTCCTGTATAGCCGCAACTATCTCGACGGCGACCGCGGGCAGGCCCGCTTCACCAAGTGGCTGTGTCTGACCCTCGCGGCGGTGCTGCTGCTGATCGTCTCGGGCAATCTGTTCCAGTTCGCGCTGGCGTGGATCGCGACCAGCCTCGGGCTCAACAAGCTGCTGCTGTTCTATCCCGAGCGGCAGGCGGCCGTGCTCGCCGCGCGCAAGAAATTCCTCGCCAGCCGGCTCGGCGATCTCTGCCTGATCGCGGCGATGGTGCTGCTCCATCAGGCTTTCGGCAGTCTCGACTATGCGGTCCTGTTCGCGGGGGCGGAGGCGATGCGCGTCGGCGGAGACATTCCCGCTGCCATCCATGCGGTCGCGGTACTGCTGGTGATCGCCGCGCTGCTCAAGTCGGCGCAGTTCCCGCTGCATGGCTGGCTCACCGAGGTGATGGAGACACCGACACCCGTGTCGGCGCTCCTCCACGCCGGCGTGATCAACGCCGGCGGCTTCCTCGTGCTGCGTTTCGCCGACGTCATTTCGCTCTCGTCGCCATCGATGGAGATCCTGGTCATCGTTGGCGGCGTTACCGCGCTGTTCGGATCGGTCGTCATGCTGACCCAGACCAGCGTCAAGGTTTCGCTGGCCTATTCGACCATCGCCCAGATGGGCTTCATGATGCTGCAATGCGGGCTCGGCGCGTTCGCCGCAGCGTTGCTGCACATCGTCGCTCACTCGCTCTACAAGGCCCACGCCTTCCTCTCGTCTGGCAGCGTCATCGACCTGGCGCGGGCGTCGTGGTCGCCGAGCCCCGGCGGTCAGCCGCACCCGGCCCGGATGGCGATGATCGTCGGCCTGGTCCTGGCCGCGGCTTTGGTCGTGGGGACGCTGTTCGGCGCGACGATCACCGCGCAACCCGGTGTGTTCGCCCTCGGCGCGGTGGTGATGCTGGGTCTCGCGCACCTCATAACCCAGGCCTTCGACGAGCGGCCAAGCCTCTATGTCGTCGGCCGGACGGCCGCGCTCGCACTGGTGGTGTCGCTCGCCTATTTCGGACTCCAATGGGCGGTGGAGCATGTGCTTGCCGGGTCCTTGCCCCCGGTGCAGGCGCTGCGCGGACCACTCGACCTCGTCATCGTCGCCCTGGTCGTCCTGGCGTTCGCGGCGGTGACCGTCTTCCAGAGCGTCTTGCCGGGCAAGGCGGACGCCCCGCGCTGGCAGGCGGCCTACGTCCACCTTGCCAACGGCCTCTACGTCAACACGCTCGCCAACCGGCTGGTGCTGCGGTTCTGGCCAAGCCCGCCGCCGCCGCCCGCGATCGTTCCTTCGACCCCTGTCAGCGGAGTTCCCTCATGAGCCATGCCGTCGCCGCCGCGATCGACCCGCCGAGGCGGGCGCAAGATGCGGAGCCAGTGGCCAACCCGCCACGCCCGGCGATCGACGCCGCCATCGACCGGGCGTGCAATAAGATCGCGCCGCTTTGGCCGCTCAAGCACTTCGTCGCGGTCAATCCGTTTCTCGGCTTCAGCGACCAGAGCTTTTCCTCGACGTGCGCGACGCTGCGCCGCGTCGCCGGCGTCGACATGCTGATGCCGCGTGCATTCTACCGAGAAGCGCTGGCGGCGGGACGGATCGAGGATCGCGACCTGAAGGCGGCGGTCGCCGCGACGTCCGGTCACGCAGCGCTGGCGAGCGACGACGCGGCGCTGCGCCGGTCGGCCGCAACAGACCCGGTGACGAAGAGGCCAAAAGCAGTGGTTGCGACCGTCGCCGAGGTTCTCGACAGCCTGTCGGCGGGCGACCGCCAAGCCTCGCGCACTGCCTTCATGATCGACGAGATCTCGAAGTGGTGCGCGGCCTATTTCGACGAGGGTCAAGCCGCGTGGAAGCTGCCGTCGCGGGCGCTGCCGCCTTACGCCGCCTGGCGCGCGGCTATGCAGTTCGACCGCAACCCCGAGACGATGGGAATCAAGGGCTTCCGCAAGGCCGTCGCCGCCATGCCGGACGACCCGCGCGAAGCGATCGCCGCAGTCGTGGGCGCGCTCGGCATCCCCGAGCGCGCGGTCGAGGATTACCTGCACCGCGCGCTGATCGATGTCGGCGGCTGGGCCGCCTATGCGCGATACCGCGTCTGGGACAACTCGCTCTACGGGCGCGATGACGACACGCTGGTGCAGCTGTTGGCGATCCGGGTGGTGTGGGGCTATGCGCTGTTCCTCGAACGCGCCGACCCGGATTTTAGGGCGGCATGGTCGAAGGCGATGGCAGAGGCCACCGCGCTGCCGGAGGACGAGCGCCTTGGCGACGATCCGGAGCTGGTCGTCGATCTGATGCTGCACGAAGCCTATGAGGCCGGGTATCAGCGCCAGTTACTGGCGCGGCTCGGGCAGCACCTCGCATCCCCCGTGCCCTCAAAGGCTGTGCGCAAGGCGTTCCAGGCGGCGTTCTGCATCGACGTGCGCTCCGAGGTCTATCGGCGCGCGCTCGAGACGGTCTGCCCCGACGCCGAGACGATCGGCTTCGCCGGCTTCTTCGGCTTCCCAATCGAATATGTGCCGATCGGCCGCGACACCGGCGGCGCGCAATGCCCGGTGCTGCTCAAACCCGCCTTCGTCGTCTGCGAGGCGGTCGCCGGTGCTTCCGAGCCCGAGGAGGCGGAGATCCTCAACCGGCGCCTGCTGCGCCGCCGCGCGGCGAAGGCGTGGAAGGCGTTCAAGCTCTCGGCGGTGTCTTCCTTCACCTATGTCGAGACGGCGGGGTTGCTGTTCGCCGGCAAGCTCGTCGGCGACAGCGCGCGCCTGACCCGGACGGTCAGCGACCCCAATACCGATGGCCTCGACGAGAGCGTCATCGATCGGGTGGGCCCGCGTCTAGATCCCCGCGCGGTGGCTGGCCGGCTCACCGGCTTCGACGACGCGCAGCGTGTCGCCATGGCCGAGGCCGTCCTGCGCGCGATGTCGATGACGCAAGACTTCGCGCGCCTGGTCCTGCTCACCGGGCACGGCAGCACGACCGTCAACAATCCCCATGCCTCGGGGCTCGATTGCGGCGCGTGCGGCGGCCACACCGGCGAGGCGAACGCACGGGTCGCCGCCGCCATCCTCAACGATCCGGGCGTGCGCAGAGGTCTCGCCGGCAAGGGAATCGATATCCCCGAGGACACCTGGTTCCTGGGCTGCCTGCACGATACGACCACCGACGAGGTCCACATCTTCGACGCGGACGATCTCCCCGCGTCCCACGCCGCCGATCTCGCCGCTCTGCGCAGGGCGCTGGCGAAGGCTTCGTCGCTGGCGCGCGCCGAACGCGCGCTGGGGCTCGGAATCGACAAGACCAGGGACGTTGATCGTGCGGTGAAGGCGCGTAGCCGCGACTGGGCGCAGGTCCGTCCCGAATGGGGGCTCGCGGGCAACGCCGCCTTCATCGCCGCGCCGCGGTCACGGACGCGCGGGCTCGATCTCGGCGGCCGCGCCTTCCTGCACGACTATGACTGGCGCAAGGACGACGGGTTCGGCGTGCTCGAACTGATCATGACCGCGCCGATGGTCGTCGCGAGCTGGATCAACCTGCAATATTACGGCTCGACCGTGAACAACCGCGCCTTCGGCAGCGGCAACAAGGTGCTGCACAACGTCGTCGGGCAGCTGGGGGTGCTGGAGGGCAACTCCGGTGACCTCAAGGTGGGATTGCCCTGGCAGTCGGTCCACGACGGCGAGCGCTTCGTGCATGAACCGCTGCGGCTCAACGTCTTCATCGCAGCCCCCGAAGACGCGCTGAATGGCGTCATCGAGAAGCACGCGGGCGTTCGTCATCTCGTCGACAACGGCTGGGTTCACCTCTTCCGGCTGGCCGATGAAGGCCGGGTGATCCGCCGCTACGTCGGTGGGCTTCAATGGGAAGCCGCCGCATGACCGCACGGCTGTCCCACCTCGCGCGACTGGAATCGGAGGCGATCCACATCCTGCGCGAAGCCGTCGCCGAAGCGCGCAAGCCGGTGATGCTGTTCTCGGCCGGCAAGGACTCGACCGTGCTCGCTTACCTCGCCTTGCGCGCCTTCTTCCCGGGAAGGCCTCCGTTCCCGCTGCTCCACATCGACTCGACCTGGGAGTTCCAGTCGCTGCTCGACTTCCGCGACGGCTTCGCGCGAGAGCATCGCTTCGAGTTGATCGTCCACGCCAATGAGGCGGCGCGCGCCGCCGGTCTCAACCCGTTCGATCATGGCGATCGCTATACGTTGGAGATGCGCACCGAGCCGCTCAAGGCCGCGCTGGACCAGGGCGGCTATGACTTCGTCTTCGGCGGGGCGCGCCGCGACGAAGAGAAGTCGCGGGCCAAAGAGCGGGTGTTTTCCGTTCGGAGCGCCGGCCATGTCTGGGATCCGCGCCAACAGCGGCCCGAACTCTGGAACCTATACAACACCCGGCTCGGCAAGGATCAGTCGGCGCGGGTGTTCCCGCTCTCGAACTGGACCGAAACCGACGTCTGGACCTACGCGCTGACACACGACATCGCGCTGGCGCCGCTCTATTTCGCCGCGCCCCGGCCGGTTGTCGAGAGGGGCGGCGGGCTGATCGTCGTCGATGATGAGCCCCGCATGCGACTGCGGGCCGGCGAAACCGTCCAAACCAAGACCGTGCGTTTTCGGACGCTCGGCTGCTGGCCGGTGACGGCGGCGGTCGAATCCGACGCGGCCGACCTCCGCTCAGTCGTTCAGGAGACGTTGGCTGCCACGGGATCGGAACGTCAGGGCCGGATCAGTGACGGCGAGGACGGCGGCTCGCTCGAACAGAAGAAGCGGGAGGGGTATTTCTAGTCATGCCGGCCGCTCCGCGCCCCTACGACGATGAACTGGCGATGCTCGCGACGATGCACGCCAAGGAGCGGGTGATCGCGCCGCTGCTGGAACGATCGCTCGGCGTGCGCGTCAGGGTAAGCAGCGGCATCGATACTGACCGGTTTGGGACCTTCAGCCGGGACGTCGAGCGGACCGGCTCGCAGCTCGATGCCGCGCGGGCCAAGATCGCGGCGGCGTTCGCGGAAGCGCCCGACGCTCAGTTCGCGTTGGCCAGCGAAGGCAGTTTCGGCCCTCATCCTTACATCCCGTTCGCGCCGCTCGCCCGCGAGATCGTCGTCCTGGCCGATCGCGCGCGCGGGATTGAGCTCATCGGTCGTCATGCGAGCCTGACCACCAACTTCAGTCACGCGGTTGTTTCAGACTTGCCCAGCGCGCGCGCATTTTGCGAGCGGGCCCAGTTCCCCGGTCATGGCGTGATCGTCATCGGCTGCATCGACGGTGAGCCGGCGCCTGGCCGCGCGCTCATCAAGGACATCGCCAGCGCGGCGGACCTCGACAACGCTGTGACTCAGACGATCGCGATGTGCGGCGCGGCCTTCGTCGAGACCGACATGCGAGCCCATCGCAACCCGACCCGCATGCGCGCCATCAAAGCCGCCACCCTCGATCTGGTCCGCCGGTTCCGCAGCAAGTGTCCCGTGTGCGCGGCGCCCGGATTCGCGGTAACCGAGCGGCTTTCCGGTCTGCCCTGTTCGTGGTGCGGCGGGCCAACTCTGGCGATCAAGGCGGACGTGCTTTCGTGCGAGGGCTGTGGTCATCGGATCGAGCGCCCCGTCGCAGCGACGACGGCGGACCCAGGTCAATGCGGCGATTGCAACCCCTGAGGTCAGTCGAGAGAGGAGGTCCACATGGCAGAAGTCGGAAAGCCCCGCGACGGCCCAGCAGACACCGACTCGATGATCGAATGGGTCCTGTCGCACCCTGGTATGAGCAAGTGGCTAAAGGACGCGCTGCGTAGCGCACTTGATCGGAACCCCTTTGATGTCCTCAACGACCTCGAAATATTGAAACACCTGTCGACAGCACGATGCCGATCAGCGCTGAGCTCCTATTACGCGGAACCCGACAGCGGCGCCGTCGAGTCCGTCGACAAGGATTGAGCCTGCGCCTCGAGAGATGACAGGAGGCGTTGAAAGGATGGAGCTTCGGCATCTTCGCTACATGGTTGCAGCCGCCGAGCGGGGGAGCTTCCGGCGCGCCGCTAAAGCAATGGGAGTCCACGAGTCCGCTATTAGCCGCCGCGTGCGCGACCTTGAGGATGAGATCGGCGCAGCACTGTTTGTCCGCCATCACGGGGGCGTTCAACTCACCCATGCAGGCAACCAGTTTCTCGTCCGGGCACGCAAGGCCCTGCGGCATATTGGTCATGCAGCGATGGATGCCGGCTCGCACGGGCGTGGAGAGGCTGGAGCTGTCCGGATCGGCATATTCTCTTCTCTTGCTTCCGGATTCCTCGCTGATCTGCTGCGCAGCTTCATTGCGGCACATCCGGCCATCCGACCCGACCTTGTCGAGGGCGGACCGTCTACGCACATCAACGCGATACAGCGGCTTGAACTTGACGTTGCGTTTCTCACTGGCGAACCGAGCGCGGAGGGCTGTGATGTGGCACAGCTTTGGACGGAACGCGTTTATGTGGCAGTCCCCCTGGGTGACGAGTTGTCGAAGATGGCGGTTATTTCGTGGGCGGCCCTATACGAGCGACACTTCATCATCAGCGATACCGACCCCGGGCCCGAAATCCACGACTATCTCATCAAGCACCTCGCTGACCTCGGTCGTCACCCGAGCATTGAGAGCCATCGCGTTGGGCGAGATAATCTGATGCACCTCGTGGCCCTTGGGCGAGGTCTGACTTTGACAAGCGAAGCGACCATAGCGACGCGCTTCCCCGGTGTTGTTTACCGGCCGCTCTCGGACGATCTCCTCACGTTCTGTGCCGTATGGTCTCCGCGAAACGACAATCCGGCCTTGAGACGATTGCTCAGCCTCGCCAAGTCGCTGTCAGCGCCCCAAGGGCTCGCAAGGTCACGCGTCGATTCCTAAGTCTTGAATCAATTACAATGTCGTCGAATGCGGTTCAGCTACCTGTTGTCCGACGCGCTTTTGCGAACGCTCGATCGGTCGCCATGAACCGCTCGATCATCGGTGAAATCAGCTTGATCGGATCACCGACAGGCCGACCCGTCTCGCGCGCGAGCACCTCGGCGTAGGCGATCAGGTTCCGATGGACGGTCGCCGGCAGTTCGACCGACGCCTTAACCGGCTTGTCGTCGTCGAGGGCGCCAAGTTTCAGCTTCGCCATGGTCAACCTCCATAGGGCTCGAGAACAAGGTCGCGCGTTACGATGACCCGTACGGGGAATCCCGGTCGGATCGTAAGCGTCGGCGCGACGTTGAGCTGACGGCGGACGATCTGCTGGCCGGCGTCATTGATGGTGTCCTGTCCGCCGTTGCGGATCGCCTGGATCAGGCGGTTCTCATCGTTGGTCGCGAGCTCGGCGCCGACGCTTAGCAACGTGGAGAGGCCAGCCGCCTTGGCGAGATCCCACCAATGATAATCGACGCCGTCCTGAAGACCGGCGTAGCCTTCCGCATCAGCACCGGGCTGACGCTCGAGCACAATTGACCGGCCGTTCGGGAAGATCAGCCGGTTCCAGACCAGCAGCACGCGGCTTTGACCGAACTGAACGTTGTTGTCGTATTGGCCGATGATGCGCGTGCCTTGTGGCACGAGCAGGGTACGTCCGGTTGGGCTGTCATAGATGTTTTCGGTCACCTGGGCTGCAATTTGGCCCGGAAGGTCGGAACGGATGCCGGTAATGAGCGCGGCGGAGATGACCGCGCCCGCCTGCAGGATGTTCGGCGACGCCGGCGCGGCGACGCGGTCGGGGGCGACCGTGCGCCGATCGGCGGCGGCATTGAGGAAGGCGAGCTGCCGATCCTGCGCTGTGGGTGTGGCGGGTTGCGGCGCCAGCCCGAGGCCTGTGAGATCGGGCGCCGGTGGGGGCGCGACAGAGGCAACGCCGGCTGCCGGCGATGACAGCGGACGGCCCTCCGTCCCGGCAAAGAGCTTGGCAGTGCGCGCGGTCTCGATCTCCTGGAGACGTCGTTGCTCCTCGGCGCTGAGGCCGGGGTTCGGCGTGGCGATGCCGGGCACCGGCACCGGTTGGCCGCGGTTCTGCGCGTCGAGGATTGGGCGACCGAGATCGCCTGGGAGCGGTGGTCCGAGCTGCGGAACCCGGCTGTAGTCGCGCGGGAGGCTCGCCAAGCCGTCCGCGGTCGAGCGGTTGTCGGTGGAATAGAGCTCCTCGGAGGCCTTGCCGCCGTCGCGGGTTTGAAGCGCGTAGATCAGGGCGCCGCCGAGGCCGACGCTCGCGACCAGCCCGATCCCGGCGAGCACCTTGCGTGACAGCCGCGTGACCCTTGGTGCTTCGGCGCGCAGCCGCATGGTCGAGGCAGCCTCCGGGGCGGCCCCCGTCAGCGGCGCCGTCTCGTCTTTCGGGGACTGCGGCTCGCTCACGATGTGGGCCTCCCGTCGGTGCGGGTAACGCGAACCCGCCTCTGGCGATCGCCGGCGCCCAACCGCAGCTCGGCGGCCGCGAACAGGCGATCGACGATCATGTAGTTGCCGCGAACGCGGTAGTTCACGAGCTCGGACGTGTTGCCCTCAGGGCCGACCACGAACAACGGCGGCATCTCGCCCTGGGCGATGCCCCGGGGGAACTCGATGAACACCTGCCGCCCATCGTCATAGGCGCGCAGCGGCCGCCAAGGCGCGCGGTCGCCCTCGATGGCGTAGCGGAAGTTGATGTTGGCGAGGTCGACGCCGGTAGCGACCGGCCGCGCCGCCTCGGCCTGCGCGTTCTGGCGGCGAAGCGCGATCAGCTGATCCTGCGGATACTGCCAGGAGACCGACGCCATATAGGTCCGCTCGGTGGAGCGCAGCTCCATATGGTAGGTGCGCAGGTTGGTGTTGATGACCAGGTTCGTCATCAGGTCCGCACGGGTCGGCTTCACCAGGATATGGACTTGGGTGGTCGCGCCGGAGCCGCTCTGGGTGTCGCCGATGATCCAGCGCACCGTGTCGCCGGCGGCCACCGGCCCCGAGCCGACGAGCTGTTCGCCGGGCTGGAGCGCAATGTCGGTGATCTGCCCGACGGCGGTATAGACTTGATAGAGCGCGCCCTGCGTCCACGGATAGACCTGCATGGCGTTGATGAAGCCGTCGCGAACCGGCTGCACCCGCGCGGCGGCATTGGCCTGGTTGACCCGCGCGGCAGGATCGGTCGGCTCGGGCGTCCGGCGACGTTCCTCTACCGGCTTCATCTGGCCGGGCAACGGCAGCGGGCGTGGCAGCTCCACGACCTGGACCGGCGCAGGCGGATCAACCGTCTGCACTGCGGGCGCGGCGTCGTCATACGAAATCTCGGGCGGCTTTTGCGTGGTGGCGCAGCCGGCGAGCGTGGTTGCTGAGAGCAGCAAAGCCGCGATTGTGGACGTGCGGAAAGCCGGGTTTCCGGCTCTACGGAAAGACGGCTTCATTGTCCAAGCTCCCGTGACCAGTTGATGGCGTTGACGTAGATGCCGAGCGGGTTCGCGCGCAGCCGGTCGGCATTGCTCGGGACCTGCACGACGATGGTGAGGATGGCGGTCCAGCGGCTCGTCTCGGCGAGCTGGCCGTTCTCGTAGCGGCGCTCGGTCCAGGCGACGCGGAACGAGTCCGGCGACGCCCGGATCACGCTCGAGACGTCGATCGCGACCTGGATCCGCCCGACCTTGGTGAAGGGGTCGTTCGAGCGTGCATAGTCGTTGAGCGCCGCGGCGCCGCGATCGGTGGTGAAATCGTAGGCGCGCAGCCAATTCTGGCGGACGATGATCGGGTCGGCGGGGATCGAGCGGACCTGCTCGATGAAGCGCGCGAGATGGAAGGCGATCTGGGGATCGGTGGGACGATAGTCCGCGACCGCGGGCGCGATCGCCTGCGCCTGGCCGAGCCGGTCGACCTGCACCACCCAGGGCACGACCGTGCCGCGCGCCGATTGCCAGACGAGCGCGGCCGCGAACCCGGCAGACAGGATCAGCGAGCCGAAGGCCATCAGCCGCCAGTTCCTGGCCTGGACGCGGGCGCCGCCGATCCGGTCATCCCAAACCTGGGCGGCGCGTTGGTAGGGCGTCTCGGGCTCGGGGGTCTTGCCGTAGTGTGTGGAAGGTCTTTTGAACATCAGCGGTCGCTTTCGGAGAGGTTGATGGAGGAGCCGCCGCCATGGCTGTCGCCGCTGCGCACCGCGTGCGCGGCGGCCGTCACGCCGTGGCTGAGGGCTTGGGAGCGTTTCATGCGGCGGGCCCAGGCGGGCGGCGCGTCACTGGCCGCCGACGAGGCTGCGTCCGTCGCGCCGCCGCCGATCGAGCCCATGGTCGACGAACCGCCCGTCGCCTCGAACGCGGTCTTGCCGCCCTCCGAGAAGCTCGACTTCATGCTGGCCGCGGCGCGGCGCAGCGGCGAAGTCGCCCCGCTGCCGGCGGCGCGGGCGACGCCGCCGAGGCCGGAAGCCACGCCAGCCGCGCCCGACTGACCCGCCGCACCGAGGCTGTAGGCGGTGGACGCGCCGCCCGCCATCGCGGCGCCGCCCCGTGCGGCGGCGGCCGCGCCGCCGGCCACGGCTCCGACACCAC